>VGHJ01000033.1 GCA_016868295.1 Betaproteobacteria bacterium | reverse complement strand
GGGTGGTCTATCGACCATGAAAGTTAATGCCGATGCACTGATGGCCGCCCTGGCCCGCTGGCTGGATGGGGCCTGATCTACAGCTTCATTGCAGAAACCTGCCATAGACGCAGCGCTGACTTGTACTGCCGGTTTGGGTCGTGGCAGACGACAACGCTTCTAACTTCCGAGGTCCGCTTCGGCCGAATTGCAGCCTCTCTACCAGCCACCCGCCGTACCACCGAGACTGACTTTCCCCGAACCCCGCCTTCGCCCCGCTCGCAGGAGAGGGATAAGAAATCAAATGCGTCTGGCGCGCTCGACGCCGCCGATGTCGCCGATCAGCTTGAGGGCGCGCTGCAACTGCGCCACGCCGTTCACCTCGATGGTGAAGCCCATGCGCGCGGCGCCCTGCTTCGTCTGGGTGCGCACGGCCGTGACGTTGATCTTCTCGCGCGAGAGCACTTCGGAGATGTCGCGCAGCAGGCCCTGGCGGTCCAGCGCCTCGACGACGATGTCGACCGGGTAGAGCGCCTCCGCGCCCCCTCCACTACCGACTCCCCACTCGACGCTGACGACGCGCTCGGGGTTGCGCCCGCTCATGTTGCGGAAGTTGCTGCATTCCAGGCGGTGGATGGAGACGCCCTTGCCGCGCGTGACGAAGCCGACGACGGCGTCGGGCGGCGCCGGCTTGCAGCAGCGGCCGAGCTGGGTCATCAATTTGCCCACGCCAACAATGAGTACGTGGCTGTCGGCGCGCGCCTTGCTGCGCCGCGTCTGGATCGCCGGTTCTTCCGGCGCCGCCTCCGGCGCGCCGCGCAAGGCGACCTGCAACTGGCGCTGGCCGACTTCGTTGCGCGCCGCCGCAAGGAACAGGGCGTCGGCGCCGGCAAACCCCAGCTTGTGCGCCAATTCCTCGAGATTGGCGCCGCTCTGGCCCTCGCGCTGCATCTCGCGGGTGACGATCGAACGGCCCTGCACCAGCATCTCGGCCTCCTCTTGCGCGGCGAACCACTGCCGCACCTTGGCGCGCGCCCGCGCGGTGGCGAGGTAGCCCTGCTCCGGCTGCAGCCAGTCGCGCGAGGGCCCGCCCTGCTTGGCGGCGACGATCTCGACGGTCTGGCCGTTCGCCAGCTCCGTGTCGAGCGGCACCAGCGCGCCGTTCACCTTCGCGCCGCGGCAGCGGTGGCCGAGGTCGGTGTGCAGGCGGTAGGCGAAGTCGACCGGCGTCGCGCCGCGCGCCAGATCGATGACGCGGCCCTGCGGCGTCATGACGTAGATGGTGTCGTCGAGGGCGGCGCGCTTGAACTGGCGCACCCACTCGGAGGAATCGCTGATCTCGTCGCGCCAGGAAAGCAGCTGGCGCAGCCAGGCGATCTTGTCGTCGTAGCGCGCATCCGAGCCGCTCTTCTCCTTGTAGCGCCAGTGCGCGGCGATGCCCATCTCGGCATGGCGGTGCATCTCGTGGGTGCGGATCTGCACCTCCAGCGCGCGCCCGCCGGGGCCGATCACGGCGGTGTGGAGCGACCGGTAGTGGTTGCCCTTCGGGTTGGAGATGTAGTCGTCGAACTCCTTCGGGATCGGCTGCCAGATGTGGTGCACGACGCCGAGCACGGTGTAGCAGTCGCGCACCTCGTCCACCAGCACGCGCAGCGCGCGCACGTCGTAGACCTCGGAGAAGTCGATGCGCTTCGCCTTCATCTTGCTGTAGATGCTGTAGATGTGCTTGGGCCGGCCGACCACCTCGGCCCTGACCCCGGCCGCGGCGAGTTCGACGCGCAGGCGGGCGATGGCCTCCTCGATGAAGCCCTCGCGCTCGACGCGGCGCTCGTCGAGCATCCTGGCGATGCGCTTGTAGGTGTCCGGCTCGAGGTAGCGGAAGGACAGGTCCTCCAGTTCCCACTTCAGGTGCCAGACGCCGATGCGGTTGGCGAGCGGTGCGTAGATGTCGAGGCTCTCGCGCGCCGCCTCGGCGCGCTCGGGGCCGGGCCGGTCGGCGAGAAAGCGCAGGGACTGCGTGCGGCTGGCCAGGCGCAGCAGCACGACGCGGATGTCCTCCGACATGGCCAGCATCATCTTGCGCAGCACCTCGGCCTGGGCCTTGACGCCCTGGGCGCCCTCGCCCCGGCGCGTCACCAGCTGCAGGCCCTTCAGGCGGCGCAGGCCGTCGACGAGTTCCGCCACCGGCGCGCCGAACCGTGCCGTCAGCTTCTCGGCGGCGTCCTCGAGGTAGTCCGAGGCGGCGAAGAGCAGCGCCGCAAGGCGCGTGTCGAGGTCGAGCCTGAGGGAGGCCGCCACCAGCGCCATGCCGAGGGCGTGTTGCCATGCGGGCTCGCCCGTGCCGAGCGCGGTGTCGCCGTAGAGCGATCGGGCGTAGTCCGCGGCCTGCGCGAGCGCATCGCGCGCTTCGGGCGACAACCCTTCGGCGAGCAGTTCGAGCGGCGCCTCTTCGGCGCCGGCCTGGGCGATGGAATGGGTTACCGAGACCACGTGTGGGAAAAGGGATAGGGGCGATGGCGAATTATCGCCCAAATGAATACGGCGCGCAGGCTGCGCGCCGTGTCGCGCGGACTGACTTTTCCCGGCGCTGCCCTAGCGCCGCGCCGCCTTGCGCGCCGGCTTGGCCGCCGGCTTGCCGGGCAGCTCGCCGCCGGCCTTTTCCACCAGGCCGTCGAGGGCGTCGCCCAGGGTCGGGCGCTCCTCGCGGAAGTAGAGGCCGAGCGCCGGCAGCGCGTCGTCCATCGCTTCGCGCATCGCCGCGGCGCGGTCCGTGGGCTCGTGGTCGGCCGGCAGGTCGCGCACCTGCATGCCGAGGTTGCTGTAGGTGCGGTGCGTCTTGTCGAAGGTGACGCAGGGCGAGAGGATGTGGAGATACGAAAAGCCGCGGTGCGCCATCGCCTGCGTGATCATCTTGTGCAGGTGGTCGGGCCGGCCGGCGTAGGCCTGGCCCACCCAGCTGGCGCCGTAGGAGAGCACCATCAGCAGCGGATTCAGCGGCCGGTCGGGGTTCTCGTAGGGGCTGGTCGGCGTGCGGAAGCCGATCGCCGAGGTCGGCGAGGTCTGCCCCTTGGTCAGGCCGTAGATGCCGTTGTCGAAGAGCAGGTAGGTGATGTCCACGTTGCGCCGCGCCGCGTGCGGCACGTGGCCGCCGCCGATGGCAAAGCCGTCGCCGTCGCCGCCCACCACCACCACCGTCAGCGCGTCGTTGGCGGTCTTGACGCCGGTGGCCACGGGCAGCGCGCGGCCGTGCAGGGTGTGCATGCCGTAGGTGTTCACGAAGAACGGGAAGCGCGAGGAGCAGCCGATGCCGGAGACCACCACGGCGTTCTCGTTGGGCACGTTCAGCTCGCACAGCGAGGCGGCCACCGCCTCGACGATGGAGAAGTAGCCGCAGCCCGGGCACCAGGTCGGCAGCGTCTTCGAGCGGTAGTCGAGCCGCCCGCTCTCCTCGATTTCCTTGAGCTTCTCTTCGAGATAGACCGGTTTGATGTCGCCCATCTTGTTCTCCTTACGCCGCCTTCTGCGCCGACTTGCCGCGTCCCGCCAGCCGGCGGATTTCCTCGAGAATCTCCTCGACCTTCATTGGCTCCCCCGGCACGCGGGCGAGCCTTGTCACCTGGCGCGCCACGTTGGCCTGCAGCAGGTTGGCGAACTGCCCCTCGTAGTTCAGCTCCGGCACCAGCACCTCCTTGCAGTCGGCGAGGAAGGCCGAGACGCCGTGCGTCGGGAAGGGCGAGAGCATCACCACCTTCATCGCCGCGCAGCGGATGCCCTCGCCGCGCGCCTTGAGCATCGCCTCCAGGCACTCGCCGAAGGTCGAGCCCCAGGCGACCAGGCCGACGTCCACCGGTCCCTCGTCGCCGAAGCGCTTGAAGTGGGTGAAGTCGGGATGGCGCAGCGCCGCCTTCAGCTTCTCGTGGCGCTTGCGGCTCATCGCCGTGTGCAACTCGGCCGAGTCGTTGGGGCGGCCCAGCTCGTTGTGCTCGAGGCCGGTGACGACGTGCATGCCGCCCTTCTCGCCGGGCACGCTGCGCGGGCTGACGTGGTCCGCCGTCAGGGCGTAGCGCTTGTACGGCGCGGCGGCGGCCTGCTTGCCCGGCTTGCGGTTCATGTCCGCCTCGAAGGGCGGCCGCGCCGGGAACACCACCGTCTCGTAGCGGTTGGAGAGATACAGGTCGATGAGCACGATCACCGGCGTCTGGTAGGCCTCGGCCATCTCGAAGGCCTTGCCGCCGCAGCGGTAGCAGCCGTCGACGTTGGTCGGCGCGATGACGATGCGCGGCGCGTCGCCGTGGCCGCCGTACACCGCCATGTGCAGGTCGGACTGCTCGGTCTTGGTCGGCATGCCGGTGGACGGCCCGCCGCGCTGCGAGACGAAGACCACGCTCGGCACCTCGCCGATGACGCCCATGCCGAGCATTTCCGCCATCAGCGACAGGCCGGGGCCGGAGGTCGACGTCGCTGCGCGCGCGCCGGTGAAGCCGGCGCCGACGACGGCGGAGATGGCCGAGATCTCGTCCTCGGTCTGCAGCAGGCGGCCGCCGCGCTTCGGCATCTCGCTGGCGAGGCGTTCCATGATCGAAGTGGCCGGCGTGATCGGGTAGCCGAAGAAGGTGTCGATGCCGGCATCCAGCGCGCCGCGCACGATGGCGGCGTTGCCGTTGATCATTTCCACCGTGGACCCCGCCACCACTGAAGACACCGGCGGGCCGAACACGACGTCGTCGAGTTTGAAGGTTTTCGCCGCATAGTCGAGGCCGGCCTTGAAGGCGGCTTCAGACGCTTCCGCCGCAGCGGCCTTGCTCCTGAACTTCTTGCCAATGGCCTTGCGGAAACCCTCGGCCGGCAGGTTGAAGAGGCCGGCGATGAAGCCGAGCACGACGATGTTGCGCGAGCGGTTGGCGCCGGTGCTCTTCTCGGACAGTTCGCGTATCGGCAGCGGATAGGGCAGCTGGCCCGGGCCGACGTGGGCGCTCATGTGTCCGCCCTCCGGCAGCCGGACGATGGAGCCCTGCTCGTAGATCATGGCGCCGCAATCGCGCAACTCGCCGGCGTGCGGAATGGCGTGGCTGTCGTCGAGCGAGACCATCACATCGGACTTGTGCTTGAGCGAGTAGGCCTGCTCGGTGGTGATGCGCATGCGCGCGATGCACTTGCCGAAGCCGCGGATCTCGGGCGGATAGACGTCGAAGCTGATCACCTTGTAGCCCATGCCGGCGAAGGCGTTCCTGAGGATGTCGCCTGCGGCGATGGTGCCGTCGCCGGCCGAGCCGATGATGGAAATCTGGATGTCGGTGGCCATCAGTGATACTCCCAGAACGGCGACTGGATCTTGCCGTCGCTGCCGATGTGCAGCTTCTCGTCCTGCGCCGGCACCCACGGCTCGTCGCCGCCGGTGATGTTGCGCGCGGCGAGATCGCCCATCGCCCGTACGTTCTTCCAGCCGTAGAAGAAGCGGTAGCGTTTCTCGGCGTCGGACCAGATCTGGCATACGTCGCCGGCGGCATAGATCCCCTCGCAGGTGGTGCGCAGCGCGGGGTTCACCAGCAGGCCGCGCTCGATGTCGGTGCCGGAGCCGAGCATGAATTCGACCGAGGGAGACAGCCCGAAGAAGGGCATCACCACGTCGCCGTGGAGTTCGGTGCCGTCCTTGAACAGCACACGCCGCGCCGAGAGGCCCTTCGCGCCCTGCTCGATGGTGGCGATGCCGCCGGCGTCGTGCGACTCGATCACCTCGACGCCCATCTTCTCCAGGGCGGCGATCAGGCCGGGGCGCTCCTCGTCGGACACCTCGTGCGGCCAGAAGGTCTGCGCGCCGGCCACCAGGGTCACGCGGTGGCGGGTGTCGATAAGCGTGCGGGCGAGGTCGAGGCCGATCATGTCGCCGCCGAGCATGATGACGTGGCCGCGGTCGGGCACGAGGCTGGCGGCGGTGACCGCCTCGGTGTAGCTGGCGAAGGGGTGCATGAGCGGGCGGAACTCGGCCAGTTCCTCTGGCAGATAGCCGCGCCCGCCGGAAGCCACCAGCAGGGTGTCGAAGCGGATCTCCTCCTTGTGCTCGAGCGTGATGGTGCGGCGCGGCCCGTCCACCCCGGCAACGCGGCTGCAGCGACGCACCTCGATGCGGTGGTCCTTGTAGTACTCCGCCGGATAGGCGAGGAACTCGCGCCAGTCGCGGTGGCCGCGGAACACCTTGGGCAGATCGTAGCGGTTGTAGAAGAGCAGGCTGGAGAGCGTCAGGATGGTGACGCGGGCGTCGGGCTCGCGCTCGCGCAGGGTGTCGGCGGCCTGGCTGCCGGAGACGCCGCTGCCGATGACCACGTGATGCCTTGCATTCTTGGCTGTTGCCACCTCAGACCTCCACTTCCGTCAGCTCGCAGCGCGAGATCGAGATGCACTGCACCGGGCAGGCCTTGTAGCACTGGCCGCAGCGGATGCACTCGTTGTTGTCGATCCAGATGGCGCCGACCTGGTTCCATTCCTTGGTCTCGAGCAGCCTGCCGTAGGCGCCGTCCTCCTGCACCTCGACGCCGTGCACCAGCTTGATGCAGTTGCGCGGCGCCACCTCGATGCAGGCGCGGCAGAAGATGCAGCGGTCGACGTCGATCTGGTAGCGCAGGTTGCACAGATAGCAGCGCTTGGCCTCCTCGAAGGCGAGCTTGTCGTCGAGGCCGAGCTCGACCTCGTGGTCGCCGTCCTTCATGCGTTCGTCCATCGGCGCCGTCGGCATGTGCTGGCGCGGGATGAAATCGAAGGCGCGCTCGCGCAGCGGCTGCGCCACCGGCACGATGCGCACGACCTGCTTGCGCCGCTCGCGGCCCATCAGCCAGGCGTCGATGCGCTTGGCCACCTGGCGGCCGTGGCCGACGGCCTGGATCACGGTCGACGCGCCGTTCACATAGTCGCCGGCGGCGAAGATGCCCTTGTGCGAGGTCATGCCGTCCTCGCCGACGCGCACGTTGCCCCAGCGGTCGAGCTCCAGCTTCGTGCCGAGGAAGTCGTTCACCGTCTGCTGGCCGATGGCGATGATGATGGTGTCGCAGGGCTCGTGGAACTCCGAGCCCTCGATGGGGATGGCCTGGCGGCGCCCACCGGCGCGCCAGCCGCCGAGGCGGTTCTGCACGAACTGGATGCCGGTCAGGCGGTTGCCCTCGGCGGTCAGCCGGACCGGAGTGCGCAGGCCCTTGATGCGCACGCCCTCGCGCTTGGCCTCGAAGATCTCCTCCTGCGTCACCGGGATGTATTCCTCGGCGGTGCGGATGTGGATCGTTACCTCCTGCGCGCCGAGGCGCGCCGCCACGCGCGCGCAATCGAGCGCCGTGAAGCCGGCGCCGACCACGGCGACGCGCCTGCCGACCGTCTTTTTCACGCCGCGGTGCATCTGTACGAGGAAGTCGAGCCCGTACTCGACGCCCTTGATGCCGCGCAGCTCGCGCTTTTCCCAGTCGCCCTGCAGCGGCAACGGCGAGGCCGCCATGCAGCCGGTGGCGAGCAGCACGGCGTCGAATTCCTTCTCCAACTTCGCCATCGGGATCCGGCCTTCGCCGTTGCCGATCTCGGCGCCGGTGCGGATCTGCACGCCGAGGCGCAGCGCGTTGTGCAGCTCGATGTCGAGCGTGTCGCGCGGCAGGCGGAACTCCGGGATGCCGTAGCGCAGCATGCCGCCGGGCCGCTCCTCGCGCTCGAAGATCACCACGTCGTGGCCGAGCAGCGAAAGGTCGTGCGCCGCGGCGACGCCGGCCGGCCCGGCGCCGACGATGGCGACGCGCTTGCCGGTGGGCGAATACAGGCTCTCGGTGATGCGGTGGCCGGCGTCCTTCATGTCGGCGGCGACGCGCTTCAGGTGGCAGATCGCCACCGGCTCGCCGTTGCCGGGCCAGCCGTGGCGGCACTGCGACTCGCAGGGCCGCGAGCAGATGCGGCCGAGGATGCCGGGCAGGACGTTGGCTTCGCGGTTGGTTTCGTAGGAGCGGCCGAACTGGCGCTCGATGATTTCCCGGATATAGACCGGGACGTTGGTGCCCGCCGGACAGGCCGCCTGGCAGGGGACGTTCTGCTTGACCCAGCCGATGTCGCGCGGGTCGTCGGAGAGGTATTCGCGCTGCTCCGGCGCCGCCCCCGGCGCGGCGGACGGCGGTTTGATCTCGCCCATGTCTTCCTCCATCATGGCCGGGTGTCGACATTGCCCCGCCCATTGATAGGCATAATGGTGCCATAAAACGGCCTGCGGTTTGACGCCGATCAACAACCCCTGCCCGACAGCCCCCTTGCCAGCCGCCCCCCCCTCTTCCCGCGCCTTCGCCTACCTGCTGCTGACCCTGACCGTGCTGTTCTGGTCGGGCAACTGGGTGGTCGGCCGCTGGATCCGCGGCGACGTGCCGCCCATCGCCCTTTCCTTCTGGCGCTGGGCGATCGCCTTCCTCTGCCTGCTGCCCTGGGCCTTGCCGCACCTGCGCGCTCAGTGGCGCGAGGTAGCGGCGCACTGGAAGGTGCTGGCCATGCTCGGCCTTTTCGGGGGCGCCTGCCACAACGCGCTGACCTACACCGGGCTTGCCCACACCACGGCCACCAACGGCGTGCTGCTCGCCTCGGCCACGCCGATCATGATCATCGGCCTGTCCTGGGCGCTGTTCGGCAAGCGCCTGCGCCCGATCGAGTGGCTCGGCGTCATGGTGTCCTTCGCCGGGGTGCTGGTCATCCTCGCCCACGGCGAACTGGCGCGCCTGCTGGCGCTGCGCCCCAACGCGGGCGACCTGTGGGTGCTGTTCGCCATGCTGTTCTGGGCGCTGTACACCGTGCTGCTGGCGCACCGGCCGGCCGGGCTGCACGCCCTCTCCTTCCTCGCCGCCATCACCCTCTGGGGCCTGGCCGGGCTGACGCCCTTCTATCTGTGGGAAATGGCCTCGGGAAAGCTCATCGTGCCGGGGGTGCCGGCCTTCGCCGCCATCGCCTACGCCGGCATCTTTCCGGCGGCGCTCGGCTTCATCTTCTGGAACCGCGCCGTGGCCGAGGTCGGCGGCAACCGCGCCGGCCAGTTCATGCACCTGATGCCGGCTTTCGGCACCATACTCGCGGTGATCTTCCTCGGCGAGCAGCCGGGGCTCCACCACCTCGCCGGCATCGCCCTCATCCTGCTGGGGATCTTCCTCACCACGCGCGTGCGGGCCTGATGCAGGCGGGCTGCCCGGCCCCTCTATGACGTGTGATTCTAGCACCGGGGAAAGTCAGTCCCCGTGATACGGCCCTCTGCTGAGATAACAGCGATTGCAGTTGTGGAAGGAGCCTATGGCCCCGATCATAGCGGCCATAGGCTCCTCCTGCAGCCCCCCACACAAAAGTCAGTCGCCGCGGTACGGCGACTGACTTCATCCCGCCAGCAAAAACTCCTTCACGACCGCCACCTGCGCCTCGTCGAGGAACATCGGCGCGTGGCCGACGCCGGGGATCTCGGCGACCAGCGCTTTCGGTCCGCGCCGGCCCATCTCGAGGCAGGTCTCGTGCGTGAGCAGGTCGGACTCCGCGCCGCGCACCACCAGGGTCGGACAGCGGATGGCGTCGTAGAGCGGCCAGATGCTGACGTCGTCGTCGGTGATGAGGCGCTTGAAGGGCTCGGCAATGCCGGGGTCGTACACCAGCTCATATCCGCCGCCGGCCGTCGGCCGCGTGACATGCTCGGTGAGGTGGCGCCATTGCGCGTCGGTGAGCTTGCCGAAGGGGGCGCTGACGAAGCGCACGTACTGCTCGGCCTCGGCAAAGGACGCGAAACGCGGCTGCAGGCCGACGTATTCGGCGATGCGCTTGACGGCCACCGCCGTCAGCACCGGTCCGATGTCGTTGAGCACCAGGCGGGCGACCGGCGTCTCCTCCTGCGCCGCGAGCGCCATGCCGATCATGCCGCCCATCGAGGTGCCAACCCAGTGCACCTCCTCCACGCCGAGGCGCGCGATCAGCGTCACCATGTCGGCGGCGTACTGCTGCAACTGGTAGTGCTCCTTGACGCGCAGCCAGTTGCTGCGGCCGCGGCCGACGATGTCGGGACAGACGACGCGGTAGTGGCCGGCCAGCGCCTTCGCCAAAAAATCGAAGTCGCGGCAGTTGCGCGTGAGTCCGTGCACGCAGACCAGCACGCGCCGGTTGTCCGGATCGCCCCACTCGACATAGGCCATGCGGTGGAGCCCCCCGGGACTGAGGCACTGGACGGTGTGTTGGCGCATTTCGCTCATGAGCATCTCCTTCGCGGCGAAGTTTAGCAGTTCGTTGCGCTAAACTCGGCTGCATGCCGACCACGCGCCGACACTTTCTGGCCGCCACGCTCGCCGCCTGCGCCGCGCCGCTGTTCGCGCAGCAGGCGCCGGCGCTGCTGCCGGCCGCGCAGGGCCGGCGCGTGGTGGTGGTCGGCGGCGGCTGGGGCGGGCTGGCCGCGGCGCGCCACCTGCGCGCGCTGGCGCCGGAACTCGATGTCGTGCTGGTCGAACGCAACCCGTCGTTCTTCTCGATGCCGCTCTCCAACAAATGGCTGGCCGGGCTGGTGGATGAAAAGCTGCTGACGCACGACTACCGCGCGGCGGCGCAGGCCTTCGGCTACGCCTTCGTGCAGGCCGAGGCGACCGCCATCGACCGCGACCGTCGCCGCGTGCACACCGCGCAGGGCGCCGTCGACTACGACTGGCTGGTGCTGGCCGCGGGCATCCGCCACGACTGGGCCGCCTGGTTCGGCGACGACCGGCGCGCCATCGCCGAGGCGCGCACGCGCTTCGACTGCGCATGGACGCCGGACGGCGGGCTGGCGGCCCTCAAGGCCCGGCTCGACGCCTTCAAGGGCGGCGAGCTGGTGATGACCGTGCCGCCCCTGCCCTACCGCTGCCAGCCCGCCCCCTACGAGCGGGCGCTGATGATCGGCCACCTGTTCAAGACGCGCGCCGTGCCGGGGCGGCTGACTTTGCTCGACCCCAACCCGCTGCCGCAGCGCTTCGCCGACGTCTTCCGCGAGCAGTACAAGGACCAGATCGCGCATGTGCCGCACGCGCGGGTGAAATCCGTCGACCCGTTCGCCCGCCGCATCGTCACCGACTTCGACGACCTGCGCTTCGACGAGGCGATCCTCATGCCGCCGCAGCAGGCCGGCGACCTCGCCTGGCAGGCCGGGCTGATCGGCCGCGACGCGGCGGGAAAGCCGAGCGGCTGGGCGGCGCAGGACCCGCTGCATCTTCATGCCGTCGGCGACGAGCGGGTGTTCCTGGTGGGCGATCTGATCGACCGCGCCTCGCCGCTGTTCGGCCACTATCCGAAGAGCGGCCACCTGGCGGCGCGCCTCGGCCGCATCGCCGCCGCCGGGATCGCCGCCCGCTCGCGCGGCTCGGTGCCAGAAACGCAATTGCCGGAGAGCAACTGCTTCGTCACGACGCGGCTGGCGCCGCAGGAGTTCATGCGCCTCGACACGCAGTACCGCCTGCGCGGCGACGGGCTGATCGTGCAGACGGCGAAACAGGGCTTCGACCCCAACCCGCACGGGGAGGACGTCGACTGGGCGAAAGGGATGTTCGCGGAACTGCTCGCCTATCCGGGCTAGTGCCGCGCCCAGACTTTCGTCTTGCCGTCCGGCAGCACCAGCAGGGTATCGAAGAACTCGCGCCGCGGCGGCGCGTTCTCGCGGTCGACGATGGTGCAGCCGCGCTCGCAAGTGATATCGGTGCCGGTCGCCTCGCGCCCGGGCGCGCCCATCGGCAGGCCCGGCACGGCGAGACCGCGCGCCTTCGGCCTCTCCTTGAGCAGGTCCTTGATGTCCTCGGCCGGCACGTGGCCCTCGATGAAGTAGCCCGCCACGCGTGCGGTCATGCGCGACGCGACATCGGCCGGCACCTTGAAGCGGCGCTTCACCGCGTCGATGTCGTCGGTCTCTCTCACCGTCACCTTGAAGCCGTTCTGGCGCAGGTGCTCGGCCCAGTCGATGCAGGACAGGCAGACCTTGGGCACGAATACCTCCATCGGCGGCAGGGTTTCGGCGCGGGCGAAAAAGGGCGCCGCCAGCGCGGCGAGCAACATCAGCTTCCTGAACATGTCCGCATTCTCTTCGAAACTCATTCACCGTGCCAGTAACGCCGCCGCTCCGCGCGCTCGAAAGTCAGTCCCGGCGACACGGCGGCAAAGCGCACCGTGACGGCGCCGTCGCGGTCGGTGCGCAGCAATTGCGCGCCGGCCTCCTCGTAACGCCGCCACACCGCCTCGTTCGGGTGGCGGAAGCGGTTGCGGTAGCCGACCGGAAAGATCACCGTGCGCGCGCCCACCGCCGCGACGAATTCGGGCGAGGACGAGGTGCGGCTGCCGTGGTGCGGCGCCAGCAGCACGTCTGAACGCAGGCGCCCGCCCTGCCGCTTCGACAGCGCCTGCTCGGAAAGGGTTTCGATGTCGCCGGTGAGCAGGGCGCTGCCGTGCGCCGAGCTCAGCTTGAGCACGCAGGACATGTCGTTGCTCTTGCGCTTCGCGTCGTAGCCGGCCGCCTCCGGATGCAGCATCTCGAAGCGCACGCCGTCCCACTCCCAGCGCTGGCCGTCGATGCAAGGCCGGTGGCCGGGCGCCTCGCGGAAGGGATGGCCTTCCGGCATGGAACTCGAGGTCCACGCCACCGGCACACCATCGAGGAGCGACAGCGCGCCGCCGGCATGGTCCTTGTCCTCGTGGGTGAGGACGAGGCCGTCGAGCCGCCGCACGCCGGCGGCGCGCAGGTAGGGCAGCAGGATGCGATTGCCGCTGTTGGCGTCGGGTGAGAACTGCGGGCCGGTGTCGTAGACGAGGTCGCGCGTCGCCGTCTGCGCATGCACGGCGAGGCCCTGGCCGACGTCGAGCACGGTGAGGCGCAGCTCGCCCGGCGCCGGCCGCGCCGGCTCGACCAGCACCAGCGGCAGCATGAGCACGGCGCCGAGCCAGCGCGAAGGGAAGCCCTTCGGCAGCAGCAGCCAGGCGCAGCCCAGCGTCGCCAGCAGCACCGCCCAGACGGGCGGCGCGGCCTGCTGCCACACCGCGATCGGCAGATCCGCCAGCCATTCGATGAAGGCCATCAACCAAAATAGAATCTGGTGCGCCAACAGCAGGAGCGCATCGAAGGGCAGCACGGCGGCCACCAGCGCCAGCGGCGTGACGACGAAGCTGACGACGGGAATCGCCACGGCGTTGGCGAGCGGCGAGACGAGCGAGAATTGCTGGAACAGCGCCAGCAGCGCGGGAATCATGCCGAGCGTCACCGCCCACTGCGCGCGGCCCCATTCCGCCAGCCAGTGGCCGGGCGCGACGCGACCCGCCGACACGTAGAAGAGCAGCGCCACGGCGCCGAAGGACAGCCAGAAGCCGGCCGACAGCACCGCCCAGGGATCGAGGAGCAGCACCACCAGCAGCGCCAGCGCCAGCACGCGGCTGGCGGCGGTCGCGCGCCCCAGCCAAAGCGCCAGCG
The DNA here is from genome assembly GCA_016868295.1 of Betaproteobacteria bacterium. Taxonomy (GTDB): domain Bacteria; phylum Pseudomonadota; class Gammaproteobacteria; order Burkholderiales; family Rhodocyclaceae; genus Desulfobacillus. The sequence continues at coordinate 14,315 of VGHJ01000033.1, read as the reverse complement.
CCACCACGGACAGCATGTACAGCGTGCGCTGCGCCGGGACGCCGAAGCCGGCGAGCAGGCAGTAGGCGCAGGCCGCCGCCCAGCCGGCCGCCGCCGCGGCCTTCTGCGCCGGCAGGCGCAGCATGAGCGCGGGACGGCGGCGCCAGAAAAACGACACCGCCCAGGCGGCGAGCGCGGCGACCATGGTGACGTGCAGTCCCGAGATCGACATCAGGTGCGAGATGCCGGTGCGCGCGAAGAGCTGCCACTGTCCGCCGTCGATGGCGCGCTGGTCGCCCACGGCGAGGGCCACCAGCACGCCGGCGTAGTCGCGCTCCGGCAGCGCGCGGCGGAAACGCTCGCGGACGCGCTCGCGGACGCGCTCGACGGCGTAGGCCGGCCGCCAGACGAAGGCGTCCAGTCGCCGGTTGGCTTCGTCGGTGCGCACATAGCCCGTGGCGCGCACGCCGCGCTCGAACAGCCAGGCCTCGTAGTCGAATCCGTGCGGATTCAGGTTGCCGTGCGGGCGCTTCAGCCGCACGGTGATCTGCCAGCGCTCGCCGGCATGGAGCGAGGGCAGGACGTGGCGCACGTCGTCGTCCTCGGGCCGCCAGCCGGCGTACCAGGCGAGCGAGATCCGCGACGGCACCGCCGCCTCCGCGCGCTCGACGTCGAACTCGAAGCGCACGCCGTTCTCGTGTTGCTGCGGCAGGCTGGCGACGACGCCGGTGACGCGGATGTCGCGGCCCTCGTTCTCCGGGGGCAGGCGGTCGGCGAGCCGCCATTGGCCGAACGACGCGGCCCAGACAAAGCCGGCCAGAATCGCGGCCAGGCAGGCCGTCCCGAGGCGCCAGCGGCCGCGCAGGCGCCAGGCCGCAAAAGTCAGTCCCGCCAGGACGGCGAGCATCAAGGCCAGCGCATGCCACGCCGGCAGCGAAGCCTGCCGTTGCAGCAGCCAGACGCCCAGGGCGAAGCAGAGGATGGCGGAACGCATGGAAGGCGATTGTACGGGCTACAATCACGCCACATGCGAAAGCACCTACGCAAAGTCCTGCCCGACCACGAGGCGATCCACTCCAACCGCTGGCTGGCGCCGTTCGGCAACACCCTGCTGCATCCGCGCCTGTGGCACCTCAACCGCCACTCGGCGGCGGGCGGGGTCGCCGTCGGCCTGTTCTGCGGCCTCATCCCGGGACCCTTCCAGATGCTCGGCGCCGCCATCTGCGCCGTGGTCTTCCGCGTCAACCTGCCGCTCTCCCTGTTCGCCACCCTGTACACCAACCCGTTCACCATCGTGCCGCTGTACATCGCCGGCTACGGGCTGGGCGAACTGGTGCTGGGAAGCGGCGGCGCGTTCGTCGCCCCGCCCGAATGGGGCGAGGCCGGGCTGTCGGCCTGGGTCGCGGCGCTGGCCGACTGGATGGTGCATCTGGGCAAGCCGCTGGCGCTGGGGCTGGTGCTGCTCGCCTCGCTGCTGGCGGCGACGGGCTACTTCGCGGTGCGCGCCGCCTGGCGGGTCTATCTGATCCGGGCCTGGCGCAAGCGGAGCGTGAGACGGAGCTCAGCCGCCGGCTGAGCCGAGCACGCCGTCGCTCAGGGACAGCCTGCGCATCGCCTTGGCGGCGAGTTGCAAATCGTGGGTGACGATGACGAAGCTGGTGCGGTGGGACTGGTTGAGCGCCAGCATCAGGTCGAAGACGGCTTCCGCCGTGTGGCGGTCGAGGTTGCCCGTCGGCTCGTCGGCCAGCACGCAGGCCGGCTGCGTCACCAGGGCGCGCGCCACCGCGGCGCGCTGGCGCTCGCCGCCGGAGAGCTCGCCCGGCGTGTGCTCCAGGCGCTGCGCCAGCCCGACTTCCTTCAGCATGGCGGCCGCCCTTTCCTCTGCCTCGGCGCGCGGCATGCGCCGGATCAGCAGCGGCATGGCGACGTTCTCCAGCGCGCTGAATTCCGGCAGCAGGTGGTGGAACTGGTAGACGAAGCCGAGCGATTCGTTCCTCAGGCGCCCGCGCTCCGCCTCGCCGACCGTCGTCAGCTCGCGGCCAAGCAGACTGACGGCGCCCGCCGTCGGCGCATCCAGCCCGCCGAGCAGATGCAGCAAGGTGCTCTTGCCCGAACCGGAAGCGCCGACGATGGCGACGCGCTCGCCGCGCGCGATGTCGAGGTCGACGCCGAGCAGCACCGGCACCTCGACCCGGCCCTGGACGTAGGTCTTCTTCAGGCCGCGGCAGGAGAGGACGGTACCGCCAGCAGCCGGAGCGGGCGCAGCCCGCGAACTGCCGTCACCCCCTTCCGCGGGAAGGGGGCCGGGGGGAAGGCGTTTCTCACTCATAGCGCAGCGCCTCGGCGGGATTGACGCGCGAGGCGCGCCAGCTCGGATACAGCGTCGCCAGCAAGGTCAACACGAAGGACACGGCGGCGATGATGCCGACGTCGCGCCACTGCAGGTCGGAGGGCAGCTCGGAGATGTAATACACCTCCTTGGCGAGGAACTGGGTGTTGAAGAGGCGCTCGATGGCCGGCACCACGACGTCGATGTTCACCGCCAGGGCGACGCCGCCGCCGAGGCCGAGGGCCAGGCCGATGACGCCGATCAGCGCGCCCTGCACGATGAACACCTGCATGATGCTGCCCGGGCTCGCCCCCAGCGTGCGCAGTATCGCGATGTCCGACTCCTTGTCGGTCACCGCCATCACCAGCGTGGAGACGATGTTGAAGGCGGCCACGGCGACGATCAGCAGCAGGATGATGAACATCACGTTCTTCTCGATCTGCACGGCGCGGAAGAAGTTGGCGTGGCTGCGCGTCCAGTCGGCGATGAAGACGTCGGCCTCGACCAGCTTGTGCAGCTCGCGCGCCACGCGCGGCGCGGCGAAGAGGTCGTCGAGCTTGAGACGCACGCCGGAGACGCGGTCCTCCATGCGGTAGAGCGCCTGCGCGTCGGCCAGATGCACCAGCGCCAGGCCCGAGTCGTATTCGTACATGCCGGCCTCGAACAGGCCGACCACCCTGAACTGCTTCAGGCGCGGCAGGATCGCCGCCGGCGTCACCAGCCCCTGCGGCGCGATCAGCGTCACCTTGTCGCCGACGAACACCTGCAGCGCGCGCGCCAGCTCCGCGCCGAGGACGATGCCGAACTCGCCCGGCTTGAGGAGCTGCATCGAGCCGCCGTGCATGTGGCGGTTGAAGTCGGCCACCTGCTCCTCGGCATCGGGCAGCACGCCGCGCACCAGCGCGCCGCGCACCGTCTGGTCGAAGGAGAGCATGCCCTGCGCCGCGATGTAGGGCGCCGCCGCCTGCACGGACTTGTGCTTCGATGCCTGCTCGGCCACCTGCTGCCAGGCGGCCAGCTCGCCGCCGCGGGCGGAGATCTGCACGTGGGAAGCGACGCCGAGGATGCGCGTGCGCAGCTCCTTCTGGAAGCCGTTCATCACCGAGAGCACGACGATCAGCGCCGCCACGCCCAGCGCGATGCCGCACATCGAGATCAGCGAGATGAATGAGATGAAGTGGTTGCGCCGCTTGGCGCGGGTGTAGCGCAGGCCGATGAAGAGTTCATACTGCATAGGGTCGCTATGTTAACATCCCTTGGATGATTCATCTCGTCGTCCCGGGCTTGCTCTGGCCCAAGGATTCCGTCGCCGGCGTCACGCGCGGGCTCGATCTGCCGGCGCTCAACACACTCTTCGGCCGCGGCCGCCGTGCGCGCGGCCCCGCCCTCGCGCCGGAACGCTGGCTGTGCGGGGCCTTCGGCATCCGGGGCGGGGAACTGCGAGAATTTCCCATTGGCGCGCTGCGCCTGCTCGGCGAGGGCCTCGATCCGGGCACCGGCGCCTGGCTCTGCGCCGACCCGGTGCACCTGCGCTTCTCGCGCAACACCCTGGTCGTCGACGCCGCCGGGCCGGACCTCGCCGCAGACGAGGCGGCGCAACTCGTCGCCGCGCTGAACGGGCAGCTCGGCGAATTCGGCGAATTCCTCGCCCCGCATCCGCGCCGCTGGTACCTGCGCGCGAAACGCGCACCGCGCCTGCTGACCCATTCGCCCGCTGCCGTGGCCGGCCGCACGCTGGAACCCTTCCTGCCGCAGGGCGAAGACGCCGGCGCCTGGCGGCGCCTGATCAACGAGGCGCAGGTGATCCTGCACAACCACCCGGTGAACGCGGCGCGCGAAGCGGCCGGCCGCGCTACGGCGAACAGCGTCTGGCCGTGGGGCGCCGGGTCCCTGCCGGAGCAGGCTGCCGCGCCGGCGGCGCAGGTCCTGGCCGACCATCCCCTCGCCCTCGGCCTGGCGCGGCGTGCGGGCGCACGGGCCGTTCCGCTGCCGCCGGGCTTCGATGCCGCCGTGCCGCAGGGACTGACTTTTCTCGACGCGCTGAGCGAGGCAGCGCAGCACCTCGATGCCGCCGCCTGGCGCGCCGGCCTGGCCGAACTGGAGGCGCGCTGGTTCGCGCCGGCGCTCGCCGCACTGAAGGCGGGCCGCTTGCGCGGCCTGCGCCTCAGCGCCCTCGGCGACGAGGCCACGGTCGATGTCACGATCGTCCCCGGCAACCTGTGGAAGCTCTGGCGCCGGCCGATAACCCTCGCGGATCTGCCGGCATGACGCGAATCCTGACCCGCAAGGTGCCCCAGGCCGCGCGCGAACGCCTCGAGTACGCCGGCGTGCATCCGCTGCTGGCGCGCCTCTACGCGGCGCGCGGCGTCAGCCAGGCGGAAGAGCTCGACACTTCGCTCGCCGCCCTGCACGACCCGGCGCTGCTGAAAGGCGCGGCCGAGGCGGCGACGCTGCTGGCCGACGCCATTGCGGCAAAACGCCGGCTGCTCATCGTCGCCGACTACGACTGCGACGGCGCCACCGCCTGCGCCGTCGGCGTGCGCGCCCTCGCCGCCTTCGGCGCCGACATCTCGTATCTCGTGCCCAACCGCTTCGACTACGGCTACGGTCTGACGCCGGAAGTGGTGCGCCTCGCATCCGAACGCAAACCCGACGTGATCATCACCGTCGACAACGGCATCGCCAGCGTCGAGGGCGTCGTCGAGGCGAAGCGGCTCGGCATCGGCACGCTCATCACCGACCACCACCTGCCCGGCGACGAACTGCCGGCGGCCGAGGTCATCGTCAATCCGAACCAGCCCGGCTGCGGCTTCCCGAGCAAGGCCATCGCCGGCGTCGGCGTCATGTTCTACGTCATGCTGGCGCTGCGCGCCGAGCTGAGGAAGCGCGGCGCCTTCGCCGTCAGTCCGGAGCCCAACCTCGCCGCCCTGCTCGACCTCGTCGCGCTGGGCACGGTCGCCGACGTAGTCAGGCTCGACCGCAACAACCGCATCTTCATCGCGCAGGGTTTGGCGCGCATGCGCCAGGGCAAGCTGCAGCCGGGCCTGCGCGCCCTCTTCCGCGTCGCCGGCCGTGAATATGAACGCGCCACCACCTTCGACCTCGGCTTCGCGCTGGGGCCGCGCCTGAACGCCGCCGGACGCCTCGCCGACATGTCGCTTGGGCTAGAGTGCCTGCTCACCGACGACCTCGGCCGCGCGCTCAACATCGCGCAGGAGCTCGACCGCCTCAACCGCGAGCGGCGCGGCATCGAAGCCGACATGCAGGAGCAGGCCCTGGCCATCCTCGACGGCATCGAGGCCGACGCGCGCGCCGGCCTCGCCCTCTACGATCCGGCCTGGCACCAGGGCGTCGTCGGCATCCTCGCCTCGCGCGTCAAGGACAAGCTGCATCGCCCGGTGATCGCCTTCGCCCGCGGCAACGCCGGCGAACTGAAGGGCTCCGGCCGCTCGATCGCCGGGCTGCACCTGCGCGACGCCCTCGACCTCGTTTCGAAGCGCGCGCCCGGCCTGCTGCTGCGCTTCGGCGGCCACGCCGCGGCGGCGGGACTGACTTTGCGCGAGGAAAACCTGGCGCGCTTCGAAGCGCTGTTCGAGGAGACCGTGCGCGGTCTGGTCGGCCCGGCCGAGCTGACGCGCATCATCGAGACCGACGGCCCGCTCGAAGCCGGCTGGATGTCGCTGGAAAGCGCGCGCATGCTCGAAGGCGAGATCTGGGGCCAGGGCTTCCCGGCGCCGCTGTTCAGCGACGAATTCGAAGTGGAGAAGCAGCGCATCCTCAAGGACCGCCACCTCAAGCTCACCCTGCGCCGCGGCGCCGCCCGTTTCGAGGCCATCCAGTTCAACTTCGCCGAGAGCCTGCCGACCGACGTTCGCACCGCCTACCGCCTGGCGGTGAACGAGTTCAACGGCATCAGTAGCGTGCAGCTCGTGCTCGAGCACATCGAGCCGGCCTGAGGTCGGCATTCACTTCCGCTGCGGCAGCAGCACGGTGGCCAGGGCGCCGAGGATCAGGCCGGCGCCGAGGAATTCGTTCCAGCCCGGCTGCTCGCCGAGCAGCCACATGCCGCCGATGACGCCGAGCACCGGCGTGATCAGCGAGCTCAGCGAGGACACCGCCACCGGCACCATCAGCACGATGCGGTTCCACGCCCAGTAGCAGAACATGAAGGCGACGACGACGTTGTAGGCGAGGCCGAAGGCCGGCCAGAAGCCGACGGCGCGCCATTCGTCGTGCTCGAACAGCATCGCCGCGGCGATCAGCGGCGCAGCGCCGATCAGCATCGACCAGCCGGTGAGGACGCTGGTCGGCATCTTCAGCGCGAATTGCTTGAGCAGCACCACGCCGAGGCCCCACGACATGGCGGCGCCAAGCATGCACAGCACGCCGACCGGCGCTTCGCCGAGCAGGCTGCGGGTGGCACCCATCAGCGCCGTCACGCCGAGCAAGCCGAGGCCCAGGCCGAGCGCGCGGCGCGGCGTCAGGCGCTCGCGCAGCAGCCACACCGAAAAGACGGCACTCCACAGCGGCATGGTGTAGCCGAGCAGCGCGGCGCGGCCGGAAGGCATCAGGCCGACGCCATAGATCATGAGGACGTTCCAGCCGATGACATTCGTCGCAGCCAGCAGCGCCAGCTTGCCGAAGGTGCCCGGCGGCATCGTCGTCCAGGGCTGGCCGTCAAGGCGCGCCAGCAGCAGCATGCCGATTCCGCCCAGCACGAGGCAGCCGCCGCGGAAGGTGAGCGGCGGAACGTCGCGCAGGACGATCTTCATGATCGGCCAGTTGAGGCCCCAGCCGAGCGCCAGCAGGGCGAGCAGCAGCAGGCCGAAGCGGGACAGGCGGGCGCGTTCTTCAGTCATGTCGGGGTGCGGCAAGCGCCGCTCAGGCTGTATAATTCATTGTTTCGAAAGTCTAGCATCGCCATGGAAGCCGAACGCCTCAACAGCCTCGCCAATCGCCTCTCGGATCTCGCCGCTCGTGAGCAGGATCTGCGGAGGTATCTTTGACTTCGACGCCAAGCAGTCGAAGCTAGTAGAAGTCTCCCGCGCCCTCGAGGACCCCGCCGTCTGGAACGACGCCGCGCGCGCCCAGGAACTGGGCCGCGAGAAGAAGTCGCTCGAGGGCGTCGTCGTCACGCTCGCTGAGATCGACCAGAACCTGAACGACTCGAAGGAACTCTTCGAGATGGCGCGCGGCGAGAACGACGACGACACGCTGCTGGCGGTGGAAGCCGACGCCGCCGGCATCGAGGAGCGCGTGGCCGGGCTCGAGTTCCGCCGCATGTTCTCCAACCCGGCCGACCCGAACAACTGCTTCCTCGACATCCAGGCCGGCGCCGGCGGCACCGAGGCGCAGGACTGGGCCTCGATGCTGCTGCGCATGTACCTCAAGTACTGCGAGCGCAAGGGCTTTCAGATCGAGGTGCTCGAGGAATCCGACGGCGAGGTGGCCGGCATCAAGACCGCCACCCTCAAGCTCAGCGGCGAGTACGCCTATGGCCACCTGCGCACCGAGACCGGCATCCACCGCCTGGTGCGAAAGTCGCCCTACGATTCCAACGCGCGGCGTCACACCTCCTTCGCCAGCGTCTTCGTCTATCCGGAAGTGGACGAGTCGATCGAGGTCGAGATCAACCCGGCCGACCTGCGCATCGACACCTTCCGCGCCTCCGGCGCCGGCGGCCAGCACGTGAACAAGACCGAGTCGGCGATCCGCATCACGCACGCGCCCTCGGGCATCGTCGTGCAGTGCCAGAACGACCGCTCGCAGCACCGCAACAAGGCCGAGGCGATGGCCATGCTGAAGTCGCGCCTCTACGAGGCCGAACTGAGGAAGCGCCAGGCCGCCGCGCAGCAGGTGGAGGACGCCAAGACCGACATCGGCTGGGGCCACCAGATCCGCAGCTACGTGCTCGACCAGTCGCGCATCAAGGACCTGCGCACCAACGTCGAGATCGGCAATACCCAGGCCGTGCTGGACGGCGGCCTCGACCCATTCATCGAAGCCAGCCTGAAACAGGGCGTCTAAGGAAGAAACGACATGAGCGAACAAACCCCGCTGCCCCAGGACGAGAACCAGATCGTCGCCGAACGCCGCGAGAAGCTGGCGAAGCTGCGCGCCGAGGGCGTCGCCTTCCCCAACGACTTCCTGCGCGAGAACACCGCCGAGAAGCTCGACGAGCTCTACGGCGAGATGAGCCGCGAGGAGCTGGAGCAATTGCCGGTGGAAGTCTGCATCGCCGGCCGCATCATGTTGAAGCGCGTCATGGGCAAGGCCTCCTTCGCCACCGTGCAGGACCTCTCCGGCCGCATCCAGCTCTACGTCAGCAACGACGGCACGGGCGAGGCCGTGCACGCGGCGTTCAAGCACTGGGACATCGGCGACATCGTCGGCGCGCGCGGCACGCTGTTCAAGACCAAGACCGGCGAACTGACCATCAATGTCTCCGAGCTGCGCCTGCTGACGAAATCGCTGCGCCCGCTGCCGGAGAAGTTCCACGGCCTCACCGACACCGAGCAGAAAGTGCGGAGCCGCTACCTCGACCTCATCACCAACGAGCGCGCGCGCTGGGTCTTCGCCGCCCGCTCGCGCCTGGTCGCCTCGATCCGCAACTACATGACCGGCCACGGCTTCCTCGAGGTCGAGACGCCGATGATGCATCCCATTCCCGGCGGCGCCGCGGCCAAGCCCTTCAAGACCCACCACAACGCGCTCGACATGGAACTCTTCCTGCGCATCGCGCCGGAGCTGTACCTGAAGCGCCTGGTGGTGGGCGGCTTCGAGAAGGTGTTCGAGATCAACCGCAACTTCCGCAACGAGGGCATCTCGACCCGCCACAACCCCGAGTTCACCATGATGGAGTTCTACGAGGCCTACTCGGACTACCGGCTGCTGATGAATTTCACCGAGGGGCTGCTGCGCCACGCCGCGCGCGAGGCGCTCGGCACCGAGACCTTCGAGTACCAGGGCCGCACGCTGGACTTCGCCAAGCCCTTCGCCCGCATGACGGCGGTGGAAGCCATCCACAAGCACCACCCGGGCTACTCACTCGATCAACTCAACGACGTCGCCTGGCTGAAGGCCAAGCTGAAGGAACTGCACCTCGAGCCTAAGCACAGCGGCGCCACGCTCGGCGAGCTGCAGCTCACGCTGTTCGAGGAAACGACCGAGAGCGAGCTCTTCGACCCGACCTACATCGTCGACTGGCCGGCCGAGGCGAGCCCGCTCGCCCGCCGCAGCGACAGGAACCCCGAGATCGCCGAGCGCTTCGAGCTCTACATCGCCGGGCGCGAGATCGCCAACGGCTTCTCCGAGCTGAACGACCCCGAGGACCAGGCGGCGCGCTTCCAGGAACAGGCCAAGGCCAAGGAGGCCGGCGACGAGGAGGCGATGTACTATGACGCGGATTACATCCGGGCGCTCGAATACGGCCTGCCGCCGACCGCCGGCTGCGGCGTCGGCATCGACCGGCTGGTGATGCTGCTCACCGACTGTCCGAGCATCCGCGATGTCATTCTGTTCCCCCAACTGAGAAGGGAAATGTAAGGAGTTGTTTCCTGCGTCAGCCCGGGCTCGGCCGATGCGTTATTCCGGTTGTAGCTTTACAAAGGAGACCAGCATGGAAGCCCAAGCCACAGGCAATAAACTGCACCCCGTCCTCTGGATCGCCGCCATCGCGGTGATCCTGCTCTCGCTTGCCGGCGTCGGCGCCATTTTCGGCGTGATTCCGACCGCCGGCAGTTCGTCCAGGCCGGCAGACCCGGTGGCCGCAGCGGCACCTGCCGCGGTTCCTGCAACCCAGCCGGCGACGAAAGCCGCCGAACCGGTCGCCGAACCGAAGCCAGCGACGAAAACCGCCGAACCGGCCGCCGAACCCAAGCCGGCGCCCGCCAGGAAGGTGGCCGCCAAGCCGACCGAGCACAAGGCAACCGAGCCGAAGCCGGCTGCGGCCGAGCCGGCGCAGGTCGCGGCGCAACCCGCGCCTCCCCCCGCCCCCGCCATCTGCATGAACTGCGGCACGGTGGATAACATCCGCGAAATCACTCAGAAAGGTGAAGGCACCGGCGTCGGCGCCGTCGGCGGTGCAGTCGTCGGCGGCCTGCTCGGCAACCAGATCGGCAAGGGCACCGGCAAGACGGTCGCCACCGTGGTCGGCGCAGCGGGCGGCGGCTATGCCGGCCACCAGGTCGAGAAGCACGTCCGTTCGACCAAGAAATACGAAGTGACCGTCCGCTTCGAGGATGGCGGCACGCGGAACTATACCTTCGACACGCCGCCGTCCTGGCGCATCGGCGATCGCGTAAAGGACGATCACGGCACGCTCGTGACGCGTTGATCGCACCCATCCTTCCTGCCGCGCCGTCCTGCCGGGACGGCACGGTCTTCAGCGAGCGATACGGCGACGCCTACTGGTCGCTGGATGGCGGGTTCGACGAGACCCGCCATGTTTTTCTCGACGGCAACCATCTCCCCGCGCGCTGGCGGGCGCGCGGGCGCTTCACGATTCTCGAGACCGGTTTCGGCACGGGACTGAACTTCCTTTGCGCCTGGAAGCTTTTCCGCGAGACGGCGCTGGCCGGCGCGCGTCTGCACTACCTCTCGGTCGACAAGCATCCCTTCCGCCGCGACGACCTCGCGGTGCTCTACCGCCAGTGGCCTGAACTGACACCGCTCGGCGCCGAACTGCTCGAACGCTACCCGCCGCTCGTGCAGGGTTTCCACCGCCTGCACCTCGACGGCGGCCGCGTCAGTCTGACGCTGCTGTGGGGCGAGGCGGCGCAGATGCTGGCGCAGGTCGTGGCGCGCGCCGACGCCTTCTTCCTCGACGGCTTCGCGCCTTCGCGCAATCCGGACATGTGGAGCGATGCGCTCTTCGCACAGCTCGGCCGGCTGGCCGCGCCGGGCGCCTCATTCGCCACCTACTCGGCCGCCGGAAAAGTCAGTCGCGGCATGGCGGCGGCGGGCTTCACCGTCGAGAAGAAAGCCGGCTTCGGCCGCAAGCGCGAGATGCTCTGCGGCCGCTTCGGCGGCTCGGCGGATCATGAAGCGCCGAAGGAGCGCCGCGCCCTCGTCATCGGCGCCGGCATCGCCGGCTGTCTCGTCGCCGAGCGCCTCGCCGGGCGCGGCTGGGCGATCGACCTCATCGAGCGGCGCGACGGCCTGGCGCGCGAGACCTCGGGCAATCCGGCCGGCGTGCTGCAGCCGGTGCCCTCGGCGGACGGCAACCGCCTGTCGCGCCTGACGCTGGCCGGCTTTCATTACGCCCTGCGCGGCCTGCAGGCGCTCTCTTCCGACCCGAAGCTGATCTGGCAGCAATGCGGCGTGCTGCGCCTGGCGCGCGACGCGAAACAGATCGAACGCCAGCGGCGCATTGCCGAGTCCGGCCTGCTGCCGGCCGAGGTGCTGCGCTGGGTCGATATCGACGAGGCATCGACACTGGCCGGCTGGCGCGTGCCGGCGCCGGGCTGGTGGTTCCCGCACGGCGCCTGGGTGCATCCGCCGGCGCTGTGCGACGCAGCGCTGCACGCGGCGGGCAACGCCGTGCGCCTGCATGCGCAGCGCGAGGTGGGCGATCTCCTGCGCACGAGCGACGGCTGGCGCGCCGTCGATGCCGCGGGCGCAAGCATCGCCGAGGCGCCCGTGGCGATCCTCGCCAACGGCCATCTGGCGCGGCGCTTCGCGGTTTCTTCCGCCCTGCCCCTGCGCCCGGTGCGCGGGCAGGTGACCTGCATTCCCGCCGAGGCGGGGCGCGACATCAAGGTCGTCGTCTCGCGCGAAGGCTACGTCACGCCGGCCTGCTCCTTCGGCGTGCACGTCGTCGGCGCCACCTACGAGGAGGGCGCCACCGACACGCTGACGCGCGACGACGACCACCGCGCCAACCTGGCGCGCCTGCGCCAGCTGCTGCCGGATTTCGCCGCGACGGTCGACCCGGCGCGCGTGGGCGGGCGCGCCGGCATCCGCACGGTGGGGCCGGACCGCCTGCCGCTGGTCGGGGCGATCCCCGGACACGAGGGATTGTTCGGTCTGCTCGGTCTCGGCTCGCGCGGGCTGGTCTATGCGCCGCTTTGCGCGGAGAGCCTCGTCAGTGAAATCGAGACGGAGCCTTTGCCGATGGAACGCGACCTGGCCGCCGGCCTGCAGCCGGCCGCGCGCTCAGGTGTGGCGTGACAATCGCGCCAGCACGACACCGCGGCCGAAAGCTTCCAGCACCGCGTCGATCGACGGCGTCTGCGGCTGGCCGGTGAGCACCACGCGCAGCGGAATCGCCAGTTGCGGCAGCTTGAGGCCACGCGCGGCCACGACGTCCTTCAGCGCCTGGTTGAGCTGCGCCTTCTCCCACACCGTCGTCTCCAGCCGCGTGCGCAGCTCGCGCAGCGCGTCGCGCGCCGCTTCCGTCACATGCTGCGCCAGCAGTTCGGCGCCGGGATAGACCTCGACGTAGAAGGGTTCGACGGCATCGGCCAGCTCGTTCAGCGTCGACACGCGGTCCTTGTACAGCGCCACGACTTTTTCCAGCGACGGGCCGGCGGCGGTGCCGATGCCGCGCGCGGCGAGGCGCGGCGCCACCTCCTCGGCGATCATCCTGTCGTCGCGCGCCTTGAGGTGCTGCTGGTTGAGCCAGGCGAGCTTCTCGGGATTGAACTGCGCCGGCGAGCGGCTGATGTGCCCGAGGTCGAACCAGTCGACGAACTGCTCGAGCGAGAACACCTCGTCGTTGCCGTGCGACCAGCCGAGCCGCGCCAGGTAGTTGAGCAGGCCCTCGGGCAGGTAGCCGTCCTCGGCGTACTGCATCACCGACACCGCGCCGTGGCGCTTGGAGAGGCGCTCGCCGTCGGCGCCGAGGATCATCGGCACGTGGGCGAAGGCCGGCAGCGGCGCTTGAAGCGCGCGGTAGATGTTGATCTGGCGCGGCGTGTTGTTCACGTGGTCGTCGCCGCGGATGCAGTGGCTGATGCCCATGTCGAGGTCGTCCACCACCACGCCGAAGTTGTAGGTCGGCACGCCGTCGGCGCGCAGCAGGACGAGGTCGTCGAGCTCGCCGTTGGCGATCTCGATGCGGCCCTTGACGAGGTCGTCCCACACCACGGTGCCGTCGTCGGGACTGCGGAAGCGCAGGATCGGCTTCACATCCGCGGGCGGCGTCTTCCCCTTGGCATTCTCCGGCCGCCAGCGGCCGTCGTAGCGCGGCTTCTCGCCGCGCGCGCGCTGCGCGGAGCGCAAGTCGTCGAGTTCCTCCCTGCTGGCGTAGCACCAGTAGGCGTGGCCCGACTTGATCAGCTGCTGCGCCACCTCGGCGTAGCGCTCGAGGCGCTGCATCTGGTAGAACGGGCCCTCGTCCCAGTCGAGGCCGAGCCAGGCCATGCCGTCGAGGATGGCATCGATGGAGGCCTGCGTCGAACGCTCGAGGTCGGTGTCCTCGATGCGCAGGATGAAGGTGCCGCCGTGCCTGCGCGCGTAGGCCCAGGCATACAGCGCCGTGCGGGCGCCGCCGACGTGGAGGTAGCCGGTGGGGCTGGGGGCGAATCGGGTGCGGACGGTCATGCTGGGTGTGCGCCGGAAAAGCCGACATTTTAAGCGATCGGACCCGCTCCCCGAGGGGAAATTGACCGGAATCGGCCGCCATGAGAGAATGCGCGCCTCCCAAACGGGCGGCTAGCTCAGCGGTAGAGCACTGCCTTCACACGGCAGGGGTCACAGGTTCGAACCCTGTGCCGCCCACCAGGAATACAATGAAGGGGCTGCAAGCGATTGCAGGCCTTTTTCGTCTCAGTCCTTCAGGCCCTTCTCGATCAGTTCCGCCGTCGCTTCGTTCAGACCGATGCGACGCGCCTGGGCCAGCGCATGGATTCGCTTCACGAGCTCACCGTCGAGCTTGACGGCGAAAGGCACCAGTCCCTGCACCCGCTCGCGTTCGCGCTGCTCGCGTCGGCTGAGGGCGGCCGCCCCGGCTTCCGCGCCGAAGCGGCCCGGCGTGCCGGCCTGCTTCATCTGGCCGCAGATTTTC
>VGHJ01000032.1 GCA_016868295.1 Betaproteobacteria bacterium | reverse complement strand
GTCGATCACCTTGCACTGCAGGTCGGTGGTCCAGTACTTCGCCATCGAGGCGTCGACGGCGTCGAGCTTGTTCTCCAGCAGCAGCTCCATGCAGCGGTCGACGAAGACGCGGGCGATCTGGATTTCGGTCTTCTGCTCGGCCAGGGTGAAGCGGGTGTGCTGGAAATCCATCACCTCCTTGCCGAACGCCTTGCGCTCGTGGCAGTAGGCGACGGTCCACGCCAGTGCCGCCTCGGCGCTCGCCACCGCGCCGATGGCGATCTGCATGCGCTCCCAGGGCAGCTCCTGCATCAGGTACACGAAGCCGGCGCCCTCGTCGCCGAGCAGGTTGGCGGCCGGCACCCTGACGTTGTCGAAGAACAGCTCGGCCGTGTCCTGCGCCTTCATGCCGAGCTTCTTCAGGCGCTTGCCTTTCGAGAAGCCGGGCATCGTGGTGTCCACGACGAACAGGCTGATGCCCTTGTAGCCCTTCGCCGCGTCGGTCTTGGCGACGACGATGACGAGGTCGGAATGCCAGCCGTTGGTGATGAAGGTCTTCGAGCCGTTGAGCACCCAGTGGTCGCCTTCCGCACTTTTTACCCGTTGCGCCGTGGTCTTGATGCCCTGCAGGTCGGAGCCCGCGGCCGGCTCGGTCATGGCGATGGCGCCGATCATCTCGCCGCTGGCCATCTTCGGCAGGTAGGTCTGCTTGATGTGCTCGCTGCCGTAGTGCAGCAGGTAGGGGGCGACGATCTCGGAGTGCAGGCCGAAGCCGAAGCCGGAGTCGGCGATGCGGTTGTGCTCCTCGATCAGCACCATGCTGTAGAGCTTGTCGGCGCCGGCGCCGCCGTACTGCTCGGGCATCGAGGGGCAGAGGAAGCCGGCCGCGCCGGCCTTCAGCCACACCTCGCGGTCGACGTAGCCCTGTTCCTCCCAGCGCTCGCGCTGCGGCTGCACCTCGGCTTCCATGAAGCGCCGCACGGCGTTACGGAACAGGGCGTGTTCTTCCTTGAACAGGGTACGCTCGAACATGGGGAATCCTTTCGACCGGGCATTGCGACCAGTCGCGAAGGGTAGTAAAGTGCCTTCTCGCTGTCAAGCAAGCAATTGCTTTGTAACCCTGACCAGGAGAATCCGATGCGCAATAACCTCGTTTCGATGTCCATGATGCTGGCCGGCCTGCTGGCGGGTGGTGCTCAGGCGCAGACGCCGCCCAGCTTTCCCGATGCCGCGGCATCCGATCCCGTGAAACTCGGCCTCATGCAGGGCTCGCCGCCCGCCGCCGACAAGGTGGTGCGCTGGGCCGACGGCAGCGCCTACAAGTTCCCCAACACGCGTTGGAGCTTTTCCAACTTCCGTCAGATGGTTCCCACCAGCAGTGTTTCGCGCGGCAACGGCGCCGTGAGCGAACTGCCGCGCGTCGAGCGCGCCGACATCGATGCCGTGAGCTTCGTTCCCCTCGGCAAGGACCAGCCGATGAGCTGGGCGCAGTCGCTGGCCGCCAACTACACCGACGGCATCGTCGTGCTGCACAAGGGGCGCATCGTCTACGAACGCTATTTCGGCGTGCTGAAGCCGGAAGGCCAGCACATCGCGATGTCGGTGACCAAGTCCTTCTTCGGCACCATCGGCTCGATGCTCGTCGCCGAAGGCCTGCTCGACGAGAAGGCGACGGTGGCGCAGTACGTGCCCGAGTTGAAGGACACCGCTTTCGGCGATGCCACCGTGCGCCAGGTGCTGGACATGGTCACCGGGCTGAAATACACGGAGAACTATGCCGATCCGAACTCCGAGATATGGGCCCACGTACGCGCCGGCAACGTGCTGCCGCGCCCGCCCGGCTACAACGGTCCGCAGACCTTCTACGAGTTCCTGCAGACGGTGAAGAAGGACGGTGAGCATGGACAGGCTTTTGCCTACAAGACAGTGAATACCGATGCGCTCGGCTGGGTGATCCGCCGCGTCACCGGCAAGTCGATCGGCGAGAACCTGCAGGAGCGCATCTGGAGCAAGCTCGGCGCCGAGCAGGATGCCTATTTCACGATCGACACCGTCGGCAACGAATTCGCCGGCGGCGGCCTCAACACGGGGTTGCGCGACCTGGCCCGCTTCGGCGAGATGATGCGTCTCGACGGCCGCTTCAACGGCCAGCAGATCGTGCCGAAGACCGTCATTGACGACATCCGCAAGGGCGGCGACAAGTCGCAATTCGCCAAGGCCGGCTACAAGACCTTGCCCGGCTGGTCCTACCGCAACATGTGGTGGGTGTCCCACAACGAGCATGGCGCCTACAGCGCGCGCGGCATCCACGGTCAGACGATCTACATAGACCCGAAGGCCGAGATGGTGATCGCGCGCTACGCCTCGAACCCGGTGCCGAGCAATCCGTTCAACGACCCCGTTTCGCTGCCGGCCTACCACGCGCTGGCCAGGCACCTGATGAAATAGGGAGGTCCCATGCAACCGAGTCACTCGCCGCTCGCGGCCACGCACGAGGTCATCAACCAGGCCCATGCGCTGGAGAACTACAACGCCTACGCCCGCAACCTCCCCCTGCAGGAGGCCGCCGCGCGCGAGGGCGCCGGCTGGGCGCAGGACTGGCTGATGGCGCGCGGCGTCGAAGTCGGCAGCGCCGAGTGGATCGAGCACGGGCGGCTGGCCAACGTGAACCCGCCGCAGCTGCGCCTGTTCGACCGCTACGGCAACCGGCGCGACGAGGTCGAGTTCCATCCCTCCTGGCACGCCTGCCTCGGCTGGCTGAAGCGCCACGGCTGCGACACCGGGCCGTGGGCCGAGCCGAAGCCGGGCGCCCATGTCGCCCGCGCCGCCGCTTATGTACTGTTCGCCGAGATCGAGGACGGCTCGCTCTGCCCGACCACCATGACCTACGGCGCCGTGCCGGTGATCCGCCGCGTGCCGGAGATCGCCCGCGACTGGATGCCGCTGCTGCTCTCGCGCGAGTACGACCAGCGCTTCATCCCGGCGGCGCAGAAGCGCGGCGTGCTGATCGGCATGGGGCTGACCGAGAAGCAGGGCGGTTCCGACGTGCGCGCGAATACGACGAGAGCAGAGCCGCTGGGAGGTGACAGAAATGCGGGCCCCTGGCGCATCGTCGGCCACAAGTGGTTCCTCTCTGCGCCGATGTGCGACGCCTTCCTCGTCACGGCGCAGTCGCCGAAGGGCCTGTCCTGCTTCTTCGTGCCGCGCTGGACGCCGGACGGGCGCCTCAACGAGATCCGCATCCAGCGCTTCAAGGACAAGATGGGCGATCGCTCGAATGCCGGCACCGAGGCCGAGTTCTGGGGCTCGACCGGCTGGCTGGTCGGCGAGGAAGGGCGCGGCATTCCCACCGTGCTGGAGATGGGCGTCTACACCCGTCTCGACTGCGCCATCGGCAGCACCGGCATCATGCGCGCCGCGCTGTCGCAGGCGATGCACCACACTTCGCTGCGCGCCGCCTTCGGCAGGCTGCTGCGCGACCAGCCGCTGATGATGAACGTGCTCGCCGACATGGCGCTGGAGACCGAGGCCGCCACGGCGCTGAGCCTGCGCCTGGCGCGCGCCTTCGACGCGCAGGAGGACGAGTCCGAAAGCCAGCTGCGCCGCATCCTCACGCCGCTCGCCAAGTACTGGGTGTGCAAGCGCTGCCCGACGCTGGTGGCCGAGGCCATGGAGGTGCACGGCGGCAACGGCTACGTCGAGGAAGGTCCGATGCCGCGCCAGTTCCGCCAGAGCCCCTTGAACTCGATCTGGGAAGGCTCGGGCAACGTGATGTGCCTCGACGTGCTGCGCGCCATGGGCCGGCATCCGCGCAGCCTCGACATCCTGATGGCCGAGATCGAGCCGGCCGCAGGCCGCAGCGCGGTGTTCGACCGCTGGGTGTCCTGGCTCAAGGATGAACTGCAGGACCAGGATGCCATCGAAAGCCGCGCGCGCCGCCTCGTGCAGGACCTGGCGCTGGCGCTGCAGGGCGCCCTGCTGCTGCGCTTCGCGCCCGACCACGTGTCGCAGGCCTTCTGCGCGACGCGCCTGGCCGGCGACTGGGGCTACGCCTTCGGCACGCTGCCGAAGAACACGGATTTCGAGGCCATCCTGAAGCGCGCCTGGCCCGAATGAAAACCGTCCGTGTCGGCGCCGGCCTCGGCTTCTACGGCGATTCGTGGAAGCCGGTCGCCGCGAGCATCGAGCGCGGCGGGGTGCAGTACATCGGCTCCGACCACCTCGCCGAACTGACCCTGGCGATCCTGCAGAAGGACCGCCAGCGCGACCCGGCGGCGGGCTACACGCGCGACCTGGTGCCGATGCTGACGGCGCTGTGGCCGCTGGCACAGAAGCACGGCGTGAAGTTCCTGCTCAACGCCGGCGGCCTCAACCCCGAGGGCGCGCGCGATGCCCTCGTCGCGGAATTCGCCAAGCGCGGCTGGAAGGCCCGGATCGCCACCGTCACCGGCGACGCCGTGATCGACCGCATCGACGCGCTGCGCGCGGCGGGCGAGCCGCTAGCCCACCTCGACAGCGGCGCATCCATCGATACGGTGCGGGAGCGGATGCTCTTCGCCAACGCCTACCTCGGCGCGCAGCCGCTGGTGCGGGCGCTCGAAGCCGGCGCCGACATCGTGCTCACCGGCCGCGTCGCCGATGCGGCGCTGTTCCTGGCGCCGCTGATCCACGAGTTCGGCTGGGCGGCGGACGACTGGAACCGGCTTGCCCAGGGCCTCACTGTCGGCCACCTGTTGGAATGCTCCGGCCAAGGCAGCGGCGGCAACTTCAATTCCTATCTGGAGAACGGCTGGGAGTCGGTGCCCGACCTCGGCCACATCGGCTACCCGATCGCGGAAGTCAGTCCCGACGGCACGGCGGTGATCACCAAGGCGCCGGGCAGCGGCGGCCGGGTGGACTTCGACACCGTGCGCCAGCAGCTCCTTTATGAAGTGCACAACCCGCATGCCTACTATTCGCCCGACGTCGTGCTCGACATGGGCACGCTGCGGCTGGAGGACCTCGGCAGCGACCGCGTGCGGGTGTCTGGCGCCACGGGCCGGCCGCGGCCGGAGAAGCTGAAGATCGTCGCCGGCTACGACGACGGCTGGGCCGGCACCGCCACCATCGGCTATTCCTGGCCCGGTGCCATGAAGAAGGCGCGCGCCACCGAGGCCCTCATCCGCCAGCAACTTGCCGAGGCGAAGCTCGCCTACGACGAGATCCACACCGAGTTTCTCGGCTTCAACTCGCTGCTCGGCCCGCTTGCCGACGATTCGAAGCTGGATGATCTCAACGAGGTGTACCTGAAGATGTCGGTGCGGGCGAAGGACCGGCGCCTGGTCGAGGCCTTCCCGCGCCAGTTTCCCTGGCTGGCGCTGTCCGGCCCGCCGACGGCGAGCGGCTTCTCCGGCATCGAGGCCCCGCGCCAGTTGCTCGGCCTGTGGCCGACGCTGGTCAAACACGAATTGATAGAGCCCGAAGTAAAAGTCAGCCTGCAGGAGACGGCGTGATGAAACGGAAACTGGTCGACATCGCCCACGCCCGCAGCGGCGACAAGGGCGACCGCTGCGATCTCGGCCTCTTCGCGCCCGATGCGGCGACCTATGCCGTGCTCAAGCGCGAGGTGACGCCGGCGCGCCTCGCCCGCCACTTCGCCGGCATGGCCTCGGGCCCGGTCGAGCTGTATCCCCTCGACAACCTGCTGGCGCTGAAGATCGTGTTGAACGGCGCGCTCTCCGGCGGCGCGGCGCGTTCCCTGCGCAGCGACAATCTGGGAAAATGCGCCGCCGCGGCACTGCTGCGCATGGAGATCGACATTTGAACGTCCGCATCGAAAGGAAGGACCGCGTCACCACGGTGATCCTCGACCGCCCGGAGAAGCGCAATGCCGTAGACCGTGCGACGGCGACGGCGCTGGCCGAGGCCTTCCGCGCCTTCGAGGCCGATGGCGAATCCGACGTCGCCGTGCTCTGGGGTGCCGGCGGGCACTTCTGCGCCGGTGCCGATCTGCAGGGCTTCGCCGGCGAGGCGACGCGCAATGCGCTCTCGCCCGAGGGCGACGGGCCGATGGGACCGACGCGGATGCCGCTCACCAAGCCGGTGATCGCCGCCGTCTCCGGCTACTGCGTCGCCGGCGGGCTGGAGCTGGCCTGCTGGTGCGACCTGCGCGTGGCGGAGCAAAGCGCGGTCTTCGGCGTGTTCTGCCGCCGCTTCGGCGTGCCGCTCATCGACGGCGGTACGGTGCGCCTGCCGCGGCTCATCGGCCAGTCCCGCGCGATGGAGATGATCCTCACCGGCAGGGCGGTCGGCGCCGAAGAGGCGCTGGCGATGGGCCTGGCCAACCGCATCGTCGCCGACGGCACGGCGCGCGAAGCGGCCGAGGCGCTGGCGGCGGAACTCGCCCGCCATCCGCAGGCCTGCCTGCGCCACGACCGCCTGTCGAGCTACGAACAATGGGGCCAGCCGCTGCCGCAGGCGATGGCGAACGAATTCACGCACGGTCTGAAAACGCTGGAAAGCGGCGAGTGGCAGCAGGGCGCCGCGCGATTCGGCAAAGGGGAAGGCAAGCATGGCGCGTTCTGAGAAAAAACCGGCGGTGCGCAAGGCTGCGGTCGCCGACGAGGGCAACCGCCGCGCCGAGCTGATCCGCGCCGCCGGCCGGCTGTTCGTGGACAAGGGCTACGACGCCACCACCATCCGCGACATCGCCAACGCCGTCGGCATGCGCTCGGGCAGCCCCTTCTACCACTTCAAGAGCAAGCAGGACATGCTCAAGGCGGTGATGATCGAGGGCCTGACGGCGGCGCTCGAGGCGCAGCAGGCGGCGGTGGCCGGGCTGAAACACCCGGAGGAGAAGTTCCGCGCCCTGGTGAAGAGCCACCTGCGCATCATCCTCGAGGACCACACCGAGTTCCCGGTGCTGCTCTACGAGTGGCGCGCCCTGTCGGACGAATCGCGCGCCGAGGTGATTGCCGTCAAGGACCGCTACGAGGCGGTCTGGCAACCTGTGCTGCGCGAACTGAAGAAGGCCGGCCGCCTGCGCGACGACGGCAAGGTGGCGCGCCTGCTGCTCTTCGGCGCGCTCAACTGGGTGGTGCAGTGGTATCGTCCCGGCGGCGGCATGAGCGTCGAGCAGATCGCCGACCGCGCCCTTGAACTATTTTTATGCGATAAATACTGATGCTCTTCGCGCTCTCCCTGCTGCTGCCGCTCATGCTCATCGTGGTGTGGATCTTCTGGCGGCTGACGCCTTCGCGTCCCGATCCGCGGCCGTTGCGCCTGTTCAACATCGGCGCCATCCTGCTGGGCATCGTCCTGGCGGCGGTCATCGCCTGGCTGGTGCGCGCTTACCTGGCGGGCTCCACCGACAGCGGCAAGTGGCCGGGCGTCACCGCCTACTACGTGGCGACGCTCTTCCCGCTCTGGATCGCCATCGCCGGCGGCATCCGCCGTCTGCTCTTCGGCGAGCGCGGGCCGGACAAGCCGCTGGAGATCTCCCAGCAGGACCTTTCGAAAACCCGTTTCTAGCGCAGCGCCGGGCTGACCGGCAAGGCGCAGGCGGCGCGGTATTCGGCGGCCAGCCGCGCCACGAGTTCTGCCGTCGTCGGCACGTCGTGGATGGTCGCCACGCCGTGGCCGGCGCTCCAGGTGTCGCGCCAGGCCTTCGCCCCCGAGCCGAAATCCTCCTTCGCATCGGTGGAACCCAGCATCTCCTTCCTGTAGCCGGCCTTCTCCAGGCTCGGCCAGAGGAAGTTGGCGTTCGTCCCGGTGATCGCCGGGGTGTAGACGATGTCCTTCGCCGCGCAGTCGAGGATCATCCGCTTGTAGTCGTCGCTGGCCATCGATTCGCGCGTGGCGATGAAGCGCGTGCCCAGGTAGGCGAAGTCGGCGCCCATCACCTCCGCCGCGCGCACCGAGGCACCGTCGGAGATGGCGCCGCCGAGCACCAGCGCGCCGTCCCAGAACTCGCGGATCTCGCGCACCAGCGAGAAGGGGCTCTGCGTGCCGGCATGTCCGCCGGCGCCCGCCGCGACGCAGACGATGCCGTCCACGCCGGCGTCGATGGCCTTCTTCGCGTGATAGGCGTGGATGACGTCGCTGAACACCACGCCGCCGTAGGCATGCACCGCCTTCGCCACCTCGCCGGGATGGCCGAGGCTGGTGATGACGAAGGGCACCTTGTGCTTCACCACCAGTTCGAAGTCCTGCGCCAGGCGCGTGTTGGAGTGGTGCAGGATCAGGTTCACGCCGTAGGGTGCAACGGGGGCCTTGGGGTTGGCGGCCATCGCCGCGCCCAACTCGGCGTTGATCTGCGTCAGCCACTCGTCGAGCACCTCGATCGGCCGCGCGTTGAGCGTCGGGAAGGTGCCGGCGACGCCGGCCTTGCAGGCCTCGATGACGAGGTGCGGGCCGGAGACGAGGAACATCGGCGCGGCGATGACGGGGACCGTCATGCGGCCGCGGAACAGGTTCGGCAGGCTCATGTCAGTTGCAGAAAAAACGCTGGTTGACGTAATCGATGACGGCCTCGGGCTTCAGGTAGGCCTTGAAGGCCCAGCCGGCGGCGAAGGAGGCGAACGCCACGCCGACGACGATGAGGACGATCCGCGTCGCCTTCATTTCGCCGGTTGCGGGGAGAGCCGCGCCAGCGGCCGTTCGTCCACCGGCAGGTTCACCAGCGCGGCCAGCACGCCCAGCGCGATGGAGATGATCCAGACGATGTCATAGGCGCCGGTCATGTCGAAGACGATGCCGCCGAGCCAGACGCCGAGGAAGCTGCCGAGCTGGTGGCTGAAGAAGACGAAGCCGGAGAGCATGGCGAGATATTTCACGCCGAAAATCTGCGCGACGAGGCCGTTGGTGAGCGGCACCGTGCCGAGCCAGAGCAGGCCCATCGCCGCGGCGAAGATCGCCACCGAGAGGTGCGACAGCGGCGCCAGCAGGAACAGCACGATGACTGCGCTGCGCGCGAAATAGATGACGGCGAGCAGCTTCTTCTTGCTCCAGCGTCCGCCGGCCAGGCCGAAGCCGTAGGTGCCGAAGATGTTGAACAGGCCGATCAGCGCCAGCGCCAGCATGCCGGTGTTGGCGGTGAGGCCCTTGTCGAGCACGTAGGAGGGCAGGTGGGCGCCGATGAACACCACCTGGAAGCCGCAGACGAAGTAGCCCAGCGTCAGCAGCCAGAAGGCGCGTTCATTGAAGGCCTCACGCAGGGCTTCGCCCGCCGACTGCGCGACGATCTGCGCGCTGGCCGGATGCGTGCCGCGCTCGGCGGTGCCCAGCGCCAGCGGCGCCATCAGGGCGGCGGCAAAAGTCAGTCCCGTCAGGGCGGCGAACCAGCCCATGTCGCCGATCAGGTGCTGCCCCATGGGCACCAGCAGGAACTGGCCGAAGGAGCCGGCGGCGCCGACGATGGCGAGCGACATGGCGCGCTTCTCCGGCGCGACGGCGCGGCCGACGGCGCCGTAGATCACCGAGAAGGTGGTGGCGGAGAGGCCGAGCCCCACGAGCACGCCGGCGGAGAGGGCGAACATGAAGGGCGTCGTCGAATACGCCATCAGGCCGACGCCGGCGGCGTAGAGGATGCCGCCGCCGAAGACCACCTTGCCGGCGCCGAAGCGGTCGGCGAGCCAGCCGGTGACCGGGCCGCCGGCGCCCCACATCAGGTTCTGCAGGGCGATGGCGAAGGAGAAGGCCTCGCGGCTCCACGACAGATCCTGCGTCATCGGCTGCAGGAACAGGCCGAAGGTGTGGCGGATGCCGAGCGAGAGCGACACCACGATGCTGCCGCAGAGCAGGATCAGCGTGGCGGTGCGCGGCGCGGCGGCGGCGTTCATTGAAGGTACAATCGTTGGGTGACCAACTTCGGACTATACACCGCCCGGCGCGGGGAGAAACCCTGCCGCAGGGGCGTGTTTTCGCAGCCATGAAACTCGACGATCTTGCCTTGTATCGCACCCAGGCCTTCATCGGCGGCGCATGGTGCGACGCCGACAGCGGCGCCGCCTTCGACGTGGCCGACCCCGCCAGCGGCGAGCGCCTGGCCCGCGTGCCCGACATGGGCGCGGCCGAGACGCGCCGCGCCATCGCCGCGGCCGACGCCGCCTGGCCGGCCTGGAGAAACCGGACCGCCAAGGAGCGCGCGGCCGTGCTGCGCAAGTGGTTCGAACTGATGCTGGCGCACGGCGACGACCTGGCACTGCTGATGACCAGCGAGCAGGGCAAGCCGCTCGCCGAGGCGAAGGGCGAGGTGGCCTATGCGGCGAGCTTCGTCGAGTGGTTCGCCGAGGAGGCCAAGCGCGTCTATGGCGACACGATTTCCGCCACCCAGGCGGACAAGCGCCTCATCGTCGTCAAGCAGCCCGTCGGCGTCTGCGCCGCCATCACGCCATGGAATTTTCCGGCGGCGATGATCACGCGCAAGGTCGCACCGGCGCTGGCCGCCGGCTGCACGGTGGTGGTGAAGCCGGCCGAGCAGACGCCGCTCACCGCGCTGGCGCTGGCCGAGCTGGCGAGCCGCGCCGGCTTCCCGGCCGGCGTCTTCAACGTCGTCACCGGCAGCGCCGCCTCGGCGCCGAAGATCGGCGGCGAGCTGACCGGCAACCCGACGGTGCGCAAGCTTTCCTTCACCGGCTCGACCGAGGTCGGGCGGTTGCTCATGGCGCAATGCGCGCCGACGATCAAGAAGGTGTCGCTCGAGCTCGGCGGCAATGCGCCGCTGATCGTCTTCGACGACGCCGATCTCGACGCCGCCGTGGAGGGCGCGCTTGCTTCGAAATACCGCAACACCGGGCAGACCTGCGTCTGCGCCAACCGACTGCTGGTGCAGGACGGCATCTACGACGCCTTCGCCGCGCGCCTGGCCGAGGCGGCGCGGAAGATGAAGGTCGGCGCCGGCACCGAGGCCGGCGTGGTGCAGGGCCCGCTCATCGACGAGCAGGCGCTGGCCAAGGTGGAAGAGCACATCGCCGACGCGCTGGCGAAAGGCGCCAAGGTGCTCACCGGCGGCAAGCGCCATGCGCGCGGCGGCACCTTCTTCGAGCCGACGGTGATCGCCGACGTCACGCCCGACATGAAGTGCGCGCGCGAGGAGACCTTCGGTCCGGTGGCGCCGTTGTTCCGTTTCAGGACGGAAGGCGAGGCGATCGCGCTGGCCAACGCCACCGAGTTCGGCCTGGCCGCCTATTTCTTCTCGCGCGATGTGGCGCGCTGCTTTCGCGTCGGCGAGGCGCTCGAGTACGGCATGGTCGGCGTGAACACCGGCATCATGTCCAACGAGGTGGCGCCCTTCGGCGGCATGAAGCAGTCCGGCATCGGCCGCGAGGGCTCGAAGTACGGCATCGAGGAGTATCTCGAAATCAAGTATCTCTGCTTCGGGATTGGATGAGTACGGCAATTGGTGCGTTGGCAAGCGCTAACCAACATAGTCATTTGTCATTGACTCGCAACTGCAACTGACAGAAATTACCCGTGGAATTATAAATAACTTGTTGATTATAAATATAAAACATATATGCGCAGTCCTGAGGCAAGGCTGATCGCACAGGGGTTGGTACGGGGTGGACAGTCTGTCCACCCCGGCGCGGGGCGTCCTGAGGCAAGGCTGATCGCGCAGGGGTTGGTACGAGGGACAAAGTCCGATATCGGACTTTGTCCCTTGGTCCTGAGGCAAGGCGGGGAGACAGGCTGTTTCACACGCGATCTTTAACCGGGACACAACGCAGATTTTCCGGTACCGGAATTTCTGCCTACACAAGTTCTTTAGACAAAACGGGGACACAAGGCAACATTGCCATGTGTCCCCCACAATCAGGGTGGTATGGGGCGCCGAACAGTCCCGGCTCGAAAGCCGGTGCTAGGCTGGTAACCGCAACCCATACTCCACAACAAACCCTGGGAGAATCCCGGCGGATAGCATCTCTCTTTGCCGAGGGACAGCACTGGCCGCGGCCCAGGTAGCACACGAGTCGTAGCAACGCCATGCAACCCCGAAGATGCAAGGCGGGGAGACAGGCTGTCCCCCTTGGCGCGAAGCCAAACCTCTCTTGGTGAAGGAAGGCTCCCCCGGGGGCAAGACATGGGGTAGTCAGTCTGTCTACCCATGAAGCTGTCCACCACCATACCGGCCATCCGTTCATTCTATTGAGACGTTCACGAATAATGAACAAAATACAATCATGAACATCCTGCTTGACTCCACAGGTTTTTTGTTCAAAAATCTCAGACGTTCATTAATTGTGAACTGAAAATATATTGAACAACATGACCGCGAACAACGTCCCCGCACCCCTCCGGGTCCGGATACCGGAAAACCTTCCGGAACAACAGGATGCCATGGTTCAAGGGGCGCAGGAAGCGCTCGCCCGGACGGCGGGGCCTGCCCTGGCCCGTGCACTCGGAATAGAGCGGCCTCCCTATAACCTCATTCCCTGCGATGTCCTCGATGCAGCAACCCTGGCGCGGATCATCCGCCAGTGGCCGGAGCAACCGCAGCCCGCCCTGGTGGTCGCGCCTCATGTCGCCCCGGCCCGGGCGGAACGCCTGCGGGAAGCGGGCATCCCCTTCATCGATGCCGCCGGCAACGCCTACCTCGAAGCCGGCACGATCTATGTATTCGTCATAGGACGCAATCCGCTGCCCGGTACCGCCACCGCCGCGCCAAAGAAAATCCGCGCGTTCGCCGGCACCGGCCTGCAAGTCCTCTTTGCCCTGCTTTGCGCGCCGGAATACGCGACCAAGCCGTATCGGGAAATCGCCCGCGCGGCAGGGGTGGCCCTGGGCACCGTCGGATGGGTGCTGGCCGACCTGAAGGCGCTCGGCTACCTCCGCGCCCCGGTGCGCGGCGACAAGACGCTGCGCCGCCGGGAGGAACTGCACGAGCAGTGGGTGACGCAATACCTTCGGCAGTTCCGGCCGCGCCTGAAGACCCGCCGCTTTCGCGCCGCGAATCCGGACTGGTGGCAGGACGTCGATATCCGGGACTACGGGGCCTGCTGGGGCGGAGACGTGGCCGCCGCCAAACTCACGGGCCATCTGAAGCCCATGCAGATCACCGTGTGGCACCACGGCGACCCGGCGCCGCTGCTGCAGGCGCAGCGCATGCGAGCCGATCCGGCAGGCGACGTCGAGCTGATCGAGGCCTTCTGGCATTTCGGGCAGGATGCCGAAACCGCCCCGCCCTTGCTCGTCTATGCCGACTTGCTGGGCACCGGCGATCCGCGCGCGATCGAAGCGGCGAAACTGATCCAGGAAATGCATCTTGTCCGTGCAGATTGAGCCGGTGCAGCGGGCCGCGCTGCAGGCCGTTGACGCGGCGGCGCGCGCGACCGGGGCGGATTGGTTCGTTGCCGGCGCCACCGCGCGCGACTGGCTGCTGCAGGGCCTGTACGGCATCGATACGCTGCGCGCCACAAAGGACGTCGATTTCGGCATCGCGGTGCGCGACTGGGACGCGTTCCGGCGCCTCCGCCAGGCCATTGCGGAGGCAGGCGAATTCGCGCCAGATCCACGCGCTGCCCATCGCCTGAATCATCAGCGGGTGCGCGGATTCCACATCGACCTGGTGCCCTTCGGCCCGCTTGCCGGGCCGGGCGGCGAGGTCGCCTGGCCGCCGGACAGAGCCATAGTCATGGATGTGACCGGCTTCGAAGAAGCCTTCGAGTCGGCAATACCGATCGCCCTCGACGTCAATTTCGTCGTGAGGGCGGCTTCCCTGCCGGCATTGGCCATGATGAAGCTCTTTGCCTGGCGTGACCGCCGGCACGAGGCGTTGCACAAGGACGCCTGGGATCTGCGCCTTCTGCTGACAAGCTATGAATCGGCGGGAAATGCGGAGAGAATTTACGACGAAGGCGTGATGGCGCTTGAGGAATTCGTTGCATCCCGCGCCGCCGCCCGCCTGCTGGGCCGGGATGTCTCGCGATTATTGCGACCACGTTCGCGGGCCGCGCTGCTGTCTTTGCTCGAAGCCGAGCTGAGCGACCCGGACTCCTCCGCGCTAGTCGAACAGATTGCACGCGTGAGCGTGGCCGGCGGGATCGGCCAGGCCAACCTCGATGGCGGGCTGCAGGAAGCGCATGCACTGGCAATGCTGACTTGCTTTCGTGCCGGCTTGGACGACTGAAACAGAAGAGCCCGACTTGAAACCGGAGAATCGAACATGAAAATCCGCGCCGCCATCCTCGACGAGATGGGCCGCCCCGGCCCCTACGCGCAGACGCGTCCGGTCGCCATCGAGACCGTCGAGCTCGACGCCCCCGGGCCGGGCGAGGTGCTGGTGAGGATCACCGCCGCCGGCCTGTGCCATTCCGACCTGTCCATCATCAACGGCGACCGGCCGCGCGTCATGCCCATGGTGCTTGGCCACGAGGCCGCCGGTGTCGTCGAGGAATGCGGCCCCGGCGTCACCGACCTCAAGCGCGGCGACAGCGTCGCGCTGGTCTTCGTGCCGAGCTGCGGCCATTGCGTGCCGTGCATGGAGGGCCGTCCCGCCCTGTGCGAGCCGGGCGCGGCGGCGAATGGCGCCGGCACGCTGCTCGGCGGCGGGCGCCGCCTGCACCGCGCCGACGGTTCGGCTCTCAACCACCAGGTCGGCGTCTCCTGCTTCGCCGAATACGCCGTCGTCTCGCGCGGCACGCTGGTGAAGGTCGATCCTGAACTGCCGGCCGCCGTCGCCGCGGTGTTCGGCTGCGCCGTGCTGACCGGGGTCGGCGCGGCGATCAACTCGGCACGCATTCCGCTCGGCGCCACGGTGGCCATCATCGGGCTGGGCGGCGTCGGCCTGGCCGCGCTGCTCGGCGCGCATGCCGCCGGCGCGCGCCAGATCGTCGCCATCGACCGCCTCGACGAGAAGCTCGAGCGCGCCTACGCGCTCGGTGCGACGCACGCCTTCAACGCAGCCGATCCGGATCTCGTCGCCCAGGTGAAGGCTGCCACGCACGGCGGCGTCGAATACGCCATCGAGGCGGCGAGTTCGGTGGATGCGCTGGAGACGGCCTACAGGATCACGCGGCGCGGCGGCACCACCGTGACCTGCAGCCTGCCGCATCCGGATCATCGCTTCAATCTGCAGGCGGTGAACCTGGTGGCGGAGGAAAGGACCTTGAAGGGCAGCTATCTCGGCTCGGCGGTGCCGGCGCGCGACATCCCGCACTACATCGCGCTCTACCACGCCGGCAAGCTGCCGGTGGACAAGCTGATCACGTCAAGGATAACGCTGGACGACATCAATGCCGGCTTCGACCGCCTCGCCGCGGGCGAGGCGGTGCGCCAGGTGATCGTTTTCTGAGCGGGCTGCCGGCGCCTACTTGCGGCCGTGGCGGGCCGTGATGGACGCCCGCGCGAGTTCGTTGGCGTTGATCATGAAGCCGACCATGGCGGCCGGCGCATTTTCGTCGAGATCGAGTTTCTCCACCTTGAGGGCATGCACCGTGAACACGTAGCGGTGCGGCTTGTCGCCCTTGGGCGGGCAGGGGCCGCCCCAGCCCGGCTTGCCGAAATCGGTGCGGCTTTGCACCGCGCCCGCCGGTATCTTGCCGTTGGCCGGATCTCCCGCCCCGGCTTCCAGGCCGCGTGTATCGGCGGGCAGGTTGAACACCACCCAATGCCACCAGCCGCTGCCCGTCGGCGCATCCGGGTCATACACCGTCACGGCGAAGCTTCGGGTTCCTCTCGGCGGATGTTTCCAGTTCAGGGTCGGCGAGAGGTTGGCGCCTTCGCAGCCGAAGCCGTTGAAGACATGCACTTCCGGGATCGGCCTGGCCGGCTTGATGTCCGGGCTGTCGATCAGCAGCTTCTGGGCGAACGCGGCGAGGGGCAGGAACAGGCAAACGGCGACGACCGGCTTTTTCATGAGGGGAGTCCTGTTCAGGCCTTGCGATAGACCTCGGCGCCGGAGCTGACGAACTCCACCGCCTTCTGCTCCATGCCCTTCTTCAGGGCCTCGTCTTCGGAGACGTTCTGCGCGGCAGCAAAGTCGCGCACGTCCTGGGTGATCTTCATCGAGCAGAAGTGCGGGCCGCACATCGAGCAGAAGTGCGCCAGCTTGGCGCCCGTCGAAGGCAGCGTTTCGTCGTGGAACTCGCGCGCCTTGTCCGGGTCGAGGCCGAGGTTGAACTGGTCGTCCCAGCGGAACTCGAAGCGCGCCTTCGACAGGGCGTTGTCGCGGATCTGCGCGCCGGGGTGGCCCTTGGCGAGGTCGGCGGCGTGGGCGGCGATCTTGTAGGCGATGATGCCGTCCTTGACGTCGTCCTTGTCGGGGAGCCCCAGGTGCTCCTTCGGCGTGACGTAGCAGAGCATGGCGGTGCCGAACCAGCCGATCATCGCAGCGCCGATGGCGCTGGTGATGTGGTCGTAGCCGGGCGCGATGTCGGTGACCAGCGGCCCGAGGGTGTAGAACGGCGCCTCCTTGCAGTATTTCAGCTGCAGATCCATGTTTTCCTTGATGAGGTGCATCGGCACGTGGCCGGGGCCCTCGATGATGGTCTGCACCTCGTGCTTCCAGGCGATGTCGGTGAGCTCGCCCAGCGTTTCCAGCTCGCCCAGCTGCGCTTCGTCGTTGGCGTCGTGTACCGAGCCGGGCCGCAGGCCGTCGCCGAGGCTGAACGACACGTCGTAGGCCTTCATGATCTCGCAGATCTCCTCGAAGTGCGTGTAGAGGAAATTCTCCTTGTGGTGGGCCAGGCACCACTTGGCGAGGATCGAGCCGCCGCGCGAGACGATGCCGGTCATGCGCTTCGCCGTCAGCGGGATGTAGCGCAGCAGCACGCCGGCGTGGATGGTGAAGTAGTCGACGCCCTGCTCGGCCTGCTCGATCAGGGTGTCGCGGAAGATCTCCCAGGTCAGATCCTCGGCGCGGCCGTCGACCTTCTCCAGCGCCTGGTAGATCGGCACCGTGCCGATCGGGACGGGGGAGTTCCGCACGATCCACTCGCGCGTCTCGTGGATGTTCCTGCCGGTGGACAGATCCATCACCGTGTCGCCGCCCCAGCGGATCGCCCAGGTCATCTTCTCGACTTCCTCCTGGATGCTGGAGCCGAGCGCCGAGTTGCCGATGTTGGCGTTGATCTTGACGAGGAAGTTGCGGCCGATGATCATCGGCTCAGCTTCCGGGTGGTTGATGTTGGCCGGGATGACGGCGCGGCCGCGCGCCACTTCGTCGCGGACGAATTCCGGCGTGATGATTTTCGGGATGGAGGCGCCGAAGGTCTCGCCGGGATGCTGGCACAGCAGCAGTTCACCCAGGCCCTCGCGCTTCTGGTTCTCGCGGATGGCGATGAATTCCATCTCCGGCGTGACGATGCCGCGGCGGGCGTAGTGCATCTGCGTAACATTGCCACTGAGGTTCATGCCGGCTTTGGCGCGGCGCGGAAGGCGCTTGAGGTCGAAGCGCATCACGGCGAGCGCCGGGTCGGCCTCGCGGCTGCGGCCGTAGGCGGAAGAGAGCCGGGCCAGTTCCTCGCTGTCGCCGCGCTCTTCGATCCATTTCTGGCGCAGCGGCGCCAGGCCCTTGCGGATGTCGATCTTCACGCTCGGGTCGGTGTAGGGGCCCGAGCAGTCGTAGACGCAGATCGACGGGTTCTGCTCGCCACCCATGCCGGTCGGCGTGTCGGACTGGCTGATCTCGCGCATGGGTACGCGGATGTCCGGGCGGCTGCCGGCGACGTAGATCTTGCGCGACTGCGGCAGCGGCTGGACGGCCGCCTCGTCCACATGGGCGGAGGCGGCGACGAATTCTTGGCTGCGGCCGCTTCGCTTAACCTCGGCTGCGCCGAGGTTAGCCTGCGCCGAAACGATGTTTTCCTTGGCGTTCATGACGGTTCCTTCCCGGGTCATGCATGGAAGGAGGAGCGGAGGGCGCTTTCCTACGACGGCATGACCCGTACAGGTTCGAGGGTGTGATCTCAGCCTGCGGCGCAGGCACCCCTAGCAGGCTCGAAAGTAGCCTAAAGAGCGGGGTGAGGCAAGCCCGAGCAAAAAACTTGGGATTGACATCAGGGACTCAATAGTTATAAATTACCGGCCAGTTAGTAATTAATCACGGATTCCTAATGCATTGCCCAGTCAAGGAGTTGCGCTGGCGCAGGCGCAAGGACGCGCGTCCCTCCGAGCTCACGGCGGCGGCCCTCGATCTCTTCGTCGAGAAAGGCTTCGCGGCGACGAAACTGGAGGAGGTCGCCGCGCGTGCCGGCGTCTCCAAGGGCACGCTTTATCTCTATTTCGACAGCAAGGAAGAACTGTTCAAGGCAGTGGTGCGCGAAGGCCTGCTGCCGCTGCTGGCGGAAGGCGAGGCGCTGGTCGACAGCATGCCGGGCTCGGCCAGCGAACTGTTTCGCGCCATCGTGCTGCGTTGGTGGGAAATGGTCGGCGAGGGGCCGATCGGCGGCATCCCGAAGCTGATCTTCTCCGAGGCGCGCAACTTCCCCGAGATCGCCCGTTTCTACGCCGACGAGGTGATCGAGCGCGGCAAGCGCCTCTTCGTCGCCGTCTTTCGGCGCGGCATCGATTCGGGCGAGTTCCGTCCCTTCGATCCGCAGGCGCTGGTGCACCTCGTCATCTCGCCGCTCATCATGCGCGTGATCTGGAAGCATTCGCTCGACTGCTGCGGCGTCACCAACGTGCCGGTCGACATCTATCTGAAGGAATATCTTGAGCTGACGCTGCGCGGCCTGCGCAGCGATGCGCAATAACCAGGAGAAGAACCGTGCGTCGCCTGTTTTCTGTCCTTGCCCTTATCGCCCTGCCGGTCCTGGCTCAACAGCCGGCGCCACTGCCGGCCGTTAGCGCCAAAAGCTTCCGCGAGCTCGCCCTGCATCCCGAGCGGAAGGCGCCGGCGCAGGCCCAGAGCCTGAACGAGAGTCGCCTCTCGGCCGAAATCAGCGCGACGGTGAGAGAAGTGGCCTTCGATGTCGGCCAGGTGGCACCGAAGGGAGCGGTGCTGATCCGACTCGACTCGCGTGATTACGAGCTGGGCATGGCCCGTGCCCAGGCGGCACTGGAGTCTTCGCGCGCCCGCGCGAAGCTGGCAGAGCAGCAGCTGGCGCGCTCGCGGGAACTGGCCAAGCAGAATTTCTATTCGGCCGAGGCGCTGACGCAAAAGGAAACCGAGTCCGCCGTGCAGCAGGCCCAGGTCAAGCTCGACGAGGCGCAGCTCGCCCAGGCCCGCCGCAATCTCGAGAAATGCACCCTGCGCGCGCCCTTCCAGGCCATCGTGCGCAGCCGCCAGGCCCAGGTCGGCGAACTGGCCCCCCCCGGTGCGCCGTTGATGACCCTGTCCGACGCGACGCGCGTCGAAGTGGCGGCGCAGGTGCCGCCGCGCGACGTGGCGTCGCTGAAAGGCGCCGCCGGCGTGCGCTTCGTCGGTTCGGGTGGCGAGTTCACCGTAAAACTGCTGCGCGTCTCGCCCGCCATCAGCCGGGAGGCGCGCACGGTGGACGTGCGCCTGGCCTTCGTCGAGCAGCCTGCCGCACCGGGCGCCGACGGGCGCATCGTTTGGCGTGACCCGCAGCCCCACCTGCCGGCCGAGCTGGTGTCGAAGCGCGGCGCGGCCTTCGGCGTCTTTGTGCTGGAGGGTGACAAGGCCCGCTTCGTGCCCTTGTCCGAGGCACAGGAAGGTCGCCCGGTGGCGGCGGCGATGCTGGCGGACAAGCGCATCGTAGTCGACGGCCGTCACGGACTTGCCGATGGCCAGACGGTGCAGATCGCGAAATGAAATTATTCGAAAGTCTCATCCGTAATCACCCGCTGGTGAACATTACGTTCGCCCTGGTGCTGATCCTCGGCTTCGTCGCCTACGGCGCGATGCCGCGCGAACGCGATCCGGAAATTAACTTCAACTGGGTGATCGTCACCACGGCCCTGCCGGGCGCCTCGGCCGAGGACGTCGAGCGCCGCATCACGCAGCCGCTGGAGGACGCCATCAAGGGCGTGGCGGACATCAAGTTCGTCGCCTCCAACAGCCGCGAGGGGATCGCATCGATGCTGATTCGCTTCGGCGATATCGGCGAGCGCGTCTTCGACAAGCGGGTGAACGACCTGCGCCGCGAGATACAGAATCGCGCCAACATCGAGCTGCCGGCCGAGGCCAAGGAGCCGCGCATCATCGAGATCACCACCTCGAACGGCTTCCCGACGGCGATGGTGCTGGTGACCGGCGCGGCCAACGACGAGTACCTGCGCCTGGCGGCAAAGAACCTGCGCGACGACATCGAACGCATGTCCGGCGTGGACCGAGTCTATGCCAACGGCCTTAACGACCCGGAATTGCGCGTCGAATTTCTGCCGCATGCGGCACAGGCGCGCGGGGTGACCGCCGCCGACATCGCCGACGGCGTCGGCGCCTGGTTCCGCGACACCTTCGCCGGCAAGGCGCGCGTCGGCGACGACGAATGGCTGGTGCGCGTGGTCGGCCAGGAGGTCGATCCGGACTATCTGGCGCGCCTGACCGTGGCGCCCGCACTCAAACCGGGCGAGAAGGTGTCGCTCGATGCGCTGGCCACCGCCGCCCGCACACGCGTCAAACCCGACCGTCTCGCCGCATCGAACGGGCGCCCCTCTGTCGTGCTCTCGGTGACGAAGAAGAGCAAGGTCAATACCGTCGATCTGGTGGAGAAGATCAACCGCCACATCGCCGAGCAGAACCCGCTGCTGGCGAAGACGGGCGTTTCGGCTATGCTGATGGACGACCAGACGGTGGTGACGCGCGAGGCGATTCAGGTGATGGAATCGAACGCGGTGCTCGGCCTGCTGATCGTCGTCGGCATCTGCTGGCTGTTTCTCGGCTCGCGCGTCTCGCTGCTGGTCGGTCTCGGCATTCCCTTCTCGCTGGCCGGTACCTTCGGCGTGCTGCACGCCCTGGGCTACACGCTGAACATCTCGGTGCTCCTCGGAATTGTCATCGCCCTGGGCATGCTGGTCGACGACGCGGTGGTGGTGGTCGAGGCGATCTACTACCGCATCCAGCGCGGCCAGGACTATTTCAGTGCCGCGGTAGATGCCCTGCGCGAAGTGATCGCGCCGGTGACCTCGTCGGTGGCGACCACCGTATCGGCCTTCCTGCCGCTGATGCTGCTGCCCGGCATCGTCGGCAAGTTCATGTTCATCATCCCCTTCGTCGTTACCCTGGCACTGGCCATCAGCCTGATCGAGGCCTATTGGATGCTGCCGGCCCACGTCACGGCGCTGCGCTTGAACCTTGACAATCCTTCGCGCATGCAGCGCTGGCGCGCTCGTTTCACCCACACGCTGCGCGTCAAGTATGCCCGGCTCCTGATCCGCGTCATGCGCCAGCCGCAGCTGTGGCTGGCGGCGGCGCTGGCCATGCTGCTGCTGGCCGCCGCGGCGCTTGCCACCGGCGTCATCCGCGTGCAGTTCTTCGCCCTCGATCCGCTGCGCATCTTCTATGTGAACGTCGATATGCCGGCCGGCGCGCCGGTGGACGCCACGCTGGCCAAGGTGCAGGCGGTCGAGGCGCGCGTGCGCCGGCATCTGAAGGAAGACGAGGCGCGCGAGCTGGCCTCGGTGGCCGGCATCAAGTTCACCGACACCGAGCCGCTCCTCGGCGATGCCTACGGCCAGGTCTTCGTAGCGCTAAACCCGCGCACGCCGGATTCGCGCAGCGTGCCGGAGCTGATCGAGGCGATGCGCACCGAGGTCGAGGCGACGCCAGGCCCCGGCAAGGTGACGTTCACGATACTCTCCGGCGGCCCGCCGCTGACCAAGCCGGTGCGCGTGCGCGCGCGCGGCGACGACCAGCCGGGGCTGCGCGCGGCCGCAGACGACCTGCTCGCCATCGTGCGCGCCATTCCGGGCGCGAAGGACGTCGCCGACGACGAGGTGCCGGGCCGGCCGGAGATGGTGCTGGCGCTCGACCGCGAGGCGGTGCGCTCCGCCGGCCTCAATCCGGCGCAGGTGGCGCGCCTCGTGCGCCTGCATGTCGACGGCGAGATCGTCGCCCTGGCGCGGGACAAGGGGGAGAAAATCGAGGTGCGGGTGCGAGCGAAGCGCGAGGACAGCGCCGACATCGCCGCCATCCTGTCCGATCCGGTGGCGCTGCCCGGTGGCGGCACCACCACGCTCGGCGCCCTGATGCGCGAGCAGACGCGCAGCGGCCCCGGCATTGTCAAGCGCTACAACCTGAAGCGCGCC
Organism: Betaproteobacteria bacterium; assembly: GCA_016868295.1. Lineage (GTDB taxonomy): Bacteria > Pseudomonadota > Gammaproteobacteria > Burkholderiales > Rhodocyclaceae > Desulfobacillus. The sequence goes on along the minus strand of VGHJ01000032.1, from coordinate 9,388 downwards.
ATCACCGTCGAAGCCGACCTCGACAAGGCGCAGACCGACACGGTCGCGGCCAACCGCATCATCGCCGCGGAATGGAAGAAGGTGCGGGCAAGCCACCCGGGCGTTTCGCTCGATTTCTCGGGCGAGCTGGATGACGTCCAGGAGAGCCTCGACGCGATGGCGGTGCTCTTCCTCGTCGGCATCGGCCTGATCTACATGATCCTTGCCGCGCAGTTCCGGAGCTACTGGCAGCCGCTCCTGATCCTAGTCACCGTGCCGCTGGCCTTCACCGGCGTCGCGCTCGGGCTGATCGTCTCGCGCGATCCATTGTCGCTGTACACCATGTACGGCGTCATCGCGCTCACAGGCATTGCGGTGAACTCCGCCATCGTGCTGATCGCCGCCGCCAACGATCGCCTGAAGTCCGGCATGGGCGTGCTGCACGCGGCGGTGTATGCCGCGCGCCGTCGCGTCGTGCCGATCATCATCACCAGCGTCACCACGGTCGGCGGCCTCTTCTCGCTGGCCTTCGGTCTCGGCGGCAAGTCTCTGCTGTGGGGGCCGGTGGCGAGCGCCATCGTCTGGGGCCTCGGTTTCGCCACCGTGCTGACGCTGTTCGTCATTCCGCTGCTCTACTGGCTGTTCATGCGCCCGCGCGCGCCGCGGCGCCGGCCGAAGCTTTCCTTCGGAAGAAAATCATGAGACCTGGAACCGTTGCCGCGGCGCTGCTCGCCGCGCTCACCGCCGCCGCCTGCTCGAAGGCGGAGGCGCCGGCACAGCCGCCGCGTACCGTGCGCGTGCTGAAAATCGACGGCGAGGCCGTCGTGCAGGGACTGACTTTTCCCGGCGAGGTGCGGGCGCGCTACGAGTCGCGCCTCGGTTTCCGACTCGGCGGCAAGATCGTCGAGCGGCGCGTGGACGTCGGCGACCGCGTGCGGCGGGGACAGGTGCTGGCGCGCATCGACGCGCAGGATGCCGCCCTCAATGCGGCGCAGGCCGAGGCCAACCGCGCGCTCGCCGATGCCGAGGCGAAGCGCTATCGGGAGCTGCGCGAGAAGAACTTCGTCAGCCAGGCCGTGCTCGACGCCAAAGAGACGGCGCTGAAAACGGCCGCGGCGCAGGCCGGCGTGGCGAAGAACCAGGCCGCCTACACGACACTGGTGGCCGATCGCGACGGCGTGGTGACGGCGGTGGAGGCGGAGTCCGGGCAGGTCGTCTCGGCCGGCCAGACGGTGCTACGCGTGGCCGAAGGCCGCGAGAAGGAAATCGTCATCGCCGTGCCGGAGAGCGACGTCGAGACGCTGCGCGGTGCCGAGGCGTTCGAGGTCGGTTTGAGCAGCCAGCCGGGCCGCAGCTGGGCCGGTCGTCTGCGCGAACTGTCGCCCTCCGCCGATGCGGCGACGCGCACCTTTACGGCGCGCATCGGCGTGCCCGAGGCCGACGCGTCGATGCGTCTTGGCATGAGTGCCGGGGTGCGGGTAAAAGTTAGTCAGCGCGACACGGCCCTGCGCCTGCCGCTTTCGGCCTTCGTCACGCGCAACGAGCAGCCCAACGTCTGGGTGGTCGACCCGGCGACGACGACGGTGAAGCTGACGAAGGTCGAGACAGCCGGCATCGTCGGCAACGAACTGCGCGTGAAGAGCGGGCTTGCTGCCGGCATGCTGGTGGTCACCGCCGGTGCCAATCTGCTTGCCGAGGGCCAGAAGGTGCGCCTGCCGTGAACCCAGAAGGCCGCTTCAACCTCACCGCGGCGGCGCTGCGCCATCGCGAATTGACGCTTTTTTTCATACTGGTCATCGCCATCGCCGGCTTTGCCTCGTATTTCAAGCTCGGCCAGCGCGAGGATCCGGATTTCACCTTCCGCGCCATGGTCATCCGCACGCTGTGGCCGGGCGCCACCGCCGAGCAGGTCGACCGCCAGGTGACCGACCGCATCGAGAAGAAGCTGCAGGAGGTGCCCTACTTCCGCCACACCGCCAGCCACTCCAAGGCGGGCGAGTCGCTCATCATCCTCGAACTGAAGGACACCACGCGCGGCAAGGAGGTGGCGGACATCTGGTACCAGGTGCGCAAGAAGATCGGCGACATCCGCCACACCCTGCCGGAGGGCGTCGTCGGACCCTTCTACAACGACGAGTTCGGCGACGTCTTCGGCTCGATTTACGCCTTCACCGCCGACGGCTTCACGCATTCCGAGCTGCGCGACCACGTCGAGGCGGCGCGCCAGCGCCTGCTGAAACTCCCCAACGTTGCCAAGATCGAGCTGGTCGGCGTGCAGGAGGACCGCATCTTCATCGAGCTCTCGCCGCAGCGCCTGGCCATGCTCGGGCTCGATGCCCAGGCCATCGGCCAGGCGCTGGCGACGCAGAACGTCGTCGTGACGGCCGGCGCCGTGCAGTCGGCCAGCCACGCCATCCCGCTGCGCGTCACCGGCGAACTGGCCACGGTGGCGGCGGTGGCCGATACGCGCGTGGCGGTGGCCGGCCGCAGCATCCGCATCGGCGACATCGCGCGGGTGTTTCGCGACACCGTCGACCCGCCGATCTCGAAGATGTACTACCGCGGCCAGCAGGCCATCGGCCTGGCGGTGTCGATGACGAAGGACGGGGACGTGCTCAAGCTGGGCGAGGATTTGACCGCCGAGATGGCGCGCGTGCAGGCCGACCTGCCGGTCGGCATCGAGTTCGCCCAGGTGTCGAACCAGCCGCGCATCGTCCAGCAGGCGGTGGGCGACTTCATGCGTGTGTTTGCCGAGGCGCTCGGCATCGTGCTGCTGGTGAGCTTTCTCAGCCTCGGCCTGCGCACCGGGCTGGTGGTCGCCATCACCATCCCATGGGTGGTGGCGGCGACCTTCCTCGCCATGCGCTACTACGGCATCGACCTGCACCGCATCTCCACCGGCGCGCTGATCATTGCCCTTGGCCTGCTGGTCGATGACGCCATGATCGCGGTGGAGATGATGTCGCGCAAGATCGAGCAGGGACTGGGCAAGCTCGCCGCCGCCGCATACGCCTGGCGCAGTACGGCGTTTCCGATGCTCACCGGTACGCTGATCACGGCGGCGGGCTTCCTGCCCATCGGCACGGCGAAGTCGGCCACCGGCGAATACACTTTCGGCATCTTCGCCGTTGTCGGCCTGGCGCTGCTCATCTCCTGGGTGGCGGCGGTAGTCGTCACGCCGTTCATCGGCAACCTGATCCTGAAGGGGCCGAGCCACGAGCACGCCATCGCCGGCCACGATGTCTTCGACACGCCCTTCTACGCGAAGCTGCGCCGCCTGCTCGAGTGGTGCCTGTCGCACCGCAAGCTGACCATGCTGGCGACGCTCGGCCTATTCTTGCTCGGTGTCGCCGGTATGGGGCTTACCGAGAAGCAGTTCTTTCCCAACTCGAACCGCAACGAGGTGTTGGTCGAACTGTGGCTGCCGGAAGGATCGAGCATCAAAGCGACGGAACGGGAGGCGAAACGGCTGGAGGCCGTCCTGGCCGAGGACGCCGACGTCGCTTCCTGGGTGACTTACGTCGGCAACGGCTCGCCGCGCTACTTCCTCTCGCTCGACCAGCAGCTGTTCCGGCCGAACTTCGCCCAGACGGTGATCCTGTCGAAGGATTTGGAGGGGCGCGAGCGCATCGTCAAGCGCCTGCGCGCGCTGCTCGCCGAGCAGTTTCCCGGCGTGCGCGCGCGCGCCAACCGCGTCGCGCTGGGGCCGCCGGTCGCCTATCCGGTGCAGTTCCGCGTCGTCGGCAGCGAGATTCGGCAGGTCAAGGAAATCGCCGGCGAAGTGGCGCAGGTGATGCGCACATCAAAGCACACGCTCGATGTCAATACCGACTGGGGCGTGCGCGCCCCGGTGCTGCGCATCGAGGTGGACCAGGACAAGGCGCGCGCCCTCGGCGTGTCCTCGGCGAGCGTCTCGCGCGCCCTGCAGGGGGCCATCAGCGGCGTGACGCTGGCGCAGTTCCGCGAGAACGACCGCCTCATCGACATCGTGCTGCGCGCGCCGGAGGCCGAGCGCGACGCCATGGAGCGCGTGCTGGCCGTGCAGGTGGTCACCGCCGCCGGGCGCAGCGTGCCGGTGACGCAGGTGGCGACGGTGCGCGAGGCGTTCGAGGAGCCGATCCTCTGGCGGCGCAGCCGCGAACTGACGCTCACCGTGCGCGCCGACATCGTCGACGGCGTGCAGGCGCCCGACGTGGCGCACGCCATCGACCATGCGCTGGCGCCCCTGCGCGCCAGGCTGCCGCTCGGCACCCGCATCGACATCGGCGGCTCGCTCGAGGAATCCGGCCGGGCGCAGGAATCTATCAATGCCGGCATGCCGCTCATGCTGGCCGTGGTGCTGGCCATCCTCATGATCCAGTTGCAGAGTTTTTCGCGCACCTTCATGGTGTTGCTGACGGCGCCGCTCGGGCTGATTGGCGTGGCGCTGGCGCTCCTGCTGTTCCGCCAGCCCTTCGGCTTCGTCGCCATGCTCGGCACCATCGCCCTGGGCGGCATGATCATGCGCAACACGGTGATCCTGGTCGACCAGATCGAGCAGGACATCCGCGGAGGCGAGCCGCCCTGGGTGGCGATCCGCGAGGCGACCGTGCGCCGCTTCCGGCCCATCATGCTGACCGCAGCCGCGGCCATGCTGGCGATGATTCCGCTGACGCGAAACGTGCTGTGGGGGCCGATGGCCTTCGCCATCATGGGCGGTCTGCTGATTGCGACGGTGCTGACCGTGCTCTTCGTGCCGGCGCTCTACGCGGCGTGGTTTCGCGTCAAGCCGGTCGAGCGGGCGGAATGGGTTAAAATTCAGTGAGTTTTTGCCGGCTTGGCCGGCATTATTAGAATATGCTAATATATATCCGGAGCAAGGTCATGAACCTGGAACAAGCCCGCTTCAACATGGTCGAGCAGCAGATCCGCACCTGGGAGGTGCTGGATCAGGAGGTGCTCGACCTGCTGACGACCCTCCGGCGCGAGGACTTCGTGCCGCCGTCCTGCGTCAAGCTAGCTTTCGCCGAGACGGCGATTCCCCTCGGCCAAGGCGCGACCATGCTGACGCCCGCGATGGAAGCGAAGTTCCTGCAGGCGCTGCAGTTGCGCAAGTCGGACAAGGTGCTGGAGGTCGGCACCGGCTCGGGCTACATGGCGGCGCTGCTCGGGGCGCGCAGCGACCATGTCTACACCGTCGAGATCGAGCCGGAACTCGCCGCGCGCGCCAGGGAGAACCTGCAGCGCGAGTGCGCCGACAACGTCACGGTGATCGACGGCGACGGCGCGCAGGGATGGCCGGCGCATGCACCCTACGACGTCATCGTATTGTCCGGTTCGGTGCCCGCCATTCCCGCGGCGCTGCCCGCCCAGCTCAAGGTCGGCGGCCGCCTGCTGGCCGTAGTGGGGGAGGCGCCGCTGATGCAGGCGCGGCTGGTCACCTGCGTGTCCGAGGGGCGCTACCAGGAGACCACCCTGTTCGAAACCAGCATCCCGCGCCTGCGCAATGTGCCCGAGCGCGAGAAATTCGTTTTCTGAGGTACTGCAATGGAACATATCACCGCTGTCGAGCTGAACGAGTGGCTGCAGGACGAAACGCGTTCGGACCCGATCCTGCTCGACGTGCGTGAGCCCGACGAATTCTCCGCCTATCGCATCGAAGGCTCGACCCTCATGCCGATGCACGCCATCCCCGCGCGCCTGCACGAGCTCGACCGCAATGCCGATACGGTGATGATCTGCCGCTCCGGCGCGCGTAGCTATCACGCCGGCCTGTTCCTCAGGCAGAACGGTTTCGAGCGCGTCTTCAACCTGGCCGGCGGCGTGATCGCTTGGTCGCGTGACGTGGAAAGCGCCACGGCATGAACCTACAGGAGGCGACACGGCTCATGAAGAAGAGACTGCTGGTGCTGTCTTTGGCCCTGGCCGGTGCACCGGCCTACGGCGCCGACCTGCTGCAGGTCTATCGCGATGCCGCCAACCACGATGCGCTGTACGCCTCCGCCAAGGCGGTGTGGACGGCCGGGCAGGAGAAGCTGCCGCAGGGCCGTGCCGGACTGCTGCCGGTGATTTCGGCGACGGCCAGCACGACCTGGAACGACGTCGATTTCAACCGTCGGGCCCCGGGCATGCCGCCCATCGACGCCCAGTACAACACCAACGGCTACCAGCTCACGCTGACACAGCCGCTTTTCCGCTGGCAGAACTTCGAGCAGTACCGCCAGGGCAAGCTGGCCGTGGCCCAGGCCGACGCCGTGTTCGCCCAGGCCAAGCAGGACCTCGTCCTGCGCGTCTCGCAGGCCTATTTCGACGTCCTGCTGGCGCAGGACAGCCTGAGCCTGGCCCTGGCGCAGCAGAAGGCCATCGCCGAGCAGCTGGAGGCGGCCAAGCGCAATTTCGAAGTCGGCACCGCCACCATCGTCGACACGCACGAAGCGCAGTCGAGGCACGATCTGGCCACGGCGCAGGAGCTGGCCGCGCAGAACGACCTGGAGATCAAGCGCCAGGCCCTGCGCCAGGTGATCGGCAAGCTGCCCGAGTCGCTCGCGCCCCTGCGCGCCCAGGTGCAGTTGCAGCGGCCGCAGCCGGACGACATGGGCAAATGGGTGGAAGCCGCCGAAACCGGCAGTCCCCTGGTGCAGGCCCAGCAGGCGGCGCTGGAAATCGCCGACAAGGAAATCAACAAGCAGCGCGCCGGCCACCTGCCGACGCTGGACCTGGTCGCCACGCGCGGGCGCAGCTCGGCCACGGGCGGTATCGCCGCCGGCGTGGCGCTGCCCGGCAGCGACACGCATTCCAACACCGTCGGCGTGCAGCTCACCCTGCCCATCTTCGCCGGCGGCGCCGTGATGTCGAGGGACCGCGAGGCGGTCGCCCTGCGCGACAAGGCCCGCGCCGATCTCGACAATACGCAGCGCAGCGCAGCGCTCGGCGCGCGCCAGGCTTATCTGGGGGTGACCAACGGCATGGCCCAGGTGAAGGCCTACGAACAGGCCCTGGTGTCGAGCCAGTCGGCACTCGATTCGAACAAGCTGGGCTATGAAGTCGGCGTGCGCATCAACATCGACGTGCTGAATGCCCAGCAGCAGGTCTTCGCCACCCGTCGCGACCTCGCCAAGGCGCGCTACGACACCCTGCTGGCGCAACTGCGCCTGAAGTCGGCCGCCGGCTCGCTCGGCGAGGACGACGTCCAGGCCATCAACGCATTGCTCGAGAAATAAGCTCGAGCGTCTTCGCCGTCGCGCCGCGGTGGCGCGCGGCGAACGCCTTTCCCGCTTCGCCCATATGTCCGCGCGCGTCCGCGTCGCGCAGCAGGGCGTCGGCCGCCTCCATCAGTTCCTCCGCCGTGCCGATCTGCTTCGCCGCGCCGCAGGCCAGCGCTTCCGCTGTGGCCTGGGCGAAATTGAAGGTCGATCCGCCGATCAGCACCGGCTTGCCCACCGCGCAGGGCTCGATCAGGTTCTGGCAGCCGTAGTCGAGCAGGCTGCCGCCGACGAAGGCGACGTCGCAGGCGGCGTAGTAGGCGAACATTTCCCCCATGCTGTCGCCGAGCAGTACCTGCGTCTGCGCCGCCACCGGCGTGTTCTCGCTGCGGCGTTGCACGGCGAACCCGTGTCTTGCCGCGAGTGCCGCGACTTCGTCGAAGCGCTGCGGATGGCGCGGCACGACGACGAGCAGGGCCTCGTCCAGCGGCCGCCTCGCCAGCGCCTCGAACAGCAGCGCCTCCTCGCCCTCGCGCGTGCTGGCGGCGAGCAGCACCGGCCGCGGCCCGATCCATGCGCGCAGCCGCTCGCCCAGCGCGAGCTGCTCCGGTGGCGGCAGGATGTCGAACTTGACGTTGCCCAGCACCTCGACTTGCGGCGCCCCGAGGGCGCGCAGGCGGGCGGCGTCCGCTTCCGTCTGAGCCGCGAGGGCGGCGAGGCTGCCCAGCGCGGCGCGCGCCAGGTTCGGGAAGCGCGCGTAGCGCCGCGCCGATTTCTCCGAGAGGCGGGCGTTGGCGAGCAGCAGGGGAATGCCCTGCGCCTTGCAGGCGGCGACGAGGTTGGGCCAGATCTCGGTTTCCATGACGATGCCGGCGGCCGGCCTGAAATGGGCGAGGAAGCGCCGCACGGCGAACGGGTAGTCGTAGGGCAGGTAGGCGCGCAGCACCGCGTCGTCGAACAGTTCCGTCGAGGTCTGCCGCCCGGTCGGCGTCATGTGCGTGATCAGGATGCGGTGGCCCGGGTAGCGCAACTTGAGCGCCGCCACGATCGGCGCCGCTGCGCGCGTCTCGCCGACCGAGACGGCGTGCAGCCAAATGACCCCCTCTCCCCCCGGCGGAGAGGGCGCCCCGACTGCTCCCTCTCCCCCCAGGGGAGAGGGTTGGGGAGAGGGGTAAAAGCCGAACCGCTCCCCCAGATGCTCCAGATACTCCGGCTGCTTGCGGCTGCGCCACCAGAGATGCAGCCAGACGTAAGGGAAGAGGACCAGCAGCGCCAGGTTGTAGAGCAGGCGCGCCATCACAGCCGCTCCGTGACGGCGGCGATGACCTTATCGGCCGTCGGCGGCGCGCCGGCGCCGCCGAGGTTGATCGCCGTCTCGCCGGCATGGACGCCGGTGAGTTCCGGATGCGAGCCGGCAAACAGGCAGAAAGTCAGTCGCCCCAGGGCGGCGGCGATGTGGCTGAGGCCGGTGTCGACGCCGACGACGAGCCGCGCGCCGGCCATCAGTTGCGCCAGCTCGGCGATGCCCATCGGCGGCGCGGCAACCGCCTGCGCTATGCCCGCCGCCAGGCGCGCGGCGCGTTCGCGCTCCTCCGCGCTGCCGCCGGGCAGCACGCAGGCCAGCCCGCGCGCATTCAGCGCCGCCGCGAGCGCCAGCCAATCGGCCTCCGGCCACAGTTTGTCGGCGCGGCTGCTGGCGGTGAGCAGCACGCAGTAGGGCTGCGCCGGCAGCCAGGGCGCCGCGAGCGGCTCTACCGCGATGCCATAGTCAAGCGGCAGGTTCGGCTCGTAGCCGAGCGCGGCGGCGGCGAGCCAGCGGTTGCGCTCGACCGCGTGCAGATTCTTCGGGATGGCGTAGGCGGCATCGTAGAAGCGCGCGGCGAGCGGCTCGCGCGCCGCCTCGGCGGCATAGCCGGCGCGCTTGCCGTGCGCCTGGCGCGCAAGGAGCGCACTCTTGATCAGGCCCTGCGTGTCGAGCACCAGGTCGTAGCGCTCGGCACGCACCGCCGCGCGAAAGTCCCTCCACTCGCGCCAGGTGGCGGCGGACAACGGCGCGCGGCGCCAGCGCCGCACCGCCACCGGGATCACCCGGCCGACGGCCGGATGCAGGCGCGGAATGTCGGCGAAGCCCTCCTCCACCACCCAGTCGATGCGCGCCTGCGGAAAGCGCGCATGGATGTCGCTTGCCACGGGCAGGTTGTGCACGACGTCGCCGAGGGAGGAGGTCT
>VGHJ01000031.1 GCA_016868295.1 Betaproteobacteria bacterium | reverse complement strand
TCGAAGCCGGCCAGCGTCTTCGAGCGGACGATGATGTCCTTGAGGATCTTGTTGACGGCATGGCCGATGTGGATGTCGCCGTTCGCGTACGGCGGACCGTCGTGCAACACGAAGCGCGGCCGCCCGGCGGACGCCTGGCGGATCTTCTGGTAGAGCCTGCGGCTCTGCCAGTCGGCGACCCATTGCGGCTCGCGTTTGGCGAGATCGCCCTTCATCGGGAAGGGCGTGTCGGGAAGGTTGAGGGTTTTCCGGTAGTCAGCCATGTTGTTCCGCCATCTGTGCGCGCAGCAGGGTGTGATGCGCCTTCGCATCCGTCACGTCGCGCGCAATCTGCGCCTGCAATGCCTCCAATGAATCGAATTTCGCCTCGTCGCGCAGCTTGTGCAGGAAGTTCACCCGCAGGTGAGCGCGATAAAGATCGCCTTCGAAATCGAAAATGTACACCTCCAGCGCCGGCTTGCCGGAGGAGCTCACCGTCGGCCGCACGCCGAGGCTGGCCACGCCCTCCAGCGGGCGCCCGGCGATGCCGTCCACCGTCACGACAAAGATGCCGGAGAGCGGCGCCCTCAGGCGCTTCAGCTGGATGTTGGCCGTGGCATAGCCGATCCTGCGGCCGAGCTTCTCGCCGTGGATGACGCGGCCGGAAATGCAGTAGGGGCGGCCGAGCAGGCGCTCGGCATGCTCCAGATCGCCGGCGTCGAGCGCCTCACGCACCGCCGAACTGGAGACGCGCTCGCCCTCGTGCACCAGGGTCTCCATCGCCTCGACGCCGAAGCCGTGTTCCCTTCCCGCCTGCTGCAGCAGAGCGAAGTCGCCCGTGCGGCCCTTGCCGAAGCGGAAATCGTCGCCGATCATCAGGTGGCGCACGCCGAGGCCTGACACGATGCGCTCGACGAAGGCATCGGCGGAGAGTGCCGCGAAGCGCTTGTTGAAGGCGCAGACATAAGCCTGGTCGACGCCGCATTCGGCCAGGAGTTGCAGCTTCTCGCGCAGGCTGGCCAGGCGCGCCGGCGCCGACTGCGGCGCGAAGAACTCGCGCGGATTCGGCTCGAAGGTCATCACCGCCGCCGGCAGGCCGGCCTGCTTGGCCAGCGCGGTCAGCTTCGCCAGCAGCGCGCGATGGCCGCGATGCACGCCATCGAAGTTGCCGATGGTGAGCACGGTCGAATGAGGGGCACGGGCGGGAATGCCTCGAAAGACCTGCACGGTGACGTAACTGTTTGCCGGGAAACGACGAATTATATCAGTCCAGGCGCACCAGCCTGGACTTCGCCAGAGGGGGATTTTTCGCGAAGTAGCCCTTGATGCCCCTGAGGATGGCCTCGGCCATCTTCTCCTGGTAGGCCTCGTCGGTGAGCCGCTTCTCCTCCTCCGGATTGCTGATGAAGGCGGTCTCGACGAGGATGGAGGGGATGTCCGGCGCCTTCAGCACGGCGAAGCCGGCCTGCTCGACATGCGGCTTGTGCAGGGTGTTGATGCCGCCCAGCTCGCCCAGCACCGCCTTGCCCAGCTTGAGGCTGTCGTTGATCGTGGCCGTCTGCGAGAGGTCCAGCAGGGTGCGCGCCAGGTGCGGATCCTTGTGGTCGAGATTCACGCCGCCGATCAGGTCGGCGGCGTTCTCGCGCTGCGCCAGCCAGCGCGCCGCCGAGCTCGAGGCGCCGTTCTCCGAGAGCACGAAGACCGAGGAGCCGCGCGCCGTCGGCTTGATGAAGGCGTCGGCATGCACCGAAACGAAGAGGTCGGCCTGCACGCGGCGCGCCTTGTGCACGCGGCTCTGCAGCGGAATGAAGAAGTCGCCGTCGCGCGTCAGCACGGAGCGCATGTTCGGTTCGGCATCGATCTTTGCCTTCAGGCGCCGCGCCACCTGCAGGGTGACGTTCTTCTCGTAGGTGCCGCCGCGGCCGATGGCGCCCGGGTCCTCGCCGCCGTGGCCGGGGTCGAGCACGATGGTGACCATGCGCGTGATCTCGGGCTGGCGCGGCTCCTTGCCGACTTCCCTCGCCGGCACTTTCTCCGGCTGCGTCTCGAGCTTCTCCAGCAGCGCGAGCAGCGGGTCGTCCGCCACGGTCGGATAGAGATCGAGCACCAGCCGGTGTCCGTACTCGCCGACGGGTTTCAGCATGAACACCTGCGGCTGTATCTCGGCCTTCAGTTCGATCACCAGCCGCACCACGCCCGGCCGGTTGCGCCCGGCGCGGATCAGCTTGATGTAGGGATCGGTCTCGGAGATCTTGCCCGGCAGGCTCGAGAGCACGCTGTTGAACTCGACGCCCTCGAGGTCGACCACCAGCCGCTCGGGATTCTTCACGACCTGGTGCGTGAAGGCGATCGGCTCGCGGTATTCGAGCGTCACGCGCGTGTAGTCGCGTGCCGGCCAGACGCGCACGGCAAGCACGCTGGTGGCGGCCTGTCCCACCGGGCTGACCAGCAGCGCCAGAGTGGCGCCGGCGGCTTTCAGGAAGTCGCGGCGCCGGAAATGCGAAGGCGATTCAGGCATGCGCGCCCCGCATCGGTGAGCGGAATGAATGCAGCGCGGCGTCCGGCGCCGTCGATCGAGAGTTGAATGCGCAGGTCGGCCGGGGCGAGGTAGCGCCCCGCCTTGTCGGGCCATTCGACGAGGCAGACCGCCCCGCCCTGAAAGTATTCGTCCAAGCCTGCATCCAGATATTCTTCCGGCTGGCTGAATCTATAAAAATCAAAGTGATGCAAGTTTAAACTAGAAATAGCATAAAGTTCAACCAGAGTAAAGGTCGGACTTTTCACATTTCCCAGCCAACCCAGGCCGCGCAACACCCCGCGCACGAGGGTCGTCTTGCCGCTGCCGAGGTCGCCCTCGAGCCAGATCACCAGCCCCGGCGCCAGGGCCGGCGCCAGACGGGCGCCCAGCGCCAGCGTGGCCGCTTCATCGGGCAGGGTCAGGCTATGATCCTCAGGATGCACAACGCGCGCTCCATCGATTGGGTTGAACTCGCCACGCAGATCAGACAGTGGGGACGGGATCTCGGTTTCGATGCGATCGGCTTCGCCGACACGTCGCTCGAGGCGGCTGAAGCCGAACTGCAGGCCTGGCTCGCCGCCGGTTACCAGGGCGAGATGGATTATATGGCAAGCCACGGCACGAAACGCTCGCGCCCGGCGGAGCTGGTGCCCGGCACCGCCAGCGTCATCTCCGCGCGCATGAACTACCTGCCGGAGGCGGCGCCGATGGAAGACGTGCTGGCCGACGGCACGCGCGCCGCCGTCTCGCGCTATGCCCTCGGCCGCGACTACCACAAGCTGTTGCGCGCGCGGCTGCAAAAGCTGGCGGCGCGCATCGAAGCCGAGATCGGCCCCTTCGGCCACCGCGTGTTCACCGATTCCGCCCCGGTGATGGAAGTTCCCCTCGCGGAAAAAAGCGGCCTCGGCTGGCGCGGCAAGCACACCCTGCTCATCCATCGCGAGGCCGGCTCGTATTTTTTTCTTGGCGAGATCTACGCCGAGTTGCCGTTGCCGCCCGACCGTCCGCAGGAGAATCACTGTGGCAACTGCCGCGCCTGCCTCGACATCTGCCCGACGCAGGCCATCGTCGCGCCCTACACGGTGGACGCGCGGCGCTGCATCTCCTATATCACCATCGAGCTGAAGGGAGCGATTCCCGTCGAGTTGCGGCCGCTCGTGGGCAACCGCATCTACGGCTGCGACGACTGCCAGCTCGCCTGCCCGTGGAACCGCTTCGCGCGCCGTACCGTGGAGACTGACTTTTCCGTGCGCCATGGACTCGATGCGGCGAGCCTGGTCGGGCTGTTCGCGTGGACCGCAGAGGAATTCAAGGCGCGCCTGGCCGGCAGCGCCATCCACCGCATCGGCCATGAACGCTGGCTGCGCAATCTCGCCGTTGCGCTGGGCAATGCGCCGACCTTGCCCGAGGTCGTCGCTGCGCTGCAATCACGCCGCGACCACCCCGCGGAACTCGTGCGCGAGCACGTTGCCTGGGCGCTGGCGCGTCACGGTTTCTGAGGCGGAACCCGGCGCCAAAGCACCAGCGCCAGCAAAGCAAGGCCGACGTAAACCACCGTGAACACCACGGGCGGGAAATCCCAGTAGAGCAGCCGGCCGATGAAGCCCGTCTCGCCGACCGTGCCGCCGCGCAAGGCGGCCTCCCACACCGTCAGCGGGCAGGCGAAGCCGGCCAGCGTCTCGAGGGCGACGAAGACGATCGCGCCGGCGTGCAGCAGGCGCAGGCGACGATGCCGCACCCAGCCCCAGCCCAGCGCGGCACCGAGCGGAATCAGCACGAAACCGGCCGTAATGAAGCCGGCGATGCAGAAGTGAACGAGTAGGAGGAGATCGGCCAGCATGCTCGCGCCGATCGGCAGGGTCTCAGGCGCCGGTCGCCACCGGCCGCGCCGGATCGGCGCACCACTCGCTCCAGGAACCGGGATAGAGCCGCGAGCCGGAAAGCCCTGCCACCTCCATCGCCAGCAGGTTGTGGCAGGCCGTCACGCCCGATCCGCAGGAGTGCACTGTCTCGGCCACGCCGCGCCCCGCCAGCAGCGCCTCGTATTCTCCGCGCAGTTGCTCGGCCGGCTTGAAGCGCCCGTCGGGCAGCAGGTTGTCCTTGAAGAAGCGGTTCACCGCCCCGGGAATATGGCCGGCGACGGGGTCGAGCGTCTCGTTCTCGCCGCGGAAGCGCTGCGGGTTGCGCGCATCGAGCAGGCGAATGCCGTCCCGTGCGGACTGACTTTCAACGAAGCCCGCGTCGACCGCCAGTTCCGGCCGCAAGCGCGGCACGAATACGGCATGCGGATGCTTCGACTCGGCGTCGGTCGTCTCGAAGCCGGCGGCTTCCCAGGCGTTGATGCCGCCGTCGAGCAGGGCCACGGCGTCGTGGCCGAGCCAGCGCAGCATCCACCACATGCGCACGGCGTAAGTCCCGCCGGCGTCGTCGTAGACCACCACCTGGGTGTCGTTGCCGACGCCCCACTCGCTCAAGCGGGCGGCGAAGCGCGCCGGATCGGGCAGCGGATGGCGGCCGGTCCTGCCGGTGATCGGCCCGGAGAGGTCGCGCTCGAGGTGGGCATAGACCGCCCCCGGGATGTGTACCTCGCGGTAGGCGAGCTCCCCGGCATGTGTCTTCACCAGGTCGAACGAACAGTCGAAGACGCGCCAGCGCGCATCGTGCAGGTGGTGCGCCAGGTCGGCGGCGCCGACCAGCGTGGAAAACGTCTTCATGCCTGCAGCCAGTCGCGCGCTTCCTGCTCGTCGTCGAAGACCTCGATGTCGGCATCGACGAAGGCCTGCGACAGCCAGGCGCTCCAGGTCACCCATTGCGAGTCGGTCAGCACGGCGATCCTGACGAAGTCGTGGCTGTGGGCGCGCGCGAATTTGATTTCCTCCCACGCCATGTCGAGGGTGAAATCCGCCATCTGGCGCAGATCGAACAGCAGGCTGACCGGCCCCTCGAACTTCACCTTGAAGTTAACCAGCTCCTCGAACTCCCTGTAGTCGGCGAGGGTGAATTCGCCATACACGGCGACGGTAACGAGTTTGTCCTTGTGGTCGGCGACGATCATGTCCTGCTCCCCTGTTTATCCGTTTCTACTATATCAATCCTGCCCGGCCGGCGCACGCGATTGGGCCGAGGCGGTCAGCCCGCTGGCGACGATGAGCCCGATGCCCAGCCAAGACGGCCAGGGCAGCACCTCGTCCCACAGCAGCATGCCGAACAGGCTGGCGAAGATCACCGTGCTGTAGGCCAGGCTGGCCGAAGCCAGCGTGCTGCCGCGCTTGTAGGCGCGCGTCATCGCCAGTTGCGCCAGCGCACCGAAGCCGCCCACGCCCAGCACCAGCAGGAGGCCGAAGCCGCCCGGCTCGTGCAGGGTCTGGCTGGCGATCAGCCAGGGCAGGCCGATCAGCGTCGATGCCAGCGAGAAATAGAACACCGTGCGCCATTCGGGCTCGCCCAAGCGGCCGAGCTGGCGCACGTTGAAATAGGCCATGCCGGCACCCAGGCCCGAGGCCAGCGCCGCCAGCCCGCCCAGCCACTGCTCGGACGCGAAGCTCGGACGCAGCAGCAGGGCGACACCGGACAGGCCGAGCGCCAGCGCCAGATAGAGCGTGCCGCGCACGCGCTCGCCCGCCCACCAGGCCAGGATCAGGGCGAGGAACAGCGGCGAAGTGTAGTTGAGCGTCACCGCCGTCGCCAGCGGCAGCACGCTGATCGAAAAGAAGTACAGGATCAGGGAGACGGAGCCGGTGAGGCCGCGCCAGAAGTGGGCGCGCCAGTGCGGCGTGGCGAGCGGCAGGCGGCGCAGCCGGACGAAGATCCACAGGCCGAGCAGCGCGATGGCGCCGCGGTAGAACACCAGTTCGGCGGCGGAGAACAGGCCGGCGCCGAGCTTGACGCAGACGCCCATGCAGGCGAACAGCGCGCTCGCCGCGATCATCCAGAGGGATTGCATCAGAGATGGGGTGCCAGCTCCCGCAGCAGGAATTCGTGGAAGTGCTGCATGCCGTCCTCCATGGGCGACTGGTAGGGGCCGGCCTCCGAGCGTCCTTCCATGAGCAGGGCGCGCCGGCCGCGCTCGATGCGGCGGCAGATCTCGTCGTCCTCGCGCGCCGTCTCGAGGTAGGCCTCGCGCTCGGCATCGGCGAAGTCCGGCGCCTCGCGCAGGATGTCCTCGGGGTAATAGAACTCGAGCAGGCTGGTGGTGTGCGTGGGCGAGCGCGGAATGGCAATGCTCACCACCAGCGCATGGGGATACCACTCCACCATGATGTTCGGGTAGTACATGAACCAGATGCCGCCGTGGCGCGGCAGCCGCTCGCCGTCGCGGCCGATCACGGCGCGATGCCAGCGCTCGTAGACGGGCGAACCGGGCTTCTGCAACTGCTGGTTGATGCCCACGGTCTGCACCGACCAGTGCGCGCCGAAGGTCCATTTCAGCTCATTCAGGTCGACGAAATGCGAGAGGCCGGGATGGAAGGGCGCGACGTGATAGTCCTCAAGGTACACCTCGACGAAGGTCTTCCAGTTGACCGGATATTCGTCGACGACGATGCGGCCGAGGCGCCAATCGGCCCGCTCGAACTCCTCGGCGAAACCGACGCCTGCCAGATCGGCCGACGGGTCGCGCGGCCCGTCGAAGAGCAGGCCGCGCCAGTTCTGCACGGCGTGCTTGTCGAGGTACAGGCAGGGATTCTCGGAAAAGCGCGGCGCGCCGAGCAGCCGGCCCTGGCGGTCGTAGACCCAGCGGTGCACCGGGCAGACGATGTGGCGGGCGTTGCCGCGGCCTTCCAGCATGATGGCCTGGCGGTGGCGGCAGATGTTCGACATCAGCTCGATGCCGTTCTCGTTCCTCACCAGCATGCGCGCATGGTCGAGCCAGGCCAGCGTCTGGTAGTCGCCGGCCTCGGGCACCATGCCGGCGTGTCCGAGATAGCGCGGCCCCGGCCGGAAAAGCCATTCCTGTTCGAGTACGTAAATGCACGGATCGGAGTACCAGGCCACGGGCGGCTGGGTCGCCGCAATAGTCAGTTCCTGCGGTACGGCGGAGCGGGTCATGCAGTCTGGCGCAGCAAGGAATGAGGCGTCTGGATGCGTGTCCGGGAGTATATCGCAGACGCTGGGTTATCTATCGGTTATCATTGCGTTTTGCGCAGAATGCCCTATGAGTCCGGCAGACGCCCCGCCCGCCCCCTCCTTCGAAGCCGCCCTGGCCGAACTGGAATCCATCGTGCAGAACATGGAGTCCGGCAAGCTGAGCCTGGAGGAGTCGCTTGCCGCATATCAGCGCGGTGCGGTGCTGCTCAAGCATTGCCAGAGCGCGCTGGCCGCCGCCGAGCAGAAGATCCAGGTGCTGGAGTCGGGTGAATTGCGCGACCTGCCAGGCTCGCCGGAATAGCTTTCCCCATGGATTTCCAGAACTGGATGACTGCCGTGCAGCAGCGCACCGAACGCGCGCTCGAGCGCCTGCTGCCCGGCCCGGACATCGCGCCGCAGCGCCTGCACCGCGCCATGCGCTACGCCACGCTGGGCGGCGGCAAGCGCGTGCGCCCGCTGCTCTGCCATGCCGCCGGCGAACTGGCCGGCGCCGACCCGGCGCGCCTCGACATCGCCGGCTGCGCGGTCGAGATGATCCATGCCTACTCCCTGGTGCACGATGACCTGCCCTGCATGGACGACGACGTCCTGCGCCGCGGCAAGCCGACCTGCCACGTCGAATACGACGAGGCCACGGCCCTGCTGGTCGGCGACGCCCTGCAGTCGCAGGCCTCCTGCCACGTCGAATACGACGAGGCCACGGCCCTGCTGGTCGGCGACGCCCTGCAGTCGCAGGCCTTTCATCTGCTCGCCGACCACGTGCTCGCCGACGAGCCGAGCAACCAGCTCGACATGATCCGCCTGCTGGCGCAGGCCGCCGGCTCGCGCGGCATGGCCGGCGGCCAGATGATCGACATCGAGGGCACCGGCCAGCACTTGAGCCGCACCGAACTGGAATTCATGCACGTACACAAGACCGGTGCGCTGATCCGTGCGGCGATCCTGCTCGGCGCCCGTTGCGGCATGCCGCTGCCCGAGGAGGAACTGGCGCGGCTCGACCATTTCGCCAAGCGCGTCGGCCTGCTCTTCCAGGTGATCGACGACATCCTCGATGCCGAGGGAGCCACCGCCACGCTGGGCAAGACCGCCGGCAAGGACGCCGCCCAGGGCAAGGCCACCTACGTCAGCGCCATGGGCCTTGCCGAGGCGCGCGAGATGGCGGAATCGTTGCGCGCGGAAGCGCGCACGGCCATCGAAGCCTTCGGCGAACGCGGCCGCCGCCTGCATGATCTGGCCCACTTCATCGTCACCCGCAAGTTCTGAGTTCCGTTCGATGTCCGCCTACCCCCTGCTCGACACGATCAACGACCCTGCAGATCTGCGCAAGCTGGAGCGCAAGCAACTGCCCCAACTCGCCCGGGAACTGCGCGAATTCCTCATCGAATCCGTGTCGAAGACCGGCGGCCACCTCTCCTCGAACCTCGGCACGGTGGAACTGACCATCGCCCTGCATTACGTCTTCGACACGCCGGAGGATCGTCTCATCTGGGACGTCGGCCACCAGACCTACGCCCACAAGGTGCTCACCGGCCGGCGTGCCGGCATGGCCAAGCTGAGGATGCTCGGCGGCGTCTCGGGCTTCCCGCGCCGCGACGAGAGCCCCTACGACACCTTCGGCACGGGACACTCCTCCACCTCGATCTCGGCGGCGCTGGGCATGGCGATCGGCGCGCGCGACCGAGACGAGCCGAGGCACGTCGTCGCCGTCATCGGCGACGGCGCCATGACCGCCGGCATGGCCTTCGAGGCGCTCAACAACGCCGGCGTGGCGGACGCCAACCTGCTCGTCATCCTCAACGACAACGACATGTCGATCTCGCCGCCGGTGGGCGCGCTCAACAAGTACCTGGCGCGGCTCTTCTCCGGCCACGCCTTCAACGCCGCGCGCCGCGCCGGCGAGAAGGTGCTCGGCGTCTCGCCCTCGCTGCTGGAATTCGCCAAGCGCACCGAGGAGCACATCAAGGGCATGGTCACGCCGGGCACCCTGTTCGAGGAGTTCGGCTTCAACTACATCGGGCCCATCGACGGCCACGATCTCGATTCGCTGGTGCCGACGCTGAAGAACATCGCCGAGCTGAAGGGACCGCAGTTCCTCCATGTCATCACCAAGAAGGGCCAGGGCTACAAGCTGGCCGAGGCCGATCCCGTGCTCTACCACGGCGTGTCGAAGTTCGACAGCGAGAACGGCATCCGGCAGGGCAAAGGAGGAAGCAAGCTCACCTACACCCAGATCTTCGGCGACTGGCTGTGCGACATGGCGGCGCAGGACGCGCGCCTCGTCGCCATCACCCCGGCGATGAAGGAGGGCTCGGGCATGGTGCGCTTCGCCGAGGAGCAGCCGCGGCGCTTCCACGACGTCGGCATCGCCGAGCAGCACGCACTGACTTTTGCCGCCGGGCTCGCCTGCGAAGGAGTGAAGCCGGTGGTGGCGATCTACTCGACCTTCCTGCAGCGCGCCTACGACCAGCTCATCCACGACATCGCCCTGCAAAACCTGCCGGTAATGCTGGCCATCGACCGCGGCGGCCTGGTCGGCGCCGACGGCGCCACGCACAACGGCAGCTTCGACCTCTCCTATCTCGCCTGCGTGCCGAACATGGTGGTCATGGCCCCGGCCGACGAAAACGAGTGCCGGCAGATGCTCACCACCGCCTTTCTGCACGAAGGGCCAAGCGCCGTGCGCTATCCGCGCGGCCACGGACCGGGCGTGGCGCCGCAGCAGGCGCTCGAACCGCTGCCGCTGGGCAAGGGCGAGCTGCGCCGCTCGGGTTTGCGCATCGCCCTGCTCGCCTTCGGCAACCTGCTTGCTCCGGCGCTCGAGGCAGGCGACATCCTGAATGCCAGCGTCGCCAACATGCGCTTCGTCAAGCCGATCGACCGCACGCTCCTGAGGGAGCTCGCCTTCGCTCACGAACTGCTGGTGACGGTCGAGGAGAACGTGGTCATCGGCGGCGCCGGCAGCGAGGTGGCGCGCGTCCTCGAGGAAATGGGTCTCGACGTCCGGCTGCTGCGTCTCGGCCTCCCCGATCGATTCACCGAGCACGGCGATTCCTCCCTGTTGCTGGCGCAACTCGGGCTCGACGGCAAGGGCATCGCCGAAAGGGTGAAACAGGCAATACTTGAGTGATTCTGTCGGGAATGATAGGATGCGTCGAAAAGAGAACGCCAACAGACGCACCCGACCCCGAGAGAGCACCATGAACATGAACGATTCGACCATGGCCATACCCGACGTCCAAGGCTCCGCCGACACCCGCCAGCTGGCCATCGACAAGGTCGGCATCAAGTCGATCCGCCATCCCGTCAAGGTGATGGACAAGAGCGGCGGCGTGCAGCACACCATCGCCGTCTTCAACATGTACGTCGGGCTGCCCCACAACTTCAAGGGCACGCACATGTCGCGCTTCGTCGAGATCCTCAACAGCCACGAGCGCGAGATCTCCGTCGAGAATTTCGAACCGACGCTGCGCGAGATGGTGAAGCGGCTCGATGCCGAGACCGGCCACATCGAGATGAGCTTCCCTTACTTCATCCTGAAGCAGGCGCCGGTGTCCGGCGTGCAGAGCCTGATCGACTACGAGGTCACCTTCGTCGGCGAGATCCACGAGGGCGGCAAGTATCGCTTCACCATGAAGGTCGTCGTGCCGGTCACCAGCCTGTGCCCCTGCTCGAAGAAGATCTCCGAGCGCGGCGCGCACAACCAGCGTTCCCACGTCACCGTCACGGCGAGCACCAACGATTTCGTCTGGATCGAGGAACTGGTGCAACTGGTGGAAAGCCAGGCCTCCTGCGAGCTCTACGGCCTGCTCAAGCGGCCGGACGAGAAGTACGTCACCGAGCGCGCCTACGACAACCCGAAGTTCGTCGAGGACATGGTGCGCGACGTCGCCGCCCTGCTCAACCGGGAAAAGCGGATCGACGACTACGTGGTGGAGTCGGAAAACTTCGAGTCCATCCACAATCACTCCGCCTACGCCCTCATCGAACGCAACAAGCTCGCCGGCTGAGTGCCGGCCGCCGAAAGACAAACGGGGCGCCGCGGCGCCCCGTTCCGTTTCAGCCTCTCCCGCCTTACTGCGCGTCGGACTTGCCGGAAGCTTCGAGCTTCTCGCGAATGCGCGCCGACTTGCCGGAACGGCTGCGCAGGTAGTACAGCTTGGCGCGGCGCACATCCCCCTTGCGCTTCACCTCGATGCTGGCGATCAGAGGGGAATAGGTCTGGAAGGTGCGCTCGACACCCTCGCCCGACGATATCTTGCGCACCGTGAAGGCCGAGTTCAGGCCGCGGTTGCGCTTGCCGATGACGACGCCCTCGTAGGCCTGGACCCGCTTGCGCTCGCCTTCGACGACGTTCACATTGACGACGACCGTGTCGCCGGGCGAAAAGTCGGGAATGTTCTTGCCGAGACGGGCGATTTCTTCCTGCTCGAGTTGCTGGATGAGATTCATTGCTTGCTCCTGAGTCAAATGGCCGGTGGCCTTGCGCGCAGAGCAGGCCTCGGCCTGGTGCGCACGGTTTATCGTCAAACACTCCTGCTACTGCTTCACCTGCTCCCGCTTGAATTCCTCCAGCAGGGTCATTTCCTCGCCGCTCAACCGCCTGCGCTCGATCAGTTCGGGGCGGCGCAGCCAGGTGCGGCCCAGCGCCTGCTTCAGCCGCCAGCGCCGGATGTCCGCATGATGGCCGGAGAGGAGAACCGGCGGCACCGCCATCCCTGCGTACGTCTCCGGCCGCGTGTAATGCGGGCAATCGAGCAGCCCGTCGGCGAACGATTCCTCGACTGCGGAATCGGCGTCGTTGAGCGCCCCCGGCACTTGCCGCACGACCGCATCGATCAGCGCCATCGCCGCGATCTCGCCGCCGGAGAGGACGAAATCGCCCAGCGATATCTCCTCGTCCACGCAGCGCGCGATGAGCCGCTCGTCAATCCCTTCGTAACGGCCGCAAAGCAGGATCGGGCCCTCGCTCGCCGCCATCTCCAGCACCCGCCGATGCGTCAGCGGCCGGCCCTGCGGCGACAGGTACGCCACCTGCGCGCCGGGCCGGCTTTCCCTTGCCGCCGAGATCGCCTTTTCGAGCGGCTCGGCCAGCATCACCATGCCGGGGCCGCCGCCGTAGGGCCGGTCGTCCACCGTGCGGTAGTTGTCCGTCGCGTAATCGCGGGGATTCCACAGCTTCAGGCGCCACAATCCCTGCTCGCGCGCACGCCGCGTGATGCCATGCTCGGACACGGCGGCGAACATCTCGGGAAACAACGTGACGACATCGAAGGCGACGCTCACCAGTCCGCCCCCCAGTCGACCCGTATCCAGCCTGCGGCCACATCCACTTCCTTGACCACCGCCGCCACGAAAGGCATCAGTTGCCGGGTGCCCGACTCGCCGCGCACATCGAGCACCTCGTGCGCGCCGGCCCTGACCAGTTCGGCCACGCGGCCGAGATGCTCACCCGATTCGTTCACCACTTCCAGGCCGATCAGATCGGCCCAGTAGTATTCGTTTTGTTCCGGCTTCGGCAGCGCTTCGCGAGGCGCCCCAAGATACATGCCGGTCAGCCGCAGGGCCGCGTTGCGGTCGCCAACGCCCTCGAAGCGGGCCACCAGGCCCTTGCCATGCGGCTTGCATTCCGCCAGGACTTTCGCCTGCCACGCCGCGTCCGCCGCATTCTCCTCAGCCGCCAGCCACCAGCGCGGCATTTCCGACAGCGACCGGAGATCGTCCCCGAAGAGCTGGACCTTCACCCAGCCGAGAATGCCGTATGGGGCGGAGATGCGCCCCAGGACAATCATGCCTGTTTCAGGCTGCGGCCTTGGCTGCGAACTGCTTGACCAGCCGCGCCACCGTCGGGGACAGCTGCGCGCCCTTGCCGGTCCAGTGCTCGATGCGCTGCATGTCGACACGCAGCCCCTGCTCCTTCTCCCCGGCGACCGGATTGTAGTAGCCGACGCGCTCGATGCAGGCGCCATCGCGGCGCTTGCGTGAATCGGTGACGACCATGTTGTAGAACGGGCGCTTCTTGGCGCCGCCACGGGCAAGTCGAATGACGACCATGTGTATGACCCTTGATGGAGATCGATAAACTTCCGCAGCCGTTCTGCCGCCCTTGGCGATCAAGCCGCCGCGGAAGCGAAAAGGGCTGCATCTTAATGGAAAATTTCCGGAAAAACAAGCACAAGACGCATCTGCGCGCGGAGCGCCACGCCCCTTGTCCGGACAGGCGATTGCTCTACAATGAACCCTTGTCCATGGCCTCGGCACACAGATCCCAGGCCGCCAATCAGCCCGCCAAGAAACCTTGACACGCACCATCTCATCGCGCCATCCGAGGCCCGCCGAGGACATATCCCAGGTGCTGGATTGGCTCGCCTCACCGATCCCCGACGATGCCGCACAAGACCTGGCCCAGTTGAGCGGGGAACTCGCTGCGCTGGGCCGAGCCCGGCTGGAGGAGGCCCATTTCCACCGCATCCTCGACCTGTTCTACGATCGCACCCTCCGTCTGTCCCACACCCTGAAATCGGATCTGTGCGAAGCCTCGCTCCCCCTGGGCAAGGAAATGCGGGCCATGGCCGCCCTGCTGATTACCGCCTGCCTTGGGCTGGCCGCCGGTTATGAACGCGTGCTGGTGGGTGCCGATCGCCTCGCCCACAGCAAGCGGCGCCAACCGGCCACGGTCGCCGCACGCGCGCTGCGCGGCCTGGCCGAAGCCCTGGAAGTCAGTTACATGATTGCCGGCCCGCCGCCGCCCGACTTGTGGCACAGGGCGCACGTCCTGGCCAAGGCGGCCAAGAGCCACTTCGAGCCGACCGCCACCGTGATACCGGGCATCAGCCTGGATGTGGAAAAAATCTACAAGGGCCTGCTCGCCCTCGCTGCGGCACAGCCGGAAGGCTTCTCGCCGCGCGAAATCGCCCTCGCCGGCGATTACCTGGCCCAGTTCTCCGCCGCGGTCAGCCTGCTGCCCGCACCGCAGGAAGAAGATGCCTGGTATTGGGTCGATGCCAGCCGGGACATGGGGCCGGTGCCGCCCAATCGGCGCATCCCGCCCAATCATGGCGACCTGCTGTACTGTTCCTTCCAGTTGCTCTCCCGGCTGCTGGGCGAACAGGTGTCTGCCCTGGAAGCCGGCATGCCCGCCGGCAATCTGCGCCTGCCCGAGCGCGCCGCGGGCCAGGGAGGCATCGCCGCCTTGAAGCGCCTGCAGGCCCACTGGGCTCAGCCGCCGCATCGCCACCACGCGCGGCGCGCCAACAACTATCGCGCCCAGATCTGCATCGGCTTGTCCGAACTCTGGCACCTGCTCGAACACGGGGACGCGCCCGAAGGCATAGAGGCCGGCGAACAGGGCATGACGGAATGGATGGTCCTCAACGAAAGCCCGTCCGGCTATGCCGTGATGCACGTGGCCGGCAAGGTGGCGGGCCTGTTGCCCGGCAGCGCCATCGCGCTGCGGCCGGCGGCGGACAAACCCTGGAGCATCTGCGTGGTGCGCTGGATGAAAAGCGAGAACCCCGAGCATATCGAACTGGGTCTCGAACTGGTCTCCCCCTCGGCCCGCTCGGTGCAACTCATTTTCCGCAACAACGATCCTTCGCAGCAACCCACGCCCGGGCTGCTGCTGCCCGCCATCCCCGCCCTGCGCGAGCACGCGGCCGTGCTGGCGCCTTCCGGCGCCTACGGCGCGCGCCGCTTCTTCATCGTGTCGGGGAATCACCGGACCCGCGTCATGCAGGGACGCCTGCTCAGCCTCGACCTGCAGACAGGCGCGGTCGAGCTGTTCCAGTTCGAGCCGGATCCCTATCCGATGTAATCAGCGGCGTTGCGCCGGCATCTCTCCCAGCACCGCCGTCGCCAACGCTCCGCCCAGCACCACCAGCCAGGACAGATAGAGCCAGACCAGAAGGATTGGCACGGTGGCGAAGGCGCCATAGATCAGCGTGTAGTTGGGCACCAGCGAGACATACAGGCTGAAGCCGCGCTGGATCAGGGCGAAGCCCAGCGCTGCGACCAGGCCGCCGAGAACGGCATGCAGCGGCGCCACGGCGCGATTGGGCATGGCGAAATAGATCCAGCCGCACAAGGCCGCCAGCAGCAGCACCGGAAGCGTCTTGAGGAGGAGATCAGTGATCCATTTCGGCTCGTTCACGAGACCGAGCGACGCCGTCAGCAGATACGTCGCCGCCGCGATGCACGCGCCCAGCACGACCGGCCCGAGGACCAGCCCCGCCAGGTAGATCAGGACGCGCCTGAGGAGGGGGCGCGGCTGCTTCACGCGCCAGATCAGGCCGAACACGCGATCGATGGAAAACATCAGCAACATGGCCGTCATGACCAGCATGACCGTGCCCAGCGCCGTCAGCCGTCCGGTTTTGTGTGTGAACTGCAGGGCATAGGCCGCAATCACCTTGCCGGCCTTGTCCGGCAGCAGATTGGCAAGCAGGAAACTGCGCAACGTCGTGCCCAGTCCGGAAAACAGGTCGAAATGCGAGATCAGCGCCAGCGAGACGGTCAGCAGCGGCACCAGCGCCAGCAGGGTCGTGAATGCCAGGCTGGCCGCCGCCTGCGCGCATCGCTCCTCGCGAAAACGCCTCACGCAGCGCATCAGGAAGTCGGGCAAAGGGCCGACCAGGCGCATACGAACGATCCATTCAGATAGTATGCGGCGATTCTACCGGAAGCCTCCGTGACCGCCCTTCCGCGACCGTATCGTCTTCTGGCCGCCTGCGCCTGGGCGCGGTGGGCTATGCCCGTGCCGCCAGGTCCGCCGAGGCGAATTGCGACTGGCCGCAGTTGTTGAAGCAGGCGACCCAGCCCGGCTGAACGCACTGCGCGCAATGTCGATAGCCCGTGGCTTCGTAAGCGGCTGCGGCCGGCGCCGGAAGCTCCTGCCGGCAATCCGACTTTCCGCATCCGCTCTAGACACAGCCGTCCCACTTCCGCGCCTGCTCGAGGGTGAAATGGCGGCTGAACATGCCGGAACCGAACAAGTGGGGGACGTGTTCAGCGCAATCTGTCAGACGCAGCGCTATGCCGACACGGCCAGATCGAGCCCGCTTTCTCCGGGCATGGGCACGTCCAGCACGGCAATGTCCGGACGTTCCAGATTGATGATCCGCTTCGCTTCCTCGGCGCTGGCACAGGCCTGCACGTCATAACCTGCCTGCTCCAGTCCTTTCGACAGTGTTGCCAGGACCAGCCGATCGTCGTCGACCAGCAGGACTTTTCGCGCGGTTGTCGTTTGCTGTATCAATTGCCTCTCCATCCAGGGCGAATGGGGGAGCAGCGGCGGGTCGGGCACGCTGACGACTTCTTCAGCACCCCTTCCGGAATATGGCAATAGCCCTGCTCCGAAAGGGGTCGAGACATGCGCCTTAAACCTGAGGATTGACCTTTTCCGGCTTGGACACGAGCTTGTTGAGGGCGTTGATGTAAGCCTTGACCGAAGCGACGATGATGTCGGTATCGGCCCCTTGGCCATTCACCACCCGCCCGTTCTTGGCCAGGCGGACGGTCACTTCGCCCTGGGCGTCCGTGCCGCCGGTAATGCTGTTCACGGAAAACAGCAGAAGTTCGGAACGGCTCGACGCAATGCCCTCTATCGCCTTGAACGAGGCATCCACCGGCCCGTCGCCGTCCGCCTCGGACTGACTTTCGGCGCCACCCACCGCCAGGGTGAGGCACGCGTGCGGCGTCTCGCCGGTTTCCGAGGCCACGCGCAGGCTGATCAGCTTGTAATGCTCCTTCGCCGGCGTCACCGCCTCGTCGGACATGAGGGCCTGCAGGTCCTCGTCGAATATCTCGTGCTTCTTGTCGGCCAGTTCCTTGAAACGGGCGAAGGCCTGGTTCAACTGCTCCTCGCTCTCGAACTCGATGCCGAGATCGGCCAGCCGCGTCTTGAATGCGTTGCGGCCGGAATGCTTGCCCAGCACCAGCTTGTTCTGGGACCAGCCGACATCCTGGGCGCGCATGATTTCGTAGGTTTCGCGGTGCTTGAGCACGCCGTCCTGGTGGATGCCCGACTCGTGGGCGAAGGCGTTGGCGCCGACGATGGCCTTGTTCGGCTGCACCGGGAAGCCGGTGATGCTGGACACCAGCTTGGAGGCCGGCACGATCTGGGTCGTGTCGATGCGCGTGTTGCAACCGAAGATGTCCTGGCGCGTGCGCACCGCCATGACGATCTCCTCGAGCGCCGCGTTGCCGGCGCGCTCGCCGAGTCCGTTGATGGTGCACTCCACCTGGCGCGCGCCTTCCATCACCGCCGCCAGCGAATTGGCCACGGCCAGGCCGAGGTCGTTGTGGCAATGCACCGACCAGACCACCTTGTCGGCGCCGGGCACGCGCTCGCGCAGCTTGCGAATGGTGGTCGCGAACTGGCCGGGCACGTTGTAGCCGACGGTGTCGGGCACGTTGAGCGTCCTCGCCCCTGCCCTGATCACGGCCTCGAAGATGCGGCAGAGGAAATCCAGTTCGGAGCGGCCGGCGTCCTCGGCGGAAAATTCGATGTCGTCGGTGTATTCTCGCGCCCATTGCACCGCTTTCACCGCCTGCTCGACGACCTGGTCGGGCGCCATGCGCAGCTTCTTCTCCATGTGGATCGGACTGGTGGCGATGAAGGTGTGGATGCGACCCGACCGGGCCGGCCGGATCGCCTCGCCGGCGCGGCGGATGTCGTTCTCGTTGGCGCGCGCCAGCGAACACACCGTCGATTCGCGGATGGTCTGGGCGATGGTATGGATGGCATCGAAATCCCCCGGCGAGGCGGCAGCGAAGCCGGCCTCGATGACGTCGACGCGCATGCGCTCCAGTTGGCGCGCCACGCGCAACTTCTCTTCCTTGGTCATGGAGGCGCCCGGGCTTTGCTCGCCGTCGCGCAGGGTCGTGTCGAAAATCACCAAGTGGTCGCTCATGTTCGTCTCCGAATGGGATGTGTCAAAGTCGATCGGGGGTTATGCCCTCGTCGGCCGGGTACCGCTCAAATTGTGGTCGGGGGTATTTAGCGCGCGCGGCGCAGCAGCGGGCGCGCCAGCAGCAGGCCGCCGAGAAGGAGTGTTGCCGTCAGGATCATTGCCATCTGAAGCATGGCCAGACTATAGCCAGATTCCGACGGAGCCGCAAGAGGGGTCAGACGGCGGTCCTGCGCCGCTGCAGCCAGCCCCAGACGGCCATGACATAGCCGGAAAAAGCGTAGCAAAGGAACAGGGCGAAAAGAATGCCGGGCGGATAGCTGGAAACGAGGATGAAGAACAGCACGATGGCCAGCACGACGATGAAGGGGACGCTGCGCCGCAGGTTGATGTCCTTGCCGCTGTAGTAGCGGAAGTTGCTGACCATGGTGATGCCGGCGAAGAGGGTCAGCGCCCAGGCGTACCAGTGCACTTCCTCCCCGGTGTAGTTGAGGTCCATCAACACCCAGACGAAGCCGGCGATCAGGGCCGCCGCCGCCGGGCTGGGCAGACCCTGGAAGAAGCGCTTGTCCACGACCTCGATGTTGGTATTGAAGCGCGCCAGGCGCAGCGCAGCGCAGACGCAATAGACGAAGGCGGCGATCCAGCCCCACTTGCCCATGCCCTTCATGGCCCATTCGAACATCACCAGGGCCGGCGCCACGCCGAAGGAGACCATGTCGGAGAGGGAGTCGTACTCGGCGCCGAAGGCGCTCTGCGTGCGCGTCAGGCGCGCCACGCGGCCGTCCAGCCCGTCCATGATCATGGCGATGAAGATCGCCACCGCCGCCTGCTCGAAGCGGTCGGTCATGGCCTGGACGATGGCGTAGAAGCCGGCGAACAGCGCCGCGGTCGTAAACAGGTTGGGCAGGATGTAGATGCCGCGCCGTCTCAACTCGGGGTTGACCAGCGCTTTGCGGGGGCGGAAGGCGGGCATGGCCCTATTCTAGCCGACGAACGGTTCAGGGCAATTCGGCCAGGATCGTGGCGGAAGCCGACACCTTGTCGCCGATGGTCACTTTCGGTTGCGACGCGGGCGGCAGATAGACATCGACGCGCGAACCGAAGCGGATGAAACCGTAACGCTGGCCGCGGGCGAGCCGGTCGCCTTCCTTCACGTAACAGAGAATGCGCCGGGCGATGAGGCCGGCCACCTGGACGCTGGTGACATCCTGACCCTGCGGTGTACGCAGCCAGACGGCATTGCGCTCGTTCTCCAGCGACGCCTTGTCCAGCGCGGCGTTGAGGAAGCTGCCGGCGTGGTACCAGCGTCCCTTCACCTCGCCGTCGACCGGGCTGCGGTTGGAATGCACGTTGAAGACGTTCATGAAGACGCTGATCTTCAGCGCCTCGCGGTCGACATAAGGATCGCGCGTCTTCTGGATGGCGACGATGCGGCCGTCGGCCGGCGAGAGCACGTCCCGCGCCGAGCCGGGAATCGGCCGCGCCGGGTCGCGGAAGAACTGCAGGACGAACAGTGTCCAGACCCACAGCGGTGCCGACCAACCCCAGCCGACGAAAACGCCGACCGCCACGGCGGCGGCAACGGAGGCCGCCAGGAAGGGCCAACCTTCCCTGGCGACGAGCGGATGCGGGTAGGACGGGGACGGCACTAGTTTTTCGTCTGGTCGACCAGCTTGTTCTTCTTGATCCACGGCATCATGTCGCGCAGCTTGGCACCCACCTGCTCGATCGAATGGGCGGCCATGTTGCGGCGCGAGGCCAGCAGCGTCGGCGCGCCGGCGCGGTTCTCCAGGATGAACTCCCGGGCGTACTGGCCGGTCTGGATCTCCTTCAGGATGCGCTTCATCTCGGCCTTGGTCTGCTCGGTGACGATGCGCGGGCCGCGCGTGATGTCGCCGTATTCGGCGTTGTTCGAGATGGAGTAGCGCATGTTGGCGATGCCGCCCTCGTAGATGAGGTCGACGATCAGCTTCACTTCGTGCAGGCACTCGAAGTAGGCCATCTCGGGAGCATAGCCGGCCTCGACCAGGGTCTCGTAGCCGTTCTGGATGAGTTGCGTCAGGCCGCCGCACAGCACCACCTGCTCGCCGAAGAGGTCAGTCTCGGTCTCCTCGCGGAAGGTGGTCTCGATGACGCCGCCGCGCGTGCCGCCGTTGGCCGCGGCATAGGACAGCGCGATGTCGCGCGCCTTTTTCGAAACGTTCTGATGCACGGCGATGAGCGAGGGCACGCCGCCGCCGGCGACGTAGGTCGAGCGCACCAGGTGGCCGGGGCCTTTCGGCGCGATCATGATGACGTCGAGATCGGCGCGCGGCTGCACCTGGCCGTAGTGGATGTTGAAGCCGTGGGCGAAGGCCAGCGCCGCGCCCTTCTTGATGTTCGGCTCGATGTCCTCGCGGTACACCTGGCCGATGTTCTCGTCCGGCAGCAGGACCATGACGAGATCCGCGCCCTTCACCGCCTCGCCCACCGCCTTCACGGTGAGTCCCGCCTTCTTCGCCTTGTCCCAGGAGCTGCCGCCCTTGCGCAGCCCGACAGTGACCTTGACGCCCGAATCGTGCAGGTTGAGGGCGTGGGCATGGCCCTGCGAGCCGTAGCCGACGATGGTGACCTTCCGGCCCTTGATGAGCGAGAGGTCGGCGTCCTTGTCGTAATAGACTTTCATAACATTCCTTTCAAGCAAAAGTCGGTCCGCCCGATACGGCGAGAATAAAAAGAGTTCAGACCTTCAGCACACGGTCGCCACGACCGATGCCGCACACTCCGGTCCTGACGGTTTCCAGGATCAGCGAGGGGTCGATGGCCTCGATGAACGAGTCGAGCTTGGCGGTGTTGCCGGTCAGTTCGATGACGTAGGTGGACTCGGTGACGTCGATGATGCGGCCGCGGAAGATGTCCGACATGCGCTTCATTTCCTCGCGGTCCTTGCCGGTGGCGCGCACCTTGACCAGCATCAGCTCGCGCTCGATGTGCGCCGCCTCGGAGATGTCGACCACCTTGACCACCTCGATCAGCTTGTTCAGCTGCTTGGTGATCTGCTCGATGATGTCGTCGGAACCGACGCTGACGATGGTCATGCGCGACATCGAGGGATCCTCGGTCGGCGCCACGGTGAGCGACTCGATGTTGTAGGCGCGCGCCGAGAACAGGCCGGAGACGCGGGAGAGCGCGCCGGCTTCGTTTTCGATGAGAAGGGAGATGACGTGACGCATGGTTACAGTTCTTCCGACAGGATCATTTCGGTGAGGCCCTTGCCGCCCTGCACCATCGGGTAGACGTTCTCGGTCGGGTCGATGGCGAAGTCCATGAAGACCAGATCGTCCTTGCGCTTGAAGGCCTCCTTGAGGGCGCCTTCGACGTCGCCCGGCTTCTCGACCTTCATGCCGACATGGCCGTAGGCCTCGGCCAGTCTGACGAAATCCGGCAGGGCGTCGACATAGGATTCGGCATAGCGGTTGCCGTGGAACAGCTGCTGCCACTGGCGCACCATGCCGAGATAGCCGTTGTTGAGCAGGACGATTTTCACCGGCAGGCGGTACTGCTTGCAGGTGGACAGCTCCTGGATGCACATCTGGATGCTGCCCTCACCGGTGACGCAGGCGACCGGCGCGCCCGGATGGGCCAGTTGCACGCCCATCGCCGCCGGCAGGCCGAAGCCCATGGTGCCGAGGCCGCCCGAGTTCATCCAGCGCCGCGGCTTGTCGAACTTGTAGTACTGCGCAGCCCACATCTGGTGCTGGCCGACGTCGGAGCAGACGAAGGCTTCGCCCTTGGTCACCTCGTACAGTTTCTCGACGACGTACTGCGGCTTGATGATCCTGCTCTTGCGGTCGTACTTGAGGCAGTCCTTGCCGCGCCACTCGTCGATCTGCTTCCACCAGGCCTTGAGCGCCTTCTCCTCGGGACGCTCGCCGATCGATTCGACCTGCCTGAAAATCTCGTCGAGCACTTCGGGCACATGGCCGACGATGGGCACGTCGACCTTGACGCGCTTGGAGATGGACGACGGGTCGATGTCGATGTGGATGATCTTGCGCGGCACTTCGGCAAAGTGCTCTGGATTGCCGATGACGCGGTCGTCGAAGCGCGCGCCGACGGCGAGCAGCACGTCGCAGTGCTGCATGGCCATGTTGGCCTCGTAGGTGCCGTGCATGCCGAGCATGCCGACGAACTGCTTGTCCGTCGCTGGATAGCCGCCCAGGCCCATCAGCGTGTTGGTGACGGGGAAGCCGAGCTGCCGCACCAGCTTCGCCAGCTTGTCGGCGGCATCGGACAACACCACGCCGCCGCCGGTATAGATCATCGGCCGCCTGGCCTCGAGCAGCAGTTGCACCGCTTTCTTGATCTGTCCCTGATGGCCCTTGACCACCGGGTTGTAGGAGCGCATCGAAATGGCCTTCGGATAGGCGTACTCGCATTTCGACGCCGAGATGTCCTTGGGGATGTCCACCAGCACCGGACCGGGACGGCCGCTCCGGGCCAGAAAAAAGGCCTTCTTGATGGTCGCGGCCAGGTCGCGCACATCCTTGACGAGGAAGTTGTGCTTGACGCAGGGGCGCGTGATGCCGACGGTGTCGACTTCCTGGAAGGCGTCCTGGCCGATGTAGGCCGTCGGCACCTGGCCGGAAACGATCACCATCGGAATGGAATCCATGTAGGCGGTGGCGATGCCGGTGACGGCATTCGTCACGCCGGGGCCCGAGGTCACCAGCGCCACGCCGACCTTCTCGGTCGAGCGCGCATAGCCGTCGGCGGCATGCACGGCGCCCTGCTCATGGCGAACCAGAATATGGCGGACCTTATCCTGCTTGAACAACTCGTCGTAAATGAAGAGAACGGAACCGCCGGGATAGCCGAAAACATATTCGACCTTTTCTTCCTGCAGGCACCTGATTACAATTTCCGCACCAGTCAACACCATGTGGCACCCAAAAGCTGCTATAAGCGGCTGAAAAACATGTAACTTTACTGACTCCCCCCTCATTGGTCAAGGCATTTCGTGCTGAAAATTCCACAGCGCGCCGAATGGAAAACTGAACCCTGGCTGCCAGAATTGAACTGTCGGATTTCCTAGCCAGCGTCGAACGGCGCGCCTTCAAGCAGTCGCTGTTCGCCGTGCGGGACGACGAAGCGGCCCTGGACATCGTCCAGGATGCCATGCTCAAGCTGGCTGAAAAATATGGCGACAAGCCGGCGGGGGAACTGCCGATGCTGTTCCAGCGCATCCTGCAGAACACGATTCGCGATTACTACAGGAGACAGAAGGTCCGTTCCTTGTGGACCACCCTGCTCTCGGCTTTCACCCCTTCCGACGACGACGAAGCCGATCCGCTGGAAACTTTGGAGGTGGAACAGGGGTCTTATTCACCGGCAACCCCGCACGGAAGCGTGGAGCAGTCGCAAGTCCTTGCAATCATTGAAGAAGAAATCAAAAAACTGCCGCCGCGTCAACGCGAGGCGTTTCTGATGCGTTATTGGGAAGACATGGATATCGCCGAAACCGCGGCGGCGATGGGATGCTCCGAGGGCAGTGTCAAAACGCATTGCTCTCGTGCGACGCATTCCCTGGCCGCCGCATTGAAGGCAAAGGGCATCGAACTATGAATACCGAACGGGAATTCGCCTACAAGGCTCGCCACTACCTCAACCAGGGAACGGACGGGCTCGACCCGAAGGTCGCCGACCGGTTGTACAGCGCGCGCCAGAATGCCCTGGCCCACCAGAAGACGGCGGGCGTGCAATTGAGCCTGGCGGGCGTGGGCCACATCACGGCCGACGTCATCCTGCCCTATGCTCGCACGGTGGTGGCGCTGGTCGGGCTCGCCATCGGTGTCGTTGGGGTATCCATCTGGAACGACTTCGAAAAAGCCGCCGAACACGAGGAAATCGACAGTGCGCTGCTCGCCGACGACCTGCCGATCAATGCTTATCTTGACCGTGGCTTTCAGGCATGGCTTTCAGAGAATTTCTCAAAGGACTGATCCTCGCGCTGTGCCTCACCGCTTCTGCCCATGCCGTCGTGCCCGAACTGAGGCAGCCGGCATGGTCTGAGCTGTCCCAGGAGCAGAAACAGATTCTGGCCCCCCTGTCCCGCGATTGGGACAAGATGGAGGCCCATCGCAAGAAGAAGTGGCTGGGCATAGCCAAGCGCTACCCGACCATGGCACCGGGCGAGCAGGCGCGTATGCAAAGCCAGATGAAGGAATGGGCCACCCTGACGCCCGAGCAGCGCAAGCAGGCGCGCGAGCAATACAAAAACCTGCAGAAGGCCACCCCCGAAAAAAAGGAAGCGATCAGGCAGAAATGGGAGGAGTACCAGAACCTCTCGGAGGAAGAGAAAAAGCGCCTGGCCGAAAAGGCCGCGACCAAGCCAGGTCCGAATCCGGGCCTCGCCCGCCCCCAGCCCGCGCAGAAGATCCCCTCAACCATATCCCAGCCGCTGCCGGCCGCTGCCCTCCCAGCGGAAACGGCCACGGCAGCGCCGCCGGCCAGTACGGCGGCACCGTCCGACCCGCCCGCATCCGCCGCCGCCCCTGATCAGGATGCCGCGCCGTCCGACCCGCCCGCATCCGCCGCCGCCCCTGATCAGGATGCCGCGTCGCAGTCCGCGCCGGCGTCTTCCGCACCGGCCCCTGCCCAGGCGCAGCAGCAGTAATCCGTGGCTGAGGCGCCCGATGGCCTGTGCGTGCCGAGCATTCGCAGGCGGCTCGCCAGCTTGCTCTACGAGGCTTTCCTCCTCATCGGCGTATTGAGCTTCGCATTCGTCCTGCCCCATCTGCTGCTGGGCATGGCCCGGAAAGCAGCGGCGCATGGCGCCCTGCTCTGGCTGCACATTTTCGTCGTCCTGCTGTTGTATTTCGGCTCGCTGTGGAAGCGGAATGGCCAGACCCTGGCCATGCAGACCTGGAAAATCAGGCTGGTGTCGGCGGCGGGCACCGCCCTGACGTCACGGCAGATCCTGCTGCGCTATGCGCTGGCCTGGCCCAGCCTGCTGCTGGGCGGCATCGGACTCGTCTGGGCCCTGATCGACCGGGACAGGCAGTTCCTGCACGACAGGCTCGCCGGAACCCGCCTGGTCAGGGCGAGCGGCTAACGGCGTTCGACCCACCACAGCATGCCCGCCGCCGCCAACAGGAAAATGGCGCTCGGCGTGATCGCCGAAAAGAAAGGCGGCCAGCTGTTGATGGCGCCGAGATTGGAGAACAGGCCGTTTAGCATGTGAAAGGTGATGCCGAGCATGATGCCGGCGAAAACCTTGACGCTCACCGCCCCCAGGCGATCCTGCAGGTAGGCGAAAGGCAGCGCCAGCACCATCATGACCAGCGCGGCCAGCGGATAGACCAGCTTCTTCCACATGGCGATCTCGTAGCGCTGCGTCCTGACCTGGTTGTCCTTCAGGTGGCTGATATAGCGGTAGAGACTGGCCACCGACATGCGTTCCGGCATCACCAGCAGCACGCCGAGGATTTCCGGATTGATGGCGGACTGCCAGATCGCCTCGGGCAGCCGGTTCACCTTCGAGCGGTTTTTCTCGAACACCGTCTGCGACACGTCGATCAGCCGCCATTTTCCCGGCGGCAGGTATTCGCCCTGCCTGGCCTCCGAGATGGAGCGCAGCACATGCTGCCGGTCGAACTCGTAGATGCGAATCCCTTCCAGCCGGCTGTCCGGCAACACGCTGCGGACGTTGATGAAGCTCAGATCGTCCTTGACCCAAAGGCCGGAACGGAATTCCTGCCCCACCACCTGCGACATGGCCTGGAGTCTCAATTGCTTGGCCGCGCGCTCGGCCGGCGGCGCGATGAAATCGCCGACGATAAAGGTCAGAAGAACGAAAGTCAGTCCGATCTTCGTCAGCGCCCCGAGAATCAGAGCGGTTGACAGGCCGGACGCGCGCAGCACGGTGATCTCGGAGTGACGCGCCAGCATCGTCAGGGCATACAGCGTGCCGATGAGCACCGCGATGGGCACAAGCTCGTAGAAGTGGCCAGGCAGGGTGAGCAGGACGAAAAGCCCCATGTGCCGCAACTGATACCCGCCCTTGCCCAGGCTCTGCAGCTCGTTGATGAGATCGAAGAAGGCGAACAGCATCAGAAAGGCCAGCAGCACCAGCGAAACGGCCGAATAGATTTCCTTCGCCAGGTAGCGCTGATAGACCTTCACTTGCCCAGTCTCAGCCAGGAAAAGACGGAGAGGCGCCGGTAGAACAGCAGCACCAGGATGGCGAACATCGCCACATGCACCAGCCACCATCCGGCATCGAAGCGCAGTCGCCCCTGCGCCACCCAGGCCTGGCTGAGGGAAATCAGGTTGCTGTAGAGCATGTAAGTCAGCAAGGCCAGCACCAGGTTGTTGGTGCGCCCGGCGCGCGGGTTGACGAAGCTGAGCGGGATCGCCATCAGGGCCAGGTTGAGCGCCGCCAGCGGCATGCCGATGCGCCAGAGCAGTTCCCCCATGCCCGAGCGGCCGCGCTGCTGCAGTTCCCAGGTGGGCGTGCTCTTCGTCGTCAACTCGATCCCGCGCGCTTCCTTGGTTTCGATGCGCACGGCGTAGCGCTCGAACTCCATGACGCGGTATTCCGACGTGCCCGGCGTGCCTTCATAGCGCCGCCCATTGACGAGTACGACGAAACGATCGCCATTGGGCAGGCTTTCCGTGTAGCCGCTGCTCGACACCATCACGCCCTGGCGGCCGTGCTGCACCGTGCTGATGAAAATGTTGCGCACCGTGCCGTCCTGATCGGAGCGGGCATCGGCCGAGGCCGCCTCGACGAAGAAGACCCGCTCGCCGCCTACCGATTCCTTGAAGGCGCCCGGCGACACCCGGGCCACGTCGTCGCGCGCGTCCATGCGTTGACGGTACTCCACGCTCTTGGATTGGGCCCAGGGGGATAGAACGAGGGACAGAACGGCGATGGCGGCCACCAGCGGCGCGGCGAACTTGAGGACCGGCTTGATCCACGCCGTCAGGGGCAGGCCGCAGGAAAACCAGACCGCCATTTCCGAGTCGCGATAGCCGCGCGACAGCGTCAGCAGGACGGAAATGAACAGGGTCAGGGAAAGCAGGACGGGCAATTGCGTCAGGGCGCCGAACCCCAGCAGCGCCACGACCGCCTCGGAGACCAGCTTCCCGCCCGCCGCCTGTCCCAGCAGGCGTATCAGCTGCGTGCTGAGCAGGATGGCGAACAAGGCCACGAATGTCGCGCCCGCCGTGCCGGTAAACTCGCGCATCACTGCACGTTCGAATATCAGCCCGCGCGCCATTTTGACTTTTTCTGAGGGGAAAAGGGATAATCGGGCAGTGAGTTTACAGAGAGGAGCGGCGTGTGGAATTTAGCATAAAAAGCGACAGCCCGGAGTCGGCACGCTGCGGCTGCGTCGTGGCCGGCGTTTTCGAATCGCGCAAGCCGGCGGCGGCGGCGCAAAGGCTGGACAAGGCCTCGGCGGGACGGATCGCCCGCATCCTCCAAGGCGGCGACATGGAGGGGAAACCGGGCACGTCGCTGCTGCTCCATGGCGTGCCGGGGACGTCAGCGGAACGGATTCTGCTCGTCGGACTGGGCAAGGAAGCGGATTTCGGCGACAAGGCCTACCGCGAAGCCATGGCGACGGCCGTCAGGGCGCTGAAGGAAACGGGCAGCCGGGATGCCCTGTTCACCCTGAGCGAACTGACGGTGCCGCGGCGCAATGCCGCCTGGCGCGTGCGCCAGGGCGCATTGATGGTCGAAGACGCCCTCTTCAGCTCGGACCAGCTCAAGTCGAAGCGGAACGGTTCGGCTTCGCTTCCGGGCGGAATCGCCTTCAGCGTGCCGCTCAAGGACGCCCGCGCGGCGCGCGGCGCCCTCGCCCAGGGGCTGGCCGTTTCCCGCGGCATGAACGCGGCCCGCGAACTGGGCAACCTGCCCGCCAACATCTGCACGCCGATCTATCTGGCGCAGCAGGCGCAAAAGCTGGCGAAGGAGCTCAGGCTCAAGTGCGAGGTGCTCGACCGCGAGCGCATGGAAAAGCTCGGCATGGGCTCGCTGCTGGCGGTCGGGCGCGGCTCGCACCAGCCGCCGCGCTTCATCGTCCTGCAATACACCCACGGCAAGGCCAGGGCGAAACCCATCGTGCTGGTCGGCAAGGGCATCACCTTCGACACCGGCGGCATCTCGCTCAAGCCGGGCGCGGAAATGGACGAGATGAAGTACGACATGTCGGGCGCCGCCAGCGTGCTCGGCACCCTGCGCGCCATCGCCGAGATGAAGCTGCCGCTCAACGTGATCGGCATCATACCGGCGGTGGAAAACATGCCGGGCGGCGGCGCGACGCGGCCTGGCGACATCGTCACCTCGATGTCGGGACAGACCATCGAGATCCTCAACACCGACGCCGAAGGCCGGCTCATCCTGTGCGACGCGCTCACCTATGCCGAGCGCTTCGAGCCGGAGTGCGTGGTGGACATTGCGACGCTCACCGGCGCCTGCGTCATCGCCCTCGGCGCGGTCGCTTCCGGCCTGATGGCCAACGACGACAAACTCGCCGCCGAATTGCTCGAGGCCGGGCAGGTTTCCGGCGACCGCGCCTGGCAGCTGCCGCTGTGGGACGACTACCAGGAACTGCTGAAGAGCAACTTCGCCGACATCCCGAACATCAGCGGCGGGCGCGCCGCGGGCACCATCACGGGCGCCTGCTTCCTGGCGCGCTTCACCAAGAAGTACCGCTGGGCGCACCTCGACATCGCCGGCACCGCCTGGCGCTCGGGCAAGGAAAAGGGTTCCACCGGCCGCCCCGTGCCGCTGCTGACGCACTTCCTCATGAAACGGGCCGGCAAGCTGTGACGAGCATCGATTTCTATCACGGCGCCAACGACAAGCTGCAGACGGCCTGCCGGCTGATCGGCGAGTTCCATGCGCAGAAGCGCAAGGTTCTGGTGTATGCGCCGACGGATGCGCTGGCTGCGCAGATCGACCGCCTGCTCTGGTGCCAGCCCGCCACCGGCTTCACGCCGCACTGCGCGCTCGATGCGCCGCTCGCCGCCGAAACCCCCGTCGTCATCGGCGCCACGCTGGACGACGAGGCCCACCATGACGTCCTGGTCAATCTGGACGGCGAACTGCCGCAGGGCTTCTCGCGCTTCGAGCGGCTGATCGAGATCGTCGGCAAGGACGAGGCCGACCGCGGCCCGGCGCGCGAGCGCTACAAGTTCTACCGCGACCGCGGCTATCCCCTCCAGGCGCATCAACTGGGCGAATGAGCAACGACGACGTCTTTGGCAAGGCCGATGCCCTGATGAAGCGCAGGGCCTTCGTCGCCGGCGGCGCCCAGCCCGCGCCGCCGCCGGAAGACGTGCCCCTGCTCACCGAGGTGGTCGACCCCAGCCAGGCGGTGCCGGCGCTCTCCGCCGCGCTGTCCGGCAGCCCCGGCGCGGAGGGCCTCGCCGCGCGCATGCACGAACTGCTCGACCCGCTGCCGCCCGATATCGCGCGTGCCGTGGAGAACTGGCTCGTCGCCACCCTGCCGCGCCTGGTGGCGCGCCGCCTCGACGGCGTCGCCGAGCAGATCGCCGAGGAAGTCGGCTCCGCCCTGCGCGAGTCGCTGCCGCTGCTCATCTCCGATCTCATCCGCGCCGCCCAGGAAAGGACCAAGGCGGGCAAGTGACGCAAGGGAGCGGCCTTCCCGCTCCGGTATAATTCCCGCTTTTCGCAATCCCCCTTCCCTCCCAGGATGGAACTCGCCAAATCCTTCGAGCCGGCCGACATCGAGCGCCGCTGGTACCCGCTGTGGGAGTCGCGCGGCCATTTCGCCGCCGGCGCCGACACGTCCAAGACCGACAACTTCTGCATCCTGCTGCCGCCGCCCAACGTCACCGGCACGCTGCACATGGGCCACGGCTTCAACCAGACGCTGATGGACGCGCTGACGCGCTACCACCGCATGCGCGGCGCCAACACGCTCTGGCAGCCGGGCACCGACCACGCCGGCATCGCCACGCAGATCGTCGTCGAGCGCCAGCTCGACGCGGAAGGCATCAGCCGCCACGACCTCGGCCGCGAGAAGTTCCTCGAACGCGTCTGGCAGTGGAAGGAGTATTCCGGCGGCACCATCACGCGGCAGATGCGCCGCCTCGGTACCTCGCCCGACTGGTCGCGCGAGCGCTTCACCATGGACGCGGGCCTCTCGAAGATCGTCACCGAGACTTTCGTGCGGCTCTACCGCGAAGGGCTGATCTACCGCGGCAAGCGCCTGGTGAACTGGGACCCGAAGCTGCTTACCGCGGTGTCCGACCTCGAGGTCGTGTCGACCGAGGAAGAAGGCTCGATGTGGGAGATTCGCTATCCTCTCGTCGAGCGGGAGGGCGCCCCACCGTCCGCCGAAGGCGGGCGTTACCCACCGTCCGCCGAAGGCGGACATTACCTTGTGGTGGCCACGACGCGGCCGGAAACGCTGCTCGGCGACGTCGCCGTCGCCGTGCACCCCGAGGACGAGCGCTACGCGAAGCTCGTCGGCCAGCACGTGCATCTGCCGCTCACCGGCCGCACCATCCCGGTCATCGCCGACAGCTATGTCGACAAGGCTTTCGGCACCGGCTGCGTCAAGATCACGCCGGCGCACGACTTCAACGACTGGCAGGTCGGCCACCGCCACGGCTTCGCGCCGCTCTCCATCCTCACGCTGGACGCACGCATCAACGAGCATGGGCCGGAGAAGTACCGCGGCATGGACCGCTACGAGGCCCGCAAGGCCATCGTCGCCGACCTCGAGGCACAGGGGCTGCTCGCCTCGGTGAAGCCGCACAAGCTGATGGTGCCGCGCGGCGACCGCAGCAACGCCGTCATCGAGCCGATGCTCACCGACCAGTGGTTCGTCGCCATGTCGAAGCCCGGCGCGGACGGCAAGAGCATCGTCGGCAAGGCGCTCGAATGCGTGGCCAGCGGCGAGATCCGCTTCGTGCCCGAGCAGTGGGTGAACACCTACAACCAGTGGCTCAACAACATCCAGGACTGGTGCATCTCGCGCCAACTCTGGTGGGGCCACCAGATCCCGGCCTGGCATTCCGACGACGGCCGCGTCTATGTCGCCCACGACGAGAACGAGGCTTACACGCTGGCGCGGGCCGACGGCTACACCGGCGGACTCGAGCGCGACCCGGACGTGCTCGACACCTGGTATTCCTCGGCGCTGTGGCCCTTCTCTACGCTGGACTGGACCCCCGAGTGGCCGGCGAAGTCGAACACCGCGCTCGACCTCTACCTGCCCTCGACGGTACTGGTCACCGGCTTCGACATCATCTTCTTCTGGGTGGCGCGCATGGTGATGATGACCAAGCACATCACCGGCAGGATTCCCTTCCGCGATGTCTACGTGCACGGCCTCATACGCGACGCCGAGGGCCAGAAGATGTCGAAATCCAAGGGCAATGTGCTCGACCCGATCGACCTCATCGACGGCATCTCGTCAGACGATCTCGTGGCCAAGCGCACAACGGGGCTGATGAACCCCAAGGACGCGCCCAAGATCGAGAAGCGCACGCGCAAGGAGTACCCGAACGGCATTCCCGGCTTCGGCACCGACGCCTTGCGCTTCACCTTCGCCTCGCTCGCCAGCCCGGGGCGCGACATCAAGTTCGACATGGGCCGCTGCGAGGGCTACCGCAACTTCTGCAACAAGCTGTGGAACGCCACGCGCTTCGTGCTGATGAACTGCGAGGGACAGGACTGCGGCCTGGCGCCCAACGTAAATCCGGGCTCGGACGCCTGCAACGGTGCCTACCTCGACTTCTCGTCGGCCGACCGCTGGATCGTCAGCCGCCTGCAGCGCACCGAGGCCGAGGTGGCGCAGAACTTCGCCGACTACCGTTTCGACCTGCTGGCGCGCGCCCTCTACGAATTCGTCTGGGACGAGTACTGCGACTGGTACGTGGAACTGGCCAAAGTGCAGATCCAGACCGGCTCGGAGGCGCAGCAGCGCGCCACGCGCCGCACCCTGGTGCGCATACTGGAGACCATGCTGCGCCTCGCTCACCCGCTCATCCCCTTCATCACCGAGGAGCTGTGGCAGAAGGTCGCGCCCGTGGCAGGACGCGCAGGGGAGAGCATCATGCTGCAGCCCTACCCCGTCGCGGACCTCACGCGCCTCGACGAGAAGGCCGAGGCCGAAGTGCAGACGCTGAAGGAGCTGATCAACGCCTGCCGCAGCCTGCGCGGGGAAATGAACCTTTCGCCGGCGCAGAAGGTGCCGCTGCTCGCCGCCGGCGATCCGGCCCGCGTGGCGGCATTCGCACCCTACCTCGCCGCCCTGGCGCGGCTGTCGGAGGTGACGACGACCGGCGCCGAGCTGCCGGCCGGCGATGCGCCGGTGCAGATCGTCGGAGACTTTCGGCTCATGCTGCAGATCGAGATCGACAGAAATGCCGAGCGGGATCGCCTGACGAAAGAGCTGGTTCGCGTCGAAGCGGAAATTGCCAAGTGCAAGGCAAAACTCGCCAATCCCAGCTTTGTTGATCGAGCACCAGCCGCTGTTGTGGAACAAGAGCGGAAGCGACTTGCAGACTTCGTCGCACTCGCCGAGAGATTGCGCGACCAGCTCGGCCGGCTGTAATCCACATGGCCTGATGCAACATCTGCTGCGCGCACTCTCGGTGCGCAACTTCCGCGTGTACTACATCGGCCAAAGCGCCTCGCTGGTCGGCACCTGGATGCAGCAGATCGCCCTGGCCTGGCTGGTCTACCGCCTGACAGGCTCGCCCTTCATGCTCGGCCTGGCGAGCTTCGTCGGCCACATCCCCATCCTCTTCCTCGCCCCGCTCGGCGGCCTATGGGCCGACCGCTTCGACCGCCGCCGCAGCATGCTGGTGACGCAGGTGCTGTCGTTGCTGCAGGCCGCCGTGCTGGCGGGACTGACTTTTGCCGGAATGGTGGAAGTCTGGCACCTGATCGTCGCGGCCGCCTTCCTCGGCGTGGTGAACGCCATCGACACGCCGCTGCGCCAGTCCTTCCTGCTCGAGCTGGTCGGCTCGCGCGAGCACCTGCCCAACGCCATCGCGCTCAATTCGCTGATGATGAATGCCTCGCGGCTCATCGGTCCGCCGATCGCCGGCGTGGTGCTGGCGCTGGCCGGCGAAGCGTGGTGTTTCACGATCAACTCCCTCTCCTATCTGGCGGTGATCGCCTCGCTGGCGGCCATCCGGCTTTGCGGCATGCCGCGCAAGCCGCACGTGCAGGGCTGGCTGGCCGGCTTGAAGGAGGCGGCACAGTTCGCCTGGCATTTCCTGCCGAGCCGATACATGCTGACGCTGGTGGCGCTGGTCAGTTTCTTCGCCAACCCCTACGCCTCGCTGATGCCGGTGTTCGCGCGGGACATCTTCGCCGGCGGCGCCGACCTGCTCGGCGTGCTGGTCGGCGCCGGCAGCGTCGGCGCCGTCGCCGGCGTGCTCTACCTGGCTTCGAGGAAGCACGTGGCCGGCCTGGAGGCGCTGGTGCCGATCGCCGCCGGCTGTGCCGGCATCGGTCTGCTCGTCTTTTCCCAGTCGCCGTGGTTCGGCCTGTCGCTCGCCGTCCTGCCG
Organism: Betaproteobacteria bacterium; assembly: GCA_016868295.1. Classification (GTDB taxonomy): domain Bacteria; phylum Pseudomonadota; class Gammaproteobacteria; order Burkholderiales; family Rhodocyclaceae; genus Desulfobacillus. Next base: position 71 of record VGHJ01000031.1, on the reverse strand, counting down.
CTGGTCGGCTTCGGCATCATGGTGAACACCGCCTCGGCGAACATGATCCTGCAGTCGGTGGTGCCGGACCA
>VGHJ01000030.1 GCA_016868295.1 Betaproteobacteria bacterium | reverse complement strand
CTTCCACTTCTGGCGCAACACGGGACATCCCGGCAAGCAGCGCTTCGTCAGCCTCGCCGGCAGCTACCACGGCGAGACGCTCGGCGCGCTGGCGGTGACCGACGTCGCCCTCTTCCGCGATGCCTACGCGCCGCTGCTGCGCGCCTGCGACACCGTGGCCAGCCCGGACTGGCGGCTGTCCGGCGAGGGCCAGACGCCACGCGACGCGGCGGTGTCGGCCGCCATCGCCTTGGAAGCCTATCTCGCGGACAACCACCGGGAAATCGCGGCGCTCATCGTCGAGCCGCTCGTGCAGTGCGCCACCGGCATGGCCATGCACGACCCGGAATACCTGCGCCGGGCGCGCGCCCTGTGCGACCACTACGGCGTGCATCTCATCGCCGACGAGATCGCCGTCGGCTGCGGCCGCAGCGGCACGTTCTTCGCCCACGAGCAGGCGGAGATCGTGCCGGACTTCCTCTGTCTCTCGAAGGGCATCAGCGGCGGCACCCTGCCGCTCTCGACGGTGATGACGACGCACGCGATCTACGCCGCCTTTTACGACGACAGCACGGCGCGCGGCTTCCTGCACTCGCACTCCTACACCGGCAACCCGCTCGCCTGCCGCGCCGCGCTGGCGACGCTGGGGATTTTCGAGACCGACGGAGTGATCGAGTCCAACCGCCGCCTCGCCGCGAAGATCAACACCGCCGCCGCACCGCTCGCCGCCGACCCTCGCCTGGCGCACTTCCGCCACACCGGCATGATCTGGGCCTTCGACGCACGGACCGACGATCCTCTCTTCGCGCGCCGCTTCCACCAGGCGGCGCTGGACCGCGGCCTGCTGCTGCGCCCGCTCGGCAACACGGTGTACTTCATGCCGCCCTACATTCTCGGCGACGAGGAGATCGCGCTGCTGATTTCAGGGACACAAGGCGCGCTCGACGCCGTGCTGCCGTGACTGACTTTTCCGCCGGGTTTTCCAATGAGCTCGCCGCGCTCGACGCGCAGGCGCTGCGGCGCCGGCGGCGCGTCGTCGACTCGCCCTGCGCGCCGGAACTGGTCGTCGACGGCCGGCCCATGCTGGCCTTCTGCAGCAACGACTACCTCGGCCTCGCCAACGATCCGGCGCTGGCCGTAGCGGCTTCGGCCGGTGCGCGCCGCTACGGCCTCGGCTCGGGCGCTTCGCCCCTGGTCTGCGGCCACCAGGCGCCGCATGCCGCGCTGGAGGAGCGCCTCGCCGGCTTCACCGGCTTCGAGCGGGCGCTGCTGTTCTCGACCGGCTACCTCGCCAACCTCGGCACGGTGCCGGCGCTCGTCGGGCGCGGCGACGCCATCTTCTCCGACCGGCTCAACCACGCTTCCCTCATCGACGCGGCGCGCTTGAGCCGCGCCGAACTCAACGTCTATCCGCACTGCGACCTCTCTGCGCTCGGCGCCGTGCTGGCCGCATCGCGCGCCCGGCGCAAGCTGATCGTCACCGACGCAGTGTTCAGCATGGACGGCGACATCGCCCCCCTGCCGGAGATCCTCGCGCTGGCCGAGCGGCACAAGGCCTGGCTGCTGGTGGACGACGCCCACGGCTTCGGCCTGCTCGGGCCGCAGGGACGCGGATCCGCGGCGCATTTCAAGCTCGCCTCGCCGCGCCTGATCGTCATGGGCACGCTGGGCAAGGCCGCCGGCGGCGCCGGCGCCTTCGTCGCCGGTGCGGACGAGGCCGTCGAGTGGATCCTGCAGAAGGCGCGCACCTACATCTTCAGCACCGCCGAGCCGGCGCTCGTCGCCCACGCCCTGCTGACGGCGCTCGACCTCATCGAGCAGGGCGACGCGCGCCGCGCCGCGCTCGCCGCACGCATCGCGCAGTTGCGCGAGGCGTTCAAACCGAAGCGCTGGACGCTGCTGCCCTCGGCGACGGCGATCCAGCCGCTGGTGATCGGCGGCAACGCCGAGACCATGGACGTCGCCGAGAAACTCTGCGAGCGCGGCCTCTGGGTGCCGGGCATCCGCCCGCCCACCGTGCCGGCAGGCTCCGCGCGCCTGCGCATCACGCTCTCCGCCGCGCACACCGAGGCGCAGGTGGCGCGGCTGGTGCAAACCCTGACGGAACTGGAGCAATGAGCAAGGCTTTCTTTCTAACTGGCACCGACACCGAAGTCGGCAAGACGCTGATCGCCGCGGCGCTCTTGCGCGCCGCCGCCGCGCAGGGCCTCAAGGCACTCGGCATGAAGCCGGTGGCCGCCGGCGGCGCCGAGGATGTGGAGGCGCTGATCGCCGCCGGCAACGTGCAGGCGCCGCGCGAGGCCGTGAATCCCTATCTGCTGCGGGAACCCTTGTCGCCGCAGCTCGCCGCCCGGCGCGACGGCGTCAAGATCGACGTCGAGGTCATCGCGCGCCGCTTCGACGCACTGCGCGGCCGCGCCGATTTCCTCGTCGTCGAGGGCGCCGGCGGCTTTCGCGTGCCGCTGACCGACACGCAGGACGGCGCCGATCTCGCCGCGCGGCTCGGCCTGCCGGTGGTGCTGGTGGTCGGTTTGAGGCTGGGCTGCCTCAACCACGCGCTGCTCACCGAAGAGGCGATCCGCGCGCGCGGCCTGCGCCTCGCCGGCTGGGTCGCCAACCGGATCGATCCAGGCATGGCCTGCGCGACCGAGAACGTCGACACGCTGCGCGCGCGCCTTTCGGCGCCGCTGCTCGGCGTCGTGCCGCACCAGGACAGGCCCGATCCGGCGCGGGTCGCCGCGCTGCTGAGCCTGCCGGCATGACGGACAAGGTCGGCGCGGTCGTCGTCGGCGCCGGCGTGGTCGGCCTCGCCTGCGCGCGGGCGCTGGCGCGGCGCGGCCTCGATACCGTCGTGCTCGAGGCCGGCGACGGCATCGGCCTGGAGACCAGCTCGCGCAACAGCGAGGTGATCCACGCCGGGCTCTATTACCCGCCCGGCTCGCTCAAGGCGAAGCTGTGCGTCGAGGGCAAACGGCAGATCTACGCGTTCTGCGAAAGACATCACGTCGCCCACCGCCGCTGCGGCAAGCTGATCGTCGCCACCGCGCCGGAGCAGGAAGGGAAGCTCGCCGCGCTGAAAAGTCAGTCGCTGCGGAACGGCGTCGACGACCTGCGGCCGCTCAGCGGGGCGGAAGCGAAGGCCATGGAGCCGCAACTGCGCGCCAGCGCCGCCCTGCTCTCGCCCTCGACCGGCATCGTCGACAGCCACGGCCTGATGCTGGCCCTGCTCGGCGAGGCCGAGGCCCACGGCGCGGCGTTGGCCCTGAGGAGCCCGCTCGTGCGCACTCAAGCTCGCAATCCCGGCTTCCTGCTTGAAGTGGGCGGCGACGAGCCGATGCGGCTGGAAACGGAAATCCTGATCAATTCGGCGGGTCTGCACGCGGCGACGGTCGCCGCCGCGGTCGACGGCCTCGATCCGCGCCACGTGCCGGCGCTGCGCCTGGCGAAGGGCAACTACTTCGCGCTCGCCGGCCGCGCGCCCTTCTCGCATCTCGTCTATCCCCTGCCCGAGCCGGGCGGCCTCGGCGTGCATCTCACGCTCGACCTCGGCGGGCAGGCGCGCTTCGGCCCCGACGTGGAATGGGTCGATGCCATCGACTACACGGTCGACCCGCGCCGCGCCGACGCCTTCACCGCCGAGGTGCGCAAGTACTGGCCGGGGTTGTCCGACGGCGCCCTGCGGCCGGCCTATTCGGGCATCCGGCCGAAACTCGCCGGGCTGGACGATCCGGCGGCGGATTTCCTCGTGCAGGCCGAGGCGACGCACGGCGTGCCGGGCCTCATCAACCTGTTCGGCATCGAGTCGCCGGGGCTGACCGCCTGCCTCGCGCTGGCCGAACACGTCTGCGGACAACTGAACCTGCCATGATCCGCCTGGTGCTCGACACCAACGTGGTGCTCGACCTGCTGCACTTCGACGATCCGGCCGTGGCGCCGCTGCGCCGCGCCCTGGCGGACGGCCGCGCCGCCTGTTTCGCCAGCGCGGAGACGCGGGCGGAACTGGCTCACGTGCTGAGCCGCCCGCGCTTCAGAATCGCCGGAGATGAGATCGCACGCCTGCTCGATGCCTACGACGCCCTGGCCCGGCCCTGCGCAGCGGCCACCGAGGCCGCGCTGCCGCCCTGCCGCGATCCGGACGACCAGAAGTTCCTCGAACTGGCCCAGGCGGCGCGCGCCGATTTTCTGGTCACCAAGGACACGGCCCTGCTCGCCCTGGCGCGCAAGTCCGCGCGCCTCGGCTTTCGCATCGTCAGGCCGAAAGAGGTTCTGCAGGCGGAAGGGGATTAGCCACCAGCCGTTCCAGCACGTCCCTCGACAGGGGCAGCCAGACGCTGCCGACCTTCACGTCCACCTTCTCGTAGGGAATGCCCAGGCGGGGGCTCTTGCGGTTGGTCGGGCTCACCGCATCGTCGACGCCGAAATAGACCGCGCCCGAGGACAGGTTGCGCTCGTCGGGAACGCGCGTCACCTCGGCGAAGAAGGCGTTTCGCGCCGGGATGCGCAGCAGCACCGTGTCGGCGCCGTTCTGCCGCGGCATGCGCGTCAGGCACTCGAGGCGGTAGACGGCGCGGTTCGCCGGCAATTGCTTGCGCACCGTTTCCAGCAGTTTCTGGGGATAATCGTGCGGCGGGCCGAAATGGCGATCGAGTCGCAGCAGCGGCTCCTTCACCTTCAGCAGCCGAGCGAGCGACTCGGCACGGTAGACGTAATCTGGCATGCAATGCTTTCCAATACCCTCTAATGGCCGTCCGTCACTGCGCCCGCCCTGGCCGAGCCGGACTGGCATTTTTTTCTTTCTTGCGGGCGAATTTTACCATCGCGCGCCCTGCGGAATAAGGCACTTTTTCACGTCAAATTGATCGGCAAGCAACGCAAAACCGGCCTGAACATCATTTTCGGCAGATGACCTCCGCACTCGACATCCTCAACGACACTTTCGGCTACCCCGCCTTCCGCGGCCGGCAGGCCGAGATCGTCGACCACCTCGCCGGCGGCGGCGACGCCCTCGTGCTGATGCCCACCGGCGGCGGCAAGTCGCTCTGCTACCAGATCCCGGCCCTGTTGCAGCCCGGCACGGCGCTGGTGATCTCCCCGCTCATCGCCCTGATGCGCGACCAGGTGGCGGCGCTCGCCGAATTCGGCGTGCGCGCCGCCTGCATCCATTCCGGCCAGGACGCGCTCGAGGCCGACCGCGCCGAGCGCGCCTTCACCGAGGGCAGACTCGACCTGCTCTACGTCTCGCCCGAGCGCCTGCTCTCGCCCCACTTCGCCTGGCAGCTCGCCAAGGCCGAGCGCCACGGCTTCGCCCTCTTCGCCATCGACGAGGCGCACTGCGTCTCGCAGTGGGGCCACGACTTCCGCCCGGAATACCTCAAGCTCGGCTTCCTGCACGAGCGCTGGCCCGGCGTGCCGCGCATCGCGCTGACCGCCACCGCCGACGAGACGACGCGCCAGGACATCCTCGCCAACCTCCAGCTCGGCAGCGCGCGCGTCTTCGTCTCCAGCTTCGACCGGCCCAACATCCGCTACCAGATTGTCGAGAAAGCCAATGCCCGCGCCCAACTGCTGGCCTTCCTGCGCGCCGAGCACGCCGGTGAGGCCGGCATCGTGTACTGCCTGTCGCGGCGCAAGGTCGAGGAGACGGCCGCCTTCCTCTGTGCCGAGGGCATCCGTGCCCTGGCCTACCACGCCGGCATGGATTCGCCCGACCGCGCGCGCAACCAGGATACCTTCCTGCGCGAAGACGGCGTGACGATGGTGGCGACCATCGCCTTCGGCATGGGCATCGACAAGCCCGACGTGCGCTTCGTCGCCCACCTCGACCTGCCGAAGAGCATCGAGGGCTACTACCAGGAGACCGGCCGCGCCGGTCGCGACGGCCTGCCCGCCGACGCCTGGATGGCCTACGGGCTGGCCGACGTCGTGCAGCAGCGGCGCATGATCGCCGAGTCGCCGGCCGACGAGCGCCACAAGCGCGTCGCCTCCGCCAAGCTCGACGCCCTGCTCGGCCTGTGCGAGACCGCCGCCTGCCGCCGCCAGCGCCTGCTCGCCTATTTCGGCGAGGAAAGCGGCCCCTGCGGCAACTGCGACACCTGCCTCGACCCGCCGCAAACTTTCGACGGCACCGAGGCGGCGAGGAAGGCGCTCTCCTGCGTCTACCGCACCGGCCAGCGCTTCGGCGCCGGCCATGTCATCGACGTGCTGATGGGGCGCGGGGGTGAGGGCGTGGGCGAGCGCGTGCGTCAGTGGGGCCACGACAAGCTGACCACCTACGGCATCGGCTCGGACATTTCCGAGAAGGAATGGCGCGGCATCTTCCGCCAGCTGGTCGCCCTCGGCCTGCTCGCCGTCGACCACGCCCACGGTGCCCTCGTGCTCACCGCCGCCAGCCGGCCGGTCTTGCGCGGCGAGCAGAGCGTCTCCCTGCGCCGCGCGCCGGAAAAGAGGAAGGCCGCCCCGGCGAAGAGCCGCAAGATCGACGCCGAACTCACGGCCGGGGAACACGCCCTCTTCGAGCGCCTGCGTGCCTGGCGCGCCGCAACGGCGAAGGAGCACGGCGTGCCGGCCTACGTCATCCTGCACGACAGCACCCTGCTGGAACTCGCGCGCACGCGCCCGCAAACCTACGACGCCCTGCGCCACGTCAGCGGCATCGGCGCGCGCAAGCTGGAGAATTTCGGCGCGGCGCTGCTGGATTTGCTGGCGTAGTCTCGTCAAGTCTGTATAATGCGCGCCGTGCAATGCAGCAGCTAGCAAGTTCCCAGCCCGCCAGTTTCCGAATCGGGCTCACGTGACTGTATTCCACACACAGTCTCCGTCCTCGATCTCTCCCGCCCTTCCCTTCCGAACGGCTTGAGTTGTTGCCGGTGATCTCGCATCACTCGAACGTGATGCTCATCTTTATCGAAAGGAAGAGCCATGGCCTTCGCCCAGCTCGGTTTGAACCCCTTCGTCGTCAAGGCCGTCGCGGCCGGCGGCTACTCCCAACCCACCGCCGTTCAGGCGCAGGCGATCCCCGCCACGCTGGAAGGCACGGACCTCCTCGTCTCCTCGCAGACCGGCAGCGGCAAGACGGCGGCCTTCATGCTGCCCTGCCTGCACCGCCTGGCCGAGCCCTCGCAGCGGTCCGGCCGCGGCCCGCGCGTGCTGGTACTGGTGCCGACGCGCGAGCTCGCCCAGCAGGTGACGCGCGCCGCGGAAAACTACGGCAAGTTCCTCAAGCGCCTGCGCTGCATCTCGGTCGTCGGCGGCGCGCCCTTCTTCGTCCAGGCCAGGCTGCTCGCCCAGCCGGTCGACATCGTCGTCGCCACGCCGGGCCGGCTGATCGACCACCTGCAGCGCGGCCGCCTCGACTTCTCGCGCCTGGAGACGCTGATCCTCGACGAGGCCGACCGCATGCTCGACATGGGCTTCATCGACGACATCGAGGCCATCGTCGCCCGCATGCCGAAGGAACGGCAGACGCTGCTCTTTTCCGCCACGCTGGAAGGCGTCGTCGGCCGCCTCGCCGGCCGCGTGACGAAGGATGCCTGCCGCATCGAGATCGAAACGGCGCCCGAACTCAAGGCAAAGATCGAGCAGCGCCTGCACTTCGCCGACGACTTCTCGCACAAGTCGCGCCTGCTCGACCACCTGCTGCGCGACGCCGGGATCTCGCAGGCGGTGGTGTTCACCTCGACGAAGAAATCCGCCGACGACCTCGCCGTGCAATTGCGCGGCGAAGGCTTCGCCGCCGAGGCGCTGCACGGCGACATGAGCCAGCGCGACCGCAACCGCACACTGCAGGGCCTGCGCCAGGGCCGCACGCGCGTGCTGGTGGCCACGGACGTCGCGGCGCGCGGCCTCGACGTGCCGGGCATCAGCCACGTCATCAATTTCGACCTGCCGCGCCAGGCCGAGGATTACGTGCACCGCATCGGCCGCACCGGCCGCGCCGGCCGCGAGGGCATCGCCATCAGCCTGGCGGCGCATTTCGAAAAGCGGCAGATCCGCGACATCGAGCGCTACACGGCGCAATCGATCCGCGTCGGCGTCATCCCCGGGCTCGAGCCGAAGGCGCGTCCCGCGCACAAGGCCGGCGTCCACGGCAAGCCCGGCTTCGGCCATGCGCGCACGGCGGGCTACGGCGAAAAATCGGGAGGCTTCCGCGCAGGCAAGCGGCCGGCAGGCGGCGGGCGCCGCGGCTAGGCGTCACTGAAGAAAATCCCCGCCTCTCGACGAGGCGGGGCCAAGGCTACGCTACGTCTACCCCCGCCAGATCATCCGGTGGCCGCGATGCCGCACCAGGCTCGCCAGGCCGGCCGCGGCCAGGCCGAAGAGCGCGACGCCGAGAACGTGCCGCAGCAGGATCGGCCCGAGCCCGAACACGTCCGGCAGCGCCCAGTTCCACGCCAGCCGCAGCATCAGCGCCATGCCCAGCAATGTGCCGAGCGCCGCCAGCAGTATCCCCATCACGTTTCCGTATCGCCGCATCGTCCCCTCCTTTCGTCCTCGTTTCACACACGCGAACCGCTGCGGCCCTCCGCCCGGTTCAGCCCCGACTCCATCGCATTCAGCGTCTTCAGGGTGACCTTCAGATCGCCCCCCGGGATGCGTTTCGCCACCTCCGTCAGCACGCGTCCCTCGCGCCGCAGCATCGCCTCGCAGGCCTTCGTCCCGGCCGCGGAGAGCCGCAGCAGCGGCGAGCGCAGGTGATCGGGGTTGTCGACGCACTCGACCAGCCCCTGCGCCAGCAGCGCATTCGCCACCACCTGCACGTGCTGCCGGCTCACGCCCTGCCCGCGCGCGATGCGCGGCACCGTGCGCGGGCCGCCCTCGTGCAGCGCGTCGAGCACCGCGCGCATGCTCGCCGTGATGCCGAAGCCGTCCTGCGTGCGCCCCGCCGCGCCGGACAGCGCGTGAAACAGGCGCCGCACCGCCTCGATCGCCTGCTGCAGCGGCTGGGCGGCGGCCTCCCCCGCTGACGTCCTGTCCCTCATGGCGCCTATTTGACAGTATTATTGTCATGTTGTCAAGCTTGTTGTCGTTTTGCCCGAAACGCGGCGCTCGCCCGGCGGCGCCATCCGGAGTAGAATTCGCCTCCCGCAAGCAAGGAACCGCCATGAAGAGAAGCCGTTTCGCCCGCCGCGGCGCCCTCAACCGCGACGCCGAGCTGCTCGCCCGCCTCGCCGCCGGCCTGGCCGCCTCGAGCAGCCGCATCGAGGACGACTTCTGGGAACAGCGCCTGGCGCGGGAGATCGACCGCCTGCTGCGCACCGGCAACGAGGACACGCTCAACCTGGCCCTCGACCACCTCTACGGCGCCAACGGCCGCGCCTACGACGGCCTGGCCGACCTGATCGAGTCGCGCGCCGAGAGCGGCGTGCTCGGCTCGGCCGGCAGCGAACACGACGTCGCCCTGTTCGCCGCCCCGCTGCTCGCCTGGTCGCGCTTCACCATCCCCTCCGGCACGCTGGCCGCCGGCCTCCTCGCCGCGGCGCGCACGCAACTGCAGGCCCATGTGCTGGCCGGCGGCACCCGGCTGGCGCTGGCCGATTTCCTCTTCAGCCCGGACCAGCTGCCGCGCGGCTTCGTCGAAACCTATCGCCTGGCCAACCAGCTCGCCAAGGCGGCGGTGGAGGACAAGGACGCCCGCATCGACCCGCGCCAGCTGCCGGAGACGACGCGCTTCATTTCCGACACGCGCTACCTGATCGGCGTCGTCGCCGCGCCGCGCGGCGAGGCCCTCTTCCGCTGGCAGGAGGAGGACGGCTCGCGCGAGCAGGCGGCGACGCAGTGGAACGCCCAGGGCGGCGGCGCGCTGCAGCCGCTGTTCACCGGCTGCGCGCTGGACCCGCTGCTGCCCGACGCCTACCACGCCGCCTGCCGCAGCGCCGACCAGGGCCTGCGCGTCTACTCCCTGCGCGCCGCCGTGGCCTTCCTGCAGACGGTGCTCAACGTCAGGCCGCAGCAGTTGCGCGCCGTGCTGGCGCCCTTTTACGAGGAACGGCTGGAGGAATACCGCGTCGGCTTCACCCTCGCCGATGCGAGCGAGGTGGTGCACGGCGTGGTGTGGCCCCTGCTCGGGGCCGAGGACGAGACGACCGATTGCGCGGCGCAGATCGAGGCGGTGCTGGAGGAGGCCGGCGTGGGCAGCGTGATCGCCCTGGAGAACCGCTTTCCGCTGGAGTTCTGCGACGACTGCGGCATGCCGATGTACCCGACGCCGGAGGGCGAGACTTCCCACGCCGAACTGCCCGAGGATCTCCCGCAGGCACCGGCGCATCTGCACTAAGTTTGTCGTCCCCGCGAACGCGGGGACCCATGGATTCCCGCGTTCGCGGGAATGACGAAGCGGCTACTCCCTGCCCTCGCTCATCTCCTTGCCGAGCTTTTTCACCATCAACCGCTCGTAGAGCCGCGGCGCCAGGCGCGACACCCACCACGACAGCCGCGAGACGCGGTCGGGCAGCAGCAGGCGCCGCTCGGCCTGCGCGGCAGCGAATATCTTCTCCGCCATGGCCTCGGGCGTCGACCGGCTGCCGACGATGGACTGGGCGTGACGCGCCGGCCCGCCGTCGCCGGCCAGCGCGTTTTTCTCGATGCCGGTCTGGATGAAGGACGGGCAGACCAGCAGCACCTTGACGCCGAGCGGCTCGACTTCCGTGCGCAGGCTGTCGAAGAAGCCGTGAAGGGCATGCTTGCTCGCGGCGTAGCCGGTGCGCGCGACGAGCGGCGCGAAGCCGGCGATGCTGGAGACGGCGATCACCATGCCGCGTCGCGCGACGATATCCTCCAGCGCCGCGTGCGTGCAATGCAGCGCGCCGAAGTAGTTCACTTCCATGACGCGGCGGATCACCTCCGTCCGCGTCGCGGCAAACGCGCTGCGATGCGTGATGCCGGCGTTGTTGATGAGCACGTCGATGCCGCCGAAGGCGCGCCGCGCCTCGGCCATCGCACGAACGCAATCCGCTTCGTTCGACACGTCGCAGGCCAGTCGCAGCGCCTGCGTCCCTTCAGGAAAAGTCAGCCCCTGCAGCACGGCGTCGTCGCGATCGAGCGCGACGACGCGCGCCCCGGCGGCGGCGAAGCGCAACGCCAGGGCGCGGCCCAGCCCGCCGGCGGCGCCGGTGACGACCACCGTTTTCTCCGAAAAATTACGCGCCACGCCTGCGACGCGCCTCAAGATAGAGATCGAAGACCTGCGTCGAGCTGAGCCGCGGCACGTAGCCGAATTCGGTTTTCAGGCGCGTGTTGTCGAGCACCGGGCGGTAGCGCAGGAAATCCAGCTGCTCGGGCCCGTATCGCGTCAGGCCGAGCGCCTTCAGCACGGAGAGGGCGAAACGCAGCAGGCCGGCCGGCAGCACCAGACAGCGCTTGCCCAGCTTCGCGGCGATCTCGTGGATCGTCAGCACGCCGTCGCCGGCGACGTTGTAGATGCCCGCCTTGTCGCTCCCGATGGCGCGCAGCAGGCAGCCGACGACGTCCCGGTCCCAGATGAAGACGAAGGGGCTGTCGGAGCCGCGAATCGCCAGCAGGCGCGGCTTCTCGAACAGGTCGGTGATCTGATTCCTCACCGTCTCGCCGAGGATGGTGCCGATGCGGAACACCACCTGCTTCAGCTCGGGATGCTCGGCGCGCCAGCGCGCCAGCATCTCCTCCACGAGACGCTTGTGATGGGCGTAGGCGAAGGCCTCGTTGCCGCGCAGCGGGCAGTCCTCGGTCAGCCAGGCCGGGTTGTCGGCATGGTAGCCGTAGGCAGCGCCGCTCGAGCTGACGACGATCTTCTTCACGCCGGTGGTGCTGCAGGCGATGAGCACGTTCTCGGTGCCCTCGACGTCGACCGAATACTCGAAGGCGCGGTTGCTGTCCCGGCCGGGCGTGACGATCGAGGCCAGGTGCACCACGGTGTCGACCTTGTGCTGATCGAAGAGCGGAATCAGCGCCGGCGAGCGCACGTCGGCCACCTCGTACTCGACACCGGGCAGGCGCCGCTCCGGCGGCGTCTCACGCACGTCCGCCGCCACCACGCGACTGACTTTTACACAACCGGCCGCCAGCGCGGCGACGAGCTGCGAGCCGAGGTAGCCGCCGGCGCCGGTGACGAGGACCGAAGGACCGCTCATGACGCCGGCGGCTCCTTCCGCGACCAGAACGTCGCCACAGTCAGTCCCGAAATGATGTGCCAGATGCCCCACCAGGCCGTGACGATGGCCATGCCGCCGAGGCCGTCGAAGAAGTTGAAGATGAGGATGAGGCCGAGCGCGGAGTTCTGGATGCCGACCTCGATGGACACGGCGCGGCGGTCGCGCTCGGGCAGTCTGGCTGCCTTCGCCGCGAAGTAGCCGGTGGAGAGCGCCAGCGCGTTGTGCAGGAAAACGGCGAAGACGACGAAGCCGACGTACTTGAGGAAGTACTGCCAGTTCGCCGCCAGCGCGCCGATGACGAAGAGGCCGAACACGGCGAGCGAGAAGATCTTCACCGGCTTGTGCGCGCGCTCGACGAATCGCGGGAAGCGATGGCCGACCCACATCCCCGCCGCCATCGGCAGGCCGAGCAGCAGGAACACCGCCAGCAGCATCTCCAGCGGGTCGAGGGACACCGCCTTGAGGATCTGGCTCGTCTCGGGGTGCAGCCCGCCCCACAGCGACAGATTGAACGGCGTCATGACGATCGCGACCGCCGTCGAGATCGCCGTCATGGTGATGGACAGCGCGGTGTTGCCGCGGGCGTAGTGCGTGAGGAAGTTGGAGATGTTGCCGCCCGGGCAGGCCGCCACCAGCATCATGCCGAGGGCGACGCTCGGCGCCGGCCCGATCGCCAGCACCAGCAGGAAGGTGAAGGCCGGCAGCAGGACGAACTGGCCGGTCAGCCCGATCAGCACCGGTTTCGGCATGACCAGCACCGCCTTGAAGTCGGCCACCTTGAGATCGAGCGCCACGCCGAACATCACCAGGCCGATGATGAAGTTCAGCGCCCACAGCGACCCCGGGTTGAAGTTCAGGCGGACCAGGTCCATTTCGTTCATGTTTGCCCCCTGTCATTCCCGCGAAAGCGGGAATCCACTAGGTTCCCGCTTTCGCGGGAACGACGACACTTCTAGCCCTTCGGCTCCTCGTGCATCTTCTTGAAGTGCATCAGCCCCGGCGCCCACATATGCTTGACCGGGTCGACGTCGACATGCACCACTGAGCAGCGGCCGGACTGGATGGCACGCTGCAGCGCCGGCTTGAGTTCCCGCGGATCGGACACGCGCTCGCCATGGGCGCCCATCGACTCGCCCAGCTTGTCGAAGGCGATCTCGCCGAGGTCGGCCTTGATGGTCTCCTCGGGGTCGAGGTGCTTGAAGAGCAGGGTCTTGAACGGCCGCAGCATGAACTGCTGGTTCATCTTCACCATGCCCCACTGCTTGTCGCACAGCACGATGTAGATCACCTGCGCCTTGTTGCGCACGGCGGTCTCGACTTCCTGCGGATGGAAGCCGAAGGCGCCGTCGCCGATGATGCAGCACACCGGCCGGCCCGGCCGCGCCACGGCCGCACCCACCGCCTGCGCCATGCCGGCGCCGAGCATGCCGAACTTGAAGGTCGACACGATGCGGTTGGGCACGTTGGCCCGATGGTAGAACATGGCCCAGATGGTGGCGTTGCCGCCGTCGGCCACCAGCACCGTATCCTTCGGGAACACCTCGTCGCAGACTGTGGCGATGTGCGCCGGGTGCATCGGAATGGCCATGTCGGAGAGCGCCTTGTCCCAGCCAGCGCGGTCCTCGGCCATGGCTTTCGCGTAGCCGGCGAGGCGGGCGCGGCGCGGCTCGACATCGATGTCCGCCTTGCGCCGCGCCAGTTCGTCGCCGAGCAGCTCGAGGAAGCGCTTCGCGTCGGTCTGGATGGCGAGGTCGGCCGGCTTGTTGAGTCCGAGGATGTCGGGGTCGAGGTCGACCTGGATGGTTTTCTGCTCGGAGGGGTGGCGCCAGTAGGGCGGTTTGCCCCACCAGTCGGTCTCGCCCAGGCGCGAGCCGACGATGAGCGCGACGTCGGCGTCGTTGCGCACCTGGTGGTTCACCTTGACGTGCGGCATCGGCATGGCCAGCGGCGAAGTCTCCGGCAGCGCGCCGCGCGCCGCCCAGCTCGTCGTCACCGGCGCCTGCAGCAGCTCCGCCACGCGCGCCAGCGCTTCATACGCACCCGCATGCACGACGCCGCTGCCGACGTGGATCATCGGTGCCTGGGCGGCGACGAGCAATTCCGCCGCGCGTACCACCTGCTCTGCGGTCGGGGTCAGGGGATCGGCCGTGCGGTACTGCTGCGGCATCCAGAAGGCGACGTCGGCCTTCACCTTGCCGTTCATGATGTTCTCGGGCACATCCACATGCACCACGCCGGGACGGCCCTCCCAGCTCTTGCGCAGGGCCTTCCGCACCAGCTCCGGCACGCGCTCGAAGGAGGAGGCCGCCGCGCTCCACTTGCCGATCCTGCCGATGACGCCGCTCTGATCGAAGCACTGGTAGGCGCCGCCGCGGTCGGGGTACATGATGCCGGGCCGGCGCGCGCTGGTGATGGCGAGCACGCGGTTGCCCTCGGCCTGCTCCACCACCAGGCCAGGCAGGAGGTTGGCCACGCCGGGACCGTTGCTCGCCATGCAGACGCCGAGTTTTCCCGTCAGCCGCGCGTAGGCGCCGGCCATATGCGCGGCGCAGCTCTCGTGGCGCGGCGTGACGATCTCGATGCCGAGCCGGTGCAACGCCGAATAGAAGCCGAAATAGGTACCGTCGATGATGCCGAAGACCTTCTCGACGCCCTCCTTCTGCAACATGCGGGCGATCACCTCGCCGCCGCTGATTTCCGCCATTGCGTTCTCCTTACATGCAACCTTTGTATTTTTCCAGCAGCCGCACCGGCTTTCGCAGCGCATCGCGGCGGAAAGGGTCGCCCAGCTCGCGCGTCACCATCATTTCCAGCACGGTGGTCTTGCCTTCCTTCTGCGCCGCGCAGGCGGCGGCGAGCGCCGGGCCGGCATCGGAGAGCTTGTCAACCACGACACCCTCGGCGCCCATGGCACGGGCGATCGCCGCGAAGCTGGGGTTCTCCAGATTGGAGCCGACGAAGCGGTTGCCGTAGAAGTCGACCTGGTTCTTCTTCTCGGCGCCCCATTGCATGTTGTGGAACACCACCGCCGTGACGGGAATCCTCTCGCGCACGCAGGTGAGCAGCTCGCCGAAGCTCATGCCCCAGGCGCCGTCGCCGACGTAGGCCACGGCCGGGCGTTGCGGGGCAGCCAGCTTGGCGCCGATGACGGCCGGAAAGGCGTAGCCGCAGTTGCCGAAGCTCATCGCCGCGAAGAAACTGCGCGGCTTGTCGAAGCGCAGGTAGCTGTTGGCCACCGAGCAGATGTTGCCGATGTCGGTGGACACCATGGCGTCGGCCGGCATCGCGCGCTCCAGTTCACGCAGCATCTGGCGCGGGTGCATGGCCGGGCTGTCTTTCGCCACCTCGATGCTCCACGGGTCGCGCTCCTGCGGCCAGGCGTCGAGTTCGGCCTCCCAGGCGGCCTTCTCCCGTGCGATGTCGGCGCGGCGCTGCTTGCGGTTTTTCGTGCAGGCCAGTTCGCGCGACGACAGCCTCGCCAGCAGCGCCTCGGCGGCGGCCTTCGCGTCGGCGCACAGGCCGACGGAAATCTTCTTCACCAGGCCGAGCATCTTTGCGTCGGCGTCCACCTGGATGATCTTCGCCTCCTTCGGCCAGTAGTCGAGGCCGCGCTGCGGCAGCGTGCCGAAGGGGCCGAGGCGCGTGCCCAGCGCCAGCACCACGTCGGCCTGCGCGATCAGCTTCATGGCCGCCTTGGAGCCCTGGTAGCCGAGCGGGCCGCAGCACAGCGGGTGCGTCGCCGGGAAGGCGTCGTTGTGCAGGTAGCTCGTCACCACCGGCGCGTCGAGCCGCTCGGCGAGTTTCAGGCAGGCGTCCACCCCGTCGGCCATCACCACGCCGCCGCCGGAGACGATCACCGGAAATTTCGCGCCGGCGAGCAGCGCCGCCGCTTCGTCGAGGCTCTGCTCGCCGCCGGCGCCGCGTTCGATGCGGATCGGCTGGGCGATGTCGTAGTCGGCCTCGCCGTAGAAATGGTCGCGCGGGATGTTGAGCTGGGCCGGCCCCATTTCCAGCAGGGCGCGGTCGAAGCAGCGGGAGGCCAGCTCGGCCATGCGCTGCGGCCCGCTGACGTGGGCCTGGAACTTGGTAATCTTCGAGAAGATCGGCAACTGGTCGGTCTCCTGGAAGCCGCCGAGTCCCATGGTCCCGCTACCGGTCTCCGGCGTGATCACCACCAGCGGGCTGTGCGCCCAGTAGGCGGCGGCCACCGCCGTGACGAAGTTGGTGACGCCCGGCCCGTTCTGCGCGATGCAGACGCCGTGGCGGCCGGAGACGCGCGCGTAGCCGTCGGCCATGTGCGCCGCGCCCTGCTCGTGCACCGTGGGAATGAAGCGGATGCCGGCCGCAGGGAAAAGATCGAGGGCATCCATGTAGGCCGATCCGACGATGCCGAAGACGTCGCGCACGCCTTGCGCGACGAGGGTCTCCACGAGGGCCTCGCTCGGCGTCATGCGCTGCCGGAAGGAAGGGGATTTCGCGCCACCGGCCATGCCGACTCCTACGCTCTGTTTGACAAATCATTGCATGAGGCTTCATTTATGGCAATAATGAGATCATCAGTTCCATTTTTGGCTATTTATGTCAAGCGAAGACCTGAACCTGAAGCGGGAATCCTCCGCCACCCTGCGCGCCCTCACGGTGCTCGAACTCGTCGCCAATGCCGACGTCCCGCTCGGACTGGTCGACATCATGGAAGCGAGCGGCATGCCCAAGCCGACCGTGCACCGCATTGCCAACCTGCTGGTGGACGCAGGCATGCTGGCGCGCGAAGCCGAGGGCCGGCGCTTTGCCCCCGGCCCGCGCCTGGCCAGCCTCGCCATGAAATCCATGACCCATCCGGCCTGGCGCGCGCCGCGCCACGCCATCCTGCAGTCGCTGGTGAAGGAGTTCAACGAGACCTGCAATCTCACCCTGATCGACGGCACCGAGGTGGTATACCTCGACCGCGTCGAGGCCAACTGGCCGCTCAGGCTGCATTTCCAGAGCGGCTCGCGCGTGCCGGCGCACTGCAGCGCGAGCGGCAAGCTGCTCATCGCCCTGCTGCCCTCGCGCGAGCGCAAGCGCATCCTCGACGCCCTGAGCTTCGAGCGCCACACCGCCAACACCATCACCGACCGCCACGCCTTCGAGCAGGAACTGCGCAGGATCCGCCGCGAGCGCCTCAGCACGGACAACGAGGAATATCTGGAAGGCATGGTCTGCGTCGCCGTTCCCGTCGAGAGCAAGACGCGCAGCGTGCCGGCGGCGCTCGCCGTGCATGCGCCCGCCTCGCGCCTGCCGCTGAAAGAGATGCTGCGCGGCCAGCCCGCCCTGCGCCGCTCGGCGGCCCGCCTGGCCGACAGCTTCCCGCCGTATCAATCCTTGCGCCCGGTCAAGAACGGCCACGACGGCCAAACGCTAGAATGAGCGCAATCAGTCAGCCAAGGGGAGCATGATGGGACGCGTACAGGACAAGGTGGCCGTCGTCACGGGCGCGGCGCAGGGCATCGGCCGCGCCACCGCGCTGCTGCTGGCGCGCGAGGGCGCCGCGGTGGCGGTGACCGACGTGAACGGCCGGGAAGCGGAAGCCGTCGCCGAGGCGATCCGTGCCGAGGGCGGCCGGGCGCGCGCCTGGACGCTCGACGTCTCGCAGGAGGCCGCGGTCGCCGCCGTCTTCGCCGAGGCGGCGAAGGAATTCGGCCGCGTGGACATCCTGGTGAACAACGCCGGCATCTCCGGCGCCAACGGCACCGCCGAGGAAACCACCGAAGCCGAATGGGACAAGGTGATGGCCACCAACGCCAAGGGCACGTTCTTCTGCACCAAGCACGCCGTGCCCCTGATGCGCCGCGCCGGCGGCGGCAGCATCGTCAACCTCTCCTCGGTCTACGGCATCGTCGGCTCGCACAACGTCGCCGCCTACCATGCCTCGAAGGGCGCCATCCGCATCATGAGCAAGACCGATGCGCTGGCCTTCGCCGAGGACCGCATCCGCGTCAACTCGGTGCACCCCGGCTTCATCTGGACGCCGATGCTCGAAGCCGGCACCCAGGTGCCCGGGGTCCAGCCGGAGGCGGTGCACAGCGCCATGTCCAAGCTGCACCCGCTCGGCACCCTGGGCGAGCCCGATGACGTCGCCCACGGCATCCTCTACCTCGCCTCGGAAGAGGCCAAGTTCGTCACCGGCAGCGAGCTGGTGATCGACGGCGGCTATACAGCGCGCTGATTCCTCGGCCCGATCGGAACATGTGCCTGAAAGGCAAGGTCGCCATCGTCACCGGCTCGACCAGCGGCATCGGCCTGGGCATCGCCCACGCGCTCGCCGGGCAGGGCGCCGACGTCCTGGTCAACGGCTTCGGCGATGCCGCGGCCATCGACGGGCTGTGCCAGGACATCGCCGCCCGACACGGCGTGAAGGTGGCCTACAGCGGCGCCGACATGGCGCAGCCGGCGCAGATCGAGGGCATGGTCGCCCAGGCGACGCGGGAACTCGGCCGCGTCGACATCCTGGTCAACAACGCCGGCATCCAGTTCACGGCGCCGGTGCACGAGTTTCCCGTCGAGCGCTGGGACGCCATCATCGCCATCAACCTCTCCGCCGCCTTCCATGCCATCCGCGCCGCCCTGCCGCAGATGCGCGAGCGCAACTGGGGCCGCATCGTCAACATCGCCTCGGCACACGGCCTGGTGGCCTCGGTGAACAAGGTGGCTTACGTTGCGGCCAAGCACGGCATCGTCGGCATCACCAAGGTGGTGGCGCTCGAGACCGCGACCAGCGGCGTGACCTGCAACGCCATATGCCCGGGCTGGGTGCTCACGCCCCTGGTGCAGAAGCAGATCGACGCCCTGGCGGAGCGCGAGAGGCTCACGCCGGAGGAAGCCCGGATGAGGCTGCTCGGCGAGAAGCAGCCCTCGAAGGAATTCGCCACGCCGGAGCAGATCGGCGCCCTGGCGCAGTTTCTCTGCTCGGAGGGGGCGGCGCAGATCCGCGGCGCCTCGCTCTCCGTGGACGGCGGCTGGACAGCCCAGTAACCCCCCGCCTATCGTCCCAGTCTCTGCAGCGCCAGCCGCTCCGCATCGTCGCCGCTGCCGTCGAGCAGGCGCTCGAGCACCGGCTCGCTGGCGCGCGGATGGGCGGCGACCAGCTCGCGCAGCTCGGCTGAGCGCATCACGGCGAGGATGGCGAGCGCCGTCGGCGGCGCGTTGCGGTTGCGCGCCACGGCGAGGCGCACGCCATCGTCGCGGTCGATGGCCAGGGTGTTGAACATCGCGTTGGAGAGGCGCGGCGAGGCCGCGGCGGCGGCGCGCACCGCAGGGTGACGGTCCCCCGCCATGCGCTCGAGCAGTTCCTGCTGCAGGTCGGCGCGACGCGCCAGCGTGGCGCGCACGTCGGCGTCGGGGTCGCGCATGAGCTGGGCGAACAGCGTCGCGTCGAGCAGGCCGCGCTCGGCGGCGGCGCGGCGCGCCTCGACATCGGCGCCCTGCAGGGCCTCGGCCTTGGGCTGCGGCAGGCACGCCATCCCCTGCGGACAGCTTGCCGCGGCCGCCGCGGCGCGCTCGTGCAGCAAACGCTGCACGCCGCTGCTCTCGGCGTAGTGCAGGATGCCCGCCAGCAGAAAAGTCAGTCCCGTCGACACGGCGTGCCCGCGCATGTCGAGCGGCATCAGCGCCCCCACCGCGGCGCGCAGCGCCCAGAAGGCGATCTGCGCGGCGGCGAACGCGGCGAGGAAGAAGATCGGCAGCACGGCGACGAGCCGCGCGCCGATCTCGCCGCCGGCGACGGAGAGCACATAGGCCACGTCGGCCAGGCCGATGGTGGCGGCGACGGCGAGCGAGACGACGATGCTGGCCGAGAGCGGCAGTGCGGGCTTGTCGGGCTGAGTGGGCATGGTGCGAGGGATTATACTTTCGGCAGACCCACCCTCTCCCCGGCCCTCTCCCGCCAGCGGGAGAGGGGGTAGACATTCATGACCGCTCCCGCCAACGATTCCGGCCTGCGCATCGTCGCCCTGCTCTGCGCGGCGGAAGTGCTCGGCATGACCGGCTTCTCCACCTACCCGGCGCTGCTGGCGCAGTTGCGCGCGGCCTGGGGCATGAGCGGCACCGGGGCCGGCCTCATCGGCGGCATCTTCTTCGCCGGCTACATGGGCGCCGTGCCGCTGCTCACCGGGCTGACCGACCGCGTCGACGCACGCCGCGTGTACGCCTTCTCCACCCTGCTCTCGGCCGGCGGCACGGTCGGCTTCGGCCTCTTCGCCGACGGCGTCTGGAGCGCCTGCCTGTTCCAGGCGATCGCCGGCGCGGGATTGGCCGGCACCTACATGCCGGGGCTGAAGGCGCTCACCGACCGCGTCGAGGGGCCGTTGCAAAGCCGCTTCATCGCCTTCTACACCTCGAGCTTCGGCATCGGCGCCAGCGCCTCGCTGCTGCTCGGCGGCTGGATCGATGCGCAACTGGGCTGGGCGTGGACCTTCATCCTGTGCAGCGTCGGCCCGCTCGCCTCGGCGGCGCTGGTGCTGCGCGGCCTGGCGCCGGTGGCGCCCGCGCCCCTGCCGCAGCCGGCGCCGCCGCTGCTCGCTCTGCGGCCGGCGCTCGCCGAGCGCGCCACGCTCGGCTACGTGCTCGGCTATGCAGCGCACTCCTGGGAATTGTTCGGCCTGCGCGCCTGGATGGTGGCCTTCATCGCCTTCGCCTACGCGCAGTCGCCCGGCGCCGAGGCGGCCTGGGCGCCGGCGGCGGCCGCCGCCGCGATCAACCTGCTCGGCATTCCCGCCAGCATACTCGGCAACGAATTCGCCGCGCGCATCGGCCGGCGCCGCTACATCCTCGGCGTGATGAGCGCCTCGGCCGTGCTCGCCTGCCTGGCCGGCTTCGCCGGTCCGCTCGCCTGGTGGCTGGCGCTGCTGCTCGTGGCGCTGCATTTCATCGCCGTGATGGCCGACTCGGCGGCGCTCACCGCCGGACTGGTCGCCGCCACGCCGCCGACGAAACGCGGCGCGACGCTGGCGGTCTACTCGTTTTTCGGGTTCGGCGCGGGCTTCCTCGGCCCGCTCGCCTTCGGCTGGGTGTTCGACCTGGCCGGCGGCGAGGGACGGCTCGCCTGGGGCCTGGCCTTCGCCAGCCTCGGCGCCGCCTGCGCCTGCGGCCCGCTGGCGGTCTGGTTTGCCCAACGCAAGGAGAGAACATGAAAAAAACGGAAAAGGAATGGCGCGAACAGCTCAACCCCGAGCAGTACCGCATCGCGCGCGAGAAGGGCACCGAGCGCGCCTTCACCGGCGAATACTGGGACTGCCACGACCAGGGCACCTACCGCTGCGTCTGCTGCGGCGCCGAGCTGTTCAGCTCCGCGCACAAGTACGACTCGGGCAGCGGCTGGCCGAGCTTCTGGCAGCCGTCGGATCCGGCCAATCTCGCCACCGCCGAGGACAACAGCCATTTCATGCGCCGCGCCGAGGCGCTGTGCAGCCAATGCGGCGCCCACCTCGGCCACGTCTTCGACGACGGGCCCCAGCCCACGGGGCTGCGCTTTTGCATCAACTCGGCCTCGCTCAAGCTGGTGAAGAAGGACAAATGAAGGGCTCCCCTCTCCCCCTCCCCTCTCCCCAAGGGGCGAGGGGAGCCGGTTGCAAGGTATAATCGCGGCACATGAAGTTCCTCTTCGACCTGTTCCCGGTCATCCTGTTTTTCGCCGCCTTCAAGGCCTTCGACATCTACGTCGCCACCGGCGTGGCCATCGCCGCCACCTTCGCCCAGATCGGCTGGCTGATGGCGCGCGGGCGCAAGGTCGACACCATGCTCTGGGTGAGCCTCGCCATCATCGTGCTGTTCGGCGGCGCCACCCTGCTCCTGCGCGACGAGACCTTCATCAAGTGGAAGCCGACCGTGCTCTACTGGCTGTTCGGCGCGGTGCTGGCCGGCGCCACGCTGATCTTCCGCAGGAACCTGATCCGCAAGCTGATGGAGGAGCAGATCAGCCTGCCCGAGCGCGTGTGGGGGCAGCTCAACGCCAGCTGGATCGGCTTTTTCGCCTTCATGGGCGTGGCCAACCTGTTCGTCGCCTACAGCTTCTCCACCGACGCGTGGGTGAACTTCAAGCTCTTCGGCGGCATGGGCCTGATGCTCGCCTTCGTCGTCGCGCAGAGCCTCATGCTCGCCAAGTACGTGGAGGAAAAGAAGTGATGCTGTATGCCATCGTCGGCGACGACGCGCCGGGAAGCCTGGCGAAGCGCCTCGCCGCGCGCCCGGCCCATCTCGAGCGCCTGAAGGCCCTGCAGGCCGCCGGCCGCCTCATCCTCGCCGGCCCCTGCCCGGCCATCGATTCGCCCGATCCCGGCCCGGCCGGCTTCGCGGGCAGCCTGATCGTCGCCGAGTTCGAATCGCTCGAGGCGGCGCAAGCCTGGGCGGCGGCCGACCCATACGCCAGCGAAGGCGTCTTCGCCAGGGTGACGGTGCGGCCCTTCAGGAAGGTATTCCCGGCATGAGCACCATCGAAGCCATGCGCGCGAAGCTGGCCGCGCTCGAGCCGCTGCGCGTCGACATCGCCGACGACAGCGCGAAACACGCCGGCCATGCCGGCGCCAGGGAAGGCGGCCACTTCCGCCTCCTCATCGTCTCGCCGCGCTTTGCCGGCTGCGCCACCATGCAGCGCCACCGCTTGATTTACGAGGCGCTAGGGCCCATGATGCGCGGGGAAATTCATGCCCTGAGCATCAAGGCCCTGGCGCCCGAGGAAAACGAATAGCAAACCGATCAACCCCAAACAAGGAAAACACATGAAACGCACCCTCCTCCGTTCGACCGCCCTGCTCCTCGCCGGCTTCCTGCTGCCCGCGCCCCTGCTCGCCCAGGAGGCGAAACCGGCAGCCAAGCCGGCTGCTGTGGCCACGGTCAACGGCGTCGCCATCCCGGTCGCCCGCGCCAACGCCCTGCTCAACGCGCAGATCGCCCAGGGCCAGCAGGATTCGCCGGAGCTGCGCGCAGCGGTGCGCAACGACCTGATCACGCGCGAGATGATCTCCCAGGCGGCGAGGAAGAAGGGTTTCGACAAGAAGGTCGAGGTGCTGGCCCAGTTCGATCTCTCGCGCCAGGGCATCCTGGTCAACGCCTATCTGCAGGACTTCATCAATACGCATCCGGTCAGCGACGCCGACGTGCAGAAGGAATACGACGCCATCGTCAAGGCGATGGGCGACAAGGAATACAAGGCGCGCCACATCCTCGTCGAAAAGGAGGACGAGGCGAAGGACGTCATCGCCCGCCTGCAGAAGGGGGAGAAGTTCGAGGAGTTGGCCAAGCAGTCGAAGGATCCCGGCAACAAGGACCGCGGCGGCGACCTCGGCTGGGGCGCCTCCTCCGGCTACGTGAAGCCGTTCGCCGACGCGCTGGCGTCGCTCGAGGTGGGCAAGTTATCGGCCACGCCGGTGAAGACCGAGTTCGGCTGGCACGTCATCCTGCTCGAGGAGGTGCGCCCGCTGAAGCACCCGCCCTTCGACGAAGTGAAGCCGCAGATCCAGCAGCGCCTGCAGCAGAAGATGCTGGAAAACCACCTCGCCGAGTTGCGCTCCAAGACCAAGGTCGAGTAAGCCAGCCGCGCCGC
Organism: Betaproteobacteria bacterium; assembly: GCA_016868295.1. Classification (GTDB taxonomy): domain Bacteria; phylum Pseudomonadota; class Gammaproteobacteria; order Burkholderiales; family Rhodocyclaceae; genus Desulfobacillus. The sequence goes on along the minus strand of VGHJ01000030.1, from coordinate 10,498 downwards.
GAGGAAATCGGCGCCGCGTGCGCCGATTTTTCCTTCAGCGTACGATGAGCACCGACAACGCCGCCCTGCCCGCCGGATTCCGCCTCGAGACCTACCGCATCGAGCGGCCGCTCTCCCAAGGCGGATTCTCCATGGTCTATTTGGCGCGCGATGCGGCGGACCAGCCGGTCGCGATCAAGGAATATCTGCCCGCCGGCATGGCGAGGCGCGCGCCGGACGGGGTGACGATCGAGCCGGAGCCGGATCACCAGGCGGCCTTCAACACCGGCCTGAAATGCTTCTTCGACGAGGGCCGCATCCTCGCCGGCATCGACCACCCCAACGTCGTGCGCGTGAGCAACTTCTTCCGCGGCAACGGCACGGCCTATCTGGTGATGCGCTACGAGGAGGGCGAGACGCTGAAGGAGCACGCCCGCCGGCTGCTGGAGCGCAGCGACACGGTGCCGGAGGACTTCCTGCGCAACGTCTTCGTGCGCCTGCTCGCCGGCCTGCGAGAAGTGCACGCGCGCAAGCTGCTGCATCTCGACATCAAGCCGGCCAACATCTATCTGCGCACGGACGGCCACCCCGTCCTGCTCGATTTCGGCGCCGCACGCCAGGGGCTGGATCCGGGTGCGGGGATCAACGCCGTGCTCACGCCCGGCTTCGCCGCACCCGAACAGCAGGGATCAAACGAGCCGCTCGGACCATGGACCGACATCTACTCCGTCGGCGCCTCACTCTACGACAGCCTGTCGGGCGAGGCGCCGCCGCCGGCCGACCAGCGCCGTGCGCACGACGCACTCGTGCCGGCCGTGCAGCGCTGGAGCAAGCGCTATTCGCTGCAGCTGTTGGAATTGATCGACTGGTGCCTGACCCTGCCGGCGGCGCAGCGGCCGCAGAGCGTCTACGCGCTGCAGAAGGTGCTCAGCGGCGAGCAACTCGACCTCATCGACCCGTCCTGGTTCGACAAACCGCAGGCCGGATAGGGGCCAATGCGACGATATGTCGCACCCCCTGCCGCAGTCGCTCGGGGTAGCATTTCTCCCATACAAAGTCGATTCAGGGAGCACCGCCATGAGCCAGCCGCAAAGCGCAGAACAAGCGAGCAACGACCAGCCTGAAATGGCCGCCCTGCTGCTCGGCGCCGGATTCGCCCTCGCCTCGCTGATCCTGCTGCCTGCCGTCGCCCAGCGCATCGGCATGGGCTCCAGCCTGACCATCGCCCTGCGCGGCGCGCTGATGCGCGCGGCCAACCGTTTCTAGGAACCTTTCGCTTTCTTGATCCGGCGCGCTTGCCGGCGCGCCCGCCTTCTGCAATTCTCTGGATGCGGCTCAGTACGCATCCGACCATGCCTCCGCTCCGACACCTCCTGGCCTTCCTCCTTATTGCGACAGCCCTCGCCGGCTGCTCGGAGCAGCGCGTCGAGCCACCCGCGCCGAAGGGCGGCGACTTCGTCCTGCGCTCGGCCGGCGGCCCGCTCGACACGAAAACCCTGCGCGGCAAGGTACTGCTCATCTATTTCGGCTACACGCACTGTCCGGACGTCTGCCCCGCCTCGCTCGCCGCCGGCGCCCAGACGCTCAACACGCTGACGACCGAGGAGCGGGCGAAGGTGCGCCTGATCATGGTCTCGGTCGATCCCGAGCGCGACACGCCTGAGCGCCTGAAGGAATACGCCGCCTATTTCCATCCGGAGATGGTCGGCGTCACCGGCACGCCGGAGGAGATCGCCGCCGTCGCGAAATCCTTCGGCGCCGGCTACCTCCGCCAGCCGGCGCGGCCCGACGGCAGCTACGCGGTGGACCACACGACGCGCACCTACGTCATGGCGCCCGACGGCAAGCTGGCCGTCGCCCTAGAACTGAACGCACCGGCGGAGAAATACCTGGAAACGGTGCGCGGGCTGCTTCGATGAAATTGCGTCCCTCCAGCCTCGCCTTCGTCGCGCTCGGCCTCGCCGCGGCCGGATTCGCCGCCACCTTCCTCGACGCCGCCTGGCTGCGCAGCCGCGACGCCCCGCAACTCGCCGAACGCGGCGCGCTGGCGGCGCGCCTGGGCCTGACCGACCTCGCGCTGTTCACCGAGGCCCGCTACACGCGCCATCCTTCGCAGGCCGACCTGCATTCCGCCTTCCAGGACCATCCGGTGGCGCTGGAGCATTTCCCCACCGGCTCGCTGCTGCCGCCGCCGGCGGCCCTGATCGCACACCATGAACGCCTCGATCGAAAAACAGCGGCATCTGATTGACTTTACGCTGGCATCGCTCGCCCGGCGCAAGACGAAGAACCTCGGCCTGCTGCTGGTCTACACGCTGCTGGTGTTCGTGCTGGCCTCGGTGTCGCTGTACACCCACGCCCTGCGCCAGGAGGCGGCGCGGGTGCTCGAGCGCTCGCCGGAAATCATCCTGCAGCGCATGGTCGCCGGCCGCCACGACCTCATCCCGCCCGGCTATCTCGAGAGGATCGGCCGCATTCGCGGCGTGCAGACGATCGAGGGCCGCCTGTGGGGCTACTACTACGACCCGGTGGTGAAGGCCAACTACACCTTCATGGCGCCGGCCGCCGAGGCGGTGCGTCCCGGCACGCTGACCGTCGGACCGGCGGTGGCGCGCTCGCGCGGCCTCGCACCCGGCAACACGATTTCCTTCCGCGCCTATTCGGGCAAGCTGTTCGCCTTCACCGTCGCCGGCGTCCTGCCGCATGCGTCCGAGCTGGTCTCCGCCGACCTGGTGCTGATGGGTGAGGCGGACTTCCGCGCCTTCTTCGACTACCCGGCGGGCCACCACACCGACATCGCGCTGTCGGTGGCCAATCCGCTCGAGGTGCGCACCGTCGCCGCCAAGCTCGCCGCCGCCCTGCCGGATTCGCGGCCGATCCTGCGCGAGGAGGTGCTGCGCACCTATGCCTCGGTCTTCGACTGGCGCGAGGGCATCGTGCTGGCCCTGCTCTCGGCGGCGATCTTTGCCTTCGCCATCCTCGCCTGGGAAAAGGCCTCCGGCCTCTCCGCCGAGGAGAAGCGCGAGATCGGCATCCTCAAGGCCATCGGCTGGGAGACCGGCGACGTCATCAAGATGAAGCTGTGGGAAGGCGGCCTCGTCTCGCTCACCGCATTCCTCGCCGGCTTCGTCGCCGCCTACCTGCAGGTATTCCGTCTCGGCGCGCCGCTCTTCGAACCGGTGCTGAAGGGCTGGGCGGTGCTCTATCCGCGCTTCGAGCTCGTGCCGGCCATCGACGGCCTGCAGGTGGCGACGCTGTTCTTCTTCACCGTCTTTCCCTACATGGCGGCGGTGCTGGTGCCGATCTGGCGCACGGCCATCACCGACCCGGATTCGGCGATGAGATCATGAACGACCTTCCCCCCATCCCCCTTCCAGCGGAAGGGGTTGACACCGGTTCGCCGCCTGCCGGCGGCTCCATGCCGTTGGACGGCCCCGCCTTGGGGCGGCCCGGCGGCGGGGCGATGATCGAACTCAAAGCCATCCGCAAGGCCTTCAACCAGGGCCGGCCCAACGAGTTCTGGGCCCTGAACGGCATCGACCTGACCATCGAGGCGAAAAAGGTCACGGCCTTCCAGGGCCCGAGCGGCTCGGGCAAGACCACGCTGCTGACCATCGTCGGCTGCCTCGCCCGCCCCACCAGCGGCCGCGTGCGGCTGGCCGAGGACGACATCTCCGGCCTGCCCGAGCGCTTCCTCACCGGCATCCGCCGCAGCACCTTCGGCTTCGTCTTCCAGCAGTTCAACCTGGTCAAGGGCCTCTCCGCCCTCGAAAACGTGATGCTGCCGGCCTTCCCCACCGGCCGCCCGCACCGCGAACTGCGCAGTCATGCCGAGTCGCTGCTCGACCGCCTCAAGCTCGCGCACCGGCGCGAGGCCCGCGTCGAATGGCTCTCCGGCGGCGAGCAGCAGCGCGTCGCCATCGCCCGCGCCCTGGTGAACGACCCTCAGGTGCTGATCGCCGACGAGCCCACCGCCAACCTCGACACGGCGCTGTCGCGCGAGTTCATGGGCATCCTGGAAAGCCTCAACGCCGAGGGGCGAACCGTGATCCTCACCAGCCACGATCCACTGGTGGTCGAATCAGCCGCCGTGCACCGCGTCGTGTCGATGCGCGACGGCCAGCTCGTGGAAAACTGAGATGCTGTTCCAGCCGGCGATCATCGCCCTGCTGCTCGCCGCCGGCGTGGCGGTGGCGATGCTGGCGGCCGCCGCGCCCTTCGCCCTGCAGGTGATCCGCCAGTGGGACATCGCCAGTGGCTCGGAGCGGCAACTCGCCCTCGAGCGGCGCACCTACCTCTTCTCGACACTGGCCGCCTTCGTCATGGCGGTGCAACTGGTCGCCCTGCTGCTCTTCGTCTTCAACGCCGACCGCATGGCGGAGATGTTCGTCGGCGCCATGTGCGCGGTGGGCACGCTCAACGTCAATCCCTACGGCTTCCCGGCGCTGCTCGCGCAGATGGCGGTGTTCTTCCTCGCCGCCGCCTGGCTGGCGGTGAACCATGTCGACACCCGCGCGCCGGACTACCCGCTGGTGCGCATCAAGTACGCGCTGCTGCTGATCCTGCTGCCTGCGCTGGCGCTGACATTCGCCCTGCAGCTCAAGTATTTCCTCGGTCTCAAGGCCGACGTCATCACCTCCTGCTGCGGCAGCCTGTTCTCGGGCGACGCAAAGGGCCTCGCCGCCGAGGTCGCCGCGCTGAAGCCGCTTCCGGCCATGGTGCTGTTCTACGGCGCGATCGCCGTGTCGGCGGGACTGACTTTCTTCCACGCGCGCACGCAGCGCGCCGGCTACCTCGCTGCTGCGGCCAGCGCCGCCGCCTTCGTCGCCACCCTCGTCGGCGTGCTCTCCTTCGTCTCGCTCTACATCTACGAGCACCCCAACCACCACTGCCCGTTCTGCATCCTCAAGCCCGAGTACGGCCACCAGGGCTACTGGCTCTACGTGCCGCTGTTCGCCGCCACCGCCGCCGGGCTGGGCGTCGGCGCGCTGCAGCCGTTCCGCCGCGTATCGAGTCTGCGCGAGGTGGTGCCGGCGGTGTCGAAGCGGCTGGCGCAGGCGGCGACGATCGGCTTCCTGCTCGTGGCGGCCATCGCCACGGCGATGGTCGCCAGGTCCAACCTGATCCTGCTCGAGTAGAACTACGAGAAGCGCGCCAGTTTGCGCTGCAGGGTACGGCGGTGCATTTTCAGTGCGCGGGCGGCGCCCGAGATGCTGCCGCCATGATCGGCGAGCACGCGCCGAATGTGCTCGGACTGCACGCGGCCGAGGGGAAGCGGAGCGGCCCGCACCGGCGCCCAGGCGTTGGTGGCACGGCAGCCGAGCGCTGCGACGATGGCATCCGCCGTGGCCGGTTTGGTCAGGTAATTGTCCGCGCCGAGCTTGATCGCCTGAACGGCCGTGTCGATGCTGGCATAGCCGGTCAGCATCAGGATTCGCATGGCGGCGCTCAGCGCCCTGAGTTGCGGCACCAGGGCCAGTCCGCTGTCGTTTCCCAACTGGAGATCGATGACGGCGCCTGCCATATGCGCGTCCGCCTGCGCCAGTCCGCCCTCGACGTCGTGAGCTACACGCACTTCCAGGCCGCGCCGCGCCAACGAGCGTGCCAGCACACGGGCGAATGTGCGGTCGTCATCCACCAGCAAAAAGGCCGACATCGCTCACTGACTCCTGGTTCCCGCCCGCACCGTCGAGGCATCGACCAGGCGCGCTGCGGCATCGAGACCGGCCCGGCGCAGGTCTTCGTCGGCGTTCGCGGCCAGGGCGGTAGTCGGGGCGGTCAGCGCGCAGGCTGCGGTCAGCGCAAAGACGAATTTTTTGCGATTGATTGCCACGCTTCCTCCTCCTCGTTACAGCCTGCTTGATCCGGGAAATTCTATTTCCGTCGCGCCTCCCGACCCTGCGGCCCAAGGTCGCATGCGGCAATATGCCGCGCCCTTCCCTATGCCGGCGCATGCACCTGCAGCCGTCGGCGCAGGTATGATTCGGCAACCCTCGAAATCTGAGACATGCTGCGACAGACATTCATCGTATTGCTATGCCTGCTCGCCGCCTGCGGCGGCGAGCAGGCCGCCAAGCTGAACCTCGGCGATGTGGCACCTGCCTTCCACACGCAGCGCGTCGGCGGCGGCGACGTAGACTTCACCGCGGCGGCGGACGGACGACCGCTGGTGATCCGCTTCTGGGCGGACTGGTGCAAGTACTGCGAGCCGGAGATGAAGGCCATCGACGCGGTCTACCGGCGCCACCGGGACAAGGGGCTGGAGGTGTTCGCCATCAACGCCGGGCAGGACAAGGCGACGGTCGAGGCCTTCATCCGCAAGCTCGGCGTCACCTACCCGGTCCTGCTCGACGAGAAGTCAGCGATTGCCAAGCGCTACGGCGTGGTGGGGCTGCCGACCACCTATTTCGTCGACGCGAAAGGGGTCGTGCGCGGCAAGGTGATCGGCGAGGCGGACGAGGCGGTGTTCGAGCGGCACGCTTTGGAATTGTTCAAATGAGCGATCCGGACCGCCCCTGCGACCTGTGCAGCCTGGCGGTGGGGAAAAAACCCTTCACGCTGGTCGTGCAAGGGAAAACCCTGGAATTCTGCTGCGAGGGCTGCAAGGGAATCTATGAGATGTTGCACGAGATCAAGGAATCCCCCGAAAATCCGGGGGAACATTGAATTTTCTGTTTTATAGGGAGAACCGACATGATGATGGAAGAACCGGCCCGCCACATGATGGGTGGCATGATGAGCAGCCCGATGACCCAGGGCGCCATGATGGCCGCCACCGGCTTCGCCGCGGGGCGCGGCCTGCTCGGCGGCGTCCTGCTGCGCAACCCGCTGCTCCTGATCGGCGCCGGCCTCGTCGCCGGCTATCTGGTGCACAAGTACGAGAAGGAGATCGTGCTCGCCGCCACCAAGGCCATGGGCATGGGCAAGGATTTCGCCCTGCAGCAGAAGGAGCACCTCTCCGACCTCGTCGCCGAGGCGCAGGAGCAGGAGGCTCAGCCTCCGCAGGCCGCTGAAACGCCGTCTCCCCAGGCCTGACTTTTCCCGAGGCAACCATGTCCCACCCCGAGGAGTGGGCGCGGCAGATCGGCGTGCGCCACCGCGAGCCGGGCCACCTCCGGCTCCAGTTGCCCGCCGAGTTGAGCACCGGTCCGCGCGCGGATGCGATCGAATCCGGTTTGCGCGGCGTCGCCGGCATCTATCGCGCCACGCTGTATCGCGACGTGGGCAAGCTGTCGCTGCGCTACGACCCGCACCAGGCCAATGAGCGCGACGTGGCGCTGGCCCTGCGCGCGCTACTCGACCGCCTGCCCGGCCCGCTGGCGCAGGCGCTGAAACCCGTGGGCCAGAACCTCGGCCTGGCGATGCACGACACCCGACTGAAGATCGAGCACAGCGCCCGCCGCAAGCTGGCCCAGCTGCGCAAGGTCGTGATGAATCTGCGCCAGGCCCCGCCGCAGGCCGGCTCGCTGCAGGCACGCCTGCAGCCCCTCGTCGCCAACGCGCTGACCGAGAAGGCCATCATCAATTTCCTCAACGACCTGATCGCCTTTTATCTGATCAAGGTGCACTGGGAACTCATCACCAAACGCTGGATGCGCAACCCGGTCGCCCACGCCGACGCCTGGCTGGCGATCTTCTACCTGATGTACCTGCTGGTGCGCTACCGGAAGACGAACACGTGACGCCCAGGCAATTCCAGGTCGCGCACCGCCTCTCGCGCCGCATCCGCCTCGTCGCACCCTCGCTCGTCGGGCAGACCGAGCGCGGCTACCTGCTGGAAATCCTGCTGCGCAAGCACGCCGCGGTGAAGGACGTGCGCGTCGTCGCCGGCATCGGCTCGCTGACCGTACACTACGATCCGGCGCAACTGGCGGAGGAACGCCTGCTGGCCATCGTCGATGCCGTCATCGGCAATCTCGCCGCGGCGCCGCCGCCCCGGCCAGCCAGGCCGGCCGCGGCACCGGAGGGGCCGCAAGTGGAATGCTCGGTCGCGGTGGAAGGCATGACCTGCGCTTCCTGCGCCCTGCTCATCGAGATGCACCTGCAGCGCGATCCGCAGGTGGCGAAGGCCAGCGTGAATTTCGCCGCCGGCACGGCGACGGTACAGGGCAGCCTCGACCGCGAAGCGCTCTTCGCGCGCGTGGCGCGGCTCGGCTACGTGCCGCGGCCGATGGACACCCTGGCGCAGCGCCGCCTGCTGGTGGAACGCGAGCGCATGCGCATGGCCGAGTCGAAGCGGCGCTTCCTGCAGGCGGCCTGGCTCACCGCGCCGGTGATGGCCAGCGGCATGCTGATGCACCGCTCGCCGACCCTGCGCCTGATCGAACTGGCGCTGTCCACGCTGGTGGTGTTCGGCCCCGGCGGCGACATCTTCCGCAAGGCCTGGATGCTGGCGAAGCAGCGTGAAGCGAACATGGACTCGCTGATCGCCATGGGCGCCGGCGCCGCCTGGATCTACAGCCTGCCCGGCGTGCTGCGCCGCCACCACCACGTCTACTTCGAGTCGGCCGCCGGCATCGTCGCCTTCGTCCTGCTCGGCCGCTACCTCGAGGAGCGCGCCAAGGGCCGCGCCAGCGAGGCGATCCGCAAGCTGATCGAACTGCAGCCCGAGACCGCCGTGCGCCTGCGCCGCGGCGTCGAGGAGGTCGTGCCGATCGACGAAGTGCAGGTCGGCGACCTGCTGCGCGTGCGCCCGGGTAACCGCGTGCCCACCGACGGCGTCGTCGAGGACGGCCGCTCGGCGGTGGACGAATCCCTTGTCACCGGCGAATCGCTGCCGGTGGCGAAGAGCGCGGGCGACGCGGTGATCGGCGGCTGCATCAACGGCACCGGCAGCTTCACGCTGCGCGTCACGGCGGTGGGCGGCGACACCGTGCTGTCCGGCATCGTCAAGATGGTGGACCACGCCCAGGCCGCCAAGCTGCCGGTGCAGAAGCTGGCCGACCGCATCTCGGCGCGCTTCGTGCCGACGGTCGGCGTGCTGGCGGGACTGACTTTCGCCGGCTGGCTGCTGGCCGGCCACCCGGCGGCACGCGCGCTGTCGCACGCCGTCGCCGTGCTGCTCATCGCCTGCCCCTGCGCGCTCGGGCTGGCCACGCCCACCGCCATCATGGTCGGCACCGGCCAGGCGGCGCGGCGCGGCATCTACATCCGCAACGGCGAGGCGCTGGAGACCTCGTCGAAGCTGACCACCCTGGTCTTCGACAAGACCGGCACCATCACCGAGGGCAAGCCGGTGGTGACGGACTTCCTCGCCGGCGACAGCGAGGACGAGGATCTGCTCGCCACGCTGATCGCCTCGGCGGAAGCGCCCTCGGAGCACTTCCTCGGCCAGGCGCTCGCCGCCTGGGCGCGCGAGCGCGGCGCCAAGGTGCGCGCGGCGAAGGACTTCAACGCCCGGCCCGGTCGCGGCGTACAGGCCTTCGTCTCCGGCAAGACCATCCGCATCGGCAATGCCGCCCTGCTCGAGGAGGCCGGCATCGACGCCGCGGAATTCGCCGCGCTGGCCGAAGCCTGGTCGGGCGAAGGCAAGACGCCGGTGTTCGTCGCGGTCGGCAGCCGCTGCGCGGCGCTCCTCGCCGTGGCCGACCGGCCGCGCGAGGGCGCGAAGGAAGCCATCGCCCTGCTGCACCGCCTCGGCCTCACCACCGTCATGGCCACCGGCGACCTCGAGGCGACGGCGCGGCACATCGCGAAACAGGTCGGCATCGACGAGGTCGTCGCGCGCGCCACGCCCGCCGACAAGCTGGAACTGGTGCGCCGCCTGCAGGCCGAAGGAAAGCGCGTCGGCATGGTCGGCGACGGCATCAACGACGCGCCGGCGCTGGCGGCGGCCGACGTCGGTTTCGCCATCGGCAGCGGCGCCGACATCGCGCTGGAGTCTGCGGACGTCACGCTGGTCGGCGGCGACATCGCGCGCGTCGCCTCCGGCATCCAGCTCTCCCGCCGCACCATGAGCGTGATCCGCCAGAACCTGTTCTGGGCGCTCGGCTACAACACCGTGGCGATCCCCTTCGCCGCCGCCGGCCGCCTCAACCCGATGATCGCCTCGGCGGCAATGGCGATGAGCTCGGTGTCGGTGCTGAGCAATTCGCTGCGCCTCCAGCAGAAGTAAGTGGACCATTCGCACCACCAGGCCGTCGTCGAGTTCTCCTACGCGCTCGCCTTCATGACGGGGCTGCTCGGCAGCGGCCACTGCCTCGGCATGTGCGGCGGATTGGTGTCGGCCTTCTTCATCAAGCTGCAGGCGCGCGGGCCGTGGCCCTACCTGACCTACCACGCCGGACGCATCGGCATGTATGCCCTTGTCGGCCTCGTCGCCGCGCTGCTGGGCGCGGTGCTGGTGTCCACGGGACGCATCGGCCTCGCCCAGGGCGTGCTGCAGATCGTCGCCGGCGCGATCGTCATCCTGCTCGGCCTCGATCTCCTCGGCGTCTCGCCGATCCGCAACGCCTACGGCTTCGCGCCGGTGGCCTGGCTGCGCCGGCAGTTCATGACCGCGGCGCAGAAAGGCCCGATC
>VGHJ01000029.1 GCA_016868295.1 Betaproteobacteria bacterium | reverse complement strand
CCCGCTCCGTAACCTGTTTGACCGCCTCGATCTTGAATTCTTCCGGATAACGATTGCCGCTCATGACACCTCCTTGATAGCCTCAAGTTTAAGGCTTCGAGGTGTCTACCAAAGCCGGGGCGATTCACACCTTTATCGAGCCCTACCCGAAGCTCCTGATGTCAATGCTGAAAAGCGAGGATCAGGCCAGATGCAGGATCATTCCCTCTCGCCTTCAGGATGTCCCATTGGACGAGTTCGCCGCGCTCGAGGCAAATGACATACTTTTTATCGATTCAACCCATGTCGGCAAGGTGGGGAGCGACGTGAACAGGGTATTTTTCGACATCCTGCCGAGATTGAACAAGGGTGTCTACATTCATTTCCACGACATCTTTTACCCATTCGAATACCCGAAGGCGTGGATATTCAAGGGAAGGGCATGGAACGAGGCATACATGCTGCGAACCTTCCTTCAGTTCAATACATCATTCCGCGTTGTCCTCATGAACACCTTCATGCAGCATTTCCACGAGGCATTCTTCAAGGAGAGGATGCCTCTTTGTCTGAAGAATCCCGGCGGCAGCATCTGGCTGCGCCGTGAGTAAGCGGCGCCTGCTCCGACATCAGCAACCGCCGACCATCCTGCGCAATCAGTCTCAAGTCTGCTTTCTTGCCGACAATGCGGCAAAGCCGGCCTTCAATGTTTTTCGGATTTGGGCCGGTCGCAACACCTGCTTGACATCCAGCGTCGCAGCCCGGCACCAATACTGCCACGCTGCAGCAGCATCCCCCGCGCGCAAAGCGATCCTGACGAGAGACAGATATCTGCGCGCGGCATAAGCGTTGCGCAACGACTGGCAGCTGGCCGGCATACCAGAAAAAATTTCGTCTACGAGCGCGACCGTTTGGGCATCAGACACGTGCGTTACATGACGAAGGCTGTCTTGATGCTTGTGAATGCGCACCATCGGGTGGTCGGTGAAGACGAATTCCCCATTGACAAAAAGGTGAGCAAAAACAGGGATGTCCTCTCTCCCTCGCAATCTCTCCGGATAGGGATGCTGCAGAATCAAATCCCGCCTTGCGACGGTTGAACCGTGGCTCATGCCGACATTCTTGCGCAGGAGATAGTCGCCGAGTCTCGTATAGGGATCGGAAGGCAGCATGAACGGGGGGGGGTGATATTTTTCGCGGCCGTCGTCCCGACGGGTGATGCGTCCCCCGACGATGACGCTTGCCTGGGGATGGGTGCGAACCGCATCGCGCACGGCATCGAGTGCGCCAGGCAGCAGTTCGTCGTCGGCATCGAGAAACAGCAGGTAGGCGCCTCGGCTCAGGCGAATTCCGGCATTGCGCGCCGCCGCCGCACCCGCATTGGCCTGGCGTACCCAACGAAACCTCTCTGGATTCACTGCCTGGCGTTCCTCCAGCAACTGCGACGTACCGTCGGTAGAGCCATCATCGATCACCACCAATTCGCAATCTGCCGACAACTGGGTGAGCACGGAGTCCAGTGCCCTGCCCAGCAAATGGCCGTAATCATGGGTCGGAATGACGATGCTGAGAAAAACCGGGGGCGGGGCGGTATCGGGCATCATCGATTGCGGGGCGAAGCGGCCTACATTCCTTCCCTGCGTGCGATGACGACGGCTTCACCCGCAGCGTTCACGAAGCGCCGCACTTCCTGCAGACGCCGTTCTTGCAGCCAGACAGCAAGATTCTCTTTCTTTCTGGTTTCAATTGCGGTCCAGATGCACCGCCGATCGGCGATCAACCTGTCGAGTTGGGCATCTTCAAACACAATCCCACTGGTAGGCCAATTTGCATAATATGCGATGCGGGAATTCACCAGGCAAACCTGCTGGCGTTCCGACACATTTGCCCCAAGCCAGCGTCCAGCCTCGACAATATGCGTCTTGCGTGGCGAAACGGATACGACGTTTGCAAGCAGCGTGATCACGGCCAACGCCAGGATCAGCCAGCGCCAGCCGGGAAACCGCTTCATAAGCTGTGCCAGACCAACGGCAACCACGGGTACCGCGAGCATGTTGAGAAAGCTCACATAACGGCCGACAAGAAAGAATTGGTGTGTAACAAAGGCGGCCAGCACTAACAGATAAGCCAGGAAAATCCACGGCAGAGGCTGCCAGCGTGCCAGCGCTGCGCGTGCCGGCTGCACCATGAAGCCATAGGCGAGCGGCGCGACGAATACCCCGCTCAGCGTGAGAAACTTTACGGGGATCACCGACAGCAGGCCGAAGAACAGGATGTAGCCGGCCTCCTCCCGTGAATACTTGTACTTGAAAACCAACTCCGACATCCTGCTGCCGGCTTCGTTGAGGATTTGCAGGGTGCGCAGCGGGTTGGCGGCCTCGAGGTAATAATTCACCCGACCGGGCAGGGCAATGAAGCCGGAGCCGACGAGAATGGCCCCCAGCGCGGCTGCGGCGAGCGGCAACCAGCCCATCGATAGCGCACGCCGCAGACGCTGCCCGGCCGGTGCGGCAAACACCTGCCAGAGCATCAGCGCGGGGTAGAGGACCACCGCCTCGAGGCGGAACAGTGCGGCGATGCCGAGCGCCAATTGGCAGGCCAAAGCGTCGCGCTGGCGGCCGGATGCTTCCCAGCGCATCGCCAGCCAGAAGGCCAGCGTGCAGAAAAACCAGAAGCCGTATTCGCGCAGCAGCATGTCCCGGTAGCCGTTGTAGGCCGGCATCGCCAGTACGACCAGGCAGGCGGCCCATGCAGCTTCCGGCATCCGCTGCCGCGTGATGGCCACCAGAAGGCTGCAGGCGCCCGCCAGGAATACGGCATTGAGGAAATGCCCGGCCGCCTCCGGCGCCAGCCCCGTCAGGGCGGACAGGCCGGCCATCAGCAGGGAGAGAAACTGCCAGTCGATACCCGAATGCCGCAGCAGGAACCCCTCTTCGAGCATGGCGCGCGCCACGTCGACATATAGGATGCCGTCGCGATTGAGCAGCGCACCTTGGAGAGCAACCCAGGACAACAGCAGGCTGACGAAGAAAGCCGTGCGCACCGCGCCTACCGCCTGCACCCACGCCGTCAGCCTCGCTGTCATTGCCCCCTCCCGTCCGATCCGGTTCCGTCAGCCTGTCCGGCTGACACGAACACCCGCAGCGCCGCCTTGCCTCCGGCCCCATGGGGCCAGCGGAAGACTTCCCGCAGCGCCGGGCCGCCGGGACCGAACAGGCGCGGAAAATCCTCCGGCGACTCCACCGCCAGGTAGGCGGGTTCGGTTCCGCCGACAAGCCGCAGAGCCTCCTCCTCGTTCAGCCACACGCTGAACGTCCCCAACCGCAGTTGCACCGTCACCGGCGTGTCGAGATGATATATGCGCTTCACGTCGAGTCCGCTCGCCGCCAGCGCGCGCGCGGCACCTTCCGCCGCCAGGGTATAGCGCACCTCCTCGTTCTTCTGCATGGCCTTCGAATGGTACGACCACCAGGCACCGCCGAGAAAGAAAAAAGTCAGTCCCGCCAGCACGGCGCCGATCCGGCGCAGGCCGACGCGGCCGGCGAGGCGCGCCATCTCGCGGCCGGCGAGCAGCGCCGCCGCCGGCCACAGCGGCAGCAGCAAGTCGCCGCGGTGGTGCGAGGCGAGCGAGAAGAGGACGATGCCGCCGACGATCCAGCAGAAGAGGAAGCGCTCGAAGCGCCGCGCGGCCGCATCGGTCTCGGGATGGCGGACGATGCGCCACAGGGCGTAGAGCGCGAACAGGCTGAAGGGCAGGAAGCGCAGGAGGAAATACAGTGTCGGCCTGGGCAGGTTCTGCCCCGGGTAGCCGCCCTTGCCCATGCCGGTGGCCTGGCCCACCAGCTCCTGGAAAAAGAGTTTGTCGATGAGCGGTTGCCCGGCCGAGAGGATGGCCGGCACGAGCCAGCCCAGGACCAGCAGCAGGAAGACGCCGATGCCCGCCCAGTGCGAACCGCCGGGCAGCGGTGTGGCCGCATCGCTGCGCCGTTCCCAGAACCAGGCCAGCATGCCCATCGCGGCGAGCGCCAGGCCGAGCGGCCCCTTGATCAGGGTGGCCAGGGCCGCCCAAAACCAGAACCATGTCCAGCCGCCGCCGCGTTCCCAGGCGCGATGGGCGGTGAAGGCGCCGAGGGCGACGGCCAGCGCGAACAGCGCGTCCGTGCGCACGAGCGCGATGTGTTTCGACATCATCGGCGCCAGCACCACGGCGAGGGCGGCGAGCCCGCCCGCCAGCGGGCCGTAGCGTTCGCGCCCGACGCGCAGCACGAGCAGCGCCATGGCCAGCACCGCCAGCATGGACGGCAGGGTCAGCGTCAGGCGGTTGATGCCGCCGATTTCGGCGAAGACGGAAGCCACCCAGGTGTGCAGCGGCGGCTTCGACATGATGCGGCCGCGGATGTCCTGCTGCACCAGCCAGTGGCCCTGCCAGACGACGTCCATGACGTAGCCGACGTTGCGGTCCTGCGCGTCGGCCTCGAGGTTCGAGGGGCCGGTCAGGCGAATGGCGTAGAAGGCCAGCACCAGCAGGCCGACCAGCGCGGCCCAGATCAGGCGGCCTTGCCGGTCGGACCGGCTCATCCGCCCGTCCGCTTGCCGCGCCAGCGCCACAGCATGAAGGCACCGAGCAGCAGCACGATGCCGGCCGCCGCCAGCTTGCCCAGCCCCTCCATTGCCTTTTCATCCACGACGCCGCTGCCGATCAGCGCGGCAATGACGCCCTGCGGCAGATAGCCGATGAAGGTGCCGAGGAGGAAGGCGCGGGCGCTGACCTGGGAGAGCGCCAGCCCGCTGTTGATCATGACGCTGGTGAGCGGCAGCTGGCGGATCAGCACCACCGCCTTCACCGAGGAGCGCACGCGGAAGGCGCGGCCGAAGAGGCGGTGGCTGCCCAGATGGCGCTCGACCCAGGCGCGCCCGCCATGGCGCACCGCCCAGAAGGTGAGCCAGGAGCCGATGGCGGCGCCGACCTGCGCCAACAGGAGGCCCTGCCAGAAGCCGAAGGCCAGTCCGCCGAGGACGTAGAAAATCAGCCGCGGCGCACCGATGGCGACCAGCCCGACGACGAGCAGGACATAGACGGTCTCGGCCCACCAGTCCTCGCCGGCGAGGAAGGCGCGCAACTGGTGGATGTCGCGGACGATGGCACCGACGGGCGTGAAATAGAGCAAAACGAAAGCGGCGACGGCAGCGGTGAGGAGAATCAGAAGGCGGCGCAGTTCCTTGTTGAAGCCCGGCGCCACCGACTCCAGTTCGATCTCGTCCTCGGCCCCCTCCGGGATGGGATGGGTGCCGTTGCCGACGTCCCGCTCCTGCAGGCTCATCTTCCCGGCCCTTGCTCCGCGCCGCCCTCCACACGCTCGGCCGGCACCGCACGCGCGGAAAACCAGCGCACGCCGAAGCAGTCGCGGATGCCGCGCCAGAGACGGTTGTGCACGCCGTATTTCGACACGCCGCGCAGGCGCGGACGATGGTTCACCGCGGACTCGGCGACCGTGAAGCCCTTGCTGCGCAACAGCGTGGGCATGAAGCGGTGCAGGCCGTTGAACACCGGCAGCTCGCGCGTGCAGGCGGCGCGCACGACGCGCACGCCGCAGCCGCTGTCGGTGACGCGGTCGCCCGTCGCCCAGTTGCGGAAGCCGTTGCCGACGCGCGAGGAGAGCTTGCGGATGAAGTTGTCCTGGCGCTTGGCGCGCACGCCGGTGACGCAGTCGACGCCGAGCCGGCGCGCTTCGTCGAGCATGTGCGGCAGGTCGGCCGGATCGTTCTGGCCGTCGCCGTCCAGCGTGCCGATCCACTCGCCGCGCGCGGCGCGGAAGCCGGTGCCCACCGCGGCGCTCTGGCCGAAGTTGCGGCGATGGCGCAGGCTGCGCACGACGCCGCCCGCCTCGGAAGTCAGTCGCTGCAGCACGGCGAGGCTGTCGTCCGTGCTGGCGTCATCGACGAAGATCACCTCGTAGGCTTCCGCCCGGCCGGCGAAGGCGGCCTGGATCTCGCGCACCATCGGCTCGATGTTCTCCGCCTCGTTGTAGACGGGGATGACGATGGAAAATAAAGGGAGCGTCTGCATGGCCTAGCGAAAAGACGAATGATACAGGAAAAACAGTATGTTAGACCCCTCACCGGCCCAGTAATGCACCGATTTGCCTATAATCCTCGGACAGCGGCGTCTTGAGATAACTCTTGGCCCAAGCCGCGATTACAAGCGGCAGCAGCCAAGGCCTGCGCTTTCGAGTCCGGCGCCAGAACCGCTTGAGTTGGGTTCTAAAATGTCTCTGGAGATCCTTTTCCGGTATCAAACTTCCATGCGAGGAAAGGAACTTGGCGTAAGTCTGGAACTGCGCCGCCAGCATGCTGACCCGCCTGCGAGAAGCGTTGGCCGGATGTTTGCGATAGCCGGCCAGAACCTCCGGCACCCTTCCAAAGGCGTAACCAACAGACAGACGCAACCAGAAATCCATATCCTCGAGCACCAGATTTGGATCGAAACCGCCAACTGAAAAAAATGCATCCCGCCTCAGGGCCAGCGTTGGATTGAAAATATAGTGCCGGCCCATGAACAGCCAATACCATGCCTTGCGGTCGACTCCTGCTGCGGGGCGTGCTTTCTTCGATTGGCGGGCATGCCGCTGCCCCTCCGGGTCGATGATGTGGACATCGGCGTGCACCAGCACCAAATCGGGACAATGCCAGTCTTCGATGGCCTGCTGGATGCGCGTGATTTTTTCCGGATAGAGCACGTCATCGGAGCCCAGCAGGTGCACCCACTCTCCCTGACACGCCACGATGCATGCGTTGGACGTGGCGCTTACGCCTTTGTTTTCCTGGCGCTCCAGCACGATGCGGCGGAAGCGCCCTGCATGCTCCGCGAGAAAGCGTTTGGCGATCTCGAAAGTATCATCCCGCGATCCGTCATCGATCAGCACCAGTTCCAGCTCGGGATAGGTCTGCGCGCAAACCGAATTGAGGCAGGCCTCGATGTAGGCTGCGTGGTTATAGGCGGGAATCGCCACACTGACGAGCGGGTGCGTCACTGCTTCTCGACCAGAAGAAGCGTCTGCACGGCAACGAAGGGATCGAGCAGCCGCGTCGGCATATACCAACGTCGGTAACGTCGCTTCATGTGGCTGCCGATGGCGCGAACCGTCCAGCCGCATTCATGGACGGCCTCCTGCAGACTATCCCGCGTGAAGAAATGCAGGTGAGTGCGATCCATGATGCCGGCGTCGGTATAGCGGAACTCCCCTCTGAAGAGCAACGGCAGCAGCACCTTGTAGTGCCGCACGTTCGGCACGCTGAGGAGCAAGCGGCATTCCGACGCGGTTTGGGCATGCACGCGCCGCAAAGCCGACCACGGGTCGACAAGATGTTCCAGCACATCGGCAAGAACGATGAGATCGTAGTGAGGCCAAGGCACTTCATCCGCCACCGATTCGAGCGATCCGATCCAGACCCGACGCAAGCGGGATTTCGCCAGTCTTGCCGCCTCGCCATGCACCTCGATGCCGTCGCAAGCCCTGACAATTCCCGCCTGCAGCAGGTCCTCCCCCAGCCTGCCGGACGCACATCCGATATCGAGCGCCGCGCCGAAAATGCCGAATGGCTTGAGAAACGCGACCAATTCGGGGCGTGCCGTCGCGAAGTATTCGTCGATTTCCTGGTCGTTCATGCGTGATTACCGGCCGTCACTTCGCGACCAGCACGTCCTCCATGATCAGGAAGCGCAGGTCGGAGCCGAAGAACATGTTCAGCGCGTCGGTCGGCGAGCAGATCATCGGCTCGCCGCGGCGGTTGAGCGAGGTGTTGAGCACGACGCCGTTGCCGGTGAGCTTCTCCATCTCCTGCATCAGCTCGTAGTAGCGCGGGTTGAACTCGCGGCGCAGCACCTGGGCGCGGGCCGTGCCGTCCTCGTGCACCACTTCCGGCACGCGCGCCTTCCAGCCCTCCGCCACCGGGAAGGTGAAGGTCATGAAGGGCGCCGGGTGGTCGGAGCCCAGCATCTGCGGGCCGACCGAGTCGAGCATCGAGGGGCAGAACGGCCGCCAGCGCTCGCGGAACTTGATCTGTTCGTTGATGCGGTCGGCCACGCCGGGCACGCTCGGGCAGCCGAGGATGGAGCGCCCGCCGAGCGCGCGCGGGCCGAATTCCATGCGCCCCTGGAACCAGGCCACCGGCTGGCCGTCGGCAAGCAGCCGCGCGATGCGCTGCGGCACCTGGTCGATCTTCTGCCAGGCCGGCTTCGACGAATGGCGCGCGCAGGCGGCAATGACCTCTTCGTTGGTGTAGGCCGGGCCGAGGTAGACGTGCTCCATCTTCTCCACCGGCACGCCGTGCGACACAGAAACGTAGGACGCCGCGCCGACCGCCGTGCCGGAGTCGCCCGAGGCCGGCTGCACGAACAGCTCCCTGACGTCGGGCCGCGCGATGATGCGCTGGTTGAGCTTGACGTTGAGCGCGCCGCCGCCGGCGAAGGCCAGGCGCCCGGTCTCGCGCAGGATGTCGCCGAGGTAGTGCTCGAGCATGGCGAGGGCAAGGTCCTCGAACAGCTTCTGCATGCTCGCCGCGTAGTGGATGTAGGGATCGTCGGCGATGTCGCCCACCCTGCGTGGCCCGAGCCAGTCGATCAGCTTGGGCGAGAAGTAATAGCCCTTGCCGTATTCCTTGTAGCGGCGCAGGCCGATCACGTTGGCGTAATCGGTGTTGACGACGAGCTCGCCGTTCTCGAACCTCGCCAGGCGCGAGAAGTCGTAGCGGTTCGCGTCGCCGTAGGGCGCCATGCCCATCACCTTGTACTCGCCGTCGAGCATCTCGAAACCGAGGTACTCGGTGAGGGCGCCGTAGAGGCCACCGAGCGAATCCGGGTCGTAGAACTCCTTGATCTTGTGGATGCGGCCGTTCTCGCCGTAGCCGAAGAAGGTCGTCGCGTACTCGCCCTTGCCGTCGATGCCGAGGATGGCGGTCTTCTCCGTGAAGCCCGAGCAGTGGTAGGCGCTGGAGGCGTGGGTCAGGTGGTGCTCGACCGGCACGAGGTCGACCCGGTCCCGGTCGAAGCCGAGCTGCGCCAGGCAGTCGAGGATGCGGCCGCGGTAGCGGCGGTAGCGGCGGTTGCCGTTGAAGAGCGCATCGAGCGCCCGGTCCGGCGCGTACCAGTAGCGCCTGGCGTAGTGCCAGCGCGCCGGCTCCATCAGGCTGATCGGCGCGAAGGGAATCGCCACGGCGTCGACCTCGGCCGGCCTGATGCCGGCGAAGTCGAGGCAGAACTTCGCCGCCTCGAACGGCATGCGGCCCTTGGCGTGCTTGTCGCGGATGAAGCGCTCCTCCTCCGCCGCGGCGACGAGCTTGCCGTCGATGTAGAGCGCGGCGGAGGGATCGTGCGAGAGCGAGCCGGAGAGGCCGAGGATGGTCAGTGGCATGTCAGGGCGAAAGCGCTTTCAACACAGAGAGCGCAGAGAAAAGCAATCGAAATAAATCTCTGTGTCCTCTGTGCCTCTGTGCTCTCTGTATCGAAAGTGGTTGGTGTTCGGTTTTCATCTCACGCATCCCAGGCGGCCACGAAGGCCTGCCAGTGCGGCTGCTTCAGACTTACCAAAGACGTGCGCACCATATTGACCTCGGCTTCGTATTCCTTCTCCGTCAGCACACCGCGCAGGCGCTGGAAGCGGAGACACACGAGGAAGGTGTTCACCACGTCGGTCTCGCAGTAGTCGCGGATCTCGTCGATGCGCCCCTCCTGCCAGGCGTCCCAGACAGCAGAGCCGTCCATGCCAAGCTTGCCGGGCAGGCCCATCAGCTTCGCCAGTTCGTCGAGCGGCGCGCTGGCGCGCGGCTGGTACATCGCCAGCAGGTCCATCAGGTCGAGGTGGCGCGAGTGGTAGCGGCTGATGTAGTTGTTCCACTTGAAGTCGCGGTCGTCTTCCCCCTGGTCCCAGTAGCGCGGCGCGGCGACGTTGTGGATGAGGCCGCGGTAGTGCAGCACCGGCAGGTCGAAGCCGCCGCCGTTCCAGGAGACGAGCTGCGGCGTGAACTTCTCGATGCCGTCGTAGAAGCGCTGGACGATTTCGGCCTCCTTCAGCTTCGGCTCGGCCAGCGACCAGACGGTGAAGCGCTCGCCCTCGCGGAGCGCACAGGAGATGACGACGACGCGCTGCAGATGCAGGGGCAGGAAGTCGTTGCCCGTGGCCGCGCGCCGCTTCTGGAAGGCGAACTCGGCCGTTTCGGCGTCGGAGAGATCGGCCGGCAGCGCGTAGAGCTGGCGGATGCCCGCCACGTCGGGAATGGTCTCGATGTCGAAGGCGAGGACGGGGGTCATTTGGCCGCTCCGGACTGCGCCGGCTCCGCCGGCTTTGCCGGAGCCTCGGGGAAGTGGACGTGCAGATTGACGCAGCCGGCGAGAATAAGAATAGAAACCAGAAAGAGGATTTTCTTCATTCGATGACGACGCCGGGACGGCCCGCGATGACTTCGCGAATCCGCGCCACCAGCGCCTCCCAGTCGATATGCCGATTGTAGCCGATGATCCTCACCGACGGCACGCCGGCCCCGCGCATCAGCACCACGCCCTGGCCTTCGCGCTCGACGCCCTCGAGCAGGCAGACGCCGTCTTTCAGCGTGCAGCCGAGGCCGATGCGCGCATAGCCGAAGCTGAAGCCGGAACGCTCCGGCGCGCGCGCGAGCCATCCGCCGGGCCGCCCCAAGGATGGCTCTTTCAGCGGCCTGGAGCCGCATCGCGGCGAACAATCGTCACCCCCTTCCCCGGGAAGGGGGCGGAGGGATGGTTGTTCTACCTCGGGCGAGCCGGCCTCGCCCAGCGCGGTGATGTCCTTCAGCGCGCCGATGCTCAGACTGCGCGGATAGTCGCCCGGGCTGCTGCCGATGCGCGCCTCGAAGCGCAGCGGCTTCCAGCCCTGCATCTCCAGCTCGCGCAGATCGGCGTCGAAGCGCCCCTCGATGGCGCCGAAGGAAAACGTCCGCGTCAGCATGCCGAGGTCGAGGTTGCGCGCCGTGACGTCGGCGACGAAGCGTCGGTTCTTGCCGAAGGGGTCGAGCAGGCGCAGCTGGTGCACCGTGATGCCGCCGTCGAACACTTCGATGCCGAGGGCGCCGTCGAGATGGAGCACCCCCTGCTCGTAGGCGATGCGCGGGATGCGCGCCGTCAGGCTGCCCGCCATGGCCGGCAGCCTGAGGGCACGCGACAGCTTGGGCATGGAGACGCCCTCGATGCCCCCTTCGAATTCGCCGTGCCAGCCGGACTGACTTTTCGCCAGGCGCAGCTCATCGACCACCAGGCGTCCGTCGAGCAGCGGCGCCACCAGGCCTTCCACCTTCGCCTCGTGGCCGTCCATCTTCAGCGGCAGGGCGAAGCCGCCCAGCGGCAGGTCGCCGAGCCGGCCGCTGGCAATGCCGATCTCGGCCTCGGTCGGCACCCCGGCCTCCCAGGGAATGCGAGCGTTGACCCCGTTCAACTCGAGGTGGCCGGTGCCGTCCGCGAGCGCCGCTTCCTCCAGCCCGGCATAGAAGCGGCGCAATCCGCCGGCGGCCCATTCGGCGGAGAAGCGGGCATGCCCCGAGGCCTGCCACTCGGGAAAGCCGAGCGAGGTGAGCCACGGCTGCAACCAGTCGCGCATGGCCACCGAGAGGTCGATGCGCTCGGTGATGAAGCCCCAGTCGGTGGCCTCGCCGCGCTCGCGGCTCCAGCGCAGTCCGGCACTGACGGCGCCGAAACCGGCCACGTCGAGCCGCGCCAGGTCAACCTCCAGCATCTCCCGGTTGAGATCGCCCTCTGCCTCGAGCCGCACGCCGGCCGTGCGCCGCCAGGGCGCGCGGACCAACTCGCCCTGCGGCCAGTCGAGCCGGGCGCGCCAGTGCCAGTTGTCGCCGCTCCTCTCGGCCGCGGCGTCGAGGGTGAAGGAAATGCCCTTGCCGGCAATGTCGCCTTCGCGGCTGGCGAACTCGAGGTCGTGCGCGGCCAGATCGAGCTTCGCCCGGTCGCCGTCCACTCTCAGGGCCAGGTCGATGCGGCCTTGCGGCTTCCAGCCGCGCAGTCGCTTGACGAGGGGCGAAAAGGCGACGGCGTCGACGCCGCGCAGCGAGAAGTCGAGAAAACCGTCGGCGCGCCAGGCGAAGGCGAAGGGCAGCGCCGGCCGCTCGCGGCCGCGCGCATCGTCGCGGCGCAGGGTTCCTTCCGGGCAGTCGAGGCGGCGCCCGTCGAAGTAGAAGCCCGAGCAGTGCAGCTTCAGCTCGCGGTACTCGGCGCCGGCGACGAGCAGACGGCCGAAGCGGATGTCGGCCTCGCCGCGCCGCGCCGCATCCATTGAGACCGTCACGCCTTCGGCCTCGAAGGCCGCATGGCGGATCGAACCGAGGGACAGGGTGAGTTGCGCCGCGCCGCAAGGCAGAGCCGCAAGAAAAGTCAGTCCGAGGAATACGGCGGCGCGGAAGATCATCCGCAATCGTGGCTCAGGCGGGGAAGACGCCCGTGGACAGATAGCGGTCGCCGCGGTCGCAGACGATGGTGACGATCACGGCGTTTTCCACCTGTCCGGCCACGCGCAGGGCCACCGCCATGGCGCCGCCCGAGGAGATGCCGGCGAAGAGGCCTTCCTCGCGCGCCATGCGCCGCGTCATCTCCTCGGCGTCGGCCTGGCTGACGTACTCGAGGCGGTCCACGCCGCGCCTGTCGTAGATCTTCGGCAGGTATTCCTCCGGCCACTTGCGGATGCCGGGGATCTGCGAGCCTTCCTCCGGCTGGCAGCCGACGATCTCGATCTTCGGATTCTTTTCCTTGAAGAAGCGCGAGCAGCCCATGATGGTGCCGGTGGTGCCCATGCTGGAGACGAAGTGGGTGAGTTTCCCGTCCGTGTCGCGCCAGATCTCCGGGCCCGTGCCTTCGTAGTGGGCAAGCGGATTGTCGTGATTGGCGAACTGGTCGAGCATGATGCCCTTGCCTTCGGCCACCATCTTGTCGGCGACGTCGCGCGCCATCTCCATGCCGCCCTTCTGCGCGGTCAGCACGATCTCGGCGCCGAAGGCGCGCATGGTCTGGCGCCGCTCGACGGAAAGATGCTCCGGCAT
Source organism: Betaproteobacteria bacterium (assembly GCA_016868295.1). Taxonomy (GTDB): domain Bacteria; phylum Pseudomonadota; class Gammaproteobacteria; order Burkholderiales; family Rhodocyclaceae; genus Desulfobacillus. The sequence continues at coordinate 22,163 of VGHJ01000029.1, read as the reverse complement.
GATCAGCACCATGCGGTAGCCGCGCATGGTCGCCGCCATGGCCAGCGCGATGCCGGTGTTGCCGCTGGTGGCCTCGATCAGGGTGTCGCCCGGCCTGATGTCGCCGCGCGCCTCGGCGCGCAGGATCATCGACAGCGCCGGCCGGTCCTTCACCGAGCCGGCCGGGTTGTTGCCCTCCAGCTTGGCCAGGATGACGTTGCCGCGGCGCTCGTTGTCGGCGCCGGGCAGGCGCTTCAGGCGCACCAGGGGCGTGTTGCCAACGAAGTCCTCGATCACCTGTTTCACGGCTTCAGCCTCTCCTGCACGTAGCGCGCGACGCCTTCCTCCACCGTGGCGAACGGCGCGTCGTAGCCGGCCTCGCGCAGCCGCGAGACGTCGGCCTCGGTGTAGCTCTGGTACTTGCCCTTCAGCGCTTCGGGGAAGGCGATGTATTCGATCATGCCGCGGCTGCGCAGTTCCGCCAGCGGCAGCGGCGCCTCGCCCTGCGCGGCGCGGCAGGCATTCACCGTCGCCACGGCGACATCGTTGAAGGTCTGCGCGCGCCCGGTGCCGACGTTGTAGATGCCGGAGGCGCCGCAATCGAGGAAGTGCAGGTTCACCTTCACCACGTCGTCGACGTGGATGAAGTCGCGCCGCTGCTCGCCGTTGCCGTAGCCGTCGCAGCCCTCGAAGAGCTTCACCTTGCCCTCGGCCCGGTACTGGTTGAAGAAGTGGAAGGCCACCGAGGCCATGCGCCCCTTGTGGCTCTCGCGCGGGCCATAGACGTTGAAGTAGCGGAAGCCGACGACCTGGGAGGATAAGTTAGCCTGGGCCGCATTTGACCCGATTCGGCGCCGCACCGCCTGGTCGAAAAGGAACTTCGAGTAGCCGTAGACATTGAGCGGCGCCTCGAACTCGCGCGACTCGCGGAAGACGCGCCCGCCGCCGTAGACCGAAGCCGAGGAGGCGTAGAGGAAGGGCACCTCCTGGTCGAGGCAGAAGTCGAGCAGCTCGAGCGAATAGCGGTAGTTGTTGTCCATCATGTAGCGGCCGTCGTGCTCCATGGTGTCGGAGCAGGCGCCCTGGTGCAGGACGGCCTCGACGGCGCCGTCGAGGTCCCCGGCTGCCAGCGCCTCGATGAACTCCCGCTTGTCGAGATAGTCGGCGATCTCGCAGTCGACCAGGTTGCGGAACTTGTCGCCCTGCGTCAGGTTGTCGACGGCGATGATGTCGCTGACGCCGCGCGCATTGAGCGCCTTTACCAGATTGGCGCCGATAAACCCGGCGGCGCCGGTCACGATGGTATACATGTCATTCTTCCGTTGATCAAAGGGCGGCGCGCAGTTCCTCGAGCGTCGCGACGGCGGTGCCGAGCTTGCCGACGACGATGCCGGCGGCGCGATTGGCCAGGCGCATGGCATCGCGCAGGTCGGCCCCGCTCGCCAGCATGACGGCCAGGGTGGCGATGACGGTGTCGCCGGCGCCGCTCACATCATAAACCTCCCGCGCCTGGGCCGGCTCGTGCGCCGTCTCGCCGTCACGGAACAGGGTCATGCCCTCCTCGCTGCGCGTCACCAGCAGGGCCGCCAGGCCCAGTTCGCGCATGAGCTTGCCGGCGCGCGCCTGGAGATCCTCCTCGCCGGACCAGCGTCCGACCACCTGGCGCAGCTCGGCGCGGTTGGGCGTGAGCAGCGTGGCGCCGGCATAGCGGACATAGTCCTCGCCCTTGGGATCGGCCAGCACCGGTTTGCCCGCCGCGCGCGCCAGCCGGATCATCTCGCCGATATGGGCGAGGCCGCCCTTGCCGTAGTCGGACAGGATCACCGCGTCGCAATCGGGCAGTTGCCGCTCGTACTCGGCGAGCTTGGCGCGCAGCACCTCGTGCGCCGGCGCCTGCTCGAAATCGATGCGCATCAGCTGCTGCTGGCGGCCGACGACGCGCAGCTTGACGGTGGTCGACAGCTCGGCGTCCTCGTGCAGGCTGGCGGCGATGCCTTCGGCGGCGAGCAGGCGCGACAGCGCCTGGCCGGCCTCGTCGGCGCCGACGACGGAGAGCAGGGAGACCCTGGCGCCCAGCGCGGCGCAATTGCGCGCGACGTTGGCGGCGCCGCCGGGGCGCTCCTCGGTGCGCTCGACCTTGACCACCGGCACCGGCGCCTCGGGCGAGATGCGCTCGACCGCGCCGAACCAGTAGCGGTCGAGCATGACGTCGCCGACGACGAGGATGCGCGCCCGGGCGGTATCGGGCAGCGTGAGCGTGCTCATTGCGTCCTTCCTATCGCGTGGTAGTCGATGCCGGCCGCATGCAGCGTCGCCGGGTCGTAGAGGTTGCGGCCGTCGAAGACCCGCGGCGACTTCAGGCGCCGCTTCATCTCGCCGAAATCGGGGCTCCTGAACTCCTTCCACTCGGTGACGATCACCAGCGCGTCGGCCTCGTCGAGCGCAGCCATCGGCGACGCGGCATAGACGATGCGCGGCTCGGCGCCGAAGACGCGGCGCGCTTCACTCATCGCCACGGGGTCGTAGGCGCAGACCGTGGCGCCGCGCGCCAGGAGGTCGGCGACGACCGTGCGGCTGGGCGCCTCGCGCATGTCGTCGGTGTTGGGCTTGAAGGCGAGGCCCCACAGGGCGAAGCGGCGCCCGGCGAGGTTCTCGCCGAAGGCGGCGACGATCTTGCGGCCGAGCACGCCCTTCTGGTGTTCGTTGGCCGCCTCCACCGCGGCCAGCACGCGCAGCGCGCTGCCCGCCTCGGCCGCCGTGCGGTTGAGCGCCTGCACGTCCTTGGGAAAGCAGGAACCGCCGTAGCCGCAGCCGGGATAGAGGAACTGGTAGCCGATGCGCGGGTCGGCGCCGATGCCCTGGCGCACCTGCTCGATGTCGGCGCCCAGCTTCTCGGCCAGGTTGGCCAGCTCGTTCATGAAGGAGATGCGGGTGGCCAGCATGGCATTGGCGGCATACTTGGTCAGCTCGGCCGAGCGCACGTCCATGACGATCAGGCGCTCGTGGCTCCTCTGGAAGGGCGCATAGAGCTGGCGCATCAGGTCGATCGCCCGCGCCTCCTCGGCGCCGACGATGATGCGGTCGGGACGCATGAAGTCCTCCACCGCGGCACCCTCCTTGAGGAACTCCGGATTGGAGACGACGCTGAACTCGGCCTTGAGGCCGCGCGCCGCCAGTTCCTCGGCCACCGCCGCGCGCACCTTGTCCGCCGTGCCGACCGGCACGGTCGACTTGTCCACGATCGCCCTGTAACCGTCCATGTGGCGGCCGATCGAGCGCGCCGCGGCGACGACGTACTGCAGGTCCGCCGAGCCGTCCTCGTCGGGCGGCGTGCCGACGGCGATGAACTGCAGCAGGCCGTGCGCCACCGCCTCGGCGACGTCGGTGCCGAAACGCAGGCGGCCGGCGGCGCGGTTGCGCGCGACCATCTCCTGCAGGCCCGGCTCGTGGATGGGCATGCCGCCGGCGTTGAGGATGCGGATCTTCTCCGCATCGAGGTCGAGGCACAGCACGTCGTTGCCCACCTCGGCGAGGCAGGCGCCGCTGACGAGCCCGACGTAGCCGGTGCCGATGACGGTGATCTTCATGACGCTCTCGCCGGGCCGCCCCAAGAGAGCGGCAAGTCAACAAACCGGAAGCCACGCCGTGGCTGAACAACCGTCACCCCCCTTCCTCGGGAAGGGGGGGCGGGGGGGATGGGGGCGTAAATGCTCATGGCGTCAGGTCGAATTCTTCCGTGCGCTTCGGCGGGTAGCTCTCCCACGCGCCGCACCCCGGGCAGCGCCAGTAGAACTGCCGCGCCTTGAAGCCGCAACCGTCGCAGCGGTAGCGCGCCACCTTTCGCGTATGGCCGTGGATCAGGTTCCGCGTCAGTTCCAGCTCGGCACGCCGCTCCGGCGGCGCCACGAGGACCTGCGCCTCGAGCAGCTTGTCGAGGCCGAGCAGGGTCGGGTTGCGCCGCAGCTCCTCACGCACCAGCAGGTAGGCCGCCTCCGGACTCTCGTCCTCCAGCGTCCACTGAAAAGCGGCATCGAGCATGTCGAGCGAGGGATGCTGCTCCAGGTAACCGCGCAGGAGCTGCAGGCCCTCGCGGCTGCGCCCGAGCTTGCGGTAGGCCTCCATCAGCTTGGCCGCCACCAGAGAGAGATAGACGGGATTCTGCTGCTCGATGCGCTTCCAGGCCTCGATCGCCGCCTCATGATCGCCGCCCACGGCATGCAGGTCGCCGAGGAGCATGGTCGCCCGCACCGACTTGCGGTGCGTCGCCAGCGCCTCCTCGAGCAGGCCGAGCGCCTCCTGGGGACGCGAGTTGTTGATCTCGGCCGAGGCCAGCTCGCAGTAGAAGTTGGCGATTTCCTTCTGCCACAGGTGTCCGGAATGGTCGGGCAGCTGCCGGGCGATGCCGATCGCCTTGCGCCATTCCTTCTCCTGCTGGTAGATCTCGAGCAGGAAGGTGAGCGCCTCCTCGTCGCGCGCCGTGTCGCGCAGGCGCAGGAAGATTTCCTCGGCGCGGTCGAGCAGGCCGGCCTTGAGGAAGTCGTGCCCCAGCTCGGCCAGCGCCTGCAGGCGCTGGTCCTCGCGCAGCCCCTCGCGCTCGACCAGGCTCTGGTGCATGCGGATGGCGCGATCGGTCTCGCCGCGACGGCGGAACAGATTGCCGATGGCGAAGTGCAGTTCGACCGTCTCCGAATCCACCTTGGCGGCTTCGAGGAAGGCGTCGATGGCCTTGTCGGGCTGCTCGTTGAGCAGGAAGTTGAGCCCCTTGAAATAGGATTTCGGCAGGGCGCGCGACTCGCGCACGACGTGGCGGATGTCCACGCGCGCGGCCATCCAGCCCAGGGCGAAGAAGAGGGGGACGGCCAGCAGCCACCAGAGCTCGAATTCGATCATTCCGGCCCCCTTCGCGCGCGCCGCGCCATCATGGCGCTCCGGACGAGGAGCGCGCGGCCTGCCGCTTCAGGGCGAGGATCTCGCGGCGCTGGCGCAGGTAGCTGCCCAGCGCCGCCGTGACGCCCACCGCCGCGCCGGCGGCGAAGAAGATCAGCATGACCGCGACGAGGGGCAATTGCCAGTCGGCGTCGAAGAAGAAGCGCACCGTGACGCCGCCGCTGTTCTTGATGGCGAAGCCGAGCAGCATGACGAAGACGATGACTCGCAGCAGCCAGATCAGGTATTTCATTGTCGCTCAAGAAAAAGGGGCGGCATCGCCCGACGCCGCCCCATCCTCCGTGATTTCCGATGCAATCGCGGCGTTACTCGACCTGGTCGACGCGTTCGCGCAGTTCCTTGCCCGCCTTGAAATGCGGCACGTACTTCTCGGGCACCTGCACCTTCTCGCCAGATTTCGGGTTGCGTCCGGTACGCGGCGGCCTGTAGTTCAGCGCGAAGCTGCCGAAGCCGCGAATCTCGATGCGATCACCGCGCGTGAGCGCGGCGGTCATGGCATCGAGAATCATCTTGACCGCGTAATCGGCATCCTTGGCGACCAGCTGGGGAAAGCGCCCCGCCAGTCTCGCGATGAGTTCCGACTTGGTCATGTTCGCCTGCATGGTTTATTGCTGGGGATTGCCGAGTTTGGCCTTGAGCAGGGCGCCGAGGTTGGTCGTGCCGCTCGAGGCGGACGATTCGCTCTGCAGCTTCTGCATGGCCTCATTCTGCTCGGCCTGGTCCTTGGCCTTGATCGACAGGTTGATCGAGCGCGACTTGCGGTCCACGTTGATGATCATGGCGTCCAGGGCGTCGCCTTCCTTGAGCATCGTGCGCAGGTCCTCGACGCGCTCGCGCGCGGCCTCGGAGGCGCGCAGGTAGCCCTCGATGTCGTCGGACAACTGCACCACGGCGCCCTTGGCATCCACGCTCTTCACCGTGCCGCGCACGACGCTGTTCTTGTCGTGGGTGGCGATGAAGTTGGTGAACGGGTCGCCCTCGAGCTGCTTGATGCCGAGCGAGATGCGCTCGCGCTCGACGTCGATGGCGAGCACGACGGCCTCGACCTCGTCGCCCTTCTTGAAGTTGCGCACGGCCTCCTCGCCGGGCGTCGACCAGGACAGATCGGAGAGGTGCACCAGGCCGTCGATGTTGCCGGGCAGGCCGATGAAGATGCCGAAGTCGGTGATCGACTTGATCTGGCCGCGCACCTTGTCGCCCTTCTTGTGGTTCATGGCGAACTCGTCCCACGGGTTCGGCATGCACTGCTTCATGCCGAGCGAGATGCGGCGGCGGTCCTCGTCGATCTCGAGGATCATCACCTCGACCTCGTCGCCCAGCTGGACGACCTTGGAGGGATGCACGTTCTTGTTGGTCCAGTCCATTTCGGAGACGTGCACCAGGCCCTCGATGCCCTGCTCGACCTCGACGAAGGCGCCGTAGTCGGTGAGGTTGGTGACCTTGCCGAAGAGGCGCGTGCCCTGCGGGTAGCGGCGCGAGATGCCGACCCACGGGTCCTCGCCGAGCTGCTTGAGGCCGAGGGAGACGCGGTTCTTCTCCTGGTCGAACTTGAGCACCTTGGCCTGCACCTCGTCGCCCACGTTGAGCACTTCGGAGGGGTGGCGCACGCGGCGCCAGGCCAGGTCGGTGATGTGCAGCAGGCCGTCGATGCCGCCCAGATCAACGAACGCACCGTAGTCGGTGATGTTCTTGACGATGCCCTTGACGACGGTGCCTTCCTTCAGGTTGGCGAGCAGCGCCTCGCGCTCCTCGCCGGCGGAGGCCTCGAGCACGGCGCGTCGCGAGACGACGACGTTGTTGCGCTTGCGGTCGAGCTTGATGACCTTGAATTCGAATTCCTTGTTCTCGTACGGCGTGGTGTCCTTGACCGGGCGCACGTCGACCAGCGAGCCGGGCAGGAAGGCGCGGATGCCGTTGGTCATGACGGTGAGGCCGCCCTTCACCTTGCCGTTGATGACGCCCTTGACCAGGGCGCCCTCGTTGAGGGCCTTCTCTAGGTCGTTCCAGGCGGCGATGCGCTTGGCCTTCTCGCGCGACAGGCGGGTCTCGCCGTAGCCGTCCTCGAGCATCTCGATGGCGACGCTGACGTAGTCGCCGGGCTTGACTTCGACCTCGCCGCGGTCGTTGCGGAATTCGTCGATCGCGATGAAGCTCTCCGACTTGAGGCCGGCATTGACGACGACGAAGTTCTGGTCGATGCGGACGACTTCCGCGGTGATCACTTCACCCGCGCGCATCTCCTGGCGGGACAGGCTTTCTTCGAAGAGGGAAGCGAAACTTTCCAGGCCGGCGGCCGGGGTGGCAGTTGCAATGGACATAAGTTGTTGGAAAAAAACCAAAGCCGGCCGAAATCGGTCGGCGTGTCAGTTGAACACAACCGCGAAGCCCAAGCGCTTCGAGGCACCTTTGCCCGCGACACCCCCTTCAGGGCGCCGCGGTTTGCGGCAAACCTTGCCGGGCCCGTTCGACCACCCAGGCGACGGCTTCTGCGACCGTCATGGCCGTAGTGTCGAGCAGTTCGGCATCCGCGCATTTCTGCAGGGGAGCGACCGCCCGCGCGCTGTCGCGCGCATCGCGTTCGCGAAGATCCTGCAAAAGGGTGTCAATGCTAACAGACATTCCTTTGTCGATCAACTGTTTATAGCGCCGGTCCGCGCGCGCTTCGGCCGTCGCCGTGAGGAATACCTTGAGGGCGGCACCGGGGAAGACCACCGAGCCCATGTCGCGCCCCTCGGCGACCAGTCCCGGGGCCTGGCGGTAGGCCCGCTGGCGGTCGAGCAGGGCCGCCCGCACGGCCGGGAAGGCGGCCACCTTGGAGGATCCGGCAGAGCATGCCTCGCTGCGGATGGCCTCGGTCGCATCCGTGCCATCGAGCAGGATGCGGCCTCCTTCGAAACGCGCCGGCAGGGTCTCGGCGATGCGCGCCAGGGCCGCGCCGTCCTCCAGCGACACGCCGGCACGGATGGCCGCCAGCGCCACCAGACGGTAAAGGGCGCCGCTGTCGAGATAGTGAAAACCCAGCCTTTCCGCCACGAGGGCCGCCACCGTGCCCTTGCCCGAGGCCGAAGGGCCATCGATGGCGATCACCGGCGCCACCAGCCCGGAAAAGCGCTCGAAGTAGTCCGGGAAGGTCTTGTTCACGCACTGCGGGTCGTTGATGCGCACCGGCACGCCGCCCAGGCAGGCGAGCGAGAAGCACATCGCCATGCGATGGTCGTCGTAGGTGTCGATGGCCACGCCCGGCCGAAAAGTCAGTCTCCCCGACACGGCGATGAAATCCGCCCCCTCCTCCACCGTCGCGCCCAGCTTGCGCAGCTCGGCGGCCATGGCGGCGATGCGGTCGGTTTCCTTGACCCGCCAGCTGGCGATGTTGGTGAGCCGAGTCGTGCCCTCGGCGAACAGCGCCGCCACCGCCAGGGTCATGGCGGCGTCCGGAATGTGGTTGCAGTCGAGTTCGATGGCCCGCAGGCGCTCACCCGCAGGCGCGCGCGCCTCGATCCAGTTCGGTCCCATGTCGATGCGCGCGCCCATGGCGGCGAGCGCCTCGGCGAAACGCACGTCGCCCTGGATGCTGTCGCGCCCGACGCCTTCGACGCGCACCGGACCGCCGGCGATCGCCCCGGCGGCGAGGAAATACGAGGCGGCGGAAGCATCGCCCTCGACGAACACCGTGCCCGGGCTGCGGTAGCGCGCCCCGGCCGGGATGCGGAATGCGCGCCAGCCGTCCCGCTCGACGGCCACGCCGAAGCGCGCCATCAGGTTGAGCGTGATGTCGATGTAGGGCTTCGAGATGAGTTCGCCGGCCACCTCCACCGTCGCGCCGGCGCCGGTCAGCGGCAGCGCCATCAGGAGCGCGGTGAGGAATTGGCTGGAGGCCTCGCCGCGCACCGTCACTCGGCCGCCGGCGCGGATCGGCGCCGGGCGGATCTCCAGCGGCGGGAAACCCTCGTTGCCGAGGTGGCGGATGTCGGCGCCCATCCGGCGCAGGGCGTCGACGAGGTCGCCGATCGGCCGCTCGTGCATGCGCGGCACGCCCGACAGACGATAGTGGCCGTTGGAGAGCGCCAGCGCCGCCGTGAGCGGACGGAAGGCCGTGCCGGCATTGCCGAGGAACAATTCGGCCTGCTTGACCGGAAAGGCGCCTGCCGCGCCGCGCACGACGAAATCGTTGCCCTCCCCGCGCCGCCAGTCGATGCCGAGCGCCTTCAGGGCCCCGAGCATGCGCTCGACGTCGTCGGAGGCGAGCAGATCGCGGATGTCGGTCACGCCCTCGGCCAGGGCGGCGAGCAGCAGGAAGCGGTTGGAGAGGCTCTTCGAGCCGGGCAGCCGCACCGTGCCCGCGGCATGAGCGGCCGGCGCGAGATCGAGGTATTCCATCAGGACAGCTTGCCCTCGGCCCAGGCGCGCCGCACGGTGCGCGCCTCGTCGAAGACGGCTTCCAGCGCGGCGGCGTCGCCCTGGATGAGCGCCTGGCGCAACTCGTCCAACTGGCGCTGGTACTGCTCCAGTTCGCCGAGCAGCGCCGCCTTGTTGGCAATGCAGATGTCGCGCCACATCTCGGGATGGCTGGCGGCGATGCGCGTGAAGTCGCGGAAGCCGCTGGCGGCGAAGCGGAAGAATTCCTCGCGGTTCTCGCGCCGGGCGAGATCATGCACCAGGGCGAAGGAGAGCAGGTGCGGCAGGTGGCTCACCGCGGCGAAGACCCGGTCGTGCCGTGCCGGCGCCATCTCGTGCACCGTGGCGCCGCAGGCCGCCCAGGCGGCGCGCACGCGCTCGACCGCCTCGGGTACATTTTCCGGCAGCGGCGTCAGCACCACCTTGCGCTCGACGTAGAGATCGGCCTTCGCCGCGGCGGCGCCGCTGTTCTCCGCCCCGGCGATGGGGTGGGCCGGCACGAAATGCGAAAGGTGCTTGGGCAAATACTGGCGGACTGCGGCGACGACGTCGCCCTTGGTGCTGCCGCCGTCGGTGACGGCCGTCTGCGGCCCGAGATGCGGCGCCATGGCCTGCATCAGCGCCGGCATCTGGCCGACGGGCGTGGCAAGCAGGACGAGATCGGCATCCTTCAGGGTGGCCGCATCGCAGGCACCGACGCGGTCGATCAGCCCCAGGCGCAGCGCCTCGTCGAGCGTGGCCTGGCTGCGGCCGACGCCGACCACCTCGCCCGCCACGCCGGCCTTTTTCAGGGCCAGGGCGAAGGAGCCGCCGATGAGGCCGACGCCAACGATGACGATCTTGCCGAGGCGGAAACCCACGGAATTACCCGGCCAGCGCCTTGTCCAGGGCCTCGAGAAAGCGCGTGTTCTCGCTTTCCAGGCCGATGGTGACGCGCAGGTGCTCGGGCAGCGCGTAGCCGCCGATCGGCCGCACGATGACGCCCTGCTTGAGCAGCGCCTGGTTCACCTTCGCCGCGTCACCCGCCTTGAAGGTGACGAAGTTGCCGTGCGAGGGGATGTGCTCGAGGCCGCAGCGCTTCAGGCCCGCCACGATCTGCTCCATGCCGCGCCGGTTGTTGTCGTAGCTCTCGGCGATGAAGGCATGGTCGTCGAGCGCGGCAATGGCGCCGGCCAGCGCCAGGTTGTTCACGTTGAAGGGCTGGCGCACGCGGTGCATCAGGTCGGCGATCTCGGCCGTGGTGACGGCATAGCCGACGCGCAGTCCGGCGAGGCCGTGGATCTTCGAGAAGGTGCGCGTGATGACGAGGTTGGGGAATTCCTTCACCCAGGCCAGGGTGTCGACGCGGTCGGCCGGCGGCAGGTACTCGTTGTAGGCCTCGTCGAGCACCACCACCACGTCCTTCGGCACCTGCTGCAGGAATGCCTTCACCTGGGCGCCGGGCAGGAAGTTGCCGGTCGGGTTGTTCGGGTTGGCCACCCAGACGATGCGGGTGTCGGGGCGGATGGCCGCGCGCATGGCGTCGAGGTCGTGGCCGTAGTGCTTCGCCGGCACGACGATGCACTCGCCGCCGGCCGACATGGTCGCCAGCGGGTAGACGGCAAAGGCGTGCTTCGAGAACACCGAGGAACGGCCCGGCGCGAGGAAGACGCGGGCGGCGAGGTCGAGCACGTCGTTCGAGCCGTTGCCCAGCACGATCTGGTCCATGCCGACGCCGAGCCGCTCGGCGAGCGCCGCGGTCAGGTCGAACTGGTCGGGATAGCGCTCGAGGCCGCCCATGGCCGCCTGCATGGCGGCACGGGCGCGCGGACTCATGCCGAGGGGGTTCTCGTTCGAGGCCAGCTTGACGATCTTGTCGACGGGAAGGCCCATCTCGCGCGCCAGTTGGGTAATCGGCTTGCCCGGCTGGTAGGGCGAGATGGCGCGAATATAGGATGGTGCGAGTTCGGCGATGCTCATGGTTCCCCCTAGGTGAATGTGAATGGCCTCTCCCGGATCAATTCCTGAAAAAGTCAGGCGCCGGCGCACGGGTAGGAGCCGAGCACCTTGACGAAGGCGGCGCGGCTGCGCAGCTCGTCGAAAGCGTTCGCCACGCGCTCCTCGCTCTGGTGGCCGTCGACGTCGACATAGAAGACATACTCCCACAGCCCGGTGCGCGAGGGGCGCGACTCGAACTTGCTCATCGACACGCCGTGGCGGGCGAGCGGCTCGAGCAGGCCATAGACGGCGCCGGCCTTGTTCTGCGCCGAGCAGACGAGCGAGGTCTTGTCGCGCCCGGACGGACCGGCGTCGTGCATGCCGATGACGAGGAAGCGCGTCGTGTTGTTGGGATCGTCCTCGATGTCGTGCGCCAGCTTGTTGAGCCCGTAGCGGCGGGCGGCGGCCTCGCCGGCGATGGCGCAGGACTCCGCGTCCTCGGCGGCCATGCGCGCCGCCTCGGCGTTGCTCGCCACCGGCACGCGCGCGAGCGCGGGCAGGTTGCGGTTGAGCCACTCGTGGCACTGCGCCAGCGACTGGGCATGCGAATAGAGGCGCTTGGCGTCTTCGAGCCGTTCGGCCTTGGAGAGCAGATGCTGGTGGATGCGCAGCATCACCTCGCCGCAGATCCTGATCGGCATCTGCAACAGCAGGTCGAGCGTGCGCCCGACGGCGCCCTCGGTGGAGTTCTCCACCGGCACGACGCCGTAGTCGGCGTTGCCCGACTCGACGGCGCGGAACACCTCGTCGATGGTGGCCAGGGCCGTGAAATTCGGCGCCGAGCCGAAGTGCTTCTTCGCCGCGCTCTCGGTGAAAGTGCCCTCCGGGCCGAAATAAGCGATGCGCAGCGGCTGTTCCAGCGCCAGACAGGCAGACATGATCTCGCGGAAGATGCGCCAGACCGTGCCTTCGCTGAGCGGCCCCGGGTTGAGGGCGGTGATGCGCCGCAGCACCTGGGCCTCGCGCTCGGGCCGGTACACCACCGCACCGCCCTTGACGCGGCCGATCTCGTGGGCGATCTCGGCGCGGCGGGAGAGGCGCTGCAGCACCTCCTCGTCGAGGCGGTCTATCTCTGCCCTGAGCCGTTGCAGCTCTTCACTCATGCGGGCAGATAACGCACCGTCAGCACGCCCTCGATGCCGGCGATCGAATCGATCACCGCCTGGGACACTGCACTATCCACGTCCACCAGGGTGTAGGCGACGTCGCCGCGCGATTTGTTCACCATGTTGTGGATGTTGAGGTTGGCCTTGGCCATGGCGGTGGAGATCTGCCCGACCATGTTCGGCACGTTGGCGTTGGCGATGGCGATGCGGAAGCCCGACTCGCGCGGCATCACGGTGCCGGGGAAGTTCACCGCGTTCTGCACGTTGCCGTGCTCCAGGTAGTCGCGCACCTGGTCGGCCACCATCGCCGCGCAGTTGTCTTCCGCTTCGCGCGTCGAGGCGCCGAGATGCGGCAGGGCTATCACGTGCGGGTGGTTGTTGACGTGCGCGCTGGGGAAGTCGCAGACGTAGCAGCCGAGCTTCTTCGCCTCCAGCGCCGCCAGCACCGCCGCCTCGTCCACCACGCCCTCGCGCGAGAAGTTGAGCAGGACGGCGCCGTGCCTGACGTGCTCCAGCGCCTGGGCGTTCACCATCTTCTTCGTGGCATCGACCAGCGGCACGTGCAGGCTGACGAAGTTGGCGTTCTTCAACACTTCCGCCGCGCTGTGCGCCTTCCTCACCTGCGAGGGCAGGCTCCAGGCGGCATCCACCGTGATCTCCGGATCGTAGCCCATGACGTTCATGCCGAGCTTGATGGCGGCGTCTGCCACCAGGCAGCCGATCTTGCCCAGGCCGATGACGCCGAGCGTGTGGCCGGCCAGTTCGTAGCCGGCGAAGTTCTTCTTGCCGTCCTCGACCTTTTTCTCCATCTCGGGATCCTTGGGATCGAGAGCCGAGACGAAGCGCATGGCGCCGGTCAGGTTGCGCGCCGCCAGCAGCATGCCGGCGATGACCAGTTCCTTCACCGCGTTGGCGTTGGCGCCCGGCGCGTTGAACACCGGCACGCCGCGTGCGCTCATCGCCTTCACCGGGATGTTGTTGGTGCCGGCGCCGGCACGGCCGATGGCGCGCACGGAGGCCGGGATGTCCAGCTTGTGCATGTCGGCCGAGCGCACCAGGATGGCGTCGGGCGCGGCGATATCCTTGCCGACGGTGTATTGCTCGGAAGGCAGGCGCTTCAGGCCGGCCTGGGAAATCTGGTTGAGCACCAGGATCTTGTAGCTGTTAGCCATGCTTCGCCTCGAATTCCTTCATGTAGTCGACCAGCGCCTTGACGCCTTCGACCGGCATCGCGTTGTAGATGGAGGCACGCATGCCGCCGACGGAGCGATGGCCCTTCAGCTGGATCATGCCGCGCGCCTTGGCGCCCTTGAGGAACTCCTCGTCGAGTTCGGCCTTCTTCAGGGTGAACGGCACGTTCATGAGCGAGCGGTCGGCCTGGGCCACCGGGCTGACGAAGAACCTGCTCTGGTCGAGGAAGGCATACAGCAGCGCAGCCTTGTCGCGGTTGTGTTTCTCCATCGCCGCCAGGCCGCCCTGTTTCTTCAGCCACTGGAATACCAGTCCGGCGATGTAGATGCCGTAAGTGGGCGGTGTGTTGTACATCGACTCGTTCTCGGCATGCGTCTTGTAGTCGAGCATGACCGGGGTCTTCGGCAGCGCCTGGCCGATCAGTTCCTCGCGCACGATAACGATGGTCAGGCCGGCCGGGCCGATGTTCTTCTGCGCGCCGGCATAGATCAGGCCGTACTTGGAAACGTCGACCGGCTTGGAGAGGATGTTCGAGGACATGTCGCACACCAGCGGCACGTCCCCTGTTTGCGGCAGCCAGTGGAACTCGACGCCGCCGATGGTTTCGTTGGCGGTGTAGTGCACATAGGCGGCGTCCCTGGAGAGCTTCCAGTCGGCCTGCGCCGGAGCGTAGCTGAAGTTCTTGTCCTCGCTCGATGCGACGACATTCACCTGGCAGTACTGCTTGGCTTCCTTGATCGCCTTCTTCGCCCACTCGCCCGTATGCACATAGTCGGCGCTCGCCTTGCCGTGCAGCAGGTTGATGGGAATCATGGCGAACTGCAGGCTGGCGCCGCCCTGCAGGAACAGCACCTTGTAGTTCGCCGGAACGCCCATCAACTCGCGCAGGTCGGCCTCGGCCTGGGCGGCGATGCCCATGAATTCCTTGCCGCGGTGGCTCATCTCCATGACCGACTGGCCGCTGCCGTGCCAGTCGAGCATTTCCTCCGCCGCCTGCTTGAGAACCGCCTCCGGCAGGGCTGCCGGGCCGGCGCTGAAATTGAACACTCGTGCCATTACGCTTGCTCCTCGTCGGTTTCAATAATCTTTTCCATGCCGGCCAGCTTGGTGCCGTCGTCCAGGTTGATCAGGGTCACGCCTTGCGTCGAGCGCCCCATCTCGCGGATGTCCTGCACCAGGGTGCGGATCAGCACGCCGCCGGTCGAGATCAGCATCAGCTCGTCGCTGTCGCTCACCAGCACGGCGCCGATCAGCTTGCCGTTGCGGTCGGTGGTCTGAATGGCGATCATGCCCTTGGTGCCGCGGCCGTGGCGGGTGTACTCGCCGATCGCCGTGCGCTTGCCGAAGCCGTTCTCGGTCGCCGTCAGCACGCTCTGCTCCTCGCCCCTGGCTGCCAGCATGGAGATCACGCTCTGGCCCGAGTCGAGCAGCATGCCGCGCACGCCGCGCGCCTCGCGGCCCATCGGCCGCACGTCCTCCTCGGCGAAGCGCACCGCCTTGCCGGCATCGGAGAACAGCATCACGTCGTACTCGCCGTCCGTGATGGCCACGCCGATCAGGAAATCGCCCTCGTCCAGGTCGGCGGCGATGATGCCGGCCTTGCGCGGATTGGCGAAGGCGGACAGCGGCGTCTTCTTCACCGTGCCGCCGGCGGTCGCCATGAAGACGTAGTGCCCCTCGTCGAATTCCTTCACCGGCAGCACGGTGGTGATCTTCTCGCCCTCGACGAGCGGGAAGAGATTGACGATGGGCTTGCCGCGGCTGGTGGAGGAGCCTTCCGGCACCTCGTATACCTTGAGCCAATAGACGCGGCCGCGGTTGGAGAAGCAGAGGATGTAGTCGTGCGTGTTGGCGACGAAGAGACGGTCGACGAAATCGTCCTCCTTCATCGCCGTCGCCTGGCGGCCGCGGCCGCCGCGGCGCTGGGCGCGGTAGTCGGCCAGCGCCTGGCGCTTGAAGTAGCCGCCGTGCGAGAGGGTGACGACGACGTCGGCCGGCGTGATCAGGTCCTCCAGGCAGAGATCCTCGGCGTTCACCACGATCTCCGAGCGGCGCGCGTCGCCGAACTGCTCGCGCACGGCCTTCAGTTCGTCGCCGATGATGGCGGCGATGCGCGCCGGATTGGCCAGGATGTCGAGCAGGTCGGCGATCTGAGCCATCACCTCGCGGTATTCGGCCAGGATCTTGTCCTGCTCGAGCCCGGTCAGGCGCTGCAGGCGCAGCTCGAGGATGGCCTGGGCCTGGGCATCCGACAGCCGGTAGCCCTGCGCGAACAGTCCGAACTCCGGCGCCAGCCCCTCCGGCCGAGAGGCCTGCGCATCCGCCCGCACCAGCATCTCCTCGACCAGGGTCGAGCGCCAGGTGCGCGCCATCAGTTCGCGCTTGGCCTCCGGCGGCGTCGCCGCCGCCTTGATGAGGGCGATGATCTCGTCGACGTTGGACAGCGCAACCGCGAGGCCTTCCAGGATGTGGCCCCGCTCGCGCGCCTTGCGCAGCTCGAACACGGTGCGCCGCGTCACCACCTCGCGGCGGTGTGCCAGGAAAGCGTCGAGCATCTCCTTCAGGTTGAGCAGGCGCGGCCGGCCGTCCACCAGGGCCACCATGTTCACGCCGAAGGTGTCCTGCAGCTGGGTCATCTTGTAGAGGTTGTTGAGCACCACCTCCGGCACCTCGCCGCGCTTCAGTTCGATGACCACGCGCATGCCCGACTTGTCCGACTCGTCCTGAATATGGGAAATCCCCTCCAGCTTCTTCTCGTTCACCAGTTCGGCGATGCGCTCGAGCAGGGACTTCTTGTTCACCTGGTAGGGCAGTTCGTCGACGATGATGGCCTGGCGGTTGCCTTTCTCCAGATCCTCGAAGTGGGTGCGCGCGCGCATGACGATGCGGCCGCGGCCGGTGAGATACCCTTCGCGCACGCCGGCCGTGCCGTAAATGATGCCGGCGGTGGGGAAATCCGGCGCTGGAATGATCCCGATCAGCTCCTCGATGCCCAGTTCGGGATTGTCGAGCAGGGCCAGGCAGCCGTCTACCACCTCATTCAAGTTGTGCGGCGGGATGTTCGTCGCCATGCCCACGGCGATGCCGGAACTGCCGTTGATGAGCAGGTTGGGGATCTTCGCCGGCAGGATGAGCGGCTCGCGCTCCGAGCCGTCGTAGTTCGGTCCGAAGTCGACCGTTTCCTTGTCGATGTCGGCGAGCAACTCGTGGCCGATGCGCGCCATGCGGATTTCCGTGTAGCGCATGGCGGCGGCATTGTCGCCGTCGACCGAGCCGAAGTTGCCCTGGCCGTCCACCAGCATGTAGCGCAGGCTGAAGTCCTGCGCCATGCGCACGATCGTGTCGTAGACCGCCGTGTCGCCGTGGGGATGGTATTTGCCGATGACGTCGCCGACGATGCGGGCGGACTTCTTGTAGGCCTTGTTCCAGTCGTTCGACAGTTCGTGCATGGCGAAGAGCACGCGCCGATGCACCGGCTTCAGCCCGTCGCGCACGTCCGGCAGCGCCCGGCCCTTGATCACGCTCATGGCGTAATCGAGATAGGAGTGGCGCATTTCCTCCTCGAGGCTGACCGGGAGCGTTTCCTTGGCGAATTGGGTGGTCATGAACTGAGCAGCCGGCGGCGGGTCGTACGATCCCGCTGAAAAAACGAGGATTTTATCATGCTCCAGGGCCTCGGGCGGAGGCACAGAGTGTCTTCCCCCGGCCCCGCGAGCGCGCGAATTGCCATTCCTGCAACAAGTTGTTGGCCCATGGGTTTTGTGCTTCAATCCTCCGGCCGGTCGTCAGGATCGGCACATCGGCGCCACAATCCACCTTTTGAGGATGCAGCCTTGAAAACCGCCATGCCTGCCCAAGCCATCTTCTCCATTGCCCTCGGGGTTGCCGCCGCCAGCGCCCGGGCAGAGAGCCGCCGCGTAGCGGTTGACGTCCCGGGCTCGAAAAAATAATCCCGCCCGCCTGAAATACCCTGCGCATGACGGCGGGTGGCGTACCCATGCCAGAAGCGATAGACCTGCTCATTGAGCCGCGCTGGCTCATCCCGGTTGAGCCGCACGGGTCGGTGCTCGAGGGGCACGCCGTGGCCGTCTCTGACGGCAGAATCCTCGATGTGCTGCCCGCGTCCGATGGCGGGCGCTACATGCCGGCAAGTCACGTGCGACTGCCGAACCACGCTTTGATCCCAGGCCTGGTCAACCTGCATACCCATGCCGCGATGGCGCTGCTGCGCGGCATCGCCGACGACCTGCCTCTGATGGAATGGCTGAAGACCCGCATCTGGCCTGCCGAAGCGAAGCACGTCTCCCCCGCCTTCGTTCGCGACGGCACCCTGCTTGCCTGCGCCGAGATGCTGCGCGGCGGCATTACCTGTTTCAGCGATATGTATTTCTTCCCCGAGGCCGCGGCAGAGGCGGCGGGAAGGATCGGCATGCGTGCCATGCTGGGCATGGTAGTCATCGAGTTTCCCACCGCCTACGCCGCGGACGCGGACGACTATCTGAGCAAAGGCCTTGCCGCACGCGATCGGCTGCGGGGCAATCCGCTGCTGTCGTTCTGCATGGCCCCGCATGCCCCCTATACGGTGGCCGACAAGACCTTCGAACGCATCGCCACACTGGCGGCGCAACTCGACCTGCCGATTCACATCCACCTCCATGAGACGCGAGGCGAGATCGAGGAGAGCCTGCAACGGCACGGCGCGAGGCCGATAGACAGGCTGAACCGGCTCGGCTTGCTCGGGCCGGGCCTGATCGGCGTCCATGCCGTGCATCTGGAGGAACGGGAAATCGCGCTGTTGGCGGAAAGCGGTTGTGCCGTGGCGCACTGTCCGACTTCAAACATGAAGCTTGCCAGTGGCGTCGCCCCGATCGCCAAACTGGTCAAGAGCGGCATGCAGATCGGGCTTGGAACGGACGGTGCGGCCAGCAATAACCGGCTCGACCTTTTCCAGGAGATGCGCCACGCCGGCTTGTTGGCCAAGGTGTCCAGCGGTGATGCCGCCATTCTGGACGCTCATGAATTATTGCGCATGGCCACGCTGAACGGCGCTGCCGCACTCGGTCTGGAACGCAACATCGGCTCCATCGTCGTCGGCAAGGCCGCCGATCTGTGCGCCGTCCGGCTTGACGCCATCGAGACACTTCCCTGCTTCAACCCCGTCTCCCACCTGGTCTATGCGGCAGGCCGGGAACACGTCAGCCACGTCTGGGTCGGCGGTATTTTGCAGTGCGAAAACGGTATCGTGAGGGGTGCCGATGACGATAGATTGCTTGACTCAATAAAAATGTGGCAGAATAAACTGATCGTTTGACCGTCATTACCGATTTAATTAATGGGCCGGAACAAACGTTAGAATGATGGTTAGAATTAAGTTTCCGCCGCAACCCATCCACTCCATTTGCACCGCAACGAGGGAGAACATGAACAAACAAATTTCGAAGGTCGCACTGCTGGTAACGCTTGGCATGGGTACTTCCGTCGCCCTGGCCCAGGCCCCGAACAACGACGGCTATCTGTTCGATACGCGCGGCGCGGTCGCCAAGAGCGGCTTCGGCCTGTGCTGGAAGACCACGCGCTGGACCCCCGCCATGGCCATCGCCGAGTGCGACCCGGAACTGGTGAAGAAGCCGGAGCCGCCGAAACCTGCCGCACCTCCCCCCGCCGCCACGCCGAAGCCCGCCACGCCAAAGCCCGCCGCGCAGAAGGTGACGCTGGCCGCCGACGCCCTGTTCGACTTCGACAAGGCCGTGCTGCGTCCCGAAGGGAAGGCCAAGCTGGATGATGTCACCGGCAAGCTCAAGGGCATGAAGCTGGAAGTCATCATCGCTGTCGGCCACTCCGACCGCATCGGCTCCGACAAGTACAACCAGAAGCTCTCCGAGAAGCGCGCCGAAGCCGTCAAGGCCTACCTGGTCGGCAAGGGCGTCGAGGCCAACCGCGTGTACACCGAGGGCAAGGGCGAGAAGCAGTCCGTCACCGGCGACAAGTGCGGCAAGAGCGAGAAGAAGACCAAGCAACTCATCGAGTGCCTGCAGCCCGATCGTCGCGTCGAGATCGAGGTCATCGGCACCAAGCAGTAACCCGGCCTTCCGCCGCGAAAAGCCCTGCGCAAGCAGGGCTTTTTGTTTTTCATCCTCGTTTCATGAGCGACGTGACCAAACTCAACGCAGACCAGGCCGAACTCGACAAGTTCAGCGAACTCGCCCATCGCTGGTGGGATCCCGAATCGGAATTCCGGCCGCTGCATCAAATCAACCCGCTGCGCCTGGACTGGATCGACCGGACCGTCGGCCTCGTCGGCAAGAAGGTGCTCGATGTCGGCTGCGGCGGCGGGATCCTCGCCGAATCGATGGCCGCACGCGGCGGCACGGTGACCGGCATCGATCTTTCCGACAAGGCGCTGGGCGTCGCCAGGCTGCACCTCCTGGAAACGGGACAGCAGGTCGATTATTGCAGGAGTTCCGCCGAGGAATTCGCGGCCGAGCGGCCGGCCGCGTTCGATGTCGTCACTTGCATGGAAATGCTCGAACATGTCCCCGATCCCGCCAGCACCGTGCGCGCCTGCGCGCAGCTGGTGCGTCCAGGCGGAACGGTGTTGTTTTCCACCATCAACCGCAACCCGAAGTCCTATCTCTTCGCGGTCATCGGCGCCGAGTATGTGCTCAACCTGCTGCCGCGCGGCACGCACGACTACGCCAGGTTCATCCGTCCGGCCGAGCTGGCACGCTACTGCCGCGAGGCCGGTCTGGCAGTGGATGAGGTGATCGGCATGACCTACAACCCGTTCGCCAAGACCTACGCCCTGGGGGCGGATACCGACGTCAACTACCTGGTGCGCACGCGGCGCGATGACTGACGCCGTACTGTTCGACCTCGACGGCACGCTCGCCGACACCGCCGCCGATCTGGGCGCCGCACTCAACCGGCTGCGCAGCGAAGCCGGGCACGCGCCGCTTCCCTCAGAAACCATCCGCCCGCATGTCTCCAAGGGGGTGCGCGGCCTGCTCGGCGTCGGCTTCCGGCTCACGCCGGGAGACGACCGCTACGCCCCGCTGCACCAGCGCTTCCTCGCCTACTACGCTGAAGCGTTGTGCGTAGAAACCCGACTGTTCGAGGGCATCGACACATTGCTCGATCGGCTGGAGGTGCAAGGGATCGCCTGGGGCGTAGTGACCAACAAGACCAGCCGCTATACCCTGCCGGTCATGGAAGCGCTCGGCCTCATGCGACGCGCCGTTTGCATCGTCAGTGGCGATTCCTCTCCGCGGCCGAAGCCGGCGCCCGACCCCCTTCTCCTCGCCTGCGCCATTGCCGGCGCCGAGCCCGCGCGCTGCCTGTACGTCGGCGACGACCTGCGCGACATGCAGGCCGCCCGCGCCGCCGGCATGGGCGCCGTCGCCGCCGCCTGGGGCTACCTCGGCGACGATCTGCCCCTTGAAGAATGGGGCGCGGACACCATTCTCCAGTCACCGGCGGACGTTATCGGGCTGCTCCGATAGCGCATGCTAGAATGACCGCACAGAGGGAACTTCGCAGAACGACGAGGGTCTTTCTGGCAGCAACGCATCACACCGAATCCGGGGGCGACCTGGCTTCGACGTGGGTCGCGAAGCAGTGCAGTGCATGCCGAGGACCAGTCACCTCGCAAATCCATCTGGAAAACCACAAACGCCAACGACGAGCGTTTCGCTCTAGCCGCTTAATACCGGCTAGCTCTGCACCGGTTTGCTGACGGGCCGGGCCGCGCAAGCGGCAGCAGAGTCATTCACACCAGCTAAGGATCGTCCCCGCCGCGTGGCCGATCACGAAAATTCAGCGGATCGCCTTGCACCAGCCTGCCGGTTGGCGTGTGCCGGGTTAAATCAAACAACCAGGCTAAGCATGTAGTACTGCCTGTAGAGGGCTTGCGGACGCGGGTTCGATTCCCGCCGCCTCCACCAACCACAAGGGCTCGGATAGTCTCCGGGCCCTTTTCTTTTGGTGTTTCCCCACGGAAGTGCACCGAAGTGCTGCGGGTGGCGCCTCGGCGGTGAGTTTTGGACACCATCCATAAGGCACTACTATAAAATGCCCGCTAGAATGCTGACGAGCGCCGGCCCGCCAGCGCTGACTTTTTGGAGATGAAAATCATGCACCGCCCTATCCGTCTACACCGCAGCCCTCGCCTGCGCCCGCTCGTTCTCGCATTGGCTGCCGCCTTGCCGCTGCTCTCGGCGTCAGTGCAGGCGCAGAGCTTTACGCCGCTGGGCGATCTGGCGGGCGGCAATTTCGAGAGTATTGCTTACGGCACCAGCGCCGACGGTTCGGTCGTGGTGGGTCGCGGCGAAAGCGCCAGCGGCACCGAAGCGTTCCGCTGGACCCAGGCCGGCGGCATGGTCGGCCTCGGCGATCTGGCGGGCGGCATTTTCCACAGTGTTGCTAGCGGCGTCAGCGCCGATGGTTCGGTCGTGGTGGGCAACAGCGAGAGTGCCAGCGGTACCGAGGCGTTCCGCTGGACCCAGGCCGGCGGCATGGTCGGCCTCGGCGATCTGGCGGGCGGCATTTTCTACGGTGCTGCTCTCGGTGTCA
>VGHJ01000028.1 GCA_016868295.1 Betaproteobacteria bacterium | reverse complement strand
GATGTCGTGACCGGCCTCGACGCGGCGCCGGCCGCCGTGGCACGCTATGTCGACCGGGAACCGGCAACCGGCAACCGGCAACTGGTGGCGTGGCCGCAGCTCTCCGGCCTCGACTGGGCCGGCGCCGGGCTGCAGGTGGAATGCCGCGCCGCCCGCGGAGACGATCTCGTCGGCATCACCGGCGTCTTCTGCGCCGTGGCCGAGACCGGCTCGCTGGCGGTGCTCTCCGGCGCGGAGACGCCGGCCGCCAACAGCCTGCTGCCCGAGACGCACATCGCCATCGTGCCGGCCGCGCGCATCGTGCCGGGCATGGAAGAGGCGTGGCAACTGATCCGCGCCGAATGCGGCGAACTGCCGCGCGCGGTGAACTTCATCTCCGGCCCCTCGCGCACCGGAGACATCGAGCAGACCCTGGTGCTCGGCGCGCACGGCCCCTACCGGGTGCACATCGTCGTCGTCCGATGACCGACGAGACGCCCCGCAGCCTCGTCGCGCCGGACGGCGCCGTCATCGCCTACCGGCTGACGCGGCCGGGGGCGCCGCGCCGCACCCTGGTCCTGCTGCACGGACTCGCCAGCAACCTGACGCGCTGGTCGGAGTTCGTGGCGACGACGCGGCTTGCCGATAGCTGGGACATCCTGCGCCTCGACCTGCGCGGCCATGGCGGCTCGCTCTGGCGCGGCCGCGTCGGCATGGCGGCGTGGTGCGACGATCTGGCGGCCCTGCTGCGCGCCGAGGGCGTGCCGCGGGCGGTGCTGGCCGGCCACTGCCTCGGCGCCAACCTCGCGCTGTGGTTCGCCCGCCGCCAGCCGGAGCGGGTCGCCGGACTGGTGCTGATCGAACCCATGTTCCGCCCGGCGCTGACCGGAACCATGGCGCGCGTCGCCGCCCTGCGGCCGCTGCTCGCCGCGCTGGTGCCGCCGCTGCGCCTGCTGGCCGCCCTGGGCCTGCGCCGGCGCCGCCTGGCGCCGCTCGACCTGGCCGGGCTCGACCGCGCGGCGCGCGCGGCGATGGCGGGCGGCGCCGCCTTTCCGCAGGCGCGCTACGCCTCGCCCCTTGAGGATCTGCGCAGTCTGCCGACATCGATCTATCTGCAGGACCTCGTCGCCGTCACCGGCCCGCTGCCCGAGTTGCCGTCCATCGCCGCGCCGGCCCTGGCCCTGCTGTCCACGGGCGGCACCTTCGGCGATCCGGAAATGACGGCGCGGCTGCTCGCCGCCCTGCCCGATGGCCGCATCGAGCGGATCGCGGCCGAGCACTGGATTCCGACCGAGCGGCCGGAGGCGATGCGCGCGGCCATCGAGGCCTGGTGCGATGCGCTGGCCGCCCGGGGGGCGGCATGAGGCGCCTGGCCGTGCTGCTGGCGCTGGCGGCGCTGCCGGCGGCCGCGCAGGAGACGCCCGATCTGCGCGAGCCGTTCCGCGCCGTGCTGACGCAGCCGGGGCTGGGCGGCCTGGCGCTGCAGGCCCGCGTGCAGGTCGGCGACGACGTCGTGGACTGCGACATCCGTGCCGTCGTCGACCATCCGCCGCAAGGGGTGATGGAACTGCTGGGCGATGTCCGCGGCTGGTGCGATACCCTCCTGCTGCATCCGAACGTCAAGGCCTGCGTCCGCGAGCCGGGCGGCGAGGTTCAGCGCATGCGCTTCCATCTCGGCACCAAGCATTTCCAGCCGGCGGCGCTGTCGCGCCCGCAACGCTACGCCCTGCGCATCGAGCGGCGCGAGGAGGGATTCATGGCGCTGCGCCTGCAGCCGGAGGAGACGGTGCAGGCGGGGCGGGCGGACGGGGCCGCCCGCATCGAGGTCGTCGCGATCGAGGGCGGGCGCACCGGCGTGCGCCTGCGCTACCGCGAGCCGCTCGGCGCGGGCGCGCGCCTGCTGGCCGCCGCCTACTTCGCCACCTTCGGCCGCGACAAGGTCGGCTTCAGCACGGCCGGCGTCGATGCCGAAGGCAGGCCGGTGCTCATTGGCGGCCTGGCCGGCGCCATCGAGCGCAATGCCGTGCGGCATTTCCTCGCCGTCGAAACCCATCTGGCGGCGAAGGCGGCCGATGCCGACATGCCCCTGGAGCGGCGCCTGGCCCACTGGTTCGCGCTCAGCGAGCGGCATGCGCGCCAGTTGCATGAGCTGGACTGGGCGGAATACCTCGACATCAAGCTGCGCGAGTTCGCCCAGTCGGCCGAACTGCAGCGGCAGGTCGAGGCGGGCGGCGGCGACTGAGCGTCAGGGTTTTTTCCGCAGCAGGCGGGGGGCGAGCAGCAGCAGGGCGAGCAGGAGCAGCAGCGGTACCGCCTCCGCCCGCAGCAGATCGCGCGCGTCCTCGGCCGCCAGCGCGCGGTGGATGATGCTGCTGTAGAGGAAGGCCTTCAGGCCGAAGCCGATCGCCGTGGAGACGGCGAAGCCGCCCAGCGGCAGGCGCAGGATGCCGGCGCCGTAATTGATCACGGAATGGGGAAAGGCCGGCACCAGGCGCAGGGCGCACAGGGTGAGAAAGTCGCTCTCGCGTTCTAGCACCTGCCAGGCGCGCTGCCGGCGCCACCTGGCCTGCTGCGCCTGCGTCAGCCGCCGCGCGAAGCCGCAGGTCGCCAGCGCGCCGCCGACGCCGCCGGCGGTGAGGATGAGGGTGGCGGCCGCCGGGGCGTAGAGCGGCGCGACGACCCACAGCAGGGTCGAGCCCGGCAGGGCGAACATGAACAGCAGCGTCTGCAGCAGGATCAGCGCAAGCGGCAGCCACCACTGCCCGGCGTGGCCGCGCGCCCAGGCCAGCGCCTCGCGCCATTCGAACCAGGTCAGGGCGTGCGCCGCCAGCCCGGCGGCGACGAGCAGCGCCAGCAGGGCCAGGGGCCGGTTTCCGCCGTGCAGCCGCCGCGCCTGCATCATGGCCGGGCGGCGCTGAAGCGCCGCTCCGGGTGACCCTCGGGCACCCAGTGCTTCTCCCACCAGGCGTTGATCTGCGGCCGTGTCCACGGCTGGTACACCAGCACCGCATCGAGCGCGCTCGCCACCTCGGCCATGCTCTGCGGGCGCTTGTCCGGATCCTTTTCGACGCAGCGCGCGATGAGCGCGTCGAGCTCCACCGGCAGGGGATGCGGGGCGCTTTCGGAGGCGAGCGGCGGCACGACATGCATCGCCTGATAGAGCAGGTCGTGCTCGGTCTCGGTCTCGAACAGGCGCTTGCCGGTGAGCAGGAAGTAGCCGACGGCGCCGAGCGAATAGATGTCGGCGCGGGCGTCGGCGTCGCCCGGGTGGCGGATGCGCTCGGGCGACATGTAGAGCGGCGTGCCGAGGATGCGCAGCGTGCTCGTCAGGTCGCGCGTCTGTTCGTCCGACATCTGCTTCACCAGGCCGAAGTCGAGCACCTTCACCACGTCGCGCTCGCCGTGGATGTCGCAGAGCATGATGTTCTGCGGCTTGATGTCCCGGTGCACCAGGCCGCAGGCATGCGCTTCCCACAGCGAGGCGCAGGCCTGGCGCAGGACGTACGCCGCGCGCGAGGGCGGCAGCGGGCCGTAGCGCTCGACGAGATCGGATAGCGCCAGCCCCTCGAGGTATTCCATGGCGTACCAGAACTCGCCGCCCGGCCCGGTGCCGTAGTCGTAGATCGTGATGGTGTTGGGATGGCCGAGCAGACTGGCCGACTGCACTTCGCGCTGGAAGCGGGCGGTCCATTCGTCGGAGGTCGTCTGCGGCTTGAGCACCTTCACCGCCGCCGGGCGCTTGAGCATCCGGTGCTGCGCCAGATAGACATTGGACAGCGCGCCCTCGCCGATCTGACGCCCGAGCCGGTAGGGCCCGAGCTGCCTTGCCGTGCCGCCGCGCCGCAGGAGCGTGTCGAGCACGGGCTGTGGCAGGAAGCCCGACAACCACACCGCACCCATCAGCAACAGGATGATGCCGAAGCCGATCTGCAGGTAGGTCAGCGGGGCGTAGGCTTCGCCCGATTCCATTTCCACCGCCACGCCGATGTCGTGCGCCGGCAGCCAGCGCCAGGCGCCGATGACTTCGCGGCCGAGGTAGTTCGGGTAGGCGTCGAGCAGCAGCCCCTCGCGCATGCCGTCACTCGCCGTGCGCGCCGCGATGGCCGCGCTGGCCAGCGGCGTCAGTCCGCTGCCGTCCGGCGTGGCCAGGCGCGGCGGCAGGCCGCGCTGCGCGAGCGCCTCGGCTTGTCGGCTCTCCGATAGCAACCAGCCCTCGGCGTCGAAGGCGAGCGCCTCGCCCGTGCGGCCCGGGCGCGCGGCGTGGAACAGCGCGGCGAAACGGGCCTGCGCCGGGGCGCCCAGCGCGATGAGGGCGATCACCTTGCCGTTCGCGGCGCGCACCGGTGCGGCGATCCAGGCGCGCCCGAGCAGGCTCGGGCCGGCGCCGCTGCCGCCGCGATAGGGCCGGATGAACACCGAGCGGCCGGACAGCGCAGGCGCGAGATGGGCGAAGAAATCGGGCGTCACGCCCTGACCGGCGCGGCCCGCGTCGCTCGAGGCGAGGATCCTACCCTGCGGCTCGACAATGTGCACCGAGCCGAAACCCATCGGCCCGGATGCCTGCAGGATATGCTCGACGATGAGCTGTCCGTTGCCCGCCCGCGTGTCGCCGCGCGCCAGGCGCGCGATGGCCGTGCGCAGCGTGGCGCCGGCGGCGAGCTGCTCGGCTTCGAGCCGCCCCTGCGTGATCCACTGCTCCAGGGTTTCGACCTGGCTGTTGAGCAGGGTCTGCATGCCCGTGGCGCGGATCTCGCGCAGGGATTCGCCGACGCTGCGATAGGCCCACAGGCCGACGCCGAGGATGGCGGCGAGCAGCAGGAGCAGGACGAGGCGGGCGCGGTCGACCGTAGTGCTTGGCATGGTCTTATCATGCCATGCGGCATGGGCGTTTGCCCGATGCGCCCGCCTTCCGTACGTGAAAATGCGAATTGCGGACGTGCTGCCTGGGACAATAGAATCTTCGCGCGATGGGACAAAGCCCCCCGTCGTGCGCTCTGACAGCCGCTTTGAGGAGGGTGGAGGTGGGAGTGGCGATCCTTGGATGGCCTCGGTGATCCGAGGCCATTTTTTTGGGACTTGCCGGCCTTGAAAAAAAGGCGGCCCGAAGGCCGCCGAAACTCCACCTCGCACAGCGCGGGTGAGGGGATGCGGTCACGAGCTCCGATCCGGCGTTGTCCGGCCCTGGGCGTCGATGGTGACGACCAGGGCGTCGCGTGCCTGCTGGAGCACCTGCCTGACGATGTCCCGGCGCAACAGGCAGGCGATGGGCGGGCGCGGCAAGGGCAAAACGATCTCGTCGCAGCCGAGTTGTTCCGCGACATCCAGTATCTGAAAAACGATATCCCCCTCGCGGTACACCTGCTCGCAGGCGATACCCGCTTCGACGAGCGGGCGCGCGGCGTCCTCGAGGATGTTACGGCCGCTCTCCGCCTGGAAGCGGGCGATGTCGTCGTGGGTGCGAAAGCGCAACACTTCGAGTCGGGTCACCGGTTCGGCGACGAACAGCAGCGAGACCCGCAGCGGTACGGCTTTGCGCTGCAGGCGAAGCGCGTACCGCAGGCCCCAGCGCGAACGCTCGGTCGCATCGACCGGAATCAGCAGGTGGGTGACCTTCGTTCCGGTTGCGGCATGCTCTCTGACGGCGTTGTCGTTCATGACGCCTCCTCTTCCATGCGGTTGCCGATGGGGGTTAGGGGATGTAGTAGAGGACCAGCCAGGCCAGCAGCATCGTCATGGCCCACAGCGCCATGCTGCCCGTCGGCCAATTGCGCAGCAGCAGGCCGTCCGGCTGGCGGTGGCGGCGGACGTGCGCCGACAAGTTCCCGAAGAGGCTGGCAACGCCGTCATTCAGAAGATCCAGAATTCGCTGCATGAGGCGGACAGTGGCAACGATCACGGCTGGCAGGGGTACGCGATACAGCCAGTCGCTGTCGAGGTTCACTGAACGCAGTTCGGGCGGATAGATGCCGGTGCGCATCAGTACCGCGAAGGCCAGTGCCGAAAAGAACAGCAGCTGGAGCTGCGCCAGGATGTGCGAGGTGGTGTAGGGTTCGTAGTTCACGGGGAAGGGCAGCAGCGCGTAGAGCGCGCCGGGAAACACGCCGATGCCGATGCACAGCGCGGCGGCGAGCGCCATGGCCAGGAGCATGTTGTGCGGCGCCTCCTCGCAGCGGATGCCGGAGTCGTGGGCGAAGAAGGCAAAATAGGGAATCTTGATGCCGGCGTGGTGGAATACGCCGGCGGAGGCGAACAGCAGCACCAGCCAGGTGACGAGCATGCCCTCGCCGGCGGTGGCGCTCATGATCATCGACTTGGTGACAAAGCCGGAGAACAGCGGAAAGGCCGAGATCGAGGCGGCGCCGACCATGCAGAAGCCGGTGGTCCAGGGCATCGACTTGTAGAGCCCGCCCAGTTCGCTGCCCTTGACGGTGCCGGCGCGCAACAGCACCGCACCCATCGACATGAACAGCAGCCCCTTGAAGAGGATGTCGGCGAAGGCATGGGCGACCGCACCGTTGAGCGCCAGCTCGCTGCCGATGCCGATGCCCACCACCATGAAGCCGAGCTGGTTGTTCATGCTGTAGGCCAGCACGCGGCGCAGGTCGTTCTCGATCACTGCGTAGAAGATCGGGAAGGCCGCCATCACGGTGCCGATCCAGACCAGTTCCTCGGTGCCTGCATAGCCGCGTGCCAGGGCGTAGATGCCGAGCTTGGTGGTGAATGCCGAGAGGAACACCGTGCCGGTCGGCGTCGCCTCCGGATAAGCATCCATCAGCCAGTTGTGCAGGAAGGGGAAGGCCGATTTGATGCCGAAGCCGATCAGGATCAGCAGGCCGGCCGTGCCGGACAGGCCGATGTGGCCGAAGGCGAGCGAGCCGGTGGCGCGCCAGTGCAGCAGGGCGCCGACGAGCAGGAACAGGCCCGAGAGCAACTGCACAACGACGTAGCGCAGTCCGATCGCCGCGGAATGCTCGCCGCGCCGCGCCCAGACCAGCAGCACGGAGGATACGGCGGTGAGCTCCCAGTAGAGGAACAGCGTCAGCAGGTCTCCGGCGAACACCGCGCCCAGCGCGCTGCCGGCATACACCAGGCCCGCCACGTGCTGCATCGTGTCCTCGACGTGCAGGGCATAGATGACGCTGAGCAGCGCGGCCAGCAGGAAGATGTAGCCGAACAGAAGGCTCAGCTTGTCGACTCGCATCAGCACCAGTGCCTGGCCGAGGAACTCGACCTGGCCGTGCAAGCCGTGCGGCATCGCCAGCAGGTAGCCGAATGCGGCCACCGGCAACAGCAGCATCCAGGCGCGCCGAACCGCGCCGGGCAGCAGCGGCACCAGCGCGGCGCCAAGGATGAGAATCAGGGCAACCGGGAAATCAGCGATCATGGCCGTCCCCGCTCGTCGTAATAGTCTTCGGGGCGCATCAGCACGCGGCGCAGCTGCTTGGCGGCCAGCACCAGCGCCACGCAAGCAAAGAAGCCGTAGAAGCCATGAAAGCCGAACAACGTGGCGAATTCGAAATCCTCGTGGCGATGCAAGAACAAATCGAGGCCGATCAGCAGGCCGCAGCCGACCCACAGGCTGCGAAACAGCTTCGTCACGTTGCCCGGATCGTCGAGCCAATAGCGTTTCTTGTCGCAGGTCGGCTTCATGGCGGCACTCGATTCAGGATACGGCCAGCGGCTGCACCAGACGCAGCAGCGGCGCGGAGAAGATGAACAGGGCGATTGTGAGGGCGGCGGTCGTCATCATCGCCAGCACCATTGGCAGCGGCGCTTCGCCGTTCGGGTGCGTATCCCCGGCCGGCAGCGGTTTGAAGAAGGCGGCATGTATGATCGGCAGTAAATAGGCGGCGTTGAGTAAGGTGCTGACCACCAGCACAGTGGCCACGAGGTGGTGGCCGCCTTGGAGCGCCCCGCCCATGATGAACCACTTGCTGACGAAGCCGGCCGCCGGTGGGATGCCGATCAGCGACAGCGCGCCGACGGCGAAGGCACCCATGGTCCACGGCATCTGCCGGCCGATGCCGTCGAGCTGGCTCACCTCGGTCTTGTGCGCAGCGGTGTAGATGGCGCCGGCGGCGAAGAACAGCGTGATCTTGGCCGCCGCATGGGTGGCGATGTGCAGGGCGGCGCCGACCACCGACAGCGGCGCCAGCAGCGCTGCGGCGAGCACCACATAGGAGAGTTGGCTGACGGTGGAGTAGGCCAGGCGGCGCTTCAGGTTGTCGGCGTTGAGCGCCACCACCGAAGCGGCGAGGATGGTGAAGCCGGCGACGGCCACCAGCCAGTCGGCGCCGCCGGCAAGCGTGTCGAGGCCGAAGACGTACACCACCACCTTCACCACGCTGAACACCCCGGCCTTCACCACCGCGACGGCGTGCAGCAGGGCGGAGACCGGCGTCGGCGCCACCATCGCCGCCGGCAGCCAGCGGTGGAAGGGCATCAGCGCCGCCTTGCCGAGGCCGAACATGTAGAGCGCCAGCAGGCCGGCCAGGGCGAGGCCGTCGAGGCGGCCGCCGAGGATGCCGCCCGGCGCGAAGTCGGTGGTGCCGGCGACGTGCCAGGTGAACACCAGCGCCGGCAGCAGGAACAGCACCGAGGTGCCGACCAGCAGGCCGAGGTAGGTGCGGCCGCCGTTCCGCGCCTTGTCGCTGCCGTGGTGGGTGACGAGGGGGTAGGTGATCAGCGTCAGCAGCTCGTAGAAGACGAACAGGGTGAACACGTTGGCGGCGAAGGCGATGCCGACCGCCGAGAACAGCGCCAGGGCGAAGCAGACGTAGAAGCGCGTTTGCTTCTGCTCGCCGTTGCCGCGCAGGTAGCCGATCGAGTAGAGCGAATTGACGATCCACAGGCCGGAGGCGACCAGCGCGAAGAGCATGCCGAGCGGCTCGACGGAAAAGGCCAGCGCCAGGCCGGGCAGCACCTCGAAGAGCGTCAGCGCGGGCCGTTCGCCGGCCAGCACCGCCGGCAGCAGGGCGGCGACGCAGAGGAACAGCGCTGCCGCCGTCGCCAGGGTCACCGTTTCGCGCCGGTTCGGCGCGCCGTGGTTGAGGGCGATGCCGACGGCGCCGATCAGCGGCGTTGCCAGCGCGACGAGAATGATCTCCGGGCCCGTCATTTTCCCGTCCCCAGCAGTTCCGCCGCCGCGGCCGCCGCCGAGCCGACGGTGAGCGAGGTGTCGAGGCCGAAATACACGCTGGCGGCGACCATCAGCCAGGCCGGGACGAGCAGCGCGAGCGGCGCCTCGCACCGCGCCGGCAGGCCAGCCGGCGGCGCGCGGAAGTAGGCGATCTCGACGAAGCGCCAGACGTAGGCGACGGCGAGCAGCGAGCTGGCGACGATGGCCAGCGCCAGCCACCACTGGCCCTGCTCGAGGGCGGCCAGCACCAGGTACCACTTGCTGACGAAGCCGGCGGTGCCGGGCACGCCGATCAGGCCGAGGCCGCCGAGCACGATGCCGAAGGCGGTGAGCGGCATCGTCCGGCCCAGCCCGGCCAGGCGCGAGAGGGCGGAGCCGCCGACCCGCGCCACCGCGCAGCCGACGAGCAGGAACAGCGCCGCCTTGGTGACGCCGTGGTTGAAGAGGTGCACCACCGTGGCGGTGAGGCCGCTCGCCGAGCCGAACGACAGCCCCAGCGTGATGTAGCCGATCTGCGCCACGCTGGAGTAGGCGAGCAGGCGTTTCAGGTCGTCCTGGAAAATGGCGATGGCGGAGGCGAAGAACATCGCCGCCAGCGACAGCGCCAGCATGAGCTGCGGCAGCGGCAGGCTTTGGAAGACCAGGCTCTCGCCGAACACCGAGTAGTAGAAGCGCAGCAGGACGTACACCGAAACCTTGGTGGCGGTGGCGGCGAGGAAGGCCGTCACCGCCGAGGGTGCGTAGGTGTAGGCGTTGGGCAGCCACTGGTGCAGCGGAAAGAGGGCGAGCTTGAGCGAGATGCCGACGGTGAGGAAGCCGAGCGCCGCCAGCACCGGGCGGTGGCTGGTCATGTCCCGCAGGCGCACGCTCATGTCGGCCAGGTTGAGCGTGCCGGTCTTGAGGTAGAGCAGGCCGACGCCGATGACGATGAAGGTGGCGCCGATGGTGCCCATGATCAGGTACTGGTAGGACGCCACCAGCGCGCGGCGGTCGCGGCCGAGTGCGATCAGCACATAGGTGGACAGCGAGGAGATCTCGAGGAAGACGAAGATGTTGAAGGCGTCGCCGGTGATGGTGATGCCGAGCAGCCCGGTCAGGCACAGCGCGAACATGGCGTAGAACAGGTAGTGCTGCTCGCGCGGGATCTCCGCCTCGATGCTGCGGCGGCTGTAGGGCAGGGCGACGGCGGCGATGCCGGCGACCAGCATCAGCACGAAGGCGGCGAGGCGGTCGACTCGGTACTCGATGCCGAGCGGCGGCACCCAGCTGCCGAGGGCGTAGGAAATCGCGCCCTGGCTGCCGACCTGCAGCCAGAGCAGCACGGCGACGGCGAAGGCCGCCCAGCTCGCCAGGGTGACGAGCAGGAAGGCGGCGTTGGCGCGGCGCGCCAGCACCGCCAGCGGCGCGGCGGCGAGCGGCAGCGCGACTTGAAGCGCGGGCAGATGCAGGGCGAGACTCACGCCGCATCCTCCGCTTGGTATGAGTGGTCGCGCTGGAGGATCTCGTCCTCCTCGATGCTGCCGTAGGCCTCGCGGATGCGCACCACCAGGGCCAGGCCGAGGGCCAGCGTGGCGACGCCGACGACGATGGCGGTGAGGATCAGCACGTGCGGCAGCGGGTTCGAGTAGACCTTGAAGCCCTCGGCGAGGATCGGCGCCGTGCCGCCGATCAGCTTGCCCGGCGCGATGTAGAGCAGGTAGACCGAGGTCTGGAAGATGCCCAGGCCGACCAGCTTCTTGATCAGGTTGCCGCGGGCGATGACGATGAACAGCCCCGCCACCATCAGGAAGAGGGTGATCCAGTAGCTGAAATGGCTGGCGAGGGTCACGGCTCAGTCCTCGCCGTCCGCGCCGCGGCCGCGCGCGGCGAACATGTAGAAGATCTTCAGCATCACGCCGCTGACGGTGACCGCCACGCCGACCTCGACCCAGAAGATGCCGCGGTGCTGGCCGGCCACCGGGTCGGCGGCGAGCACGAAGTAGTCGAGGAAGTTGCCGCCGAGCGCGAGGCCGGCGAAGCCGACGCCGGCGTAGAGCAGCACGCCGGCCGCCAGCATCGTCTCGACCAGCCGGTCGGGCACGACGCGCCGCGCCGTGTCGAGGCCGTAGATGAGGGCGTAGAAGATCACCGCCGCCGCGGCGATGACGCCGGCCTGGAAGCCGCCGCCGGGGCCGAAGTCGCCGTGAAACTGCACGTAGAGGGCGAAGAGCAGGATGAAGGGGATCAGCAGCTTGGCGACGATGCGCAGGACGAGGTCGTGCCTCATGGCCGGCGCTCCCCGGAAAAGTCAGTCTGCGTGGCACGGCGATCGTTGTTGTTCTTCCGCCGGCGCAGCAGGGCGATGACGCCGGCGCCGGCGGTGAACACCACGACCGTCTCGCCGAGCGTGTCGTAGCCGCGGTAGCTCGCCAGCACCGCCGTCACCACGTTGGGCACCCCGGTCTGCGCCATGGCTTCGGCGAGGTAGCGCGACGCCACATGCACGTGGATCGGCGCCTGCGGATCGGAGAAGGCCGGCAGGTCGAGCGTGCCGTAGGCGAGCACGGCGGCGGTGCCGCAGGCGACGGCAAGCGGCAGCCAGGGGCGGTGAATGGGCTTCGCTTCCTCGGTCTTGCACAGGTGCAGGGCGCCGAGCAGCAGCACGGTGGAGATGCCGGCGCCGACCGCGGCCTCGGTCATGGCGACGTCCACGGCGTCGAGGGCGACCAGCACCGTCGCCATGAGGAAGCTGTACACCCCGCCCAGCACGATCACCGCGAACAGGTTGCGGCTGCGCGCGAGGATGACGACGGCGAGCGCCATCATCGTCAGCAGCAGGTTGATGATCAGGGTTTCCATCCGAACTCAGTCGTCCCGCGACTCACGAAACGCCCCTCTCCCCGCCGGGGAGAGGGGCGGCGTCCGCCAGCAGCGGCTTGAGCCCCCGGCTCATCGCCGCCTTCGCCAGCGCGTGGCTGGCGGTCGGGCTGGCGAAGAAGACGAGCAGGCCGATCATCACCAGCTTGGCGCCGGTCAGCGTGAAGCCGGCCTGCAGCAGCAGGCCGAGCAGGATCAGCCCGGCGCCGAGCGTCTCGGCGACGCTGGCGGCGTGCATGCGCGTGTAGAAGTCCGGCATGCGCAGCAGGCCGATGCCGCCGACCAGGCAGAAGAAGCCGCCGCCGGCGAGGCAGAGCCAGCTGGCGATGTCGATGAGAACGCTCACTCGCTCCCCTCGCCGAGGTCGCCGTGGCGGAAGTACTTCAGCACGGCGACCGTGCCGATGACGTTGAGCAGGCCGTACACCAGCGCCAGGTCGAGGAAGTCCGGCCGCCCGCCGAGGAATCCGATCACCGCCAGCAGCAGCATGGCGCAGGTGCCGACGGTGTTGGCCGACTGCAGGCGGTCGAACACGGTGGGTCCGAGCGCGGCACGGACGAGCGCCAGGGTGAGCGTCGCCAGCAGGGCCAGGATGGCGGCGGCGAACATCAGGCAGCCTCCTCCAGGGCGGCGACGCGCCGGTCCATTTCGCTGCCGGCCAGCGCCGCCGCGCCCTCCGCCGTGAGGGCGTGCACGAGGAACTCGCCGGGCGCCACTTCCACCGAGATGGTGCCGGGCGTCAGCGTGATCGAGTTGGCGTGGATGACGAGGCCGAGCGGCGTCGTCTGCGTGGGCTTGAAGCGGACCAGGGTCGGCGAGATCGGCAGGCGCGGATGCAGGATGCGCCGGCTGACATCCCAAGACGACTTGACGATTTCCGCGATGAGCCACGGCCAGTAGGAGAAGAGCGCACGCCAGCCGAGATGGAGCGGATGGCCTTCGCGGTCGATGACGTCCATGCGGCGGGCGAAGGCCAGCACCGCCAACGCGCCGCCGGCACCGGCCGCCAGCAGGAAAGGCGTGAACATGCCCGAGAGCAGAAGCCAGAAGGCGAACAGGGCGAGGAAGACGCCCGCGGCGTGCAGCATGAACTCTCCCGGTGGCGGAATCGGCGTGGTGCGGGGAAATCCTAGTTGGGCCGCGCAGGCTTGGAAATTCGGGCCGCAGCGTACGGCCGATCCCGCCTGCGGGAAGGCGATACGAAAGGCGCGAATCGGGAGAGAATAAGTATTTCCCTTACGGGGGCGGCGGATGACGGCCGCCGCAGCCCTTGCGCACAATGCCCATTCGACAACCTGATCCGAACGTTCCGATGCTCACCGCCCGCCGCCTGCGCTGGACCGACGCGCTGCTGTTGATCGCAGGCTACGTCGCGCTCGACTGGGCGAGTTTTTTCCATCCCCTGCATGGGCTGAACATCACGCCGTGGAACCCGGCGCCGGCGCTCGGTCTGGTGTTCCTTCTGCGCTACGGCTGGAAGGCGGCGCCGCCGCTCGCCCTCGCCGTGCTGCTGGCCGAAGTATGGGTGCGCGACCTGCCGGTGGCGCTGCCCGTCCTGCTCGGCATTGCCATCATGCTGGCGGTGGGCTACGGCGCCATCGGCGAGATGCTGCGGCGCCGCCTCGGCGGTCTGGCCATTTTTTCGGACCGCGCCGGCATGCTGCAGTGGTCGGGCATCGTCGTCGCCGGCACGCTTGTCACCAGCCTGGCCTTCGTGCTGGCGCTGACGGCGCTGGGCCTGATCCCGGCCTCCGACTGGCGCCAGGCCGTCGGCCGCTACTGGATTGGCGACGGCGTCGGCATCCTGGTGTCGATGCCGCTGCTGTGGATGCTCTTCGACGAGCAGGGACGCGCGATGCTGGGCGCCATGCTGATGCGCCGCGGCACGCTTTGGCACGTGCTGGCCGCGGCGGCCGCGCTGTGGGTGGCGTTCGGCCTGGGCGCCGAATCCGACTTCAAGTATTTCTACGTGCTTTTCCTGCCGATCGTCTGGGCGGCGGCGCGGCAGGGCCTCGCCGGCGCCGTGCTCGGGGCGGCCGTGATCCAGGTCGGCATCGTCGCCGCCGTGCAGTTACAGGGCCTTTCCGCCGTCACGGCGTTCGAGATCCAGACCCTGACGGTGGTGCTGGCGCTGGTCGGCTTCTTCGTCGGCGTGGTGGTGGACGAGCAG
Organism: Betaproteobacteria bacterium; assembly: GCA_016868295.1. Classification (GTDB taxonomy): domain Bacteria; phylum Pseudomonadota; class Gammaproteobacteria; order Burkholderiales; family Rhodocyclaceae; genus Desulfobacillus. The sequence continues at coordinate 21,307 of VGHJ01000028.1, read as the reverse complement.
CGGCGCATCAGCGCCGAACTGCAGCAGACGCTGCGGCTCGCCGCCGCCGGGGAGATGGCCGGTGCGCTGGCGCACGAACTGAACCAGCCGCTGACGGCGCTGACCGCCTACGGCACCGCCTGCGAGGAACTGCTGGCGGCCGGGGACAGCGGCGATCGGCTCAAGAGCGCCATCCGCCAGATGGTGTCGGAATCGTTCCGTGCCGCCGAAGTGGTGCGCCGCCTGCGCGATTTCTTCCGCACCGGCACCACCCGGCTCGAGCCGGTCTCACTGACCGAACTGCTGAACGCCGTGGCGGCGCCCTTCGAGGCGCGTGCCGCGCAGGCCGGCGTCGACTTCACGCGGGCATCGGCGGCCGATGGCACCGTCATGGCCGACCGGCCGCAGATCGAGGTGGTCATCCGCAACCTGCTCTCGAACGCCTTCGATGCCGTGGCGGGCCGGCCGGCGGGGGAGCGGCGCGTCCGACTTACCGCCGAGGCGGAAGGACCGGACCGCGTCTGCATCAGAATCGAAGACAGCGGGCCGGGCTTGTCCGGCACCGCCGCCACCAGGTTGTTCGAACCGTTCAGTTCGACCAAGTCGAGCGGCCTCGGTTTGGGGCTGGCCATCAGCCGGGCGATCGCCGAGGCGCACGGCGGCAGCCTGCGCGCCGTGGTCGGCGACAGAGGCGTGTTCCGTCTGCAACTTCCCCTGGAAAAGAAAGGCAACGCATGACCAATGCCACCGTATTCATCGTCGACGATGATTCCTCCGTGCGCGATTCGCTCGGCCTCCTGCTCGGCCTGCGCGGTTACCGCACGGCGATTTTCGCCGACGCCGAGAGCTTCCTGCAGTCCTATCGGCCCGACTGGCACGGCTGCGTGCTCCTCGACATCCGCATGCCGGGCATGGACGGGCTGGCGCTGCAGCAGCGGCTGCAGGCGCTGGGCTGCGCCCTGCCGGTGGTCGTCATGACCGGCCACGGCGATGTCGAATCGGCGCGCGTGGCGTTCAAGGCGCAGGCCGTCGATTTCCTCGAGAAACCGCTCGACCAGACGCGGCTGATGGCGGCCATCGACGAGGCCCTGTCGCAGAGCAGTTCGTCGCGGCAGACTTCGGAGCGGCGCGAGGCGTTCGCCAAACTGCTGTCCGCGCTGACGCCGCGCGAGCACGAGGTGATGGATCTGATCGTCGCCGGCGGCCATAACCGCGACATCGCCGAGCAGCTCGGCATCAGCCCGCGCACGGTCGAGGTACACAAGGCGCGCGTGATGCAGAAGCTGCAGGTGGACGGCGTGGCGCAACTGGTCCGCCTCAGCCTGAACGAAACGGGACGCGACGGCGCGTGAGATGCGCGGGTTCGCGCGGGACGATTTCTCTCCACGCGCGGCGATTGAGCGAGGATGTTTCAGACGAAGCGCGCGCGCGCCGACTCGGCGATCGCCAGCACGCAGGGATGGGTGACGCGGCGCTCGGCGGAAATGGCGAAGTATTCCGTGCGCGCCTCGGCGCTGCGGCCGAGGAGGGTCACGCCGTAGGCGGCGACGATCTCCGCCTCGACGACGGTGGGCACCGGGAAGACGCCGACGCCGGCCTGGCCGAAGGCCGTCATCAGCGCGCTGTCGTCGAACTCGCCGACGATCTTCGGCCGGATGTGCGCCTTCTCCAGCCAGCGCATCAGCTTCTGCCGCGCCGAGGAATCCTCGCCCGGCACCAGCAGCGGCAGCTCGGCCAGGCAGTCGGGGAATTTTTTCGCGCAGCGCGCCGCCAGCGCCGGCGCGGCGACGAACGTCATACCCGACTCGGCGAGGCGGTGGTTGTAGGCGCGCACGTCGAGCGTGGCCGGCAGCGGCGTGTCGGCGATGACGAGATCGAGGCGATGCACCGCCAGTTCGGTAAGCAGGCGTTCGAGCCGTCCTTCGCGGCAGACGATGCGCAGCGGCTCGCCGACGGCGACGGCGGGCTCGAGCAGCCGGTAGGCGAGCAGTTTCGGCAGCGCGTCGGAGACGCCGACGCGGAAGGTGGCGGGGCGCCCTTTCGGGTAATGGCGGATCGTCTGCTCGAGCTCGGCGCCGAGCGAGAAGATCTCGTCGGCATAGCTCAGGGCGAGCCGGCCGGCATCGGTGAGCTCCAGCGCGCGGCCCTGGCGCGCGAACAGTTCGACACCCAGGCTGTCCTCCAGCAGGCCGATCTGGCCGCTGATGGTCTGAGGCGTCACGTGCAGCGCCTCGCCGGCCCGCACGATGCCGCCTTCCTTGGCAGTTTTCCAGAAATAAAACAGATGCTTGAGGTTCATGGCCGAGATCCTGGAAGCTTCGAGAAAATCGAATAGTCTGTCTATAAAAATCGACTTTATTTGATTGTTGCCGAGACGTAAACTGGCGGCGTTTCTTACACAGGAGGCATCCGCCATGAGAACCGAACGTCCCACCGCCATCGCCCTTCCGGCCGATCGTTACGCCGGCACGGCGCCTTCGCTGCTCGCCACCCACAAGGTATTGCGCAACACCTACGCGCTGCTCGCCATGACGCTGCTGTTTTCCGCCGTCACCGCCGGCGCGGCGGCGGCGCTCAAGCTGCCGCACCCCGGCATCGTGCTGACGCTGGTCGGCTATTTCGGCCTGCTGTTCCTGACGACGAAGCTGCGCAACAGCGGCTGGGGCGTGCTCTCGGTGTTCGGCCTGACCGGTTTCATGGGCTACACGCTCGGCCCGATCCTCAGCGCCCATCTCGCCATGCCCAACGGCCACGAGACGGTGATGCTGGCCCTCGGCGGCACCGGCGTGGTGTTCCTCGGCCTGTCCGCCTACGCCGTCGTCAGCCGCAAGGACTTCGGCTTCATGGGCGGTTTCCTCGCCGTCGGCATCCTCGTCGCCTTCCTCGCCGGCCTGGCGGCGATCTTCTTCGAGTTGCCCGCCCTGTCGCTGGCGGTTTCGGCCGCCTTCATGCTGCTCGCCTCGGGCCTGATCCTGTTCCAGACCTCGCAGATCATCCATGGCGGCGAGACCAACTACGTGATGGCGACGGTCAGCCTCTACGTCTCGATCTACAATCTGTTCGTCAGCCTGCTCTCGCTGCTGGGCTTCGCCAACAACGACTGAGGCCGCATACCACCCGGGAGGCCGCCATGAAGCGCATCGTCCTGTTCCTCGCCACCAACCTCGCGATCCTGATCGTCCTCAGCGCCGTCGTCCGCCTGCTCGGGCTGGAGCCGGTGCTGGCCGACGGCGGCCTGAATCTCGGCAGCCTGCTCGTCTTCGCCGCCATCATGGGCATGGGCGGCGCCTTCATCTCGCTCGCCATGTCGAAATGGAGCGCCAAGCGCATGGTCGGCGCCCACGTCATCGAGCAGCCGTCCTCGGAAGTCGAGCGCTGGCTGGTGGAGACGGTGCGGCGCCAGGCCGGGGCAGCCGGCATCGGCATGCCCGAGGTGGCGATCTACGAGGCGCCCGAGGTGAACGCCTTCGCCACCGGCATGAGCCGCAACAACGCGCTGGTGGCGGTGTCGACGGGGCTGCTGCGCGCCATGGACCGCAACGAAGCCGAGGCGGTGCTGGCGCACGAGGTCTCCCACGTCGCCAACGGCGACATGGTGACCCTGGCGCTGATCCAGGGCGTGGTGAACACCTTCGTCATCTTCCTCTCGCGCGTCATCGGCCATGTCGTCGACCGCGTCGTCTTCAAGACCGAGCGCGGCCACGGCCCGGCCTACTTCGTCACGCTGATCGCGGCGGAACTGATGCTCGGCATCCTCGCCTCGATCATCGTCTTCTGGTTCTCGCGCCAGCGCGAGTTCCGCGCCGACGCCGGTGCCGCCTCGCTCGCCGGGCGCGGCAAGATGATCGCCGCGCTCGAGCGCCTGCGCGCCGCCCACGAGCCGGCACCGCTGCCCGACAAGATGGCCGCCTTCGGCATCTCCGGCGGCGCCGCGGCCGGGCTGAAGCGCCTGTTCATGACCCACCCGCCGCTCGAGGAGCGCATCGCCGTGCTGCAGCGGGCGGCCTGAGAAAACCGCCCCCATGACGGGCGAGACGCATCCCGATGCCCGCGGCGCCGTGCCGCAGGGACTGACTTCCGCGGAAGCCGCCGCGCGCCTTGTCCGGCACGGCCCGAACGCCCTGCCGGAGAAGCCGCCGGTGAGCGTGTGGCGTCGATTCCTGCGCCAGTTCGCCAGCCCGCTGATCTACATTCTGCTTGCCGCCCTGGTGGTCGAGGGCGGCATCTGGATCGCCGGCGGCGCCGCCGAGACGCCCATCGAGGCGATCGCCATCGCCCTGATCCTGCTGCTCAATGCCGGGCTGGGCGTCTACCAGGAGCGCAAGGCGGAAGCGGCGCTGGCGCGCCTGAAGGCCATGGCGACCGCCCAGGTCTGGGTGCTGCGCGACGGGACGCTGCGGCATATCCCGGGAACGGAGCTGGTGCCCGGCGACGTCGTGCGCATCGAGGCCGGCGATCGTGTTCCGGCCGACGGGGTGCTGGCCGATGCGCAGGGCGTGATGGCCGACGAGTCGATCCTCACCGGCGAGTCGCTGCCGGTCGACAAGGCGCGCGCCGACGAAGTCTTCAGCGGCACGCTGCTCGTCCGCGGCAAGGCCTATGCGGAGGTCACCCGCACCGGTGCCGGCAGCGCCATGGGCCGGCTCGCCACGATGATCGGCAGCATCGAGGCGGAAAAGACCCCGCTCGAACGGCGCCTCCACGTTTTCGGCCGGCAGATCGCCTGGGCCGTCCTGCTGATCGCCGCGGTCATCCTGGTCGGCGGCCTGGTCGTCGAGGGCGTCGGGCGGCTCGGTCACGTTTTCATTTTCGCCGTCGCGCTCGCCGTGGCGGCCATTCCGGAGGGACTGCCGGCGGTGCTGACGCTGGCGCTCGCCCTCGGCGTCGAGCGCATGGCGGGTCGCAAGGCCATCGTGCGGCGACTCTCCGCCGTCGAGGCGCTCGGCTCGGTGACGGTGATCGCCACCGACAAGACCGGCACCCTGACGGAAAACCGCATGCACGTCCGCGCCGTCGATGCGCCCGACGCGGCGCATGCGCTGACCGCCATGGTGCTGGCCAACGACGCCGAGATCGGCACGCGCGCGGGCGATCCGCTGGAACTGGCGCTGCTCGACCATGCCGAGGCGCAGGGCGTCGACACCGCCGATCTGGCGCGGCTGCATCCGCGCACCACCTGCGTGCCCTTCGACAGCACCTGGAAGTTCATGCGCGTCACCGTAAGCCGGGAGGGCCGCCACACCAGCTATCTGAAGGGCGCCCCCGAGGTGCTGCTGGCGCGCAGCACGCTCACGGAGACGGAACGCGCGCAATGGGAGGCCAGGGCGCTCGACTATGCCGCCGAAGGCTATCGCGTCATCGCGCTGGCCAGCCGCGACGACGAGGGCGACGAGCAGCTGTCGTTTCTCGGCCTGGTCCTGCTGTGGGATCCGCCGCGCAGCGAGGTGCCCGAGGCCATCCGCCGCGCCCAGGACGCCGGCATCCGCGTCGTCATGATCACCGGCGATCACCCGGCGACCGCACAGGCGGTGGCCCGCGTCATCGGCCTGCCGCCCGGGAGAACGCTGACCGGCGCGGAAATCGAAACCATGTCCGATGCCGCTCTCGGCGAGGCGCTGCGCGACGCCAACGTCTTCGCCCGCGTCACGCCCGAGCACAAGCTGCGGCTGGTGGAAGCGCTGAAGAAGAGCGGCGAGGTCGTCGCCGTCACCGGAGACGGCGTGAACGACGCACCGGCGCTCAAGCGCGCCGACGTCGGCGTGGCCATGGGCCAACGCGGCAGCGACGTCTCGCGCGAGGTGGCCGACCTCGTGCTGATGGACGACAACTTCGCCACCATCGTCGCCGCCATCGAGGAAGGGCGCGGCATCTACGAGAACATCCAGAAGTTCATCCGCTTCCTGTTTTCCACCAACGTCGCCCTGGTCCTGCTGGTGGTGCTCGGCCTCGGCGTGGCCATGCTGTTCGGCCTGCGCGACGTCACGGGCGCGCTGTTCCTGCCGCTGACCGCGGTGCAGCTGCTGTGGATCAATTTCATCGCCGACGGTCCGCCGGCGCTGGCGCTGGCGCTGGACCGCAATCCGGGCGTGATGGCGCAGCCGCCGCGCGACCCGCGCGCGCCGCTGCTCGACGCGCCCTCGCTGCGCTTCATATTCATCACCGGCGTGACCAAGGCGCTGGGCGGCGTCGCCCTGCTGGCGCTCCTGCCCCTGATGGGCTACGGTCTGGCGGCGACGCGCACCCTGGTGTTCCTCTACGAGTCGCTGGCCCAGCTCGTCTTCGCTTATCCTTCGCGGCGCATCAGCGCGGCGCCGCTGCCGAATCCGCTCTTGCATGCGGCGGTGCTCTTCGGCGTCGTCCTGCAGGTTCTCGCCGTCGCCCTGCCCGGGCTGCGCGACATGCTCGGGTTGGAGATGGTCGACTGGCGCGCGACCGCCGCCATGTTCGCGGCCGTTCTGCTGAGCTGGGGCGTGGCCGAGGCGGTCGGACGGACCGGCACGCTCGGCACCGCCCGCCGGTGCGGCAACTGAGCGCTCTCCCCGGAAAGCCACGAAGGCGGGGCGGGCCCGCTTCCCGACCCACTGCTTTCGTATCTCGCGCGCCTCTGCGCGGTGGCGATGCCGACGGCTGGAATCGCCCTTGCCACGCAGAACGGCGCCTGAGTTTAGCGGTCGCTAGACGGAATAGTGGTTTGCGGGCAGCATCGAATCATGCAGCCGATGACAGCCTATTTCCGGAACGATGTGCTGGAAAAGCGGCCATACATACGGTTGGAGTGGTGTCTTGAGGCTCTGCGAAATCCGGTGCGGCGCGAAGTGCAGCCCGAGGGCGGTCGCATCCGGCCTTGGGTCTGGGTGGGCGAGATCGACCGCTATCTGCGCGTCGTCACCCTGGCAGATGGCGTCACGCTGCATAATGCATTTCCGGACAGGAGATTCAGGCCATGAGACTCAACTACGACGCGGCGACAGATTCGCTCTACATCCATTTGGCCGAGCGGCCGTCGGTGGATTCCGACGAGGTAGCCGACGGCGTGGTGCTCGACTACGACGCGCAAGGCGCGCTCGTCGGCATCGACGTGGAACACGCATCCCAGCGTGCCGACATCCGCCGGCTGGCAGTCAATCACATGCCGCTGGACAGCCTGGAAGCGGCGCAATAGTCAGTCCCTGCGGGACGGCGATAAGTTTTGGGAGGGAAGCTCCCGGCCAGAACCCGTCATTCCGGGGCCGCGTAGCGGAACCCGGAATCCAGTGCCCTTGTTCGAGCGTAGCTGGATTCCCGCGTTCGCGGGAATGACCGGATTGGGTCGCCAGTTCGCGCTCGCCGTCCCACAGCAACTGACTTTTGTCGGCCGGTCGCGGCAGGATTGCTTGCGTTTTACCTGCCCTGCCTCTGAAAAGTCAATCCGCGCCGCACGGCGCATCACTGCCCGGCGTTGCGCGGCGCGGCTTGGCGCAAGACCGGGCCGGCCATCAAGTTCGCCTTGCCCTCGGTTCCCTTCACCACCGGCATCGTTGATGCCGACGCTATTTCGCCATCGCCACCAGCAGGTCGCAGTGCGTCTCGAACAAGACGTGCTTGGTGACGCTGCCGAGCAGCAGCTCCTCCATCTCGGACTGGCCGTGCTTGCCCATGACGATCAGGTCGGGGCGCATTTCCTCGGCCAGCTCGCGGATGCCGGCGGCGGGGTGGCCGTGCAGCAGGCGCTGGAGAAAGTCGGTCCCGGCGGCACGGCGCGGCCCGAGGAAGGCGCGCAGGGCGTCCTGTGCCTGCTCGCGCGCGGCGGCCTGGTAGCCTTCCAGCACCTTTTCTTCCACGCTGGCGTAGCGCAGCGTGCTCTCGTAGGGCGCCTCGTACACGTGGGCGACGGTGACCTCCGCCTTGCCGGCCACTGCCTGCGCCCAGTCCAGCGCGTGGCCCGAGGAGGCCGAGAAGTCAACGGGCACCAGCAGGCGCTTGTAGGGTGAAAGCGGCTCCTCCTTGACCACCAGCACCGGGCGCCGGCTCTTGCGCAGGATCTTTTCGGCGGTGGCGCCGAGGAACAGCTCGCGCACCAGGTGCGCGCCGTAGCCGCCGACCACCACCAGCCCGGCGTCGAGCGCCTCGGCCTCCTCGGCGATCTCGACGTGCGGGCGGCCGATGCGCACGGCCGTGCCCGTGGCGATGCCGTGCTTCGCGCCGAGCCGGTGCGCCCGCGCCTTCAGTTCGGCGTAGGCCGCGTCGAGCAGCTTCTGCTCGGTTTCCAGCGGCGTGCGTTCGAGAATGCCGGTGAACGCTTCCAGCGGCAGGCGCGGCACCACGTGCATGAGGATCAGTTCTCCGGCGCCGAGCGACTGCGCCAGCATGGCGGCGCGCGTCTCGGCGCGGCCGGCGTGCGAGGAGAGGTCGGTGGCGACGAGGATGTGGGCGGGTTTTTCCATGTCAGCGCTCCTGTGTGTGAATTTCGTTGCCGATGGCGCGGGCGGCGAATTCGGCGGCGTCGTCGAAGGGCTGCAGCACGCGGTCTACCCCGGCGTGCTCGAGGCGGAGGATGTCGGCCGGCGCGTGCGCCGTCATGGCGACGCGGCCGCCGTAGCCGTGGCGCCGCAGGGAATCGAGCAGGCCGAGGTTCACGTCGAGCTGCGGCAGCGTGCTCACCACCCAGCGCACGCCGGAGAGCGGCAGCGTCTCGGGGAAGGCCGGATCCTCGGCGTCGCCGAAGCGGATCGTCATGCCGCGCTGGCGGCAATGGGCCACCGTCTCGGGGTCGAAGTCCACGCCGAGCACGCGCGTCTCCAGCCGTTCGAGCCGCTGCGCCAGGTGCTTGCCGTAGCGGCCCATGCCGAAGACGATCACGTCCGCCTCGGCCGGCCCGCCCTGCTGCTGCTCGACGGCCAGTTCGCGGAAGGGCACGCGCCGCTCGAAGCGGCCGAGCCACGGCTTGAACCGGTCGTAGAGGTGCTGCGAATAGAGGATCATGTAGGTCGACAACGTGATGGTGACCAGCCCCACCAGCGTGACCAGGCCGAGGGCGTCCTTGCCGACGTGGCCGAGCGTGATGCCCATGGCGACGAAGACGATGGAGAACTCGCTGATCTGCGCCACGGTGAGCCCGGCGAGGAAGCCGGTGCGCTTGCGGTAGCCCATCCAGCCCATGATGGCCATGACGATGAGCGGGTTGCCGATCAGCACGAAGAGCGAAAGGACGACGGCCGGGCCGAGGTCGCCGCCGAGCGCGGAGAGGTCGAGCTTGGCGCCGAGGTCGATGAAGAAGAACAGCAGCAGGAAGTCGCGCAGGCTGGTCAGCCGCGTGCTCATCGCCTCGCGGTAGGGCGTCGAGGCGAGCGAGAAGCCGGCGAGGAAGGCGCCGACTTCCTTGCTGAAGCCGAACAGCTCGCCGGCGGTGGCGAGCGCCGTGCCCCAGGCGACAGCGGCGAGCAGCAGCAGCTCGGGCGAGCCGGCGATCAAATGCAGCAGGCGCGGCAACACCCAGCGCATCAGCACGAAGACGACGGCGAGCGCCACGGCGAGCTTCGCCGTCACCGTGGCGGCGACCGCCAGCCAGCCCTCGCCGCTGCCGGCATGGTGGGCGCCGAGCACCATCATCGCCACCACCACGGCGATGTCCTGCACGATGAGGAAGCCCATGGCGATGCGCCCGTGCAGGGAGTCGATCTCGCGCTTGTCGGAGAGCAGCTTGACGATGATGATGGTGCTCGAGAAGGTCAGCGCCACGGCGACGTAGAGCGCCGTCATGGCATCCATGCCGAGCGCCAGCGCGATCAGATAGCCGAAGACGATGGTGAACAGGAGCTGTCCCAGTCCGGTGGCGAGCGCCACGCTGCCGAGGTTGCGCACCAGGTGCATGTCGAGCTTCAGCCCGACGACGAAGAGCAGCAGGGTGACGCCGATCTGCGCCAGAAGGTCGATCTGGTCGTGCGCCGTCACCCAGCCCAGCACGGAGGGGCCGACGGCGATGCCGATGACGATGTAGGCGACGATGAGCGGCTGGCGCAGGCGCACGCCGACGGCGCCGATCAGGGCCGCCGTCAGCAGCAGTACGGTGAATTCGGTGTAGGCGTCGGCGAACATGCTCCGCCCCCTCCCCGGCGGCGCTGTCGCGTCAGGATTTGTCGTTCGTCAGCTTCCTCAGGGCGTCGAGGACGTCGACCGGCATCGGGAAGACGATGGTCGAGGTCTTGTCGCCGGCGATGCTGGTGAGCGTCTGCAGGTAGCGCAGCTGCATCGCCTGCGGCGAGCGCGCCAGCACGTTGGCCGCCTCCAGCAGCTTCTCGGAGGCCTGCTGCTCGCCCTCGGCGTGGATCACCTTGGCGCGCCGCTCGCGCTCGGCTTCGGCCTGGCGGGCGATGGCGCGCACCATCGACTCGTCGATGTCGACGTGCTTGATCTCGACGTTGGCGACCTTGATGCCCCAGGAGTCGGTCTGCGCGTCGAGGATCTGCTGGATGTCGACGTTGAGCCGTTCGCGCTCGGCCAGCATGTCGTCGAGCTCGTGCTTGCCGAGCACCGAGCGCAGCGTCGTCTGCGCCAGCTGCGATGTGGCCTCGAAATAATTCTCCACCTGGATGATGGCCTTCTGCGGATCGACGACGCGGAAATACACCACCGCGTTCACCTTCACCGAGACGTTGTCGCGCGAGATGACGTCCTGGCTCGGCACGTCCATCACCACCAGGCGCAGGTCGACGCGCACCATCTGCTGGATGCCCGGCACGACCAGCACGATGCCCGGCCCCTTCACCTTCCAGAAGCGGCCGAGCAGGAACACCACGCCGCGCTCGTACTCGCGCAGGATGCGGATGCTGGCCGCAACCAGCGCGATGAGCAGCAGCAGCGCGCCGCCCCAGCCGAAGTCCCAGATCATCATGCTTGCGTCTCCTTTTCGGGTTGTACCACCAGGGTCAGTCCGTCCACCGCCGCGATCCTCGCCCGTTCGCCGCGGGCGAGGGGCGCCGCGCTGCGTGCGTGCCAGCGTTCGCCGAAGGCCTGCACCCAGCCCTCGCGCGCGATGTCCTCCAGCGCCACGGCCTGGCCGCCGACCATGGCCTCGACGCCGGCCACCACCGGACGGCGGCGCGAGCGCAGCGCATAGGCGCCGGCGCCGCCGATCACCACGGCGCTCGCCGCCGCCAGCGGCACGATGAAGGCGAGCGAGATCTGCAGGCCCGGCGTGTCGCCGTCGATCAGCATCAGCGCGCCGGCGACGAAGGCGACGATGCCGCCGATGCCGAAGGCGCCGAAGCTCGGCACGAAGGCCTCGGTGGCCATCAATGCGATGCCGAGCACGATGAGCAGCGCGCCGGTGGCGTTGATCGGCAGCATGGCCAGCGCGTAGAGCGCCAGCAGCAGGCAGATCGCGCCGACGATGCCGGAAACGCCGAAGCCCGGCGTATAGAATTCGAAGAGCAGGCCGTAGATGCCCAGCATCATCAGAATCAGCGCGATGTTCGGGTCGGCGATGGCGGCGAGCAGCCGCTCCTTCCAGTTGCGCTCGACCGTGACGACGGCGGCGCCGGCGAGCGAAAGCGTCGCTTCGCCGGCGGCGAGCTTCACCTTGCGCCCCTCCGCCTTCTGCAGCAGTTCGGGCAGGTCGGCGGCGACGAAGTCGATCACCTTCTGTTTCAACGCCTCCTCGGCGGAGAGGCTTTCGGCCTCGCGCACGGCGCGCTCGGCCCATTCGGCGTTGCGCCCGCGCAACTGCGCCAGGCTGCGAATGTAGGCGGCGGCGTCGTGCACCGCCTTCTTCTCCATGGCGCCGGCCGAGGGTGCGCGGCCCTTGCCGTCCTCGGGCTTGTCCGCGCCCGGGCGGCCGCCCTCGCCGCCGATGCCGATCGCCACCGGTGTCGCCGCGCCGAGGTTGGTGCCCGGCGCCATGACCGCGAGGTGGCTGGCATACAGCAGGTAGGTGCCGGCGCTGGCGGCGCGCGCGCCGCTCGGCGCCACCCAGGTCGCCACCGGCACGGGCGAGGCGAGGATGGCCTGGATCATCTCGCGCATGGCCGAGTCGAGCCCGCCCGGCGTGTCGAGCTTGAGCACCAGCAGGCCGGCCTTCGCGCGCTGCGCGTCCTCGAGCGCGCGCAGGAAATAGGCGGCGCTGGCCGGGCTGATCGCGCCGTGGATCTCGGCCACCTTCACCGTCGCGGCGGCGGCCGGCAGCGGCAGGAGCAGGAACATGGCGAGAATGATCAGAAGGCGATTCATGGGCGTCATCCTAGTCTAAAGACAAGGTGCGGCGTAAAGCGTTCCGTAATGCGTCCGTCCGCCGTGTCAGCGGGACTGACTTTTGCCGTAGATCAAGCCGCGCCGCAGCAGCCATTTCTCCGCCTCGACGGCGAAGAACACCGCGGTCGACAGCAGCAGGCACAGCAGCAGTTCGTCCCAGTCGAGCGGCTCGGTCTTGAAGACCGGATTCTGCGTCAGCGTGCCGGTCTTGTCGGAGCAGATGAAGGTGACGGATCCCAGCGTCTCCACCGCCGGCAAGCGGCGGATCAGCGCGTTCTGGCGTGCCATGCGCGCCGCGCCCAGCGCCAGCGCGATCGCCACCACCGCCGGCAGCGCCTCGGGGATGGCCGCCACGGCGAGGCTCACCGCGGTGAGGAACATCAGCACCGGCGGCTCGCCGCGCGCCAGGCCGGCGACGAAGACGACGGCGCAGATGGCGAGCACCGCCCAGGCGAGATGCGTGCCGAAGCGCGCCAGGCGCTTCTGCAGCGGCGTCTTCACTTCATCGGCGCCTTCGAGCAGGCGGGCGATGCGGCCGAACTCCGTGGCCGGCCCCGTGGCGACGACCACGCCCGCCCCGCGGCCGTTCGCCACCAGCGTGCCCTTCCAGGCCATGTTGGCGCGGTCGCCCAGCGGCATCTGCGCCTCGGCGAGCGCCTCGGTGTGTTTTTCCACCGGCTGCGATTCGCCGGTGAGCGCCGCCTCCGACAGGCGCAGTTGCGCCGCCTCGAGCAGGCGCAGGTCGGCCGGCACCACGTTGCCGGCCTCCAGCAGCACGATGTCGCCCGGCACCAGCCGGTCGGCCGGCAGGATCGCCACCGTGCCGTCGCGGCGCACGCGCGCCGTCGGTGCCGCCATCAGGCGCAGCGCCGCCATGGCGCGCTCGGCGCGCCATTCCTGCACGAAACCGATTGAAGCGTTGAGCAGCACGATGACGTAGATGGCGACGGTGTCGGAGGGCTCGCCGACGATGCCGGAAACCACCGCCGCCGCGACCAGCACCAGGATCATGAAGTCGGCGAACTGGTCGGCGAGCATGCGCAGCGGCGAGCGGCGCCGGCCCTCCGGCAGGGCGTTGGCACCGTATTGCGCCAGGCGCCGCTCCGCCTCGGCAAAAGTCAGTCCCTGCGGCACGGCGTCGAGGGTGGCGAGCGCCTCCTCGACTGGCAGAGTGTGCCAGGTCCGGGTCGCGCCCTCTTCAGGCGCCATGGCGGAAGAGGACGTAGCTGTTGAGCAGATAGAGGGCGAGCAGGGAAATGCTGATCCAGCCGACCGTGCTGGCGAGCCGGGCGGTCGGCCGGTAGAACAGACCCACGGTCGCGACGCCCGTCATGATGATGGCGGAAAGCGCCGAGATGGCGTGGACCGGCGAGACATGGGAGAGGATCGGCCCCTTCAGGTAGAAAAGGTCGTCGATGGCGACGATGAGAATGTCGAAGAGGTTGCTGCCGAAGAGGTTGGCGATGGCCATGTCGAGCGCGCCGATGCGCACCGCGGCGAGGGTGACGGCGATTTCCGGCGCGGAAGTGGCGGCGGCGACCAGCAGGGTGCCGACGAAGGATTTGTGCCAGCCCATTTCCTCCGCGATGTCCGCGCCGATGAAGGGCAGCCAGGTGCCGGCGGCGACGACGAAGGCGCCCGCCAGCGCATAGCCGGCGAGGGCCCGCCTCAGGCCGATATCCGGGTAGCGCTCGGCCGATTCCTCGACGAACTCGGCCATTTCGCGCTTCTCGTAGTGAAACACCATGTTCATGGCGACGAGATAAATGATGACGATCAGCGGCGAGTAGAGGCCGACATGCCCGATTGCGGGCAGTGCGCCGAAATGGGCGAGCACGATCGATGCGCCGACCAGCCCGATCAGGATCACACCGAAACCGGCCGAGAGGATGTGGCCGCGGCTGGCGCGGGTGTAGACCGGTTCGTCGCGGTGGAGGAAGTCGACGACGACGAGGATGCCGAGGTTGAAGACGCAGCTGCCGAGCACGTCGCCGACGGCGATGTCGGGCACGTCGGCGATCGTCACCGCCGAGAGGCCCGTCACCAGTTCCGGCAGCGAGGTGACGGTGGCGAGCAGGACCAGGCCGACCCAGCTGCGCCCGAGCCCGGTCTTCTCGGCGATGACGTCGCCGTAGCGCGACAGGTGCGCGCCGGCGAAGCCGATGACGACGATGCAGAGGGCAAGGTAGAGCCAGCTCATCGCGGCCCCCGGGCGCCGGGCTACTTGATCAGCGTCACCGGCAGGTCGGCGAGATGGATGACTTTCTCGGAGACCGAGCCGAGCAGGGCGCCGGCCACCGCGCCGAGGCCGCGCGTGCCCATGACGATGCCGTCGCAGTTCTGCTCCAGGGCGGTTTTGGCGATGGTTTCGGCGACCGGGCCGATCAGCACCATGGGGGTGTAGCGGACGCCGGCGGCGTCGAGCAGGGCGCGGGCGGAGTGCAGGGCATCGCCGCCCTTGGATTCCTCCATCGCCTCGACCTCCTCCTTCTTCAGGAAGCGGCGCACGCTCCAGTCGTCGATCTCCGGCTGGACATTGAGCAGGACGACGTCCATGGACGGGCAGGTGCCGGCCAGCGCGACGACGTGCTGTACGGCGCGGTCGGAGTTGGACGAGCCATCCACGGGGACGAGGGCTTTGCGCATGATGCGGATTCCTTCAGGTATTTCGGTCGGCACGATTATCCCATTGTTTGCGCTGATTTTGCCCGCGTGTGGCGGATTGGGGAAACCACGTACGCGATTGCCCGGGCCGGATGATAAAATCCCGCGCTGCCGAAACCGGAGTTCCCATGAGATCCAGCCGCCCCAGCCGCGCGCTTGCCGCGCCCGCCCTGTTCCTGTTTGCCGCGGCCGCCCAGGCGGCGGACGGCCCCGCCGTGGCCGGCATTCCGGTCGACTTCATCCTCTTCGCGGCGACGCTGCTCGGCGTGGCGCTGTTCCACCACCATGTTTTGAAGGTTGCCCTCGGCGGCCTGGTCGTCATCGCGGTGTACAAGATCGTCTTCACCGGTTTCAAGTTCGGCCCCGGCCTGGCCGGCTTCGGCGCGCACATGGCGCACGAGTGGGTGCTGCTGTCGAACCTGCTCTGCCTGCTGGTCGGCTTCGCCCTGCTGGCGCGCCACTTCGAGGACAGCGGCGTGCCGGAGGTGCTGCCGCGCCTGCTGCCGGAGGGCTGGTTCGGCCCCTTCGTGCTGCTCGTCATCATCTTCGTGCTCTCGGGCTTCCTCGACAACATCGCCGCGGCACTGATCGGCGGCACGGTCGCCGCCAGCGTCTTCAAGCGCAAGGTGCACATCGGCTACCTGGCCGCCATCGTCGCGGCCTCGAACGCCGGCGGCGCCGGCAGCGTGGTCGGCGACACCACGACGACCATGATGTGGATCGACGGCGTCAGCCCGCTCGACGTCGTCGAGGCCTACGTCGCCGCCGCCGTGGCGCTGGTGGTGTTCGGCATCCCGGCGGCGCTGCAGCAGAACCGGCACCAGGCCATCGTGCGCAACCTGCAGGTGGCGCACCACGTGGACTGGGCGCGCGTCGGCATCGTCGGCTTCATCCTCGTCGCCGCCATCGTCACCAACGTCACCATGAACCTGAAGTTCCCGGCCGTGGCCGACCACTTCCCGGCGCTCGGCGTGGCGGTGTGGGTGGCCCTGCTGCTCGCCGTGCCGCTGAGGAAACCCGAGTGGAGCCTGGTGCCGGACGCCTTCAAGGGCTCGGTCTTCCTGCTGGCGCTGGTGACCTGCGCCTCGATGATGCCGGTGGAGAAGCTGCCGCCTGCCACGTGGGCGTCTACATTGGCGCTCGGCTTCATTTCCGCCGTGTTCGACAACATCCCGCTTACCGCGCTGGCGCTCAAGCAGGGCGGCTACGACTGGGGCTTCCTCGCCTACGCCGTCGGCTTCGGCGGCTCGATGCTCTGGTTCGGCTCTTCCGCCGGCGTGGCGCTGTCCAACCTCTTCCCCGAAGCCAAGTCGGTCGGCCAGTGGATCCGTCACGGCTGGTTCATCGCCGTCGGCTATGTCGTCGGCTTCTTCGCCCTCCTGCTCATCCTCGGCTGGCATCCGCACGAGAAGCAGAAGGCCGTGCAGACGCAGACCGCGCAGGCGGTGGCTGTCGCCGTCGCGCCGGCGGCGTCCGGACGCTAACTCACCTGGGGCGGTGCGGCGGCTTGCCGCATCGGTTATCCTTCGGGAAACAACGCGGCGCGCCCGCTGCTTCCTGAAATATGCACGAGGGAATCCTTCTCGTCCTCATCCTGCTGACTTCCGCCGTTCTCGCGGTCGCGCTGGTCAAGGCCTTGCGCCTGCCCTCGATGCTGGCCTATCTGGCCATCGGCATCGCCGTCGGGCCGCACGCGCTCGGCTGGCTGGAGGACAGCCCGCAGACCGAGCGATTGGCGGAATTCGGCGTGGTGTTCCTGATGTTCTCCATCGGCCTGGAGTTCTCGCTGCCGCGCCTGGTCGCCATGCGCTGGCAGGTGTTCGGCCTCGGCGGCGCCCAGATGATCGTCACCATCCTGGCGACGATGGCCATCGCCCATTTCGGCGACATCCCCTGGCAGGGCAGTCTGGCGCTCGGCGCGGTGTTCGCCATGTCGTCGACGGCCATCGTCGGCCGCCTGCTCGCCGAGAAGCTCGATCTGCACTCGGCCTCGGGGCGGCGCACCATGAGCGTGCTGCTGTTCCAGGATCTCGCCGTGGTGCCGCTGCTGATCCTGATTCCCGCCCTGGCCGACACCTCGCGCCTGGCCGGCACGCTGGGCTGGGCGCTGGCCCAGTCGGCCGCCATCCTGCTGCTGGTGACCATCGTCGGCCGCCGCCTGATGCGCTGGTGGTTCGATCTCGTCGTGCGGCGCAAGTCGGCGGAGCTCTTCATGCTCAACGTGCTGTGGATCACGACGGCGCTGGCCTTCCTCACGGAATGGGCCGGGCTGTCGCTGACGCTGGGCGCCTTCCTCGGCGGCATGCTCATTTCCGAGACCATGTATCGCCACCAGGTGGAGGCCGACATCCGGCCCTTCCGCGACGTGCTGCTCGGACTGTTTTTCATCACCATCGGCGCCCAGCTCGACCTGGCCGTGGTCTGGCAGCGTTTCGAATGGGTCTTCCTGGTCCTCGCCGGGCTGGTGGCCGGCAAGGGCCTGCTGATGCTCATGGTGGCGCGCCTCTCCGGCGCCGACAACTCGGTCGCCTTCCGCACGGCGGCGCAACTCGCCCAGGCCGGCGAGTTCGGCTTCGTGCTGCTGACGCTGGCGAGCGGCAACGGCCTGCTCGCGCCCGAGGTGGTGCAGCCTTCCCTCGCCGGCATGCTGCTGTCGATGCTGGCGGCGCCCTTCGTCATCGAGCGCGCGCGCCACTGGA
Organism: Betaproteobacteria bacterium; assembly: GCA_016868295.1. GTDB lineage: Bacteria > Pseudomonadota > Gammaproteobacteria > Burkholderiales > Rhodocyclaceae > Desulfobacillus. The sequence goes on along the minus strand of VGHJ01000028.1, from coordinate 3,740 downwards.
GCACGCGCTTCGCGCCCGACGAGTGGCTGCGGCACTCGGCGGCGTTGCAGGAGGTGGCGGCCCATGCGCTCGGCATCGACCACCACGCCATCGTCTGCGGCTATGGCCGCACCGGCCAGAGCGTGGCGCGCTTTCTCGGCAAGGAGGGCATTCCCTTCATCGCCCTCGACATGGACCCCCACCGCGTGCAGCAGGCGCTCAGCGCCGGCGAGAACGTCGTATTCGGCAACGCCGACCGGCGCGAGGTGCTGCTCGCCGCCGGCCTCGACCGGGCGCGCATCGTCGTGATCACCTATCCCGACGTCCCTTCCGCCCTCAAGGTGCTGGGCCTGGTGCGCGCGCGCCGCCCCGAGCTCCCTGTCGTCGTGCGCGCGGCGGACGACGCCCATCTCGAGGAACTCAAGCACGCCGGCGCCAGCGAGGTGGTGCCGGAGGTGCTCGAGGGCAGCCTGATGCTGGCGGCGCAGACGCTGACCCGGCTCGACGTGCCGTTGCGCCGCGTGCTGCGGGACGTCGAGGAGGCGCGCGAACAACGCTACGAGGGATTGCGCGAGCGCTATCGGAATCTTGCCCCTGGGGATGACGATTCTCCGCCGGGCTCGACGGCCAGCGAGACAAAGCCGTGAAGCCCGTCACCGACCCGGCTTGCCGAGCGCGCGGTGATTTTGGGGCGATCGTCATCATGGTCATCCTGACCACGCTGCTCACGCCGCCCATGCTCACCTTCCTCCTCAGGCGCCAGCCCGAGTAGGGGTAATCCCTAAGTCCCGGCCTATGGCCAGCGCGATTGTTTAGGTTCAAACTGTAGCGGCAAACACAACAGGGAGACATCCGACTCCCGCACCCCCCGTACCACAGTCGAGAGGAGACACTCATGAGCAACGAAAGCAAACCCGAAGACAAGCAACTGTCGCGCCGTTCCTTCCTGAGCAAGGCCGCCGCCGGCACCGCCGGCGCCGCCGCCATGGGCTTCCCCATGATCTCGGTGGCGCAGTCGCCGATTTCCATGCGCTGGCAGTCGACCTGGCCGGCGAAGGACATCTTCCACGAGTACGCCCAGGACTTCGCCCACCGCGTCAACGAGATGTCGGGCGGCCGGCTGAAGATCGAGGTGCTGCCGGCCGGCGCCGTGGTGAAGGCCTTCGATCTCCTCGACGCCGTCTCCAAGGGCACGCTCGACGGCGGCCACGGCGTGGTCGCCTACTGGTACGGCAAGAACTCCGCCGTCGCGCTGTGGGGCTCGGGCCCGGCCTATGGCATGGATCCGAACATGGTGCTGGCCTGGCACTACTACGGCGGCGGCAAGCAGCTGCTCGACGACATCTACAAGAGCCTCAACCTCGACGTGCAGTCCTTCCTCTACGGCCCGATGCCGACGCAGCCCTTCGGCTGGTTCAAGAAGCCGATCACCAAGGCCGACGACGTCAAGGGCATGAAGTTCCGCACCGTCGGCCTCGCCGTCGACATCTACAAGGACATGGGCCTGGCGGTGAACCCGCTGCCCGGCGGAGAGATCGTGCCGGCGCTCGACCGCGGCCTGATCGACGCGGCCGAGTTCAACAACGCCAGCTCGGACCGCCTGCTCGGCTTCCCCGACGTCACCAAGCACTGCATGCTGCAGAGCTTCCACCAGTGCTCGGAGCAGTTCGAGATCCTCTTCAACAAGAAGAAGTACGACGCCCTGCCGAAGGAGCTGAAGGCCATCATCGACCACGCCGTCGAGTCCGCCTCGGCTGACATGTCGTGGAAGGCCATCCACCGCTATTCGACCGACTACATCGAGATGCAGGAGAAGCAGGGCGTCAAGTTCTGGAAGACGCCGGACGCCATCCTGCGCCGTCAGCTCGAGGCCTGGGACAAGGTGCTCGCCGCCAAGAGCGCCGACAATCCGGCGTTCAAGAAGGTGAGCGATTCGATGCGCGCCTTCGCCCAGCGCGCCTGCCGCTGGCAGAACGACACCTTGGTCGACTACAAGATGGCCTACAACCACTTCTTCGCGCCCAAGAAGGCCCCGGCCAAGAAGGGCTGATCGCTGCACCGATTTCCGCCCGGCCGCCGCCGGGCGGATTTCCCCTCTCCGGATTCACATATGCAGAAGCTGCTGCTCTTCGTCGACAAGGCGAGCACGCTGGCCGGCCATATCACCGGCTGGGCCATCCTCGCCCTCACGCTCCTCATCTCGTGGGAGGTGTTCTCCCGCTACGTGCTCAACGTGCCGCACGCCTGGGTGCTCGACGCCCAGATCATGCTCTACGGCCTGCTCTTCATGATGGCCGGCGCCTACACGCTCGCCAAGGGCGGCCACGTGCGCGGCGACGTGCTCTACGGCTTCTTCGAACCGCGCACGCAGGCGACGATCGACCTGGTGCTCTACATCCTGTTTTTCCTGCCCGGCATCTTCGCGCTGACCTATGCCGGGTGGACCTTCGCCAACGAGTCGCTGGCGATCAACGAGCAGACTTTCAGCCCCGAGCCGCTGCCGCTGTATCCGTTCAAATTCGTCATCCCCGCCGCCGGCTTCGGCCTCATGCTGCAGGGCATTGTCGAGATCGCCCGCTGCGTCATCTGCCTGCGCGACGGCGCCTGGCCCTCGCGCGAGGAGGACGTCGAGGAGGTCGACGTCGACAAGCTGAAGGAGATGGTGCACGTCAAGGACGAGGACATCGCCGCCCTCGATGAGTATGTGGTCAGGCAGGAGGCGCACAAGTGAAGAAGGAGCTGCGCTTCGGCTTTGGCCTGATGGCCCTCATCCTCGTTACCACGGCGGTACTCATGCCGTGGGGCAACATGACGAACGGCCACCTGGGACTCCTCATGCTCTCGCTGGTGGTGGTGGCGATCATGATGGGCTTCCCCACCGCCTTCACCCTGATGGGCATGGGCGTCATCTTCGCCTGGTTTGCCTACAACAGTTCGAGTCCGGACATCGCCGTGCGCCAGACGCTGGATCTCATGGTGCAGCGCGCCTACGCCGTGATGAGCAACGACGTGCTCATCTCGATCCCGCTCTTCGTCTTCATGGGCTATCTGGTCGAGCGCGCCAACCTGATCGAGAAGCTGTTCAAGAGCATCCATCTCGCGCTGGCGCGCATCCCCGGCTCGCTCGCCGTGGCGACGCTCGTCACCTGCGCCATCTTCGCCACCGCCACCGGCATCGTCGGCGCGGTGGTGACACTGATGGGCCTGCTCGCCTTTCCGGCCATGCTGCGCCACGGCTACGACATCAAACTGTCGGCCGGCGCCATCACCGCCGGCGGCTGCCTCGGCATCCTCATCCCGCCCTCGGTGCTGCTCATCGTCTATGGCGCCACGGCCGGCGTCTCGGTCGTGCAGCTCTATGCCGGCGCCTTCTTCCCCGGCCTCATGCTGGCGGGCCTCTACATCGGCTACGTCATCATCCTCGCCAAGCTCAAGCCGGGCCTGGCGCCGCCGCTCTCCGCCGAGGAGCGCATCGTGCCGCTGCCGCCGCATTGCCAGGCGGTGGCCGACGCGCACGGCCGTCGTGCGCTGCCCGCGCTGCTGACGGCGCTGAAGGGCCGCGTGAATGCCAGCGTGCCGGGCGGCGTCATCCTGAAGCAGCTCCTCATCGTGATGCTGCCGGCCGCTATGTGGTTCGGCGCCATGGGACTGGTGTACAAGTCCGTCACCAAGCCGCCGGAACAGCTCGACATCTCCGGCCTGCAGGAAATGGGCAGCGGCGCCGGCGCCGAAGCCGAGGAGGGCGCGGAAGAGAAGGCCGA
>VGHJ01000027.1 GCA_016868295.1 Betaproteobacteria bacterium | reverse complement strand
CTCCTGCGCGTAGCGGCACTTGAAGTGCAGCTCGCAGTCGTGGATGCGCTCGCTGTGCAGGTCGCGCAGGAAGCGGCGCGCCTGCTCGCTCGAGGCGTCGTCGGCGAAGAGGTCGATGAGCGGCGTGCCGCGCAGTTCCTCCTCGCTTTTTCCCACCAGGTCGGCCAGCGCCTGGTTCGCCTCCTGGATGACGCCGTGGCGGTCGCACACGACCAGCACGTCGGACATCGAGGTGAGCACGCTGAAGATGAACTTCTGCGTCTCCTCGAGCTTGGCGTTCTTCTCCTCCAGCGCGACCTCGTACTGAAGGAGATCCGAGTACACCTCGTCCATCTTGCGGATGACGTCGATCCAAACGTCCTCGCCGACGCCCTCGGGCGGGCTCTCGATGACATGCGCCGGCAGGGTCGGCAGGTAGCCCTGGGTTTCCTTGCCTTCGCCTTTATCCTGGCGCGCCATCAGCTCTTCGGCCGGCTATGCACGTGATAGGGATGGTCCGGCCCGTGGTGGTGGCCGCGAGGTTGACCATGTCGGTGCTTGCGCCCGGCGTTCACATCCGCCGGCACCAGGTTCAGCGCGCCGTGGCGCACGCCGCGCTCGGCCATCACCGCGTTGGCGAATTCGCGCACGGCCTTGGTCGGCCCGCGCAGGATCGTCGTCTCCATGCAGTTGTCGTGGTCGAGGTGGGCGTGCATGGTCGACACGGTGAGGTCGTGGTGGTCATGGCTCTGTGCCGTCAGGCGCTCGGCGAGGTCGCGCTCGTGGTGGTTGAAGATGTAGGACAGTGCGGCGATGCAGTCGGGCGCCTCCTCGCGGGCGAGGCGGCTCGACTCCAGCTTCTCGCGCAGGATGTCGCGCACCGCTTCAGAGCGGTTGTCGTAGCCGCGCTCGCGGATCAGCCGGTCGAATTCCTTCGCCAGCTTTTCGTCGAGGGATATGGTGAATCGCTCCATGACGACCCCTTAGTGGACAGTGCACACCATGCACGGATCGAATGATCGCACGACATGCTGCACGGCGACATTCCCCTCGCCCGCCGGCGTGCCGACCAGCGCCTGCTCGAGCGGGCCGGGCGTGCCTTCGCCGTCGCGCGGCGAGAAGTTCCAGGTCGTCGGCGAGACGATCTGGTAGTTGGCGATGCGCCCGCCCTCGACGGAAATCCAGTGGCCGAGGCTGCCGCGCGCGGCCTCGACCAGCCCGGTGCCGGCGGCCTCGCGCGGCATCTCGCCCTGCGTGCAGAAGGGCTCGCCGGGCGCCAACTGCTGCACCCACGTCTCCATCTCCGGCAGGAGCACGGCGATCTCGAGCAGGCGCGCCACGACGCGGCTCTTCACGTTGCCGCCGCCGTTCGTGACGAGATCGCGCGCCAGCGGGTGGCCATTCACCGCCTGCCGCGCCAGGGCGCCGGTCTCCATCGGCTGGCCGGCCAGGCGCGGCGCCTTGCACCAGGTGTAGCCGGCGGCCTTCTCGTCCTGCGGCCGGGTGACGCCCTGCGCCGGGTGGCGTGTCTCGCCCTCGAGCCAGGCGTGGCTGATGTCTTCGGCGATGGCCTGCGCGTCGAGCGCATGCAGTTTCCCGTCCCAGACGCCGCCCCGCAGGAACTGACTTTCCGCCTGCGGATAGTTGCCGTAGCTCATGAAGCGGTCGAGGCCGCGGCCGAGCGATTCGAGCTGCAGATCTTCGGCGATCCCGAGGAAGGCGCCGAAGTCGCCGCGCGGCTTCTCGCCGGCCCAGCGCGAGAGCGCCGCGACGGAGTCGAGCGCCGCCACCGCTTCCAGTTCGTCGTTGAACAGCGTCGTCTCGACGTGGCGGCGGAAATCGCGCAGCAGGCCGAACAGGCGGATCCTCTCCGAGGACTCCAGCGCGCGCGCGACGCCGCCGGGCTGGATGGCCAGGCTGTGCGGCCACTTGCCGGCCAGCGTGCCCATGGCGGTGAGAAAGGCCGTGCGCGCCGGCAGGATCGTTCCCGTCGCGCTGCCGCGCACGGCGCGGAAGCGCTCCGTCGCCCGTTCGTGCCAGGCACGGCCGGCGTACTCGGCGCGCGCGAAGTCGGGCATGAAGAAGAGATAGAAGTGCGTGAAATGGTCGGCGACGTTCTCCACCGCGTGGGCGAGGTTCTTCGTAATGCGGCCGTTCGGCGCCGGGGCGAGGCCCATGGCATCGGCCAGCGCCGTGGCAGCGGCGACCGACTGAGACACCGAGCAGATGCCGCAGATGCGCGGCGCGAACATCAGCGCGTCCATCGGATGCTTGCCGCGCAGGATCTGCTCGAAGCCGCGATACAGCGGCGAGCCGGCCCAGGCCTCGGCGACGACGCCGTCCTTCATCTCCAGCGTGACTTCGAGGTCACCCTCGACGCGATTGAAGGGGCCAACGACGATGCGGGTCATGCCATACCCCGGAAGCCGCGCAGCGGCTGAACCAGCGTCACCCCTTTCCGCGGGAAAGGGGTCGGGGGATAGGTCGTCATTTCAGGCCTGTCTTCTTGACGGCGGGAACGACGACCTGGTGGTCGGCCACGGCGTTCTCGCGCACGCGCTTCGGCGTCGCCGATTTCGACAGGGCGGCGAGCGCGACGAACCAGGCCTTCGGCATGTCGGTGGGCAGGCCGATGGGGATGCCGGCCAGCTTCGGCGTCTCGTGGAAGGGATGGCCCGGCTCCTCGAAACCCGGCTCGGTGCAGGAGACGCACGGCGCGCCGCCGCGCGCGCAGGAGCCGTTGCCGTTCCACAGGCGGATGTTGCAGTCGGCGTGGGCCTGCGTGCCCTTGCAGCCCATGTTCTCCATCAGGCAGCCGAGGTCGGAAGGCTTGTGCGCGCTGGCCTTGAACTCGTAGTACTCGTTGCGCGTGCAGCCGTGGTGCACCAGGTGGTCGGCGAAAAAGCGCGGGCGGTTGAAGCTGTCGAGATCCTGCTGGCCGAAGGCGCCCAGCGCCAGCGCCGTCAGCGTCTCGGTGATCCAGTCCGGATGGCAGGGGCAGCCGGCGATGTTGATGACGGGCAGCCCGCCGTGCCCGCGCCAGGCCGCGCCGAGCAGCCCGCCGGGCTGGTCGCCCTCGAACTGCAGGCCGCAGGCGTCGGTGACGTTCTCCCCCGCCGCCGCCACGCCGCCCCAGGCGGCGCAACTGCCGACGGCCAGGGTGTGGCGCGAAACATGGGCGAGCTTCTTCACCCACTCGATCATGGCGACATCCGAACCGGCATGGCGGTGGAAGCGGCCCGTGCCGCGCGGCCCGCGCAGCAGCGCGCCCTCCACGCACAGCGCATCGAGCGCCACTTCGCCGGAGAGGCACTGTTCGAAGATGCGCTTCACTTCGTCGCCGTTCGCCTCCGACAGGCTCGGGTGCCACAGGATGCGGATGCCCACCGCCTCGAGCGCCGCGGTGAGGTCGCGCGCCTCGGAACAGAGCAGCGACATGCTGCAACCGCCGCAGCCGGCCGACTGCAGCCAGAGCAGGTTGAAAGTGGACTTCATCTCGAAGAAGCCGGGTTCATGCGCGCCGTTCATGGGGCCGAGCTTGCCGTGGACTGCCGCGCCAGGCAAGCGCGCCGGTCAAAAGCTTTCCAATTTCCATGCCAGACATAATCGCCATGGGAATCAGTTGTTTGCATGGGCATTGGGGCCGCGTGGCGGACGCGTGGCGGCCAAAATGCACCCGGCATCGGAAGGCCGCGTTGCAGCACGCCGCTGCTATAATCCGCCCCCTCATGAATGACCCGACTTTCCCCGCCGACCTGCTGCGCGACGTGCAGAAGCGGCGCACCTTCGCCATCATTTCCCACCCCGACGCCGGCAAGACCACGCTGACGGAGAAGCTGCTCCTGTTCGGCGGCGCCATCCAGATGGCGGGCACGGTGAAGGCGCGCAAGAGCGCGCGCCACGCCACCTCCGACTGGATGGAAGTCGAGAAGCAGCGCGGCATCTCGGTCACCAGCTCGGTGATGCAGTTCGACTACGGCGGCCACACCATCAACCTGCTCGACACGCCGGGCCACCAGGACTTCTCCGAGGACACCTACCGCGTGCTCACCGCCGTCGACGCCGCCGTCATGGTGGTCGACGCCGCCAAGGGCGTCGAGGCGCAGACCATCAAGCTGCTGGAAGTCTGCCGGCTGCGCAACACGCCGATCATCACCTTCGTGAACAAGATGGACCGCGAGGTGCGCGAGCCGATGGAACTGATCGAGGAGATCGAGTCGATCCTCAAGATCGACTGCGCGCCGATCACCTGGCCGCTCGGCATGGGCAAGACCTTCCGCGGCGTCTGGCACCTGCTGCACGAGCAGCTGATGCGCTTCACGCCGGGCGAGGAGCGCGCCGGCGGCGAAACGGAACTCATCGAGGGGATCCATAACCCGAAGCTCGACGAACGCTTCCCGCTCGAGATCGGCCGGCTGCGCGAGGACGTCGAGCTGATCCAGGGCGCCAGCCACCCCTTCGACATCACCGCCTTCCTCGCCGGGCAGCAGACGCCGGTGTTCTTCGGCTCCGGCATCAACAACTTCGGCGTGCGCGAGATCCTGCAGGCGCTGGTCGAGTGGGCGCCGCCGCCGCAGCCGCGCGACGGCGGCACGCGCATGGTGCAGCCGGCCGAGGCGCCCTTCTCCGGCTTCGTCTTCAAGATCCAGGCCAACATGGACCCGAAGCACCGCGACCGCATTGCCTTCTTCCGCGTCTGCTCCGGCCGCTACACGCCGGGCATGAAAGTCAGTCACCGCAGGACGGCGAAGGAGATGAAGCTCGCCAACGCCCTGACCTTCATGGCCAACGAGCGCGTGGCGAGCGAGGACGCCGTCGCCGGCGACATCATCGGCATCCACAATCACGGCCAGCTGCAGATCGGCGACACGCTCACCGAGGGCGAGGCGCTCGGCTTCAAGGGCATCCCCTACTTCGCGCCCGAGCTGTTCCGCGTCGCGCGGCCGCGCGACCCCTTCAAGTCGAAGCAACTCGAGAAGGGCCTGCAGGAACTCGGCGAGGAAGGCGCCATCCAGGTGTTCCAGGCGACGGTGGGCAACAACCTGCTGCTCGGCGCCGTCGGCGTGCTGCAGTTCGAGATCGTCGCCCAGCGCCTCGCCACCGAGTACAAGGTCGACGCCCTCTACGACGCCGCCAGCATCTCGACGGCGCGCTGGCTCACCTACCCCGACGAGACGACGCGGCGCGACTTCGAGCGCGAGCAGGCCGCCGCGCTCGCCAGCGACGTCGACGGCAACCCGGTGTTCCTCGCCACCAACAAGTACAACCTGCAGGTCACCCAGGAACGCTGGCCCAAGGTCGGCTTCCACACCACCCGCGAGCACGGCCAGCGCGTCAGCCACGCCTGAAAAAGTCAGTCCCGGCGGCACGGCGCTGCCGGCCGCCTTGCGCAAGAACCGGATTGCCGAATCTTCCGATCCTGACATACTGCGATTCAACGTGACTGTTTTGGAAACGCCATGGATCCCGCCAGCCTAGCCCGCCTGGTTCTGCTCTCCTCCATCTGGGGCGCCTCCTTCCTGTTCATCCGGATCGGCGCACCCGTGCTCGGCCCCTCCCTGCTGATCTTCGCCCGCGTCGGGCTCGCCGCCGTGTTCCTGCTGGCCGTCGCCCTGTATCTGAAAAGAATCCTCGACGCGCGGCAACACTGGCGTCACTACCTGATGCTGGGCCTGTTCAACTCGGCCCTGCCTTTCCTGCTGTTCGCCTACGCGGCGCAGACGGTCTCGGCCTCGTTGCTGTCCATCCTCAACGCCACCGCGCCGACCTGGGCCGCCGCCCTCGGCGCGGCATGGACGCGGACGCGCCTGGCGCCCAGGCCGCTGATCGGGCTGCTGCTCGGCATCGCCGGCGTGGCCCTGCTCGCCGGCGTGGAAACGCTGTCCCTGCCCGCCGGCGGCGGCCTCGCCATCGTCGCCGCCCTCGGCGCGGCGCTCTGCTATGGCGTCTCGAGCGTCTACGCCCGCTCCGCCCGCGCGACCGAACCCTTCGCCAACGCGCACGGCAGCATGTGGGCGGCCACCCTGCTGCTGATTCCCGCCGCCCTGCTCGCGCCCTGGCCGGAGACGCTGCCGGACGGCCGCATCCTTCTCGCGGTGGTCGCGCTGGGCGTGCTCTGCAGCGGCATCGCCTACCTGCTCTACTTCCGCCTCGTCGTCGATCTCGGCGCCTCGTCCGCGCTGACCGTCACATTCCTCATCCCGGTGTTCGGCATCCTGTGGGGCGTGCTGTTTCTCGACGAGGCGGTCGGCTGGCACACGTTCGCCGGCAGCGTCCTCGTGCTCGCCGGCACGGCGCTCGCGACCGGCTTCTCCATCCGCAGCTTGTTTGCGCGCACGGAGACAGGTCGTGCCTGACGCAGCCGTGCCTGATGCCGCCGAGTGCAACCGACACTACAACACGATCGCAAAGGCGATCGCCTTCATCCGCGCCCATGCCGGCGCGCAGCCGACGCTGGACGAGATCGCCGCCGACGCCGGCCTGAGCAGCACCAGCCGCCTGCACGACCTGATGGTGAGCTGCGAGGCGATGACGCCCGGCGAGATCAAGTCGGACGGTCTCGGCATGGAAATCGGTTGCGGCTTCCTCATCCCCTGCCACCGGGTCATCCGCGAAAGCGGCGAGGCCGGCCACTACCGCTGGGGCAGCGAGCGCAAGCTCGCCATGCTGGGGTGGGAGGCGGCGCGCGGCGGCTAGTAAGTCGTGCGCTGCAACTGGCTCACATCCTGAGTCAGCAGCGGCCCGACAATATGCCCAAACCCTGGAGGACAGGATGGGCGCTGAATTCACGCGGAAAGTACCGGGCCGTAGGCTGGCGATGAAGAAAGCCGCACTGGCCGGCCTCGCCGTGCTGCTCATCGGTTTTGCCGGCCGGCCCTACCTGCCGGCCGCAGCCGACAGCAACAGGAGGAGTGGCTCGATGCGCTACTTCGCCTGTTGCGGGAACCGATCGTCGAATTGCGGGTCAACCCACCCCGTTCTTCCTCTCCAACCCATACCGCGTCAGCTTCGCCCTCAACCCCACCCGCGACAAGCCAAGTTCATCCGCCACCCGCGTCTTGTTCCAGCGGTGGCGCACCATGGCTTCCTTGAGCACGCGCGCTTCGAGCATTTCCAGGCGGTCCTTGAGCGAGCCGTTGATGCCGGAGAGCATGCGCAGCTCGGGCTCCTCCTCGATGCTGGCGGCCTGGACGACGCGGCCATTGAGGTATTCGGCGCCGAGCCAGTCCGCATCGGCCAGCGCCAGCATGCGGTGGATCTCGTTCTGCAGCTCGCGCACGTTGCCCGGCCAGCGGTAGGCGGTGAGGCAGTCCATCGCCTCCTGCGTGAAGCCCTTCACCGGCTTGCCGAGCGCGAGCTTCGCCTTGTCCAGCACCTGCTGCGAGATGAAGGGGATGTCCTGCGGCCGCTCGCGCAGCGCCGGCACGTGCAGCGTCATGGTCGACAGGCGGTAGTAGAGATCCTGGCGGAAGCGGCCCTGGCGCACGTCCTCCTCGAGGTCGCGGTTGGTGGCGGAGACGACGCGCACGTCCACCGAGACGGTCTTGGCGCCGCCGACCGGGCGGATCTCGCCCTCCTGCAGCACGCGCAGCAGCTTCACCTGGAAGGCCGGCGAGGTCTCGCCGATCTCGTCGAGAAAGATGGTGCCGCCGTCGGCCTGCTGGAAGAGGCCGATGCGGTCCTCAAAGGCGCCGGTGAAGGATCCGCGCTTGTGGCCGAAGAGTTCCGATTCGAGCAGCGTGTCGGGCAGCGCGCCGCAGTTCTCGACGACGAAGGCCTTGTCGGCGCGGCCGCTGCGGTAGTGCATGGCGCGCGCCAGCAGCTCCTTGCCGGTGCCGGACTCGCCGGTGACCAGCACCGGGATGTCGTAGGGGGCGATGCGCTCGACGAGCCGGCAGAGCTCGTTCATCGGGCTGTCCGGCGCGCGCACCAGGCGGTCGGTGTCGAAGGCGCGCTTGACCTGGGCACGCTTGGCGTCGACGCGGATCTTCGCCACCGGGCCGGCGGTGCGCAGCTCGATGTTGAGGCGCTGGTTCTCCTGCTGCAGGCGGTGCAGCTCGGCGGCGGCGCGCACGGTGAGCAGCAGCGACTCGGGCTGCCAGGGCTTGAGCAGGTACTGGTAGATGCCGGCCTCGTTGATGCCGGAGATGATGTCCTCGGTCTCGGTGTAGCCGGAGACGATGATGCGCACCGTGTCGGGCCAGCGGCCGCGCGCCTCCTTCAGCGTCTGCACGCCGGAGAGGCCGGGCATGCGCTGGTCGCAGAGGATGACGTCGACCGGCTCGCGCTCGAGGAGCGCCAGCGCCTGCTCGCCGCTGGAGGCGGTGAGCACCTCGAATTCCTCTTCCAGCGTGCGGCGCAGGGTCTCCTGCGAGCGCACCTCGTCGTCGACCACCAGGATTGTCGGTAGTGTTGCCATGTGTTTCCCCCTAGGCTGCATGGCGAGTTTTCAGGCTCGCCTGTTTCTGCCACATCCTGCGCCGGTGCCGCGCCAGATGGAGCGGCGTCCACGCGTGCGGCACGCGGTGCACGAAGTGGTAGCGCGCGACGTGGTAGCTCGGATCGAAGCCGTAGAAGTTGAGCCGCATGCGCTCGAGTTCTTCGGTGCGATAGGCTTCGAGCGGCTTCGCCGTCTCGTCGCGGGCGCGGGCGGCGCGTTTATCCTCGATCAGTTGTGCGAGGTCGGGCCGTGCCGCCAGCGCCATCGCCTGCGCCTTCACCGCCGCGACGAAGGCCGGCACGTCGGCGCCGAAGCAGGCATCGATGAGCCCCTGCGCCACTGCCTCCCGCGCGCCGATGGGCAGGCGGTTCTGCGTGATGGCCTGCGCCCGCTCGTCGCCGACGCGGCGCGGCAGAAGGTAGGTCCAGTACTCCGAGCCGTAGAGGTTGCCCATGCCCTTGTAGTGCGGGTTGAGGATGACGCCCTCGCGCGCCAGCACGCAATCCGCCGTCAGCGCCAGGAAGACGCCGCCGGCGCCGGCATTGCCCTGCATGGCGGCGACGACATAGTGGCTGCCGCAATCGAGGATGGCGCGGCAGAGGTCGTCCATGGCGACGATGTTGGCCCAGGAGGCGTCGGCCGGGCTGTCGGCGGACTCGATGGCGTTGAGGTGGATGCCGTTCGACCAGAAGTCCGGCCCGCCCATCAGGACGATGACTTTCGTGTCGCGCTGCGTCGCCGCGACGAAGGCGTCGCGCAGGCGCAGGCAGTCGACGGCAGACATGGCGCCGTTGTGGAAATCGAAATGCAGGAAGCCGACGCCGCCCTCCTCTTCGTAGGCGATGTCCTGCCAGGTGGAAGCTTCGCGCGGCGGCAGCGTGGGCAGCGCCGCTTCGGGCACGCCGGCCGCTGCTTCGGGGATGGCCTGCGCCGCCGGCAGCTTGAAGGTGGGCTGGTCGGACTTGCGCCTGGCGTGGGTGATCCACACCGCGCCGTCGACCGTGGCGCGGCACAGCGCGCCCTGTCGCTGGGCGATCACCGCGCCGGGCTGGGCGCCGCGCAGGGCGCCTTCCGGATGCGCGTTGAACAGCCAGCAGTCGACGCCTTGGAGGCGGTCGGCGAGGCCGGGCACGCTGTCCGCCGCGCGGATCTTCTTCAGCACCGTCGCCGTGTCGTCGCGCGTCCAGTCGATGCGTCGCGCCTCCTGCTTCATGAGCGGGCGTTCGCTGCCGCGCACGGCGGGATTCGCATAGTCGAGCGGCGTCGGCTTGAAGCCGCCCTGTTCGAACTTCTCGACTGCCTCCAGCACGGCGGCCGTCGCGGCCTCGGTGACCTCGTTGCGGTAGAGGCTGCTCTTGCGCGCGGCGCGCATCGGGAAGCCGCGCGTCGCCCAGATGTCGCCGCCGTCCATCACGGCATTCGCCTGCAGCACGGTGACGCCCCACTCCGTCTCTCCGTTCATGATCGCCCAGTCGAGCGCCGAGGGGCCGCGGTCGCCGGGAATGCCCGGATGTACCACCAGGCAGACGCGCTCGCGCCACACCGCCTCGGGGATGGCGCGCTTGAGGAAGGGCGCGATGACGAGATCGGGCCGGAACAGCGCCACCGCCTCGACGGCGACGTTGTCGTTGATGTCGAACTCGATGGAAACCTCGTGGCCGCGCCGCGTCAGCTCGACCCAGAGGCGCTGGGCGAGGCTGTTGAAAGAGTGAGTGAGAAAAAGGATCTTCATCAGCCGCCTTTTCAACATATCCTCGGCAGTTGCTCGCCGGTCAGCCAGTCGACGATGCGCTTGCCGCCGAAGCCGGTCTCCATCTGCACGAAGTGGTGCGGATCCTCGTGCACCGAGCCGATGATCGCCGCCTCAGCGCCGAGCGGATGCGCGCGCATCGCCGCCAGCAGAGCGTCGGCGTGCTCCGGCGCGCAGATGCAGATCAGCTTGCCCTCGTTGGCGACGTAGAGCGGATCGAGGCCGAGGAGCTCGCAGGCAGCCTCGACTTCCTGCCGCACCGGGATCGCCTCCTCGCGCAGCATCATGCCGACGCCGGACTGGCGGGCGATCTCGTTGAGCGTGGTGGCGAGTCCGCCGCGCGTCGGGTCGCGCAGGGCGTGGATGTCCGGCACCGCCGCGACCATGCGCGCCACCAGATCGTGCAGCGCCGCCGTGTCGGACCGGATGGTCGTCTCGAAGCCGAGGCTTTCGCGCTGCGCCATGATGGCGACGCCGTGGTCGCCGAGGGTGCCGGAGACGATGATCGTGTCGCCCGGCCGCGCCCGGTCGCCGGAGATGTTCACGCCCGCCGGCACGACGCCGACACCGGTGGTGGTGATGAAGACGCCGTCGCCCTTGCCCTGCTCCACCACCTTGGTGTCGCCAGTGACGATCGGCACGCCGGCCTCGCGCGCCGCCTGCGCCATCGAGTCGACGATGCGCTTGAGGTCGGCGAGCGGGAAGCCTTCTTCCAGAATGAAGCTGGCCGAGAGGTAGAGCGGCTTCGCACCCGACATGGCGACGTCGTTGATGGTGCCGTGCACCGACAGGCAGCCGATGTCGCCGCCGGGGAAAAACAGCGGCGAGACGACGTGCGAGTCGGTCGCCATCACCATGCGCCCGCCCTGCACGGCGAAGCAGGCCTGGTCGTTGGCGGCGCGCAGCCACTCGTTGTCGAAGGCGGCGAGGAACAGCTCCTCGATCAATTGCGCCATCGCCCGCCCGCCGCTGCCGTGCGTCATGTCCACCCGGCCATGCTTGAAGTCGACGGGGCGGATGTAGCCTTTTCTGACGTTACTCACGCGCGCCGACCTCCCCCTCTCCCCGCTCGCGGGGAGAGGGCTGGGGTGAGGGGCCCAACGCCTCACGAATCGCATCGAGAACACCCATGGTGTTTTCCATCACTTCGTTGTTCCAGAATCGCATCACTTTTAACCCCTGACTGACGAGGTAGGCTGCTCTCTTCTCGTCATGTTTTCTGTGCTCGTCATAATCGTGTTGACCGCCGTCGACTTCGATCACGAGGTTTGCATCCGCACAATAAAGATCAAGCACATATGGACCGATCGGATGCTGCCTTCTGAACTTCCAGCCATCCAGACGACGGTCGCGCAAGTGATGCCAGAGCAATCTCTCGGCGTCGGTCTGGTTGCGTCGTAATGTCCTGGCGGCTTCGTTCATCTGACTCCCACGTCTTCCCCTCACCCCAGCCCTCTCCCCGCTTGCGGAGAGAGGGGGTTAAACACCCACCGCATCCTTGTAGCGGCCGTAGGTGTAATGGGCCGCGCAGGCGCCTTCGGAGCTCACCATGCAGGAGCCCATCGGATTCTCCGGGGTGCACACCGTGCCGAACAGTTTGCAGTCCTGCGGGCGCTTGAGTCCGCGCAGGATCGCCCCGCACTCGCAGGCCTTGTTGTCGGCCACCGACTTGTATTCGATGCCGAAGCGGCGCTCGGCGTCGAAGGCGGCGTACTTCGCCTTGATGCGCAGGGCGCTGTAGGGCACTTCGTTGAGGCCGCGCCATTCGAAGCTCTTGCGTAGCTCGAACACCTCGGCCACCAGGTTCTGCGCCTTGACGTTGCCCGCGCGCGTGACGGCACGGGAGAACTCGTTCTCGACCTCGGCGCGGCCCTCGTTGAGCTGCCGCACCAGCATGAGGATGGCCTGCATGACGTCGAGCGGCTCGAAGCCGGCGATCACCACCGGCTTCTCGTATTCCTCGGCGAAATGCTCGTAGGGCTGGCTGCCGATCACCGTCGACACGTGGGCCGGGCCGATGAAGGCGTCGAGCGGCACCGTGCCGTGCAGCCTGACTTCCGGCGACTCGAGGATGTTGGCGATTGCCGAGGGCGTCAGCACGTGGTTGCAGAACACCGAGAAATTCTTCTGGCCGAGCTTTTCCGCCTGCAGCAGCGCCACGGCGGTGGGCGGCGTGGTGGTCTCGAAGCCGATGGCGAAGAACACCACCTCGCGTTCCGGGTGGTCCTGCGCCAGCTTCAGCGCGTCGGCGCTGGAGTACACCATGCGCACGTCGGCGCCGCGCGCCTTGGCCTTCAAGAGCGACAGGCCGCCGGAGGCCGGCACGCGCAGGCAGTCGCCGTAGGTGGCGAGGATGACGCCGCGGTTGAGCGCGAGGTCGATGGCGTTGTCGATGCGGCCGATCGGCAGCACGCACACCGGGCAGCCCGGGCCGTGGATGAGGCGGATGTTCTGCGGCAAGAGGTCGGAGAGGCCGTAGCGCGAGATGGCGTGGGTGTGGCCGCCGCAGAATTCCATGATGTGGTAGCGGCGGTCGGCGCGCGTCTCGGCGGCGATGGCCGCCGCGATGACGCGGGCGGTCTTGCCGTCGCGGAATTCATTGATGTACTTCACGCCGGCGCCGCTCCGAGGTTCTCGCCCAACTCGGCAAACAGCGCCAGCGTCTTCTCGGCCTCTTCCGGATCGAGCTTCTGAATGGCGTAGCCGACGTGCAGGATGACGTAGTCGCCGACCGCGATGCCGTCGACCAGCGCCAGCGAGATCGCCTTGCGCACGCCGCCGACGTCGACCGTCGCCTCATCGCCGTCGAGCAGCTCAACCACCTTCACCGGTATAGCGAGACACATGATTCGGTTTCCAGTTGTCAGTTGCCGGTTGCCTGTTGGGCAATCCAGGCCTGGCCGAGGCTCAGGCCGCCATCGTTCGGGGGCGCCCGCCGCGCCTCCAGCACTTCGAATCCTTTCGCTTCCAGACACCGCCGTACGCCGGCGCTCAGGATGCGGTTGAGAAAGCAGCCGCCGCCCAGCGCGACGCGGTGCAGTCCGCACTCTGCGCCGGCACACACGGCCCAGGCCGCCAGCGCTTCCGACAAGGTGGCGTGGAACAGCGCGGCGGCGAAACCTGCGTCGCGCTCGTCGGCCAGGCGCGAAAGCAGCGGCAGCAGGTCGAGCGTGCCGTCGTCGTTCAGCACGAACCCGTCCGGCATCGGCGCCACCTCGCCGTATTGCGCAGCCTGACTTTCGTAGAGCATCGCCGCCTGCCCTTCATACGCCGCAATCTCGCGCAGCCCGGCCAGCCCGGCCGCAGCGTCGAAGAGGCGGCCGCAGCTCGAGGTCGGCGGCGTGTGGGCGTTGCCGCCGAGCATCATGGCGATCGCCCCGGCGGCGCGCTGCTGCGGGAAACGCGCCTTGATCTCGCCGCCGCGGCCGAGGGCGAAGAGCGCCGCGGCGGCCATGCGCCAGGGCTCGCGCGCCGCCTTGTCGCCGCCCGGCAGCGCCAGCTCGCGCAGGTGGCCAAGGCGGTCGAAGCGTTCGCCGTCGACGGCGAGCAGCTCGCCGCCCCAGATGCCCTTGTCCGTTCCCATGCCGACGCCGTCGAGGGCGAGGCCGAGCAGCGGCCCCGTCACGCCATGCTCCGCCGCCACCGCGGCGATGTGGGCGTGGTGGTGCTGCACGGCGATGGATTTCAGGCCGCGGCTGCGCGCAAAATCGGCGGCGAAGCGCGTGCCGTGGAAATCAGGATGCAGGTCGTGGGCGACGATCTCCGGCTCGATCTGCAGCAGGTCCATCAGGCGCTGGGCGGTCTCCTCCAGCGCGCGGCAGGTCGGCGCATTGTCGAGATCGCCGATGTGCTGGGAGAGGAAGGCCTCGTCGCCGCGCGTGAGGCAGATCGTGTTCTTGAGGAAGCCGCCGGTGCCGAGGACGGAGGGGCCGGGTTTGGCGAGTCTGATGGGTTGTGGGATGAAGCCGCGGGCGCGGCGGATGAATTGCCTGGCACGCACGACGCTGTCGTCCACCCGCGTGACGATTTCGCGATCGTGCATGAGGAAGGCGTCGGCGATGCCGTCCAACCGCGCCAGCGCCTCATCGTCGTCGCGCACGATCGGTTCGCCGCCGGGGTTGGCGCTGGTCATGACCAAAGTCAGTCGCTGCGGAACGGCAGACCAGGCGGTGCCGGCCGGGCGGCCCGCCGCCTCGTGGAAAAGCAGGAACTGGATCGGCGTGCAGGGCAGCATCGCGCCGAGTTCGCCGAGGCTCGGCGCGACGCCGGGCAGCGCGGCGTCGCAGCCGGCGCGTTTCTGCAACAGCACCACCGGCCGCTCGCGCGATTCGAGCAGCGCGCGCTCGGCGTCGTTCATTTCGGCAAACTGCGCCACCGACGCCGCGTTGGCCAGCATCACGGCGAAGGGTTTTTCTTCGCGGTTCTTGCGTTCGCGCAGTCGGGCGACGGCTTCGGCGTTCGTCGCGTCGCAAGCGAGGTGGTAGCCGCCGAGGCCCTTGATGGCGACGATCTCGCCGCGTTGCAGACGGGCGAGCGTTTCGGCGATGGGATCATCCACAGACAGCGGCCCGCCCTCCGCGTCTCGCAAAGCGAGACGCGGGCCACATTGGGGACAGGCATTCGGTTGGGCATGGAAGCGCCGGTCGGCCGGATCGTCGTACTCCGCCCGGCAGGCCGGGCACATGGCGAAGGCCGCCATGCTGGTCTGCGGCCGGTCGTAGGGAAGATGGCGCGTCAGGCTATAGCGCGGACCGCAGTGCGTGCAGTTGATGAAGGCGTGGCGCCAGCGCCGGCCGGCGGGATCGAACAACTCGGCGAGGCAGTCCGGGCAGGTGACGCCGTCGGGCGTCACGGAAGTGTTCGCCGTGCCGTGGCGACTGACTTTTATCTCGAAGCCGCCTGCGCCGGTGACGGGCGCCTCGCTCGCCTCGACGGCGGTGACGCTCGCCAGCGGGGGCGCTTCCATTTCCAGCCGGACGATCAGCGCCTCGACCGCCTGCACCACGCCCTGCACCTCGATGTCCACCCCCTCACCGTCGTTGCGCACCCAGCCGGCAAGGTTCAACTCCTGCGCCAGGCGATAGACGAAAGGCCGGAAGCCGACGCCCTGCACCTGCCCGCGCACGCGGATGCGGCGGCAGACGACGGCAGTGGCGCGGGCGGCGACGGTCATCTCAGTTCTTCGCGGATGCGACGCCCTGCTCCAGCCAGGCGAGCCAGCCGTCCATGCCCTCGCCGCTCTTCGCCGAGACCTGCATCACCTCGATCTTCGGATTCACGCGGCGGGCGTATTCGATGCACTTCGCCGTGTCGAAGCTCAAATGCGGCAGCAGGTCGGTCTTGGTCAGCAGCATGAGGTCGCTCGCCGCGAACATGTTCGGATACTTGAGCGGCTTGTCCTCGCCCTCGGTGACGGAGAGGATCACCACCTTGTGCGCTTCGCCCAGATCGAACTCCGCCGGGCAGACGAGGTTGCCGACGTTCTCGATCAGCAGCAGGCCGCCTGCATTGAGATCGAGCCGCTCGAAGGCGTGGCCGACCATGTGCGCGTCGAGGTGGCAGCCCTTGCCGGTGTTCACCTGGATGGCCCGCGCGCCGGTGGCGCGGATGCGCTCGGCGTCGTTGCTGGTCTGCTGGTCGCCCTCGATCACCGCCAGCGGATGGCGGCCGGCGAGGCGCCGGATGGATTCGACCAGCAGCGTGGTCTTGCCCGAGCCGGGGCTGGAGACGAGGTTGATGGCGAACAGGCCGCGTTCGCGCCACAGCTTGCGGTTGGCGCCGGCGTAGGCGTTGTTCTTGGCGAGGATGTCCTGCTCGATCTGCACCATGCGGCCGGGCGTAAGGCCCGGCGCATGGGAATGTTCGTGGCCATGATGATGATGCCGAGGCGCATAGCTGAGGCCGCCCGGCGCATGCGGGTGGGTGTGGACATGCTCGCCGTCGTGATGGTGGGCATGGCTGTGCACCGTGCCGTCCTCATGGCGATGCTCGTGTTCGTGATCGCCATCGATTTTCGTTTCGCCCTGGCCGCAGCCGCATACCGTGCACATGTTTCCTCCAGTTCCCAGTTGCCCGTTGCCAGTTGCCGGTTCGCGTTGCCGCCTTCCGGCAACCGGGAACCGACAACTGGCAACCGCTCCTAATCCACTTCAAGTTCCTTGACCCGCATTTCCGTGCCGCCCTGCACCTGCAACTGGTAGCCGCCGCAGCGCGGGCAGGCGTCGTAGCGTTCCGCCATCGCGACCTGCTGGCCGCAAGGCATGCACCAGGCCGTGCCGGGCACGGCGACGATTTCCAGCGCGGCACCCTCGGCCACGCTGCCGCGCGTCACCGCGTCGAAGCAGAAGCGCATCGCCTCGGTCTCGACGCCGGAGAGCGCGCCGATCTCCAGCCACACCGTCTTCACCCGACCGAAGCCGGCTTTGGCGGCGTGGTCCTCGATGATCTGCAACACGCCCTCGGCGAGGCTCATCTCATGCATTGATCCTGACCTCATACGCCACGCAGGGATCGAGCGCGTGCGCCAGCAGCGTCGCCGCCTGACGCGCCTCGTTCTCGTCGCGCGCCTCGGCGCCGGCGAGCCCGCGCGCGAAGGCGCCCTGCGGGTGGAAGTTCCATTCCGTCGGCGCGACGATGGCATAGCGCGCCACGCGCTCACCCTCCAGCGCGATGCGGTGGATCAGCGTGCCGCGGGCGGTCTCCACCGCGGCGAGGCCGACGCCGTTGCCCGCCGCCACGGCGCGCACGCCGATCGCTTGCGGGCGGCGCAGCTGCGCCGGCAGCGCCGCCAGCTCGACCAGCCGCGCCAGCAGGCGCGCCGACAATCTATTCGACGCCAACTCACGTGCAACACGCGGCTGCAGGCGCTGGCGCGCCAGCGCACCGGTCTCGGCCGGCCGGCTCTGCCACAGCGGTTTCGCCGCGAAGGTCGGATTCGCCGCCATCTGCGGTGCGATCTCTTCGCGCAGCGCCGTCTCGTCCAGCCAGGGCAGGAAGGCGCGCGGTGCGCCGAAGCGGTAGCCGCGCAGCCGCGCCAGCATGCGCGGCGCGGGCAGGGCCGCGTCGTCGACCCAGCGCGCCAGGCGCGCCTCGTCGAGCGCCAGCCAGTCGCGCGTACGCATGCCGAAGACGCGCTGCTCGAGGAGCTCCTCGGCGTCGGCGGCAATGTCCAGCCACTCGGCCTCGCCGGCCTCCGAAGGCATGCGCCGGCGCAAATCGGCGAGATCGCCCGGCCGCGCCGCCTCGCCGAGCAGCGCCGGCAGGTCGATGAACAGGCGCCAGACGTATTCATGCAGGCACTCGGCGGCGATGGCGCGCTCGCGCTCCTCGCGCGTCGCAGCATCCGCCTCGATGCCGCGCGCCGCGTCGACCGCCGCCGCCGCGGCGACGGACTGGGCGCGTCCGCAGATGCTGAACAGCATCGGCACCAGTTTCAGCACGTCCTCGGCCGGCCGGCCTTCCAGGACGCGGCAGGCGAACACCGGGCGCGAGGAGCGCACCTTCGCCCCTGCGATGGCCCGGTCGTCCCAGGCGATGTCGAATATCAGCTTGCCTTCGGCGATCATTTTCTTTCCACTTCGCGAGCCCTCATGGATAACAAGAAACATGCCGGCGGCTGGATAATATATTACTGTTTATTAACAACGTATTATGTAAATCATGGCGCCGCAATACGGAAGCGGTGACCGCTCCGGTGCTTTAAGCGGAAAGATAGTAACCGGCAGGAGAAATGGTGTTCGTTGACCTGGATCAGTCAGGGCGCTGCCAGTCGCCAGACAGGAGGGATGCGACGAAGGCCGCGGCGGCCTCGAGATGGGCCTGCGCCCCGGCGCTGATCGGTTCGCCCAGCTCGAAAACGTACCCGCGGATGGTCAGCAGCCAGGCCGGCGGCGGCTCGCGGCCGGTGACCTGGCGAAACACCGCCAGCAGCGCCTCGGGCTGCATGGCGTGCGTGGTGTAACCGAAACCGGCCCGCGGGCGCAGAGGGGCGCAAACATAGGGCGTGGCGCAAGAGACGCTGGCATCGACGAAGAGCACGCGCCCATGGCCGGCGAGGTCGAGCGCATGCTCGGGCTGCAACTGGAAGTCGGTGAGCAGGGCGACTTCGCCCCACTCCGGATGCGCCGGCAGCGCCGCGCCGATGCGCTCGATCAGCGCCGGGCCCAGGGCATCGTCGCCGCGGCTCGGGTTGCCCCAGGCGAAGATCAGCACGGCCTTCAGCCGCGCACGAGGCGATCGATCACCGCGCCGCCGGCATCGACCAGCTCCAGCTCGAGCGGCATCTTGCCCAGCGCGTGCGTGGCGCAGGAGAGGCAGGGATCGAAGGCGCGGATGGCGACCTCGATGTGGTTGAGCAGGCCCTCGGTCAGCGTGCGCCCGTCGAGGTACTGGCGCGCCACCTCGCGCACGGCGGTGTTCATGGCCTGGTTATTGTGCGTGGTCGACACGATCAGGTTGGCGCTGACGATCTGGTCATCCTCGTTGACGCGGTAGTGGTGGATCAGCGTGCCGCGCGGCGCCTCGATGACGCCGACGCCGCGCAACTGGCGCTCGCCGCGCACGATGAGGTCGCCGCCGGAGAGGTCGTTGTCGAGCAGCAGTTCCTTGATGCCCTCCGCGGCGTGCAGCATCTCGATCATGCGCGCCCAATGGTAGCCGAGCGGAGCCGACAGGGCCGCGCCGTTGTCGAAGCCGAGGAAGGCGCGTCGCTCGGCCTCCGCCAGCCCGGTCGGGATGAAGTCGCACTGCGCCACGCGCGCCAGCGGGCCGACGCGGTACCAGCCGGCCTCGGTGCCCTGCTCCACGATGAAGGGGAACTTCATGTACGACCAGGGCTTCACCTCCTCGTGGATCAACTCGTAGTAATGCTGGTAGTCGGCGTGGTCGAAGAGCGTTTTCCCCTGCGCGTCGGTGGCGCGCAGGCCGCCGTGGTAGAGGTCGAGCGCGCCGTCGGCGCGCACCAGGCCGAGGCGGTTCGACTCGAAGCGGCCGAAGGACTCGTAGAGCCGGGCGTGCTTCTCGAACAGCCCGCGCACGATGCCGACCGCCTCCCGACTCCATTCGACGATGGCGTCGATCTCGCCCAGCAGCGCCACGCGCTCGGCGCGCGTCAGGTTCTTGTTCACCCCGCCCGGCACCGAGCCGGTGCCGTGCACGCGTTTTCCCGCCGTGTGGCGGATGATCTCCTGGCCGTATTTCCGCAGCAGCACGCCCTTCCTCGCCACCTCGGGCGCGACGGCGGCGACGTGCACGACGTTGCGCTGCGCCACCTCGGCGTCGAAGCCGAAGAGCAGGTCGGGCGAGGCGAGGTGGAAGAAGTGCAGCGCATGCGACTGCAGGATCTGGCCGAGATGCATCAGGCGGCGCAGCTTCTCGGCGGTGGGCGTGAGCTGCTTCGCCCCGACGATGAGGTCGAGCGCCTTCGAGGCCGCCAGGTGGTGCGACACCGGGCAGATGCCGCACAGGCGCTGCACCAGCACCGGCACCTCCCAGTAGGGCCGGCCCTGGATGAACTTCTCGAAGCCGCGGAACTCGACGATGTGCAGGCGCACCTGGTGCACGCGGTTGTCGGCGTCGAGCAGCAGCGTCACCTTGCCGTGCCCCTCGACGCGCGACACCGGCTCAATCACGACTCGTTTAAGAGCGTCCGTGTTTGCAGCAGTTTCAAGCGGAAATGACATCTCAGTTCCCAGTTGCCAGTTGCCGGTTGCCAGTTCCGGCCAGCGCACCCATCCACTGACAACCGGGAACTGGTAACCGACAACTAATCATAATGCAGCATCTCGTAGTCGAGCCTCGGCTCGCGGCCGGCGGCGAGGTCGGTGAGGAACCTCCAGATGGCGTCGGCCGGCGGCGGGCAGCCGGGCAGGAAGTGATCGACCCGCACCACCTCGTTGATCGGGTGCACCTTGTCGAAGGGCAGCGGCAGCTCGGGGTCGTTCGGCACCTGGCCGTTCTCCAGACCGATGCCGTAGTGGTACACCTCCTGGAAGCAGTCCCACAGGTCGACATTGTTGCGCCAGGCCGGGATGCCGCCGGTGATGGCGCAGGAGCCCATGGCGACGAGGATGCGGCAGTTCTTCCTGAACTCCTTCAGCACGTGCACGTTCTCGGCGTTGCACACGCCGCCCTCGACGAGGCCGATGTCGCAGGGCCCGCAGTGCTTGATGTCGGTGATCGGCGAGCGGTCGAACTCGACCGCCTTCACCAGCTCGAACAGACGCTCGTCGATGTCGAGCAGGGACATGTGGCAGCCGAAGCAGCCGGCGATCGAGCAGGTGGCGACGCGCAGCTTGCTCATGCTACCCCTCACCCCGGCCCTCTCCCCGCTTGGCGGGGAGAGGGGGAAGCTCGGCGATGCTGTGGCGGTCGTAGAGCCGCTTGCCGATCGGCACGGTGAAGCCGTAGCGCTTGCGGATGATGGCGCCGGTCGGGCACACCTCGGCGGCGCGGTCGGTGACGGAAAAGTCGGTGTCGGCGAGACGGCCCGTCGCCGCGTTGACGATGAGGCGCGCCCGGATGCCGCGCCCGCCGATGCCGAAGACGTTCTTGCCGTCGACGTCGCGGCTGGCGCGTACGCACAGCTCGCACAGGATGCAGCGGTTGCGCTCGAGCAGCATGTCCGGATGCGAGGCGTCGACGTCGCGTGCCGGGTAGAAATGCGGGAAGTGCGGCGTCAGCATGCCGAGGTGGTAACCCACCGCCTGCAACTGGCAGTTGCCGCTCTTCTCGCAGGACGGGCAGACGTGGTTGCCCTCGACGAAGAGCATCTGCACGAGGGATCGCCGGTCGGCGTTGAGCGCCTCGGTTTCGCTCTCCACCTTCATGCCCTCCTCGGCCCGGTTGGTGCAGGCGGCGCCGAGCCGCCCGCCGATGCTCACCGTGCACAGCTTGCACGAGCCGTGCGGCTTGAATTCGGGGTGGTGGCACAGGTGCGGGATGTAGACGCCCGCCGCCGTCGCCGCCTCCATGATGGTCTCGCCCTCCTCGAAGGGAATGACCTTGCCGTCGAGGGTGAAGGTTTTACTCATTGGCGAGGTGGGCCCACTCGTCGTCGCGGCCGGTAATGAGGCGTGCGGTGGCAAGCGCGCCGTCGAGGTCGAAGGCCGGCTCGAAGTCGAGCCGCTTCAGCCTTCGCTCGTAGGCGTCGGGGAATTTTTCCATGGTCTGCACCACCGGGTTGGCCGCCGTGTGGCCCAAGCCACAGTGCGCCATGCCGCGCAGGATGTGCATGATGTGCTTCATCTCGTTCATGTCGTAGGCCGAGCCCTTGCCCGCCGCCAGCTTGTCCATGGTGTTCTTCAGCAGCGTCGTGCCGACGCGGCAGGGCGTGCAGAAGCCGCAGCTCTCGTGGGCGAAGAAGTGCGTGAAGTTGCGCGCCACCTCGAACATGTCGCGTTCGCGCGAGAAGACCATGAAGGCGCCGGCCGTGGCAAGGTCCTCGAAGGCGATGCGGCGGTCGAACTCGCGGAAGGAAATGCAGGTGCCGGACGGCCCGGAGACCTGCACGGCGTGGGCGTCCTCGGCGCCGCAGTCGATGAGGATCTGTCGCACCGTGACGCCGAATGGAACTTCGTACACGCCCGGCCGCCGGCAGTCGCCGGAGATCGAGACCAGCTTCGTGCCGGCCGACTGCGGCGTGCCCATGGCGGCGAACCAGGCGCCGCCGCGCTCGGCGATCTTCGCCGCGCTGGCGAATGTCTCGACGTTGTTCACCACCGTCGGCTGGTTGCGGTAGCCGCAGCGGTCCGGAAAGGGCGGGCGGTTGCGCGGTTTGCCCGGCTTGCCCTCGAGCGACTCGATCAGCGCCGACTCCTCGCCGCAGATGTAGGCGCCGGCGCCGAGGTGGATCTCGATGTCGAAGTCGAAGCCTTGTTCGCCGAGGATGTTCTGTCCCAGCAGCCCGGCATCGCGCCGTCTCGCCAGGACCGACTTCAGTTTTTCCAGCAGGTTCCTGTACTCGCCGCGCAGGTAAAGCAGACCCTGGCGCGCGCCGATGACGCGGGCGCACACCGTCATGCCCTCGAAGACCAGATCGGCGTGGCTGGCGAGCAGCACGCGGTCCTTGAAGGTGCCCGGCTCGCCCTCGTCGGCGTTGCATACCACGTAATGTGATTCCCCTTCCGCCTTGCGGCAGCTCGCCCACTTGGTCGCCGTCTTGAAGCCGGCGCCGCCGCGGCCGCGCAGGTTGGCGAGGTCGACATCGGCCAGCGTCGCCTCGGCGCCGCGCGCGATCAGGGCCCGCAGCGCAGCACCCGGCGCGAACGCCTCGCCCGTCAGCGGGCCGGGCTTGCGCACGTTGTCGGGCACCTCGAACAGCATCGGCGGCCACTCGGCGAGCGGCTTCTTCGCCCGGATCAGCTCGGCGACGAGATCGAGGCGCGCCTGGTCGAGCGAGGGAATCGCGTAGCCGTTCACCAGCAGCGCCGGCGCCTGGTCGGCGAGGCCGATGTCGGCCGTGTCGTCGACGTACACCAGCCCGTCCTCGGAGAGCTTGCGCGGCTCGAGCCAGAGCCGCTCGCAGAAATACTGCTTGAGCGTCTCCTTGCCGGCCATCCGGTCGATGACGTTGTCGGAGAAGAGGATCTCGTAGGCGCCGTGCGACTCGGCGCGGAAGAAGGCATAGAAGCTCGCCGTCGACTCGATGCGCACGCGCGGCACATCGAGCAGCGCCGCCAGGCGGTCGATCGTGTCGGACGGAATCGTGCCGCAGGCTTCCTGGATGTCGCGCAGGATCTGCACCAGGTTGGCGGGATCGCGGTGCCAGCGGGCAACGATCCCCGGCAGGTCGCAAACGTCTTGTTCGGGCATGTTCCGGCGAGCCTAGGATGGATAGTGCTAAGTTACTTCGATTCGCCGGGGAGGGCTTGACTTAGGTCAATCGGCCGGAAACGGTCTCTCCATTCGGCCGGCTTCAGGGGATAAGTCAGTCCCGGCGGCACGGCGCCGCGGCCGCCGGCCGCGGCGCCCTGCCTCGACTTTTTTTGCCCGGCAGAAAGCGCGGCTTTGCGCTATGGTTCCATGAATACACTACACGGAGCCGCCATGCGTTCCTTCGCCAGCGACAACAACGCCGGCATCTGTCCGGAGGCCCTGCAGGCCCTGCTCGCCGCGAATGCCGGCCACGCGCCCGGCTACGGCGACGACGAATGGACGCGCCGCGTCTCCGACCGCCTGCGCGCGCTGTTCGAGACCGACTGCGACGTGTATTTCGTCTTCAACGGCACGGCCGCCAATTCGCTCGCCCTCGCCTCGCTGTGCCAGAGCTACCACAGCGTGATCTGCCACGAGCTGGCGCATGTCGAGACCGACGAATGCGGCGGGCCGGAGTTCTTCTCCAACGGCTCGAAGCTGCTCACCGTTCGCGGCGCGGACGGCAAGCTCGCGCCCGAAGCGGTGCTCGAGGTGATCGCGCGGCGCAGCGACATCCATTACCCCAAGCCGCGCGTGGTGACGCTGACCCAGGCCACCGAAGTCGGCACGGTCTATCGCCCGGCGGAAATCGCCGCCGTCGCGGAACTGGCGCGCGCACGCGGATTGCGCGTGCACATGGACGGCGCGCGCTTCTGCAACGCCGTCGCCTCGCTCGGCGTGGCGCCGGCCGAGATCACCTGGCGCGCCGGGGTCGATGTACTCTGCTTCGGCGGCACCAAGATGGGCCTGCCGGTGGGCGAAGCGGTGGTCTTCTTCGACCGCCGCCTGTCCGAGGATTTCGCCTGGCGCTGCAAGCAGGCCGGCCAGCTCGCCTCGAAAATGCGTTTTCTCTCGGCGCCCTGGCTCGGCCTGCTCGAAGGCGATGCCTGGCTGCGCCACGCGCGCCACGCCAACGCCATGGCGCGGCGCCTGGCGCAAGGCCTCGCCGCGATTCCCGGCGCGCGGCTGCTGTTTCCGGTCGAGGCGAACGGCGTCTTCGTCGACCTGCCGCAAGCCGTGCAGGACGGGCTGCGCCAGCGCGGCTGGCGCTTCTACACCTTCATCGCCGCCGGCGGCGCGCGTCTCATGTGCTCCTGGGACACGACGCCGGAGAGCGTCGACGCCCTGATCGCCGACGTGAAGGAACTGGCCGGGTAAAATCCGCCGCCGCAAGCACACTGCCCCCTCTCCCCGCTTGCGGGGAGAGGGGGATGGAAAACAACTGCCCTTACCCAAACACAAGTCGGATGAGCCTGTATCAACGGCGCTGGATTCCCGCGTTCGCGGGAATGACCGGATTGGGTCGGTAGCTTCAGTTGCTGCAAGACTGGTTGAACTTCCACTTCGGCCGACAACCAGGCGGAAGACCAATTCCCCTTTGAAAAGTCAGTCCCCGCAGGACGGCGCCGATCGTTCACTCATCGCGCCTGCCCGGCGCCACCCCTGATTTCTCTTCCGTTCCCCTGAAGGCGTTGACGATCGCAACCAGGTAGCCCAGCGCGAGAAACGGGGCGGCCATGAAGGACAGCATGGAGAGCATGAACACCACGCCGTAGGCGGCGTCGTTCGGGCTGCGGTCCTCTTCACGGATGCCGCTCATCAGGCTGAACACGACGTGCTCGAGGTTGAGCATGGTGAGGCCGATCACGATGATGACCAGGGGCAGCAGGGCGGCGACCGCGACGTTGCCGGGCGACAGCCCGGCCACCCGCTTCAGGAAAACCACGTAGAGCGCCACCCGCCAGGTGGCGACGACGATGAGGAACCAGGCATTGGCGCTGCGCGCCGCCTCGGCCGCCATGAATCTCTCCACTGGAATGGCGTAGAGCGCCACCGGGGGCGCGGTCAGGGTGATGAGATGAAGAGCAGGCCGAAGGCAAGGAACGCTTTCCAGTGGCTGCGGATGGCCGGGCCGTTCGGGCGGAAGAACAGGAAGCGCAGTTCCTCGATGAGCAGCGTCTTGAGCATCGGCTTCACGGTCCTCCCGGCAAGTTTGTTCCATCGATCTTGTGACGTTCCCGAATCATGCCATCGCGATGCGCCGGCCGGCAATCTGCCCGCCGTGCTGGGGCGACTGACTTTTCCGCCGCCGCGTCCGGCGTTCGCTTCTATACTTCAGGCTGGCCCCTACGCGCATTACCCATGAGCACGCCCAACTGGTACGAACGCCACGTCCTGCCCTGGCTGATCGATTTTGCCTGCGGGATGAAGTCCTTCGCCGAGCAGCGCCGCAAGGTCATTCCGCATGCGCAGGGGCTTGTGCTGGAGATCGGGCTGGGCACCGGGCTCAACCTGCCCTTCTACGATGCGGGCCGCGTGAGCGGCATCGTCGGTGTCGAGCCTTCTCTGCGCATGCATCATTTGGCGTTGCGGCGCAGCCGTGCGGCGCGGCTGCCGGTGGAACTCGTCGGCATCGGCGCAGAGCGCCTGCCGCTGGCCGACCGCGCCTTCGATACAGTCGTCAGCACCTATACGCTCTGCACGATTCCCGATCCGGTGGCGGCGCTGCGCGAAGCGCGGCGCGTGCTGGCACCGGGCGGGCGATTGCTGTTTTCCGAGCACGGGCGCGCGCCGGACGAGGGCGTGCGGCGCTGGCAGGCGCGCCTCCAGCCGCTACGGGGCCCGCTCGCCGGCGGCTACCATCTCGGCCGCGACATCCCGGCCCTGTTGCGCGAAGCGGGCTTCGAGCCGGAGGTGCAGGCGATGTACCTGCCCGGCCCGCGCATCGCTGCTTATCACTACTGGGGCGTGGCGGTGGCGTCAGCCTGACCGGGTCAGGCGGCGATCTCGATATACTCGACCTGGCTGGAGGCCGGAGGAACCGGCATGCCGTCCTCCAGCATGCCCTCGATGTGGAATGCGATGGCTTCGCGGATCGCCGTTTCGGTTTCTTCCAAGGTGGCACCCGTCGCCACGCAACCCGGCAGATCCGGTACATAAGCCGAAAAATTACTCTCGGTACGTTCGATCACGATGGCGTAACGCATGGTCTCTCCTACTTCTTCAAGCCTGCTTGCTTGAATATGCTGTTCAGGGTTCCGGGCGCGAGATCCTCGCTGGGTTTGCCGGCTACAGTCACTCTCCCGGGTTTGACCGCATGCTTGAACTGCCTGTGACTGCCCCGCGTTGCTACAAGGTACCAGCCATCGCGCTTCAACAGTTCGAGCACCTCGCTGATTTTCATGGCGAAAGAATACTCTGTGCGCCAGGGCCGGTAAAGTCAGCCCCTGCATGACCGCGAGCGCTCAACCGCGCCGGAAGACCGCGCCGAGGAATTCGCGCTTGCTCATCGGCCGCTCGAGGGCGGCCTGTTTCGGGTCGTCGAAGGCTTCCTTGCCCGGCGCCGGCTCGGGCGCGGCGGGGTCGCTCTGCAGGGCCTGGAGCGCGGCGAGGGCGACCTCGCGCGCGCCGGCCTGCTCGGCGAACTGCGCCATGGGCGAGAAGAGCGAGCAGGACTGGAATTCGCCCACTTCAGGCTCGTTGCTGCCGAGGAAGGCGAAGTCGCCCGAGGGAAACTTGCGGAACAGGCGCAGGCCCGGCGCCACGCTCTGCCACGATGCGGCCGCGCCCGGCGCCAGCACCAGATTCATGAACCAGGGCGTGATGAGGATGCCGAGCCAGTGGTCTCCGTGGCGCGCAAAGCCGACGGCTTCGACTTGCAGGGCGGGATTGAGGATCGGCACGTCGGCCATGGTCTCCGCCAGGATGCGGCGGAAGGCGGCTTCGAGCAGCGGCGCGGGATCGGCGGCGTGAAGCCGGAGGGCGCCGCTACCAGGCGCGGACATCGGCCTGGCCCTGTGCGAAGACTTCTTCCATCAGCGCCAGGGACTCGCGGGCGCGCTCGGCGTCGACGCGCTCGTAGGCGAACTGGCCGTGCTGGATCAGCACGTAGTCGCCGACGGCGACCTCCTCGTGCATGAGCAGGAGGCTGACCTTCCGCTGTTCGCCGGCGGTGTCGACCAAGGCCATCTGGTCATTGATCTCCAGCACGCGCGAGGGGATGGCCAGGCACATAAGCCTATCCCCCGACCCCTTCCCCGAGAGAAGGGGTGACTTCGGCTCGCTCCGCTCGCAGACCGTTGACTGGCCCCGCCTTGGGGCGGCCCGGCGGCGGGGCGGCCTCTACGATGTCCTGGCACGGTTCGAGTTTGATGCCGCGCGCGGCAAGCTGCTCGACGGCGGCGGCAACCATCTCCGGCACCTTTTCCGCAACGGTGGGCGTCAGTTCGGTGCCCAGTTCCAGGCTGAGCGGCTCGCAGCCGATCAGCACCAGGTCCTTCGGCGGATCGCCGGCGAATTCGAGGCTCGCCAGCACGTCGCAGATGCTGACCTGGTGCGGAGAGAGCTTGCTGCGGAAGAACACCGGTACCTCTTTGCCCACGAGGCAAATCACGGTGCCGGGCGCGCGCTTCGCCTTGACGGCATCGAGCACCAGCAGCAGGTCGATGCCGGCAAGCGGATCGAGCAGCTCCATGCCGGCGGTGCCGCCGTCGATGACTTCCACCCCTTCCGGCAGCGCATAGGCCGCGCGCAAGGCCTCGGCGGCGTGCACGCCGACGCCCTCGTCGCTAAGGATGGTGTTGCCGATGCCGAGGATGATGGCTCTCAAGGGCGCTCCGAAAAAATGGGGGCAGGCTTTCGCCCGCCCCCTAAGTGTAGCAAGCCCGGACGGCGTGGGCTTACTTGGCTTTGACGGTGATGGCGCTACCGTTCTCCGTGTCGGTGACGTGGATGGCGCAGGCGATGCACGGGTCGAAGGAGTGCACCGTGCGCAGCACCTCGAGCGGACGCTCGGGATCGGCGATCGGGTTGTCGGCGATCGACGCCTCGTACGGCCCCGGCTCGTCCTTCTCGTTCCTCGGGCAGGCGTTCCAGGTCGAGGGCACGACGCACTGGTAGTTCTTGATCTTGCCGTTGTCGATGACGACCCAGTGCGAGAGCGCGCCGCGCGGCGCCTCGTGGTAGCCCTGGCCCATGATCTCGCCCTTCGGGAAGACCGGCTTGTTGAAGGTGGTGACGTCGCCCTTGGCGATGTTGTTCACCAGCAGCTGCCACTGGTCGGCGAGCATGTCGACCTGCACCGCGCAGGAGACGGCGCGCGCGGCATGGCGACCGATGGTGGAGTGCATGGCGTCGAGCCCGACCTTGGTCTTGGCCAGCGCCGAGACGGTGTCGAGCGCGGCGGTGGCGTACTTCTTGGTCGGCTCGTGGCCGGCCGCCAGCATGCACAGCACGCGCGAGAGCGGACCGACCTGGGCCGGCTTGCCGTAGAAGGTCGGCGATTTCAGCCAGGAGTACTTGCCGTCGTCCTTGAAGTCGGTGTACTGCGGCTTGGTCTCGCCCTTGTAGGGGTGCAGCGCCTTGGAGCCCTCGTACCAGGAGTGCTTGGAGCTCTCCTCGACGCCCTTCGCCCAGAAATCGTCGTTGAAGGTCTTGATCGGCTTGAAGCTGCCGAGGTCCTTGTTGGCGATGTAGCCGCCGGGCAGGGCGAACTGCGTGCCCTTGGTGTCGAGCGGGATGTCCGGTACGGCCAGGTAGTTGGTGACGCCGGCGCCATACTTGGTCCAGTCGGCGTAGAAGGCGCCCACCGCGGCGACGTCGATGAGATAGACGTTCTTGACGAAGTCGGCCAGCTCGTCGATCCAGCCCTTGATGGCGAGCAGGCGCTCGACGCCGAGGGTGGAGTAGCTGTCGGTGGAGATGGCGTTGGAGACGCCGCCGACCGCCACGTTCTGGATGTGCGGCGTCTTCGAGCCGAGGATGGAGACGATCTTGTTGGCTTTCCTCTGCACATCGAGGGCCTGCAGGTAGTGCGCCACGGCGAGCAGGTTCACCTCCGGCGGCAGCTTCATCGCCGGGTGGCCCCAATAGCCGTTCGTAAAGATGCCGAGCTGGCCGCCGTCGACGAAGCCCTTCAGGCGCTCCTTGACGGCACGCATTTCGAACTTGCCGTTGCCCTGCCAGGATGAGAGGCTTTCCGCCAGGCGCGAGGTGGCGTCCGGGTCGGCCTTGAGCGCCGAGACGACATCCACCCAGTCGAGCGCGGAGAGGTGGTAGAAATGCACGATGTGATCGTGCACCGCGTGCGCCAGGATGATCAGGTTGCGGATGTACTGGGCGTTGAGCGGCACTTCCATCTTCAGCGCGTTTTCCACCGCGCGCACCGAGGTGATGGCGTGCACCGTGGTGCACACGCCGCAAATGCGCTGGGTGATGGCCCAGGCGTCGCGCGGGTCGCGGCCGAGCAGGATGAGCTCGACGCCACGCCACATCTGGCCCGACGACCAGGCCTTCTTGACCTTGCCGCCGTCGACTTCGCAATCGATGCGCAGATGGCCCTCGATGCGGGTGATCGGATCAATCGTTATGCGTTGTCCCATTTTTTACCTCTCCTTTAGCGCGAAGCCGGCTGCGCGGCGGGCAGCACGGGGTAGTTTCTGACGATGTAGATGTAGGCCAGGATCTCGAAGGCGATGATGCCGATGGTGACCATCAGTTCGGCGAGCGAGGGGAAATAGCTCCAGCCTTCGCCCGTCATGTAGCCGACGAGGAAGCCGTTGACGCGCAGCATGAAGCCGCCCAGCATCAGCAGCACGGCGCCGACGAACAGCTTCGACGCGCTGCGGCGTGCATTCTCCGAAGCCAGCGTCACCAGCGGCACGACGAAGCAGGCCATTTCCACCCAGAACCAGAACGCCTGCCAGGTGGCGGCGAAGGCCGTGCCGAGCGCACCGCGCGCAACGATCTCGATCACGCGCAGGGCGACGTAGGCGGCCAGCGTCCAGTACATGATCCTGGCCAGCGGCGTCAGCACCGGGGTCTCCAGTTGCCGCTTGAAGCCGGTCGAGGACAGCGTCGCCTCGAAGATCACCACGGCGAAGCCGAGCAGGATGGCCGTCACCAGGTAAATCACCGGCAGCATCATGCCCGAGCGCCAGAGCGGATGGATCTGCTCGCCGAAGATGACCAGCAGCGAGCCGAGCGAGGACTGGTGCATCGAGGGCAGCAGCACGCCCAGGGCGATGAAGAAGAAGAGCAGCTTGTTCAGCTTCTGCCTGACGTCCTTCATGCCCCACTTCTCGAGAAAGGCCGGCGAGAACTCGATCCACATCACCACGATGTAGGCCGAGATGCAGACCGCCACCTCGAACATCACCGAGTTCACCTGGGCGTAGCCGGGCCAGAAGATGTGCCAGAAGTTCCACCAGCGGCCGAGGTCGAAGATCACCGAGACGCCGGCCAGGGTGTAGCCGAACAGGCTGGCCAGCAGGGCCGGCCGCACCAGCGGGTGGTACTGCCCCTTGTTGAAGATGTAGACCAGCAGCGCCATCGAGTAGCCGCCGCAGGCTAAGGCCGAGCCGATCACCACGTCGTAGGCGATCCAGATGCCCCAGGGATAGCCGTCGTTGAGGTTGGTGACGGCGCCGAGGCCGTAGATGAAGCGATAAACCAGGATGACCCCGGCGATCGCCGCCAGCACGCCGAGCAGCAGCGTGAGGGGCGACAGGAAGCTGCCGCCGAGCGGGCGCGGCGCGTGTGCGTGATTAGCCATGTTGGCTCCCCTCCTCGTCTTCCGGCTTGACGTTGCGCTTGGCGATGAAAGTCAGCGCCCCAAGCACGGCGATCGGCGCGATCAGGCCGCCGTAGAGCGTGTGCTGCAGCTTTTCGGATATGGCCGCGTCCGAGCGCGGCGGCAGATCCGGATAGCCCAGCTTCTGGAAGGAAACGCCGGAGAGCATCAGCATCTGCGTGCCGCCGAATTCCTTCTCGCCGTAGGTGTGGTCGAGGTACTTCGCCGCCACGCCGGGGTAGCTCTGGTCGGGACCGCCCAGCTTGCCGCGCGGGAAACTGGTTTTCTCGCCCGGCTTGAGCGCCTTGCGCCGCGCGATCTCCTTGTTGATGTCGGCCACCGTGCCGTAGAGCGTGGCGCCGGTCGGGCAAACCTCGGCGCAGGCGGCGTACTTGCCGTCCTTGTGGCGATGCACGCAGAGCTGGCACTTGCTGATCTGCGGCGTCGGCGAGTCGTAGGTGAAGCGCGGCACGCCGAAGGGGCAGGCCGCCACGCAGTAGCGGCAGCCGATGCAGGCCTCCTTGTCGTAGGTGACGATGCCGTTCTTCGGGTCCTTCTTCATGGCCGAGACCGGGCAGGCTGAGACGCAGGAGGGATCGACGCAGTGCATGCACGACTTCTTGATGAAGGCGAAGCCATTCTCCTCGCGATCCTTCACTTCCATCTTGCCGTTGCGGTAGGCCTTGATGACGTTGAGCGTCTTGCCGGAGATGTCGAGCGGCGTGTCCCAGTACTGGTCCTTCGTCGAGAACTCCAGCGGCATGCCGTTGGCCTCCTTGCAGGCGGCCACGCAGGCCTTGCAGCCGACGCAGAGGGTGGAATCGAAGAGCAGGCCGACCGCATCGGCCGGCATGGGATTGTTGTCGCGCGCCTGTGCCGGACAGGTGGCCGCCCCCGTGGCGAGGGCGGCGCCGCCGGCCATCGACGCCTTGAAGAATGTGCGCCGGTCCATGGTCACTCGCCTTTCTTCTGGGCTTGCGTTTCGTCCTGCTTGCCGAGGTTCTTCGCCAGCATGGCCGCGCCGCCGGCCGCCGCGCCGGCGATGGCCGCCAGGGCCGCCGCGGAGGCGAAGCTGGTCTTGCCCTGCTGCTCGACGATGCCGGGGTAGGACGCGGGCGGGCTCATGCCGCGCAGTTGCGCCGTGGCGTGGATGGGCTTGGTGAAGCCGATGCCCTTCTCCGTGCAGCCGATGCAGGGATGGCCGCAGGCGACCGGCCAGTTCGACTCGCCGACGTCGCCGAAACCGATGGTCGAGCAGTTGGCGTAGGTCTCCGGGCCCTTGCAGCCGAGCTTGTAGAGGCAGTAGCCCTTGCGGTGGCCCTCGTCGCCGAACTCGAGCGCGAAGCGGCCGGCGTCGAAGTGGGCGCGGCGCTCGCAGTGCTCGTGGATGATGCGGCCGTAGGCGAACTTGGGCCGGCCGAGCTGATCGATGTCGGGCAGCTTGCCGAAGGTGAGGAAGTGCACCGCCGTGGCGAGGAAGTTGTAGGGGTTGGGCGGGCAGCCGGGGATGGTCACCACCGGCTTGCCGAGCACGTCGGCCACACCCGAGGATCCGGTCGGGCTGGAATCGGCGCCGGAGATCGACGGGATGGTCGAGGGCATGCCGCCCCAGGAGGCGCAGGAGCCGATGGCGATCACCGCGGCGGCGTCGGCGGCGCACTCCTTCAGCATGTCGATCGCGGTCTGCCCGCCGACCTTGCAGTAGATGCCGTTCTGCTTGGTCGGAATGGCGCCTTCCACGACCAGGATGTACTTGCCCTTGTTGGCCTTCATGGCGGCCTTGCGTGCCGCCTCGGCCTGGTGGCCGGCGGCGGCCATGAGGGTCTCGTGGTAGTCGAGCGAAATGACGTCGAGGATGAGCTTCTCCAGCGTCGGGTGCTCGGCACGCAGCAGCGATTCTGAGCAGCCGGTGCATTCCTGGAAGTGCAGCCAGATCACCGAGGGCCGCTTCGCCTTCTCGACGGCCTTGGCGATGGCCGCCTCGGCGCCGGTCGATAGTCCCAATGTGGTGGCCGTCGCGGCGCAGAACTGCATGAACTCGCGCCGGTCGATGCGCAAGCGGCTTGCCACCCTGGCGGCGGCTTCCGTGGTTTCTTCGATATAGGTTTCGCTCATGTCTCGATCCTTCCGTTTGGCCTATCCCTGCCCCCGGCTGCGCCGGGAGCCCTCCAACACCGGTCTTCTTTTCCGCGCCGGACACGCTCCGGTCATGCGTACTTCTGCGGATGAATTACAAGATTCATGCCCGCATAAGGCAAATTGCTGCGGGCATGCAGAACAAGGGCTTGGGGGAAATTGTTTGAGGCCTGTATGAATCAGCCAGCAATCCGCTTGCCAGTAAGACTTGCCGAGTGAAAACCAGCTTTCCAGGCTCGCTAAACTCTTTAATTCTCAATTAATTATCGTCGGAAAGCGGGAGCAGGACGGGCTGGTGGTCGGATGCGTCCGTCGCCTGGTTGACCGCAACCTCGCTGACCCGCCCTGCTATATCCTCGCTGACGAAAAAGAAATTGCAGCAGTATGGACGGTCGGGCCAGTCGGCCCCATGCAGGCCGACCGTATGCGCGTACGGAGTAGTACTCGAGATGGGTGGTGAGCACGCGCAGCGGTCCCCGCGGCGCCTCGACCACCACTTCCAGCGCCAGTCGCTGCATGGAAGGCACGGCCGCATCGGCCGGCCAGGGCAGCAGGTGGCGCAAGACCTGCCGCAGCGGCAGGCGGCTCATGACCAGGTTGCCGAACTGGCTGCGTCCTTCGTGCCCGTCCGGCAGGTCGGTGGCGATGCCGAAGGCCATAGCATAGCCCGGCAGGAGTCCGCGCAGGGTGGCGACCTGATCCTCGCCACGGCTGCCGGGCAGGCCGTGGAAGCCGACGGCAACCTCCTGCAGGCAGAGCAGATCGAAATCCGCCGTTTCGCGGGCGCTGCGGACGATTCGCGCGAGATCCACGCGGCCGTCGCAGCCCCGCCCCCACTGGATGTTCCAGGTGACGATGCGCATGCAAGCAGTGTAGAACACGGCGGCACGAGCGGCTGCCCGGGCACGACGAACGGACAGGAGCCGTGAATTTGTACACTGGCGACTCAAACAGGCTTATGACATCCTTCCGGCATGAAGTTGAATGAACTGCTGCCGCTCGGCAACGGCGCGACGAATTTCGACCCCGATCGCTTCCAGGCCTGGCTCGCCACCCTGCCCCTCGAGCGGCCCAGCGTCGCCGCGCAGGCGCTCATGCACGAAGTGCAGCAGTTCGCCAGGGCCAACAGCCGCACGCGGATCAAGCTGTACGAGGCCACGCTCGACACGGCGCGCAAGCTGCTGCGCGAAGTGGAGAAGCAACTCGCCAACTGCGCCCTGCCCCTGGAACAGGACATGCAACTGGTGCTCATCGCCAGCAACGCCCTGCTCAAGACGATGGCGGCCGGCTACGCCGGCGTCGCCGACGAGATCAACCACAAGTGGATCGGCATCGGCTTCGCCAAGCCCCTGCGGCTGGCCGTCGCGCGCGCCATGGAGTTCCAGACGCAGCGGCTCGACCTCGCCTACCGCGTCTATGCGCGCGGCTCGAAATCGGCCTGGTCCGAGATGCACCGCCTCTACCGCATCGCCCGCCTCGGCGGCTTCGCCACGGAAAAGCCGCCGGGCGCGCAACTAAATGCCGAGCAGATCTACATCAACGCGCTCCTGCTCGACTTCGCCGAACCGAACAAGCTCGCGCCGGGCGAACTCGAGCGCGTGCGCTTCTACGTCGAGCGCCACGCCAAATACGCGCTGATCGAGGATGCCGCCGCGACGAAGAAGAAGGTCAGCGAACCGCTCGATGCCTGCTTCCTGATCAAGCCGAAGGACACGCGCGCCGGCCGCTCCCTCGTGCGCGCCGGCAAGACCCCGGTCGAGCCGAACGACCTCGTCCTGCGCTGCAATCGCCTGCTCACCAAGCTGCAGGGCCAGATCACCGGCATCGAAAGGAGCGTCGAGCCGGCCCGGCTCGGCCTGCCGCTGGCGGCCAAGCAGCCGCAATACGTGGCGCTCATGCGCAGCCTGCACCGCCTCTGGAGCGCGCCGCCGATGCGCCGCTTCAGCCGGCAGAAGTTCAAGCCGCGCGTCGACCTCGTCGTCGGGCTGGACACGCTGTGGACCTACCTCGCCGGCCCGGCCAACCGCCGCCGCACCGACGACCGGCCGGTGCGGGTCGACACCAGCGAGTGGACCATCGGCAACGAGAGCCCGGGCGGCTTCTCCCTGCAGTACATCGCCGGCAACGCGGCGCCGGTCAAGGTCGGCGAGATCGTCGGCCTGCGCCCGCGCGACCAGAGCGCGGTGCATCTGTGCCTGACGCGGCGCGTCGTCACCGGCGACCTGCAGAGCCTGGAACTCGGCCTGCAGAAGCTGGCGCCGGGCGGCATGCCGACCATGGTCTCCCTCGAGAGCACGGACAGGCAGGGGCGCAAGCAGGTCAAGGCCGTGCGCGTCATCGTGCTGCCGAAGCTGCCCGCGGCCGGCGACGGGCCGGCGCTCATTGCGCCGGCGCAGGCCATCCGGCCCGGCGTTTCCGTCTATCTGCAGCAGCGCAACGGCCCGCTGCGCCTGAGCGTCGCGCGGCTGATCGAGCAAAGCCCCAGTTGCGAAGTGTTTGCCCTGATCCCCCATGCCTCGGCCGGCCAGGCGCAGCCCGTGCCGGGGATAGCCCGCGGCCAGTGAAGCCCTGGCGGGCTGAGCGCCCTAGGGCCTGTTCACAATCAATGAAATCCTGACATGCCATATGCAAACGCGGCCAGATAATTCGTTCACGGTCAATGACATGGCGAGGGGCTGTTCACAGCGGAAGGAATATGGTCATATCCTGACT
>VGHJ01000026.1 GCA_016868295.1 Betaproteobacteria bacterium | reverse complement strand
CTACCTCGGCTGGTTCCGAACCCTGGATCGGTCGGCAGGCACGGCCCTCAGACCCGCGCGCCTGCTCGAAATGGCCATCTCCGTCTGAGAGCATCATCACTTAGCGCGAATTGAGCCTTCTTTTTTTGGGCCCGATGCGGCACATACCTTGCACCATGCCTGCATCCATGACGATCCCCCAGCGCCTGCGCGCCGCCGCTCCGGCCGTGCTGACGCATCTGGCCGCCAGCGCCGCGGTGGCCTTCTGCTGCGCATGGCTGGTCTTCGGCCTCTGGTATCCCTTTCCATATGGAGATATGGCGGGGGGGCGCGGGCTTTTCCTGCTCCTCGTCGGCGTCGACGTCGTCTGCGGCCCCCTGCTGACTCTGATCGTCTTCGACACGCGCAAGCCGCGCGGCGAGTTGTTGCGCGACATCGGCTTCATCGTGCTGATCCAGTTGGCGGCGCTCGCTTACGGCGTGGCCGCGGCCGCTCAGGCGCGGCCCGTCTTTCTCGCCTTCGAGGGCAATCGCTTCCGAGTCGTCAGCCTGCCGGACATCGAGACGGACAGCTTGGCCCGCGCACCCGAGGCGTTGCGGCAGTTTGGCTTGGGCGGGCCGCGGCTGATCGGCGT
Organism: Betaproteobacteria bacterium; assembly: GCA_016868295.1. Lineage (GTDB taxonomy): Bacteria > Pseudomonadota > Gammaproteobacteria > Burkholderiales > Rhodocyclaceae > Desulfobacillus. Next base: position 35,232 of record VGHJ01000026.1, on the reverse strand, counting down.
CCGGTTGGCCCGGCCTGTCGACCCTGATTTTCCCGAGAGCATCCAGTTGTCTCTGCGCGGCGTGCATCCCGCCTACCGTCCGGAGCGATGGGTAGACTACGAGGCGCAACGCCGGGACGTGGCGCGGGCGGCGCGGCCGCTGTCCGCCCTGCGGCAGAAGCACCCCGAGCGGCAGGCCGAGATCGACGAGGCGCTGCGGCAGGCGGGACTGGCCGAGGAGCGGATCGGTTTCCTGCCGCTGGTGTCGAGCCGACGCGACGACTGGGTGACGCTGGTCGACCGCGAGCGGGGCGCGCCCGTCGCCTACGTGCCGTTCGACGGCTGGTAGGCGGGCGCCCTTCTCAGGCGGCCGCGGCGACCAGCCGGTCGACAAGGCCGGGCAGTTCGTCGAAGCCGTCGAGCACGGCGGCGGGCCGCTCCGCGATGCCGGCCGCGCCGTAGCCGTAGGCGGCATGGATGAAGGCGAGCCCGTTCTCGCGCGCCGCGGCGGCGTCCTCGTCGGAATCGCCGACGAAGCAGGCGCGGGCGGCGTCGATGCCGTACCGGGCGATCACCCGCCGCGTCACGGCGGATTTCGAAGGCGCCGGCGGATCGGTCTCGTCGCGCGTGTGGATGCCGCTGAAGTACCGCGCCAGGCCGAGCGCCTCGAGGATCCTGCGCGTCGGCACCAGGCGCTTGTTGGTGACGACGAAGAGGCGCGCGCCGCCCGTTGCAAGCGCTGCCAGTCCCGCCGCGACGCCGGGGAACACTTCGGTCGTCAGGTAACCCGCCGAGTCGTAGTCGGCCTTGAAGGCCTCGACCAGCCGGGCGAGCAGCGCTTCGTCCCCCGTGTCGCCCAGGCCGCTCACCTGCCGCAGCGTCACCGCCAGCGGCGGGCCGATGAGCGAGGCTTCCAGCGGCACGGCGGGCTTGAGGCCGTGCGCCGCCAGCACCCGCGCGAAGGAGGCGAGGATGCCGGGCGAGGAGTCGATCAGCGTGCCGTCGAGGTCGAAGAGGATGTCCGCTTGCATCGTGCTCGGGTTATACCAGATCGGAGGCGATCACCGCGCGCAGCACGGTCTCTTCGGCGCCGTTGCGCAGGCGGCGCGTGAACCACCAGAGGGCGCCCTTCCTCACGCTCCAGTCGGCGGCGTCGCCGGTGAGCAGCAGCGCCGCGGCGCGGCCGAGCGTGGGCTGGTGGCCGACGACGACGACCGTGCCGCCGTCATGGGGCCAGCCGACGGCGCCGAGCAGGCTCGCCGCGCTCGCCCCGGTGCCGAGCTTGCCCAGCTCCTCGAAGGGCAGCCCCAGCGCCTCGGCCGTCTGCACGGCGCGCACGGCGGGGCTGGCGAGGATGCGCGTCCCGGCGGGCAGGCGCTTCGCCAGCCAGCGCGCGACCGCCTTGGCCTGCTTTTGGCCGCGCTCGGTGAGGCGGCGCTTCGCATCGGGCATGCCGTCCTCGGCCTCGGCGTGGCGCCAGAGGATGAGGTCCATCGTTTTATCCCCCGCCAGGTTCGTCTTGCCTGCCATGTGTTCATTCCTTCCGGAAACGTGTCAGTTTCTTCAGTCGCCGCAGGCCCTGAAAAGTCAGTTTCTGCAGGGCGGCGTGGCGCGGCCCGTGCCAGCCGCCGGCGAGCGCGACTGCCTCGCGCAGGGCGGGATCGTCGTCCATGCACTGCGCGAGCAGCGGGCCGGCGCGCGCGAGATCGTTGAGCGCGCCGAGACTGTCCTGCAGCGCGGTGAGGGTGGCCAGGGTGTCGCGCACGCCGCGCTCGCGGCAGAGGGGCGCGAAGAATTCGATGGCGTAGCGCAGCCTCTTGATGCCGATGCGCAGGGCGTGCAGGCGGGCGGGATCCCGGTCCTGCGCTTTCTTCGCCAGCGCGAGTGCCTTGCGCCGCAGCCGGCCGAGCCGGCGGTGGGCGAAGTCGGCGAGCGCTTCGTCCGCCGGCGCATCGGCGATCCGGTGCAGGCGGGCGCTGAAATCGAGCAGGGCGAGGACGAGCGGACGTTCCGCGAGCGCCTCCTGCACGGCAAGGTGCGCCGCCCGGCGCCGATGCTCCACGGCCGCCGCCAGGGCGGCGAGGCGCGCATCGTCGGGGAAGGCCTGGCGCACCGGGGCGACGATGTCCTCCGCCAGCACGTCCCAGTCGCGCGCCTGGCCGAGCGTGGCGGCGAGCGCGCGCAGCGGCGGCACCACCGCTGCCTCGAAGCCTTGCGGCAGGGCGGGGCGAAAGGTGCGCAGGGCGGAGCGCAGCCGGCGCAGGGCGACGCGCATCTGATGCACGAACTCGGGGTTCGCCTCGCCGGCCCCGAGGGCGTTGGCCTGGAACTGGGCGAGGCAGGCGGCGGTGATGCGGCGGAAGGCTTCCAGCGGCGTGTGCGCGGGCAGCAGCGGCGAGGGCGCGGCCTTGACGGGAACGGGCGGCGCATTGCGCCGCAGGCGGTAGCCGCGCTCGGCCTTGGAAAGGATCTCCGCCTGCACGGGCAGGTCCGCCGCCAGGGCGCGCGCCAGGCCGAAGAGGACGCCGACCTTGCCGCGCTCGAGCTCGATCTCGATCTCGATTTCGGAAATGGTTTCGCGCCGGCCGTCCGCGTCGATCCAGCCGCGGTCGAGCATGAGCAGCACGCTGGGGCCGCGCGCGGGCGCGAGGCGCCAGCAGCGGCGCGTGAACACCGTCTCGAAGGCGGGTTCCAGATGATCCTGCACGCGATGCCGCTCGAGAGCGGCACGCACTGCCTCGTCGTCGATGCCGGCGAAGTCGAAGCGCCCGCCGAAGGGCTGCTCCCATTCGGGACGCTGCGACAGGCCGCCGCCCGCGGTGCCGGCGCATTTCACCGTCTGCAGGCGGGCGCGGCCCTGCCGGCGCGTGCGCAGGGCGATCCCCTGGCGGTGCAGATCTAGGCCGGGCGTGTCGTAGTAGAGGTTGGACAGCCTGCGCGTCGGCAGCCTTTCCGCGTCCCGCAGCAGCGGGTGGCGCAGGAAGGCGCGCACCGCCGTCTCCGGCAGCGCCAGCTTGATTTCCACTTCTTCCTTCATGAGAAGGGCATTATCGCCCATCCTGCGGGCGGGAAAGTTACTGATAGCGCAGCGCCTCGATCGGGTCGAGCCGCGCCGCCTTGCGGGCCGGATAGAAGCCGAAGAAGACGCCGACGCCGGCGGCCACGCCGAAGGCGGCGAGCACCGAACTGCCGGAGACGACGACGGTCATCCTGGCGAGCTGGTTGGCGAGCAGGGCGCCGCCGACGCCGAGGATGAGGCCGATGGCGCAGCCGATGACGGAGATGATGATCGCCTCGAGCAGGAACTGGGCGAGGATGTCGCGCTCGCGCGCGCCGATCGCCATGCGGATGCCGATCTCGCGCGTGCGCTCGGTCACCGACACCAGCATGATGTTCATGATGCCGATGCCGCCGACCAGCAGCGAGACCGAGGCGATGGCGCCGAGCAGCAGCGACATGACGCGCGTCGTTTCCGCGGCCGTGTCCGCTACCGCGGTGAGGTTGCGCAGCGTGAAGTCGTTCTCGGCGCCCTCGCGCAGGCGATGGCGCTGGCGCAGCAGCGCCTCCATCGATTTCTCCACGACCGGCATGGCCTCGGGCGAACTCGCCTTGACCAGGATCTGGCGCACCGATCCCTGGAAGGGTGTGCCGAACACCTTGCGCTGGGCGGTGGTGAGCGGCATCACCACGATGTCGTCCTGGTCGCGCCCCTCGAGGTTCTGGCCCTTGGGCGCCAGCATGCCGAGCACGGTGAAGGGCGCCTGGCCGATGCGGAAGGTCTTGCCGACGGGGTTTTCGTCGCCGAACAGGTTCTGCGCCACGGTGCGGCCGACCAGCGCCACGCGCGTGGCGGCGCGCAGGTCGGAATCGGTGAAGGTCGCCCCGTCCGCGATGGGCCAGGAGCGCGCGTCGAAGTAGGCCGGGACGGTGCCGTGCACCCAGGCGTTCCAGTTGTTCGCGCCATGCACCATCTGCACCGAGCCCCAGTGCACCGGGGCGACCGTCTCGACGCCATCGAGCTCGGCGATGGCGTTGGCATCGGCGACGGTCAGGGTGGGGGCGCTGCCGCTGCCGCTGCGCACCCCGCCCGGCGAGGTGAAGCCGGAGAGGACGACGAAGACGTTGCTGCCCATCGAGCTGATGGTCTGCTGCACGGCGTACTGCGCGCCCTGGCCGATGGCCATCATCAGCACCACGGCGCCGACGCCGATCACCATGCCGAGCATGGTGAGCAGGGTGCGCAGGCGGTTGGCGCCCATGGCGCGCCAGGCCTCGTGCAGCATGGCCCCTAGCATGATGGCTGACCTTCCCCCCGGCCCCCTTCCCGCTGAAGGGGGGGGCGGCGGCTCGCTGCGCTCGTCGGCTGTCGGTGCTGCTGCGTCGGGGCGTCGTGTACGATGCGGCCGTCGAAAAAGCGCACCTGGCGGCGCGCGTGGGCGGCGATGTCGGCCTCGTGGGTGATGAGGACGATGGTGATGCCCTCGTCGTTGAGCGCATTGAACACGCCCATGATCTCCTCGCCGGTGTGGCTGTCGAGGTTGCCGGTGGGCTCGTCTGCGAGGATCAGGCCGGGGCGGTTCACCAGGGCGCGGGCGATGGCCACGCGCTGCTGCTGGCCGCCGGAGATGCGGCTGGGCAGGGAGTTCGCGTAGCCGCCCAGCCCGACCTTGTCGAGCATGGCCTGGGCGCGCGCGCGACGCTCCTCGTGGCCGACGCCGGCATAGACCAGCGGCAGCGACACGTTGTCAGCGAGGTTCATGCGCGGCAGCAGGTTGAAGCCCTGGAAGACGAAGCCGATGGTGCGGTTGCGCAGGGCGGCCGTCTCGTCCTTGTCGAGCGAGGCGATGTCCCGTCCGGCGAGGACGTAGCGCCCCTGTGTGGGGCGGTCGAGGCAGCCGAGGATGTTCATGAAGGTCGACTTGCCCGAGCCGGAGGGGCCCATGATGGCGACGAACTCGCCCGGCCGGATGGCGAGGTTGACGTCCTTCAGCGCGGGGAAGGGACCGGCGGGGGTATCGTAGTCCTTGAACAGGCCCTCGATGCGGATGACCTCTTCCGGCATCAGAACAGCCTCATGCGGAAGGTGCTGGAGGAGGACGCGGCACTGCTGTCCGGCGCGGGCAGGTTCTCGCCGGTGATGACGCGGTCGCCTTCCTTCAGTTCGCCCTCGACCACCTCGGTGAAGCGCGAGTCGGTGATGCCGATGCCGATCCTGACCGGCTTCAGCGCGCCGCCCTCGATCACATGCACCGTGCCGCCGCCGCTCTCGCGCTTGCGCTTCTCGCCGCCCATGCCGGCGGGGCGGCCGCCCTCCGGGCTGCCCTTGCCCTCGGCGCCCTTGCCGCCCCTGGCGGCGTCGGCCGGCTTGAAGCGCAGCGCGGCATTGGGCACCAGCAGCACGTCCTTGCGGTTCGCCACGGCGATGCTGACATAGGCCGTCATGCCGGGCAGCAAGATCTGCTCCGGGTTGTCGACCTCGACCACGACGTTGTAGGTGACGACGTTCTGCTGCGTTGTCGGGTTGAGGCGGATCTGCTTCACCTTGCCCTGGAAGCGCCGGTTGGGGAAGGCGTCGACGTTGAAGCGCACCGGCTGACCCACCTTGATGCTGCCGATGTCGGCCTCGGCGAAGGTGGTGTAGATCTGCATCTGCGTCAGGTCCTGCGCGATCTTGAACAGGGTCGGCGTCTGGAAGCTGGCGGCGACGGTCTGGCCGACGTCGATCGCGCGGTCGACCACCACTCCGGACACGGGCGAGCGGATCACCGAGTAGCCGAGGTTGGCGCGGTCGCGGTCGTTCTGGGCGCGGCTGAGCTTGAGCTGCGCCTCCGCCGCCTCGCGCGCCTGCACCGCCTGGTCGAACTCCTGGCGCGAGACGTATTCCTGTTCGTAGAGCGACTTCATGCGCGCCTCGCTGGCGCGCGCCAGGCCGAGCGAGGCCTGCGCGCTGGCGATGCTGGCCGCGCTCTGCCGCACCTGGGCCGAATAGATGGCATCGTCGAGCTCGGCCAGGACTTGCCCCGCCTTGACCTGGTCGTTGAAGTCGACATGGAGTTTCTTGACGGTGCCGGACACCTGGGTGCCGACATTGACCAGCGTCACCGGGTTGAGCGTGCCGTTGGCGGAGACGGTCTGGGTGACGTCGCCCTTGGCGAGCGCCTGCGTCTTGTAGCGGGTTTCCGGGTTGGCGGCGGCCTGCCGCTTCCAGGCGGCATAGCCGCCCAGGACGAGGGCGCCGACGGCGGCCAGCAGGATGATCTGTTTCTTTCGGGTCATGGACGGTGGTCCGTTCAATTTGAGCCGCGCAGCGGCTCACGAAGCTCCCCTCTCCCGCTTGCGGGAGAGGGGCTGGGGGAGAGGGTGGCCAGCAGGCCGCTATCCAGCGCGCCCATCGCCTGGGCGAGCGCGCTGCGCGAGACAAACCAGTTGGTGCCGGCCTGGATGCGGCTCTGGCGTGCATTGGCCAGCGCGGCCTGGGCGGTGAGCAGGTCGAGAATGCTGCCGACGCCGGCGCGGTAGCGTCCGGCGGCGACGCGTTCGGACTGGGTCGCGCTTTCGAGCAGATCTTCGGCGGTCTTCACCGACTGCGTCGCGGTGGTCAGGCTGGCGTAGGCGTTCCACACGTCGAGCGCCACTTGCAGGCGCACCTGTTCGCGCCGCGCCGCCTGCAGGTCGGCCTGGGCCTCGGCCGCGTGCACCCTGTAGGTGGTGGAGAAGCCGGAAAACAGCGGTATGGTGAGGGTGAGGCCGATGCTGGCGCTGTCGTAGGCCGGCTGATGAACGATCTGGCTGCGTCCGCCGACGATGCCGAGCGACAGCGTCGGCAGATGGGCGGCCCTGGCCGCATCGATGCTCGCGCGGGCGGCACGGAACTGCGCTTCCGCCGCGGCGAGATCGGGCCGCCGCGTGCGCGCTTCCTCGATCAGCCGGGCGACGTCGGCCTCGAAGGCGGCACTCGGCGCGGCGGGCGGCAGCGGCGCCAGGGCGAAGGGCTGCGTCGGATCGACGCCGATGACGTTGGCGAGTACGCCCTGCGCGGTCTTCAGCGCGCCTTCGGCGCCGATGCGGTTGAGCACGGCCTGGGCATGGGCCGTGCGCGCCTGCAGGCGGTCGGCCGGGGTGGCGGTGCCGACGCCGTAGCGGGCTTCGGCGGCGTTGAGCGACTCGAGCGCGGCCTTCTCCGAGAGCTGCGTGGCCTCGAGTACGGCCGAGGCGGCCTGCCGCTGAAAAAAGGCCTGCACGGCGGCGAGGAAGACGGTCTGCACCGTGGCGTCGCGCGTGAACGAGGCGGCGGTGTACAACTGGCGCGCGTTTTCCAGCGTCGCCGCGCGGGTGCCGAAGTCGAACAGCAGGTAGGACAGGCCGGCCTCGGCGGCACGGCGCGTAAGGGGATCGTTATCCGCCGCCTCGTTGCGGATGCGGGAAACCGAGGCGCTGGCGGAGAGGGTGGGTAGATAGGCCGATTGCGCCACGCCGACCTGGGCGGCCTGGAAGCGGACGCTGGCCCAGCCCTGGCGCGTCAGGGGGTTGTTGCACAGGGCGAGGTCCACCGCCTCGGCGAGTTCGAGCGGCTTCGCCAGGTCGGCCGGCTGGCAGGGGGCGGGCGCCGGGCGCAGCCCGGCGATGGGCGGCACCTCGGCCAGCGTGCCGAAGGGGTCGCCCGGCTGGGCGTGCGCGAAGGGGAGCGCCAGGGCCGGCGCGGCGATCAGGACTGTGCGCCGCAGTCTGGCGAAAAAGTCAGTCTCCATGGTACGGCGGATTTTACCGTGCCGTGTCCGGCCGGGACTGTAACGGTTTGTAGCAGGAGCCTTTCAGGCGATGCCGGGGTTGCCGCCCATGCCGATCGGTTTCGGCTCGTTGAGCCGGCGCGGCGTGACGGCCGGCTTGTCGTCGCTGCGGAAGGCCACGGTCTTGTCGGCCGGCTGCCGGGCGTATGCGGCCGACATCACCGCGGCCAAGAGGGTGATCAGGCGCCGATCATCGCCTCGTCGGTGCGCTTGTCGCCCTTGTTGTCCACCCAGTTGATGACGACCTTGTCGCCCACCTTGACGCCCTTGACGCGGAAGCCGAACACCGGATTGCGCGAGATCGAGGTGGCGGTCTGGCCCTGGATGACGCGCTTGCCGCCGACGTCGATCGTGATCGACTGGATGTAGTGGGCCGGCACGGTGTTGCCGGCATTGTCCTTGCGCTGGCCGGTTTCCATCGGGTGGCTCATGAGGACGCGGATTTCTGCGGTGTCGCCCTTCATCTGGGCGCGGACTTTCATCGGATCTGCCATGTCTTTTCCTTCCCGTAATCTCGAGGGGGCCGCTCAGCCGCCGCAGCCGCCGACGGTGACCTTGACTTCCTTTTTCGCCTTGTAGTACTTGCCGTCGGCCGTCTTCGCCACGGCTTCGACTATCGAGGTCTGGCCCATCTTCAGGCGCAGCGCCACATCCGGCAGGGCGCCGTTGGCGAAGTCGAAGGCGCCGGAAAGCGGCAGCGGATTCTTGTCGACTAGCACCGCGATGGAGATCGTGTTGGGCAGGTTGCTGACGACATCGACCGGCACGACGGCGCCGTTCTCTGCGATGTCCGGCGCCTTGATGACGATGGCGTTACTGTCGGTGGCGCTGCCGGCGCCGATGTTCCTCAGCGCGCTGGCCAGATCCTTGGCCTCGAAGGCGGTGCGATTGTATTCGGAGGCCAGCACCTGGGAAGGTTTCAGCACGCCGGCCGCCACGGCCGCGGCGATGGCTCCGGTGGCGCCCGCTCCTTTCAGCAGGGTTCTGCGCAATGCATCCATCCGTGTAACTCCTTTGGTCTAATGGATCTTCGTTCGATCACGGCAAATTCGGCAGACTCTATCTTGGAAAGTGCCATAGAACAACTCATAGGTTCTGATCGGAAAATAAGCCGCACCAATTTCAGCGCAACCTAATATACCTTCCGTTGCCAGGAAGTCAGGAGGCGGACTGCCAGTGACCGCTTTTGCCGCCCGCTTTTTCGAGAAGACGGATGTCCCGGAAAAACATGCCGCGGTCGACCGCCTTGCACATGTCGTAGATGGTGAGCAGGCCGACGCTGACGGCGGTGAGCGCCTCCATCTCGACGCCGGTGCGGCCGACCGTTTCGGCCGTCGCCTCGCAGGTGATGCAGGCCTTGTCGCGGTCGATGGCGAATTCCACGCCGACGCGCGTCAGGGCGATCGGGTGGCAGAGGGGGATGAGGTCGGCGGTGCGCTTGGCGGCCTGGATGGCGGCGATGCGCGCCACGCCGAGCACGTCGCCCTTCTTCGCGTCGCCCGCCTCGATCAGGGCGAGCGTGGCCGGCAGCATGAAGACGGTGCCGGCGGCACGGGCGATGCGGCGGGTTTCGTTCTTTTCGGCGACATCCACCATGTGCGCCGCGCCGCGCTCGTCGAAATGGGTCAGCGGATTGGGCATGGCGGACCGCCTCAGCCCTCCGCCGGGCCGCCCCAAGGAGGGCTGAAGCCGGCGCTATGGAGGCCGCCTCGCGGCCGAACCATTGTCACTCCTTTCCTCGGGAAAGGGGCTGGGGGATAGGTCGTCATCTCAGGCGGCGATCGAGACCGGGGGCGGGACGTTGAGATCGATCCAGTAGCGCCCGAGCAGCTCGACCGTCTCGCGCAGCCGGCCATAGTCGAGCGGCTTGCGCACATAGCTGTTGGCGCCGAGCAGGGCGGCGGCGCGCACGTCGCGCTGCTCCGAAGAGGCGGAGAGGATTACCACCGGCAGGAGTCGCGTGCGCGGGTTCTCGCGCAGCTCGCGCAGCACCTCGAGGCCGTTCACCTTCGGCAGGTTCAGGTCGAGCAGGGCGACGCAGGGAAGCTCCTCGCCCGCCCGCCCGGCATGGGCGTTGCGCGCGAAGAGGTAATCCAGCGCCTCGACGCCGTCGCCGCAGAGGGCGACCATCTCCTCGGTGATCGCTGGCTGCAGCGCATTCAGGATGAGCCGGGCGTCCTCGGGCGAATCCTCGGCCAGCAGGATGGAATGTGCGCTCACGCGAACCTTTGCGTAAAGGAATGATCAATAGACTTTTCGGCCAATTCTAGCCGAACTTGAGGGGGCCGAGCCCCCTTGGGTGGCAAGGTATCATACCGACGATGAAATTGAGAGCCCTGCTGTTGCTGGCCGCCCTTGCGCCGGCCGTGCTGGCCCAGGACCTGCCCGACCTGGGCGATGTCTCGTCGGCCGACCTGCCACCCCACATGGAGCGGCGCATCGGCGAGGCGATCATGCGCGACATCCGCCTGCGCGAGCGGAGCTACATCGACGACGTGGAAGTCGAGGACTACTTGAACACCCTCGGTACGCGGCTTTCGGCGGCGACGCCCGAGTCGGGGCGCCATTTCCAGTTCTTCGCCATCCGCGATGCCACCCTGAACGCCTTCGCCCTGCCGGGAGGCTACATCGGCGTGCATAGCGGCCTCATCCTGGCGGCGCAGTCCGAGTCCGAACTGGCCGGGGTGCTGGCGCATGAAATCGCCCACGTCACGCAGAAGCACCTGGCGCGCCTGGTGGGCAAGCAGAACCAGGCCCAGGTGGCGTCCTGGCTGGCCATGGCGGTGGCGATCCTGGCGGCGCGCTCCAGCCCGGATGCGGCCCAGGCGGCGGCCGTCGCCGGCACCGCAGCCGGCGTGCAGACCGTGCTCAACTATTCGCGCGAATTCGAGCGAGAGGCCGACCGCATCGGCATCCAGACGCTGGAGCGGGCCGGCTTCGACGTGCGCGGCATGGGCAGCTTCTTCGAGCGCATGCAGAAATACGGTCGTCTCTACGAGAACAACGCGCCCGGCTACCTGCGCACCCATCCGCTCACCACCGAGCGCATCAGCGACATGGAGAACCGCATCCTTCAGGCGCACTACCGGCAGGTGGCGGACACGCTGGAGTTCCAGCTGGTGCGCGCCAAGCTGCGCGCCACCCAGGGGTCGCCCCAGGATGCCATCGTCGAGTTCGAAGCGCAGTTGCGCGAGCGCAAATATCTGTCCGAGGCGTCCGCCCGCTATGGCCATGCCGTTGCGCTGTTCCTCGCCAAGCAGTATCCCGCGGCCGAGCGGGAAATCGGCGAGCTGCGGCGCCTGAAGGCGGTTTCGCCCATGATCGAATCCATCGCCGCCCATGTGATGATGGGCCGGGGCGATCAGGCGGGTGCGCTGGCGCTGTACCGGGATGCCCGCGCGCGCCATTCGCGCAACAAGGCGCTGCTCTACGGCCAGATCGATGCCCTGGTGGCGGCCGGGCAGCCGCAGGAGGCGCTGAAGACGGCCACGGACGAATTGCAGTTGACGCCCTCGGACGCCACCCTGCACGGCCTCCAGGCGAAGAGCTACGCCGCGCTCGGCAAGCGCCTGCATCAGCATCGTGCCCAGGCCGAGCTGTACGCCTTGCGCGGCCAGCTCGTTCCGGCCATCCAGCAGCTCGAGCTGGCGCAGCAGGCGGGCGACGGCGACTTCTTCGAACACTCCCAGGTCGATGCCCGCCTGCGCGAACTGCGGGCCCGCCAGGCCGAGGAAATGAAGCAGAAACCGCCCTTCTGAACCCTGCATCAACATGTTTATGTTGATACAGGTCAAAAAATCGACCCCTCCTATTTCCCAATAAAATAAAACGATTATTGCGTTTTCCCGGAAGTGTTAACCTTCGCACGGACTCGAATAAGGCGAATTCAGGGAGGAGACGCAATGGCACTGGTCAATCCGCACGGCGGGGGGTCGCTGAGGCCCCTGTTGCTCGCCGGAGAGGCGCTGAAGGCCGAACTGGCGCGCGCCCAGGCGCTGCCGAAGATCAAGGTCAGCTCGCGCGAGAAGGGCGACATCATCATGCTGGGCATCGGCGGCTTCACGCCGCTCGACGGCTTCATGACGCACAGCGACTGGCAGGGCGTGTGCGACGGCATGAAGATGGCCAACGGCCTGTTCTGGCCGATCCCCATCACGCTGTCTACCGACGAGGTCCTCGCCGACGGCATCAAGACCGGTTCCGACGTGGCGCTGCTCGATCCGGACTCGGGCGAGATCCTCGCCACCCTGAAGGTCACCGAGAAGTACAAGATCGACAAGGCGCACGAGTGCGCCATGGTCTTCAAGACCACCGACCTCGAGCACCCCGGCGTCAAGATGGTGATGGAGCAGGGCGACGTGAACCTCGCCGGCCCGGTGAAGGTGCTCTCGCAGGCCGAGTTCCCCTCGAAATACGGCGAGCTCTTCATGACCCCGGCGCAGACGCGCGCCCTGTTCGAGTCCTACGGCTGGTCGAAAGTGGCCGCCTTCCAGACGCGCAACCCGATGCACCGCTCGCACGAGTACCTGGCCAAGGTGGCCATCGAGACCTGCGACGGCGTGCTGATCCATTCGCTGCTCGGCAACCTCAAGCCCGGCGACATTCCCGCCGACGTGCGTTCCAATGCGATCGCCACGCTGGCCGAGCACTATTTCGTCAAGAAGACCGTGGTGCAGGCCGGCTATCCGCTCGACATGCGCTACGCCGGCCCGCGCGAGGCGCTGCTGCACGCCCTGTTCCGCCAGAACTACGGCTGCTCGCACCTCATCGTCGGCCGCGACCACGCCGGCGTGGGCAGCTACTACGGCCCCTTCGACGCGCACCACATCTTCGACGAGATCCCGAAGGGCTCGCTCGAGACGCAGCCGCTGAAGATCGACTGGACCTTCTGGTGCTACAAGTGCGGTGGCATGGCCTCGGCGCGCACCTGCCCGCACGGCGACGCCGACCGGCTGCTGCTCTCCGGCACCAAGCTGCGCAAGATGCTCTCGGAGGGCGGCGACGTGCCGGCGGAGTTCTCCAGGCCGGAAGTGCTGGAGATCCTGCGCGCGTACTACGCCGGGCTCACCGAGAAAGTTGAAGTCAAGCTCGTCGGCCACTCGGCGCGCTGATTTTGGTTCGCGCCGGCACAAGGGTGCCGGCGTCGTTTTTTTAGGAGAAGGAAAATGCCAACCTTTGTTCGTACCGAGAAATGCGATGGCTGCAAGGGCCAGGACAAGACCGCGTGCATGTACATCTGCCCGCACAACCTGATGAAGCTGGACAAGGACGGTTCGGAAACCGGCCATGCCATGAAGGCCTTCAACCAGGAGCCGGAGCAGTGCTGGGAGTGCTACTCCTGCGTCAAGATCTGCCCGCAGAACGCCATCGAGGCGCGCCACTACGCCGACATCGTGCCGCTCGGCGGCTCGGTGCAGCCCCTGCGCGGTTCCGACTCCATCATGTGGACCATCAAGTTCCGCAACGGCACCATCAAGCGCTTCAAGTTCCCCATCCGCACCACGGCCGAGGGCTCGATCGACCCGTTCGGCGGCAAGCCGATGCCGAAGATGGCGGACCTGGACAAGCCCGGCGTCTTCACCAAGGACGTCATGGGCGGCTACCGTGCCGGCCGGCCCGACGAACTGATCCGCGTGAAGTAAGCGGCGAACCGACAACCCATTCGATAAGGTGACTGCAATGTCTGGAACATTCGACAAACCCGAGATCGTCCAGGAAGAAGTGGACATCCTCCTCATCGGCGGCGGCATGGCCTGCTGCGGCGCCGGCTACGAGATCATGCGCTGGGCCGAGGCCGTCAAGGCCGAGACCGGCAAGGAACTCAAGATCAAGCTGGTCGACAAGGCCGCCATGGACCGCTCCGGCGCCGTGGCCCAGGGCCTGTCCGCCATCAACACCTACATCGGCTCCGAGCAGGATCCGGCCGACTACGCCCGCATGGTCTCCAACGACCTGATGGGCATCACCCGCGACGACCTCGCCTACGACCTTGGCCGCAACGTCGACGACTCCGTGCACCTCTTCGAGGAGTGGGGCCTGCCGATCTGGAAGACCGACGCCGACGGCGTGCGCCACGACGGCGCCGAGTCGCAGCGCGAAGGCCTGCCGGCGCTCAAGGACGGCGGCAAGCCGGTTCGTTCGGGCAAGTGGCAGATCATGATCAACGGCGAGTCCTACAAGTGGATCGTCGCCGAGGCCGCCAAGAAGGCGCTGGGCCTGGACCGCATCCAGGAGCGCGTCTTCATCGTGCACCTGATCAACGACAAGAACGATCCCTCCCGCATCGCCGGCGCCGCCGGCTTCTCGGTGCGCGAGAACAAGATCTACATCTACAAGGCCAAGGCCATCCTGCTCGCCGCGGGCGGCTGCGTGAACCTGTTCCGTCCCCGCTCCGTCGGTGAAGGCACGGGCCGCGCCTGGTACCCGGTGTGGAACGCCGGCAGCACCTACGCCATGGCTGCCGAGGCCGGCGCCGAGCTGACCATGATGGAAAACCGCTTCGTTCCGGCCCGCTTCAAGGACGGCTACGGCCCGGTCGGCGCCTGGTTCCTGCTCTTCAAGGCCAAGGCCGCCAACGCCTACGGCGAGGACTACATGGTCAAGAACAAGGAGATGCTGAACGACTACCCGCCCTACGGGCAGGCCGCCGTTCCCGCCTCCTGCCTGCGCAACCACCTCATGCTGAAAGAGATGAAGGAAGGCCGCGGCCCGATCTACATGGACACCGTCACCGCGCTGGCCAAGCTGCGCGAGACCCTGACGCCGAAGGAAGTCAAGCACCTCGAGGCGGAAGCCTGGGAAGACTTCCTCGACATGTGCATCGGCCAGTGCGGCATCTGGGTCGGCGAGAACATCGAGCCCGAGAAGAAGATGTCCGAGCTGATGCCGACCGAGCCCTACCTGCTCGGCTCGCACTCCGGCTGCTGCGGCATCTGGGTCTCCGGCCCGACCGACGTCGGCGCACCGACCGCCGAGGAACTGCCCGGCGTGCCGGCGCACCTGCCGCAGGGCTGGAACTGGGGCTACCGCTCGATGACCACGGTCAAGGGCCTGTTCACCGCCGGCGACGGCGTCGGCGCCTCGGGCCACAAGTTCTCTTCCGGCTCGCACACCGAAGGCCGCCTGGCCTCGAAGGCGATGGTCAAGTACTGCCTCGACAACGCCAACCTGAAGCCCGAGTTCGACGAGACGGCCGAGCAGATCGCCGAGACGATCTACAAGCCGGTGCGCAACTTCCTCGAGCACAAGGACTACAGCACGGCCATCGACGTGAACCCGAACTACATCACGCCGAAGATGCTGCAGTTCCGCCTGCAGAAGATCATGGACGAGTACGTCGCCGGCGTCGCCACCTACTACAACACCAACGACAAGATGCTTGCCGTGGCCGAAGAGAAGCTGGAGATGCTGAAGGAAGACTCGCAGAAGATGCGCGCCAAGGACCTGCACGAGCTGCTGCGGGCCTGGGAGAACTACCACCGCATCCTGACCGCCGAAGCGCACATGAAGCACATCCAGTTCCGCGAGGAGAGCCGCTACCCCGGCTTCTACTACCGCACCGACAAGAACTTCGTCGATGAGCAGAACTGGCACTGCTTCGTGAACTCAGTGTACGACAAGAAGACCCACAAGTGGACCTGCTTCAAGCGCAAGCACGTCGACCTGGTCGACAAGTCGAAGCTGTTCAAGGCGGCCGCGCACTAAGCCGTCCGCGGTAGTAAACTGGGCGGGCGCTCCATCAGGGGCGCCCGCTTTTTTTCTTGAGGCACCCCATGAGCACCCCCGATCCGAAAGACCTGCCCTTCAACAGCCCCGTCGTGCCGGAGATGGTCGACGGCGCCAAGACCATCCGGTTCCGGTGCCGCAAGGGCATCGACTGCTGGAACGCCTGCTGCAGCAACATCGACATCTCGCTCACGCCCTACGACATCCTGCGCCTGAAGCGGCGCCTGGGGCTCGCCTCGGCGCAGTTCCTGCAGCAGTACGCCGTGCCCTACGAGCTGGAGAAGGACGGCATCGCCGGCATCAAGCTGAAGCCCGTCGCCGGCGGCAGCGCCTGCCAGTTCATGAAGCCGGAAGGCTGCAGCGTGTACGAGGACCGCCCCACCGCCTGCCGCTACTATCCGGTGGCGCTGCTCTCCATGCGCAAGCAGGACGAGTACGTCGACCGCGACGCCTACGCCCTGGTGAAGGAGGAGCACTGCCTCGGCCACGACGAGCCGCGCACGCTGACCATCGAGGACTACCGCCGCGAGCAGGACGTCGTCGAATACGACGAGCAGGGCCGCGGCTGGCGCCAGCTGGTGCTGAAGAAGAAGTCCTCCGGCCCCAGCGTGGGCAAGCCCTCGGTGAAGAGCCGCCAGCTCTTCTTCATGACCTGCTACGACATCGACACCTTCCGCGCCTTCGTCGATTCCGGGCCCTTCAACGAGCTCTATGACGTGCCGCAGGCCGAGAGCCAGGCGATGCTCGGCGATACGCTGGAAAGCGAAACCGCGCTCCTGCAGTTCGGCTACCGCT
The DNA here is from genome assembly GCA_016868295.1 of Betaproteobacteria bacterium. Classification (GTDB taxonomy): domain Bacteria; phylum Pseudomonadota; class Gammaproteobacteria; order Burkholderiales; family Rhodocyclaceae; genus Desulfobacillus. Next base: position 18,946 of record VGHJ01000026.1, on the reverse strand, counting down.
TCCTGCGCCAGGTGCTGTTCGGCGAGGAGACGATCGCCCTGCACCAGGAGGCGGCGGAGAAGCGCCGCGCCCAGTCGCGCGAGAAGGCCCAGCAGGCCGAGCGCGAGGCGGCCGAGCAAATGGCGCGCGAGGAGGACTTCCGCGACGAGAGTTTCGACGACTGAGCCTGCGCGGCTCCGCCGTGCGGCATCAAACCCGGTAGCGCGCCACGGCGCCGCGCAGGCGGCCGGCCAGTTCGTCGAGGTGTTTCGCGGTTTCGCTGCTGGAGGCCGCCGCGGCACTGTTTTCCTCCGTCATCTGCGCGATGCGCTCGATGTTGGAGGCCACCTGGTGGATCGCCGCATCCTGCTCGCGGATGGCGTCGGCGATGCTGCGCACGTTCATCGCCACCTCCTCTGAATCCCGGCCGATGCCGCGCAGGGCGTTTTCCGTGCTGCCGACGAAGTCGAGGCTCTGCGCGGTCTGCGCATTCGCCTGCTGCATGCCGGACACCGTGCCGCCGATCTGCGACTGGATGTCGCCGATCAGCCCGGCGATTTCCTCGGTGGCATGCGAAGTGCGCTCGGCCAGCTTTCTTACCTCGTCGGCCACCACGGCGAAGCCGCGGCCCTGCTCGCCGGCGCGCGCCGCCTCGATGGCGGCATTCAAGGCCAGCAGGTTGGTCTGGTCCGCGATCTCCTTGATCACCTGGACGATGCCGCCGATCTTCCGCGAGCTCTGCTCCAACTGACCGACGCTTGCGCCCGAGGCGCGAATCAGGTCGGCGATGCCGTTCACGTTGCTGACGGTCTCCGACATCACGTCCAGCGCGTGCTCGACGCCGGCGCGCGCCTTGGTGACGATCTCGTTGGCGCTCTGCGCGTTGGCTGCCGTCTCGCTGACGCTGACCGAGGCCTGCTCGACCGCCGCGGCGACCGACGAGGACGATTCCGCCTGCGCGCTCGAACTGCGCGTGACCTGGTCGCTGGTGGTGGCCAGCGTGCGGGCGGCGTCGGCGATGCTCTCGCTGGAGGCCTTGGCGTCGGCGATAATGGCGCGGAATTTCTGCAGCAGTGCGTTGAGCGCCTTGCCGGCGCGTGCCGTCTCGAGCGTGCCCTCCTCGGGGACGCTGCGCGTGAAGTCGTCGCGGGCGACGGTATGCTCGATCGCTTCGACGACCGCCGCCAGCGGCCGCCGCACACCGCGTGCCACCCAGAACGAGATGGCCAGCGCCAGCGCCAGCGCGACGAGCGCCAGCGTTAGGTTCCCCAGCACGGCGGCGCGGCCCGAGGCGACGAACCCGAGGGCGGTCTCGTCGATCTCCCGCGCCAGCGATTGCTCGATCTCCAGCATGCCGTCGATCTTGTCGGTGATCTGCTTGAACCACGCCGTCGCGTCGACATCGAAGCCGCCCTGCAGGGCGCGTTCGGCCATGATGCCGCGCAGGCGCTGCACCTCGCGCGCGGCGGCACCGTCGAGAAGCGTGGCGAGCTGTTGCTTGTCCCGTTCCCCGGCCATGCCGCGGAACAGGTCGAGCAGGGCTTCCTGCCGGTGGATCTTGTCCAGGATGGCGCGGTACTGCGCCGGCTCGACCTTGTTGGCGGCGAAGCCGGCCGTGGTCAGCGCCCGCTCCAGGCCGGCGTTCTCCTTGGCGCGCACGAAGGCCTGGTAGGCGCCGGCGCGCTTGGCGATGGCGGCGTCGCCGTTGTGCCGCGCCACGGCGTCCATGGCCTGGATCAGCGCGCCGATGGTGGCGGTGTAGTAGGCGGTGCTCTCGGGCACGGCAAGGGCCTGCCGTCCGGCCCGCTCGCGCAGGTCGGCGAGCTTGTCGAGCTGGCCGCCCGCCGCATCGAGCGCCTTGCCCAGGCCGGGCATGGCCGCGGCCGACAGGCCGGCGATGGACTTGCGGTAGTCGGCCAGGCGCGCGTCGCTTTCGCTGCGATATTTCGGTAGCACGTCGGCGAATTTCTCGCCCTTCGACTGGAGGAAGCCGGCCGTCGAGCCGCGCTCGATCTGCAGGCGGTGGATCAGGTTGCCGGCCGAGACGGCGGCCGACATCAACTCGCCGGTACGGGCGGCGTTGGCGTAGCGGCCATGGCTGTCGTGTATCAGCATGCCCGACGAGACCAGCAGGGCGACGATGGGCACTGCCGCCAGCAGCGCAAGGCGCCGGGTGATGGATGACTGCTTCATGATGCGCTCCTCCGTATGAGCCTGCCCGTTTCACCGGCGCGGAACTGTCCGCATGCCGGACGTATCAAGCCATCAGAAGGCGAGCCTGGGATGCCAGGGGACAAGGACCGCAGCTTCGGGGCATATCCTTGCTGATGCAAATGCTATTACGGCCCCGGCCAGAAGAACTTTATAGGCCAAACGAAAAAACCGTTTGGTATTCATGCCGACAAATCAGAGTGTTGTTATCGGGGGGCGGAGCGTGAAGCGGAAGGTGGCGCCTTCGTCGGGGTGGGCCTCGGCTCGGATTTCGCCGCCGTGGCGGCGGACGATGCGCGCCACGATCGCCAGGCCGACGCCCGTGCCGGGGAACTCGGCGGGTGAGTGCAGGCGCTGGAAGGCGCCGAACAGCTTGCCGGCGAACTTCATGTCGAAGCCGGCGCCGTTGTCGCGCACGAAATAGACGCGCCCGCCGTCTTTTTCCTCGGCGCCGAATTCGATGCGGGCATGCTCGCGGCGGGAGGTGTATTTCCAGGCGTTGCCGAGCAGGTTGGCGAGCGCCGAGCGCATCAGGCCGGCATCGCAGCGGGCATCGAGGCCGGGCGCGATGATCCACTCCACCCGGCGGCCGGGCTCGCCGGTGGTGAGCTCCGCGGCGATCTCGGCGGCCAGTGCCGAAAGATCGACTTCCTCCAGCTTCATTTCGTGGCGCGACACCCGCGAAAGTTCGAGGAGATCGTCGATGAGCGCGCCCATTTTCACCGAGCCGGCGCGCACGCGGGCGAGATAGCCGCGCGCCGTGGCGTCGAGGGAGGCGGCGTAATCTTCTTCGAGCAGATGCGAGAAGCCGTTGATGGCGCGCAGCGGCGCGCGCAGGTCGTGGGAGATCGAGTAGGAGAAGGCCTCCAGCTCGCGGTTGGCCCTCTGCAGCGCCTGGGTGCGCTCGGCCACGCGCAGCTCCAGCTCCTGGCGGTGGCGGCGCATCTCCTCCTCGTGCCGCTTGCGCTCGGTGATGTCGCGCACGAAGGCGCTGAAGAACAGGCCCGAGCCGTCGCCCACGGTGGCGATCGCGAGATCCACCGGGAACTCGCTGCCGTCCGAGCGCATCGCCGTGGTCTCGATGCGCGTGCCGAGCACCTTGCCCTTGCCGGTGGCCAGGTAGCGCTTCAGGCCCTGCCGGTGCGCCTCGCGCAGACGCGGCGGCACGATCAATTCGGCGATCGGCCGGCCGAGGACGGCCTCGCGCCGGTAGCCGAACATGCGCTCGGCCTCGCCGTTCCATTCCGTCACGCAGCCCTCGCAGTCCATGCTGATGACGGCGTCGAGCGCCGTGTCCACGATCAGGCGGTGGCGCGCCTCGCTCTCCCGCAGCGTCTGCTCGTCGCGCCTACGCTGGGTGAGATCGGTGACGAAGGCCAGCACGGCCATGGGCGAACCGGCCGCGTCGAGCAGTCCGATGGCGCTGAACTGGACGGGAATGTTGCGGCCGTCGCGGCGGCGCAGATCGATCTCGTAGACGCGCTTGAGTTGGGTCCAGCGGCGCGCCTTCTGCAGCTCGAAAACCCCGCTGTTGGCCTCGTCGGTGAAGTCGGTCGGCTTGCGCCCGCGCATTTCCTCCGGCGAGTAGCCGAGCAGTTCGCACAACTGGGCATTGGCTTCGACCGTGCACTCGTCCGGCCCGATGATCCAGACGCCTTCCGGGGCGTTGTCGAGCATGGAGCGGTGCCATTGCTCGCTGGCGCGGATGGCTGCCTCGGCGGCGACACGTTCGGTGAGGTCGGTGAACACGGCGACGTAATTCGTCGTCCTGCCCGAGTCGTCGCGCACCGCCGAGATAGACAGCCACTCGGGATAGGTCGTCCCGTCCTTGCGCCTGTTCCAGATTTCCCCGCCCCAGTGGCCGTCAGTCGTCAGCGCGTGCCACATGGCCCGGTAGAAGGCGGCGTCCTGCCGGCCCGACTGCAGGAGACGCGGATTTTTTCCGATGACCTCGTCGGCGCGGTAGCCGGTGATGGTGGTGAAGCGCCGGCTGACGGCGACGATGTTGGCCTTTTCGTCGGTGATGGTGATGGCTTCGTTGGCCTGCTCGAAAACGCTGGCGGCCAGCTTGAGCTGAGACTCGCTGCCGGTCAGGCGGCGCAGGTCGTCCTCCATCTTCAACTGGCGCCGCGCCAGATCGTCGGCCATGGCATTGAAGTCGGCGCCCAGCATGTCGAATTCGCCATGCCCGGGCAGCGCCGGCACGCGGCTGCCCAGCTCGCCGCCGCGCACGCGATGCACGGTGTCGGCGAGCACCCGCATCGGACGCAGGATGTAGCGCTGGGTGCCGGCCCAGACGAGCAGGTAGAGGAGCAGGCAAAGCGTCAGGAGGGCGAACGTGGCGTAGAACAGGCCGCGGTTGGCCGTGGTCTCGATCAGCGCCACCGGGACGCCTACTGAAACGACGCCGGCCAGCGGCGCCTTGAGGGGGATGTCGGCCTGCAGGCGACGGACGTTGTCCAGCCAGACGCTTTCCGCGATGTGGGGCCGGTTGCCGGCGAGCGCCTCGCGGATGCCGAGCAGGTGCAGGCCGGAACGCCCGATGCAGCAGGCCGGATCGGGCTGGCGCACGATGAAGACGCCTTCCGCGTCGAGGATGCGCAGCACGACGCCGGACGGCACCGTGTCGGCGAAGCGGCGGTTGAGCCAGTCCTGGTCGATGAGGGCGACGAGCAGGGTGTGGGCCCGCCCCTCGCGGTCGAGCAGCGGGCGGACGAGGAGCACGGCGCGACGCGTTTCCTTGCCGAGGGCCAGCGAGTCGCCGAGGGCGATGCGGCCCGTGGACAGGGCGCGCCGGAACAAGGGGTGGGCGCCGAGGTCGAGGCCGCCGGCGCTGTCATTGGCGGCGCACAGCAGCCGGTCTTCGGAGTCGACCGCCGCCAGGTCGAGCAGCGAGCCGTGGCTGGCCACCACGGAGGCGAAAAGGCGGCGGCACTGGGCGGCGTCCCGGACGCCGAAATCGGGCAGGGCGACGACGGCGTTGAGCAGGCTGATCTGGTCGCCCAGCACGCGCTCGTAGGCGGTGGCGAAGGCCTGCGCCTGGTCGAGGGTGCGCTCGAGCGTCTGCTCGCGCTCATGGCGCTGCACCTGGGCAAGCAGGATCAGCGCCGCGCCGAAGAGGAGCGCGAAGAGCAGGCTGATGGCGACCAGCACGCGCGTGCGCAGCGAGGAGGGAAGCGGGATCGGCATGTTCAGGGCTAATCCGGATTGGCGGCCAATGCTTCTGTATCGGCCCAAAGCGGGATTTCTTGAGATATATCTTTCCGGGAGAACCCGGAAGAAAGCGAAAAAACCGGAAAATCATGCGGCTGCACCCATCCCGGGATGCTCCGGAGCGGGCGTCCGAATTCGGCTACAATGCCGAACCTTTTCAATCGCATATCCTTGGAGACTGAAGTGCAGCTTGCGTGTCTGGACCTGGAAGGCGTGCTGGTTCCCGAAATCTGGATCGAGTTTTCGAAGCGCACGGGCATCCCCGAACTGGCGCGCACCACCCGGGACGAGCCGGACTACGACAGGCTGATGAAGGGGCGCCTGGCCCTCCTGGAAAGGTACAGGCTCGGCCTGCCCGATATCCAGAAGGTCATCGGCGGGATGGGCCCGCTGCCCGGCGCGGCCGATTTCCTGAACTGGCTGCGCGAGCGCTTCCAGGTGGTGATCCTCTCCGACACCTTCTACGAGTTCGCCATGCCGCTGATGAAGCAGCTCGGCTATCCGGCGCTGTTCTGCCACAAGCTGGTGGTCGACGAGACGGGCTTCGTGCGCGACTACGTCCTGCGCTTGCCCGAGCAGAAGCGCGAATCGGTGAAGGCCTTCAAGGCGATCAACTTCAAGACCATCGCCGCCGGCGATTCCTACAACGACACCGCCATGCTGGCCGAGGCCCACGCCGGCATCCTCTTCCGCCCGCCGCAGAACGTCATCGACGAGTTCCCGCAGTATCCCGTCACGCGCAGCTACGACGAGTTGGCCGCCGCCTTCGAAAACGCCAGCCGGCGTATCTGAGAGGGCGATACAAATAAAAAAGCCGGCATCAAGCCGGCTTTTTCGTTGGGTGACGCCTATTTCTTTGCGATCTCTTCCAGCTTGGTCGCCTTGATGAGCTGGCCGTCGAGGCCGGCGTCCTTGCCGCTGCCACCGTAGGCGACGGTCATCAGCTGGGAGTAGTAGAGCACCGGCATTTTGAACTGTGTGCCCTGCTTCTTGTTGATCTCGCTCTGGTAGATCTCGACGTTGGCCTGGCACAGCGGGCAGGGCGTGACGATCATCTCGGCGCCGTGGTCGTAGGCCGACTCGACGATGTCGCGGATCTGCTTCTGCGACTTGTCCGGCTCGGAGAAGGCCAGCGCGCCGCCGCAGCAGGTGACCTTCTGGTCGTAGGGCACGGCTTCGCCGCCGATGGTCTCGACCAGCTTGTCGAGGTACACCGGGTTCTCGAAGGACTCGCCGGCGATGCCGAAGGGGCGGTTGGTCTGGCAGCCGACATAGCCGGCGAACTTGATGCCCTCCAGCGGCTTCACCACCGGCTGCTTGAGGGCGTCGTAGCCGAGGTCCTCGATCAGCACTTCCACCATGTGGCGGATCGGCGTCGTGCCCTGGTACTTGAGCCCCGCCGCGGCCAGAGCCTCGTTGGTCTCCTTGAGCAGCACCTCGCTGTGATCGAGGCGCTCCTTCACCTCGCGCTGGGCCAGCCAGCAGGCGGCGCAGGTGGCAACCATCTGCTTGCCCGGCAGGTGCGTCTCGGCCAGGGCGAAGTTTCGCGCCGAAAGTGCCAAGCGCGGCAACTCGCCGCCCTCGGCGTAGCCGATCGAGGCGCCGCAGCAGTTCCAGTCGGGAATCTCGGTGATGGTGACGTCGAGCTTGTCGCACATGGCGTTCACCGACGTCAGGTAGTTCGAGGCCGAGGCCTTCGACTGCGAGGAGCAGCCGGGGTAGAACGCGTATTCTTTCTTTGCCATATCCGTCGCTCCGTTACTTGGCGAAGCCCTTCTTGCGGTCTTCGAGTTCGCGCGCCTTGGCGATCATCGCCTTGAAGCCGGCCTGGTCCTTGACGGCGTGGCCGCCGAGGATCTCCATCGGGTTGAGGCGCTTGGCCTTGACGAGGCCGAGGCCGACCGCTTGCATGTTGAGGGCGTTCTTGATGCCTTGCACGAAACCGTCCTTGAAGTAGAGCGCGAGCGAGAAGGTCAGCTCGTTCACGCGGCCCTTCTTGATCAGGTTGTTCCAGAACAGCGTCGCCGTCTCGCGCGTCGGCTGGCCCTTCGGCGCCAGCCCCAAGCGGTGGGCGTAGTTGGCCAGGCCGTGCATGATGTGGGTGATCGGCAGCTTGCGCGGGCAGCGTACGATGCAGTTGTAGCAGGAGGTGCACATCCACATCGAGTCGGAGGCGAGCACTTCCTCGCGCTTGCCGGCGCGGATCATCATGAACAGCTCCTGCGGTGGGTGCGCCCAGGCGTTGCCGAGCGGGCAGGAGCCTGCGCAGACGCCGCACTGCATGCACATGCGCACCCAGTGGCCTTCCTCGACGTTGGCCTCGACTTCCCTGAGGAAGCTGTTCTTGTACTTCGCGATGGCGGTTTGGTTCGCGGTGGTCATGGTCGTGCGCTCCTCAGCCGAAGCCTTTCATCGGCGACAGTCCGATTTCCTTGATCTGGTCGACGTACTCGTTGATCAGCTTCACCACGCGGGCGTTGTCGGTGATCGCCACCTCCAGCGTCTGCACGCGCTCGGTCTCGAGGCCGAGCTGCTTCAGCGTGTCGTCGATCTTGCTCATGCGGTAGAAGGCCATCTCCGAGCCCTTGACGAAGTGGCACTGGTAGTCGTCGCCCTTCTTGCAGCCCATCATCATCACGCCGTCGTAGCCGGAGTTGAGCGCGTCGGTGATCCAGATGGTGTTCACCGAGCCGAGGCAGCGCACCGGGATCGCGCGCACGAAGGCCGAATAGCTCAGGCGCTGGATGCCGGCCATGTCGAGCGCCGGGTAGGCGTCGTTCTCGCAGGCGAGGATGAGGATGCGCGGCTTCTCCTCGAACTCGTCGGGGATGTTGACCGCCTTGATCTGCATGCCGACGGTGTCGCAGGAGTAGTTCTCGAAGGAGATGACGCGCACCGGGCAGGCGCCCATGCAGGTGCCGCAGCGGCGGCAGCGTTCCTCGTTGAACTTCGGGAAGCGCTTCTCGTCCTCGTCGATGGCGCCGAAGGGGCATTCCACCGTGCAGCGCTTGCACTGGGTGCAGCCTTCGAGGCGCGCGCTGGGGAAGGAGAGATCCCAGGCGCGCGGATGGGCGGCACGGCCCTTCTCGACGTTCTCCACCGCCTGGATCGCCTTCAGCGCGGCGCCGGTGGCGTCCTCGGTGGCCTGCAGCATGTCCATCGGCCGGCGCGTCGGGCCGGCGGCGTAGATGCCGGTGCGACGGGTCTCGTAGGGGAAGCAGATGAAGTGCGAGTCGGCGAAGCCGTACTTGAACTGCGGCATGTCCGGGCCCTGGCGGTAGTCCAGGTTGAGCACGGAGATCTTCTGCAGTTCGCCCTTCTTCAGTTTCGCCGCTTCGTCGCCGCTTTCCGCGGCGGTGACGGTGGCGGTCCACTCGTCGAGGTTCACGCCGGCGTTCGGCACCTGGCCGGTGGCGAGCACGACGAGGTCGGCGGAGATAGAGGCGTCCTCATTCAGGATGAGGTCCTTGAAGTCGACCTTGCATCCGTCGCCGCCCGTCACCTTCGAGGCCTTGCCCTTGGTGAAGACGACACCCTTGTCCTGGGCGCTGCGGTAGAAGTCCTCGCCCATCCCCGGCACGCGCAGGTCCTGGTACATGACCACGGTGTCGATGTCGGGGTTCCGGTCCTTGAAGTAGGTCGCCTGCTTGATGCTGGTGGCGCAGCAGTGGCCGGAGCAGTAGGGCAGGTGCTGGCCCGTCGTGTCGCGCTGACCGGCGCACTGCACGAAGACGACGGATTTGACTTCCTTGCCGTCGGCGCGCTTGATCGGGCCGCCGTCGGCGGCCTTGGCCAGCGCTTCCAGCCCGGCCTGGTCGACCACGTTGGCCTGGCCGCCGCCGAGTTCGGGTAGTTTGGCGATGTCGTAGGTCGTGAAGCCGGTGGCCTGCACTATCGAGCCGCAGAGTTCTTCGGCGACGCTACCCGCAGTTTGTCCACTGAGCTGCGCGATCTTTACGGCGAAGCGGCCGGGCGCGCCGGCGGTCTCGGTCACGGTGGAATTCAGGTGCACCTTGATCTTCGGGTTGGCGGAAACTCTCGCCGCCAGTTCCGCCGCGCCGGTCGGCTGGGCATCCTTGTAGGGCGCGGCGAAGGGCACGCGCTTCCAGAGATTGCTGGCGAAGCCGCCCAGCGCCCCGGACTTCTCGACCAGCGCGACCTCGTAGCCGGCCTCGGCCGCGGCCAGCGCCGCCGTCATGCCGGACATGCCGCCGCCGACGACGAGGATCCTCTTGCTCGAGGCTTCCTTGACGTTGCCGCCGGGCACCTTCATCTTCTTGACCTCGGCGCAGCCCATGCGCACGTAGTCCTCGGCCATCTCCTGGCGCACCTCGTCATGCTCGGAACCTTCGGCGACGACCCAGATGACGCCCTCGCGCAGGTTGGCGCGCGAGACGGCGGCTTCGGGGAAGCCGAAGGCCTCGGCCTTGGCGCGGCGCGAGCAGGCGGCGATGCACAGGTGCGTGACGCCGTCGTTGGCGATGTCGTCCTTGATCATCTGCACGCCTTCGGCGTTGCAGAGGAAGGGGTGGCTCTTCACCACCGCCATCTTGCCCTCTTTCTGGGCGATCTTCTCCAGCGTGGGCACGTCGAGCTTGTCGCCGATGCCGCAGCCGGAGCAGAGGTAGGCGGCGAACTTGGGGGTGGCGGGGGCGTTCATGCGGCCTCCGTGGATGCGGTCTTGTGGATCACTTGAATCGCTTTCAGGCTGGCCGCCGTGGCGCTCTGCACCGAGCGGTTGACGTCGAGCGGGCTGGCGGCGCTGCCGGCGCCGAACATGCCGCCGCTCTTCGAGCCTTCGATGAAGTTGGAGGAATCGAGAATGATGTCGTCCGGCAGCTTCACTCCGGTGACTTCGGGCTCCATGCCGACGGCCAGCACGACGAGGTCGTGCTCGGTGGCGTAGCGGTGGTAGCCCTCTGTGTTCACGCCGTGCAGGACGGGATTGCCGCTGCCCTCGTTGAAGGCGATGCGCGCCACCTTCGACTTGACGAAGGTGACCGACGGATCGTTCTGCACGCTCTGGTAGAAATCCTCGAAGCGGTCGATGGCGCGGATGTCGATGTAGTAGATCGTGGATTTCCCTTCCTCGCCGCAGGCTTCGCGCACGTAATAGGTCTGCTTGAGCGAGGCCATGCAGCAGATGCGCGAGCAATGGCGCAGGTGATTCTCGTCGCGCGAGCCGGCGCACTGGATGAAGGCGACGTTCTTCGCCTCCTTGCCGTCGGCGCGCAGCAACTTGCCGCCGGTGGGGCCGTGCGGATCGGCCATGCGCTCGAACTCGAGGCTGGTGACGACGTTGGGGATGCGGCCGTAGCCGTAGGGCTGAATCTTCGCCGCGTCGTAGGGCCGCCAGCCGGTGGCCCAGACCACGCTGCCGACCTTCAGCTCGACGGTCTGCTCCTGCATGGCGAGGTCGACCGCGCCGACCTTGCAGGCGGCCCTGGCCTTCTCGCCCTCGGGCGTGCCGACGATGGCGGGATCGATGACGTAGCGCTGCGGGTAGGCCATGCCGTGCGGCAGGTAGGCCGCCTTGATCCTGTCCAGGCCGTAGTTGGCCGGGTTGGGAATCTCCGCCGACACCGCGTTGCCGCAGTCGCCGCAGGCGGTGCAGGCCTCGGTGACGTAGCGCGGCCTGACCTTCAGCGTGACGGTGTAGTCGCCGCGCGTGCCGCTGACGGCGGCCACTTCGGTCATGGTCATGACGCGCAGGTTGGGATTGCCCTTGAGGCGCTTCAGGTTGATCTCGAGGCCGCAGGTGGGGTGGCACATCTTGGGGAAGTAGCGGTAGAGCAGTGCCGTGCGCCCGCCGAGGGTGGGCAGCTTCTCGGCGAGGATGACCTGCTTGCCGCACTCTGCGGCTTCGAGCGCCGCCGTCATGCCGGAGATGCCGCCGCCCACGACGAGGATCGTCTGGCTGGTAGCGATGGATGCTGACATCGAGCCTCCCGGAATACTCAGATTCTTGTTGAAGATCAGGAGCGAATTCTAATCAACTGCGCCCGGTTGAACGGCTGAATTTCCCTATCCCGGGATTGAAACGCTCAATCCCGTTTTCGAGCGAAGCTTGACGCAAGTCAAACCACTTGCAGAGATGGGGTCAAGCCGTCGCCATCGTCACCGGCCGGATGGAAAAAGTCAGTGCCGCCAGGTCGCCGAGAATCCAGGTGGCCGCCGGCGCACCGAGGCCGGCCACGGTGCCGGGATTGACCAGCCAGGTGGCGCCGCCCTTGACGTTCGGCTGGCTGCGGATATCCGGCTTGTGGCTGTGGCCGCAGCAGACCAGGTCGTAGTCGCCGGTGCAGGCCATGGCCTGGCCATAGTGGGGGTAGTGCACGAGGAATATCCGGCGTCCGCCGAGTTCGATCGAGGCGTCGCCGCCGTGGTAGTGCAACAGGCCGTCCGAACGCGTCGCCATCTGGCAGATGGCGGTGAAATCGCCGAGGTTGTTGCCGTGGATGACGTGCGTGGGCAGGCCGAGCCTGAGCAGCGGCTTGAGCGTGTTGGGGCCGATGACGTCGCCGCAATGCAGGACCGCTTCCGCGCCGAGGGATTTTGCCTCCTCGACGGCGGCGGCCAGCATGGGACCGCGGTCGTGGGAGTCGGAGACGATGCAGATCTTCAAGTAATACCTCTTTCAACACAGAGGGCACAGAGACACAGAGAACACGGAGATGAAAAGATTTTGTTTTTCTCTGTGCCCTCTGTGTCCTCTGTGTCTCTGTGATCTCTGTGTCGAGGGCGGTTGGGGTTTGGGGTCACACCACGATCGGACCGTGGTAGTCGTCGTCGGGGCCGAGGCCGGGATTGGACATGATGGCGCGGCGCTTCGTGTCGTGGTCGACCTGCAGCTGCAGCAGGTTGCGCACGCAGTCTTCGATGACGTCGTAGTCCTGCTCGCCGATGCGGTACTGCTGCGCTTCAGTGTAGAAGAAGTAGGAGCGGTATTTCTTCGCGCCCAGCTTGCAGACGACGAACTGCACCTTGCGTTCGTTCCAGTAGATGCCCGGCACGGTGGTGAGGGCCTCGCTGCCCGGCGTCAGCCGCACTTCGACGTCGGCTTCCTGCAGATCGACCAACTGGCCGTAACGGTAGATCATGGCGGCCTCGACGGCGCGCCGCTCCTGGGGATTGAATGCGGGGATGTCGCTCATGTGAAACCTGCTACGCTGAAAACCGACAGTATCCATTACCCAACGCATTTTAGGCCATAATTTGACTGGCGACGAGGCTCTTATGGACAAATAAAAACAATTGGCTTGAGGACTTAGCGCAAAGCCCGAAGAATATCAACAACCACTAATATATTCGCTTCCCAACCATGTCAGCCGTTCCCGCTTCGGTGCAGGAGGTCAAGAAAACCACCTGCTACATGTGCGCCTGCCGCTGCGGCATCCGCGTGCATCTGGTCGACGGCCAGGTGCGCTACATCGACGGCAATCCGGAGCACCCGCTCAACCAGGGCGTCATCTGCGCCAAGGGCAGTTCCGGCATCATGAAGCAGTACTCGCCGGCGCGGCTGACGAGGCCGCTGCTGCGCAAGCCGGGCGCCGAGCGCGGCGCCGGCGAATTCAAGGCGATCTCCTGGGAGCAGGCCTTCTCGATCCTCGCCGAGCGACTGGCGAAGATCCGCGCCACGGATCCGAAGAAATTCGCCCTGTTTACCGGCCGCGACCAGATGCAGGCGCTGACCGGCCTCTTCGCGCGCCAGTTCGGCACGCCCAATTACGCGGCGCACGGCGGCTTCTGCTCGGTGAACATGGCCGCCGGCATGATCTACACCGTCGGCGGCTCCTTCTGGGAGTTCGGCGGGCCGGACCTCGACCGCGCCAAGCTGTTCGTCATGATCGGCACGGCGGAGGACCACCACTCCAACCCGATGAAGATCGCGTTGTCGAAATTCAAGCGCAATGGCGGCCGCTTCGTCTCGATCAACCCGGTGCGCACCGGCTACTCGGCCATCGCCGACGAGTGGGTGCCGATCCGCCCGGGCAGCGACGGCGCGCTGCTGCTCGCCATCATCCACGAGGTCATCGCCCAGGGCCTCTACGACCGCGACTTCCTGGTGCGCTACACCAACGCCGGCCAGCTGGTGAACCTCGACGCGAAGAGCGACGAGTTCGGCATGTTCCTGCGCACCGAGGTGCCGGAGGAGGAGGGCTGCTTCGACCCGCAGAACAAGCTGTGGTGGGACCGCGCGAGCAACAAGCCGGTGATCACCCACACCGAGGGCTGCGATCCGTACCTTTTGGGCGAGTTCAAGCTGTCCGACGGCACGCCGGTGAAGCCTTCCTTCCAGCTGCTGCAGGAGCGCGTCAGGGACTACACGCCGGAATGGGCCGAGGGGCTGACCGGCATTCCGGCCGCGACGATCCGCCGCCTGGCCCAGGAAATGGGCGTCACGGCGCGCGACCAGAAGATCGAGCTGCCGATCGCGTGGACCGATTCCTGGGGCAAGGACCACGACACCGTCACCGGCAACCCGGTGGCCTTCCACGCCATGCGCGGCCTGGCGGCGCATTCGAACGGCTTCCACACCATCCGCGCGCTGGCCATCCTGATGTCGCTGCTCGGCACCATCGACCGGCCCGGCGGCTTCCGCCACAAGGCGCCGTTCCCGCGGCCGATCCCGCCCTGCGCCAAGACGCCCAACACGCCGCTGGCGGTGAAGCCCAACAGTCCGCTCGACGGCATGGCGCTGGGCTGGCCGGCCGAGCCGGACGACCTGTTCGTCGACGAGGCGGGCAAGCCGGTGCGCATCGACAAGGCCTTCTCCTGGGAGTATCCGCTCTCGGTGCACGGCCTCATGCACAACGTCATCACCAATGCCTGGCGCGGCGATCCCTACCGCATCGACACCCTGCTCATCTTCATGGCCAACATGGCGTGGAACTCCACCATGAACACGGCGGAGGTGCGGAAGATGCTCAATGACAAAGTCAGCGACAAGGATGAACAGGGCGAATACAGGATCCCCTTCATCGCCGTCTGCGACGCCTTCCAGTCGGAGATGACGGCCTTCGCCGACCTCGTCCTGCCGGACACCACGTATCTGGAGCGCCACGACGTGATGTCCATGCTCGACCGGCCGATCTCGGAATTCGACGGCCCGGTGGATTCGGTGCGCCTCCCGGTGCTCGCGCCGACCGGCGAGTGCAAGCCCTTCCAGGAGGTGCTGATCGAGCTGGGCACGCGCCTCAAGCTGCCGGCCTTCGTGACGAAGGCGGGCGAGCGCAAGTATCGCGACTACCCGGACTTCATCGTCAATTACGAGACCGAGCCGGGCTCGGGCATCGGCTTCCTCGCCGGCTGGCGCGGCAAGGGCGGCGAGAAATTCATGCGCGGCGAGCCCAATCCGCGCCAGTGGGAGATGTATGCGCAGAACAACTGCGTGTACCACCATGAATTGCCGAGGTCCTACCAGTACATGCGCAATTGGAACCGGGGCTACCTCGACTGGTCGCAGCGCAGCCGCATTACGCGCTACGCCGAGCCGATCCTCATCCACCTGTATTCCGAGGTGCTGCAGAAATTCCGCCTCGCCGCGCAGGGCAAGGGCATTACGCGCAAGCCGCCCGAGCACCTGAAGCAACGCATCGAGACCTACTTCGATCCGCTGCCCTTCTACTTCGATCCGCTCGAGGTGCAGGCCACCGACACGCACAAGTATCCGCTCGCCGCGGTGACGCAGCGGCCGATGGCGATGTACCACTCCTGGGACTCGCAGAACGCCTGGCTGCGGCAGATCCATGCGCACAACTATCTGTTCGTGAATGCGCGCACGGCGCGGCTGGCCGGCATCGAGGACGGCGACTGGATCTGGGTCGAGTCGCAGTGGGGCAAGGTGCGCTGCATGGCGCGCCATTCCGAGGCGGTCGAGCCGGGCACGGTGTGGACCTGGAACGCCATCGGCAAGGCCGCCGGCGCCTGGAACCTGACGCCGGATGCCAACGAAGCGAAGCTGGGCTTCCTGCTCAACCACGTGATTTCCGAGGAACTGCCAGACGGCAAGCAGCGCATCTCGAACTCCGACCCGATCACCGGCCAGGCCGCCTGGTACGACGTGCGCGTGCGGATTTCAAAAGTCAGTCCCGGCGAGACGGCGGAGACATCGCCGCAATTCGAACCGCTCAAGCCCTACCCGGGCCAGGAAAAGCGCAGGAGTCTGTGGGCATACATGAAGGGGGCCGTGAAATGACGCAGTTGGCCCTGGTCATCGATCTCAACGTCTGCGTCGGCTGCCACGCCTGCGTGACGAGTTGCAAGGAGTGGAACACCTCCGGGCAGGCCGGACCCCTGACGGACTTCAACCCCTACGGCGCCGACCCGACCGGCACCTTCTTCAACCGCGTGCAGACCTTCGAGGTGGGCGAGTTCCCGAACACGGAAACCGTGCACTTCCCGAAGTCCTGCCTGCACTGCGAGGAGCCGCCCTGCGTGCCGGTGTGCCCGACGGGGGCCTCCTACAAGCGCAAGGAGGACGGCATCGTCCTCGTCGACTACGACAAGTGCATCGGCTGCAAATACTGCTCCTGGGCCTGCCCCTACGGCGCGCGCGAGATCGACGAGCAGCAGAAGGTGATGAAGAAGTGCACGCTGTGCGTCGACCGCATCTACGACACCAGCCTGCCGGAAATCGACCGCAAGCCGGCCTGCGTCAAGGCCTGCCCGACCAGCGCGCGCCTGTTCGGCGACGTGCATGATCCGGAGTCGGAAGTGTCGAAGGCGATCCGCGAGAGCGGCGGCTACCAGCTGATGCCGGAATGGGGCACGCAGCCGGCCAACCACTACCTGCCGCGGCGCAAGACCAGGCTGCGCATCTTTGATGACGAACTGGTGCGCGCCGACAATCCGCTCAAGATCGAGGGCAAGCCACTGCCCAGGCCGGCCAAGTCCGAACCCTCGCTCGACGACGTCACTTCCTGGTAAGCGGAACAGATATGCACCCCGCCTTCTCCGTGATCTTCCTGACGACGCTCATCGGCGTCGGCCAGGGGCTGTTCCTCGCCCTGTTCACCGTCGAATCCTACGCCGCCTTCGGCCTGCTGCCGGCGCAGGACGGCCGCTTCTACGCGCTGGGCAGCGCCATCGCGCTGGGCTTCCTCGTTGCCGGCCTTGTCGCCTCCTTCTTCCACCTCGGCCGCCCCGAGCGCGCCTGGCGTTCGGCGGCGAAATGGCGCACCTCCTGGCTGTCGCGCGAGGTGATCGTGCTGCCCGCCTTCATGGCTGCGGTTTTTCTCTACGGCGCGGCGCATTTCACGGGCTTCAATCCGGTGCTGGCCAGATTGCCCTCTGGCGCGCCGGTCAATATCACGGCCATCCTCGGCGTGGCCGGCACCGCGCTGGCCTTCGCGCTGTTCGTGTGCACGGGGATGATCTACGCCTGCCTGCGCTTCCTGCAGGAGTGGCATACGCCGCTGACGGTGATCAACTACATCCTGCTCGGCGGAGCGTCGGGCTTCGTCATGGCCGCCGCGCTCTCCGCGCAGGCCGCCCCCGAGGTGGCGGGCTTCCTGGGCGGCTGGGCGATGATCCTGACCGTACTGGCGCTGGTCGGGAGAACGGCCGCGCTGGTGCGCAACGCGCGCCTCAAGCCGAAATCGAGCCTGCGCACGGCGATCGGCGTCAAGCATCCGCGCATCGTGCAGAAGTCGCAGGGCGCGATGGGCGGCTCGTTCAACACGCGGGAGTTCTTTCATGGCCGGGCGGCCGGTTTCGTCCGGCAGGTGAAATGGATCTTCCCTGTGCTGGCTTTCGTCGTGCCGCTGGGATTGCTCGTGGCAGGATTCGCCGTCGCCGCCTTTGCCGTCCAATACCTGGGTCTGCTCGCCGAGCGCTGGTTCTTCTTCGCCCAGGCGAATCATCCGCAGAATCTCTACTATCGGGCCGTTTCGTAAATCGGGCGAGAAAGAAATTCAATGAGCGCGATTGACATTTCCGGTTGCGCGGCAGAAGGCGGGAAAGTATATTAGACTTATCTGAATTGGGCTTTCTCAAGGGAGGTTTGAAATGAATTTCGACAAGGAACTGGATGCCAAGGGACTGAACTGCCCGCTGCCGATCCTGCGCGCGAAGAAGGCGCTGGCGGAAATGTCGAGCGGCCAGGTGCTGCGCATCATGGCCACCGATCCGGGTTCGGTGAAGGACTTCGCCGCATTCGCCAAGCAGACCGGCAACGAATTGCTGTCGACCGCGGAGAAGGGCAAGGAATACGAGTTCTACATCAAGCGCAAGTAAGCGCTCAGGATCCCCAGGACGGCCCGGCATGCCCAGGCCGTTTTGTTTTGCGGTTGCCGCGGCGCAACATATGCGCCAGATATGGCTCGATAAGCAGAATCGTCTGGACTGGCACTACCTCCGAATATCATTATTTGTTAATTCTTAAAACAACGACCGGCAGCGAGCCTGATCCGGCCGGAGACGAGGACATCCGCTCATGAACATGCCCACAGACCAGACCGCCCTGGATGCGCTGATCCGCCAGCGCCTCGATGAAATCCTGCCGCAGAAGCTCGAAGAGCTGCAGGCGTCGAAAACGCCCTCTATGACCATCATCGCCACCAAGGGCACGCTCGACTGGGCCTACCCGCCCTTCATCCTCGCCTCCACGGCCGCCGCGCTGGGCTGGAACGTCTCGATCTTCTTCACCTTCTACGGACTCAACCTGCTCAAGAAGGACATCAGCGACCTCAAGGTCAGTCCCCTGGGCAATCCCGGCATGCCGATGAAGATGCCCTTCGGGCCGGACTGGTTCAAGGGCATCAACTGGAACATCCCGAACATCGTCCAGGCCGGCATCCCCGGCTTCGAGTCGATGGCAACAATGCTCATGAAGCAGACCATCAAGAACAACGGCGTGGCCTCGATCGAGGAACTGCGTTCCCTCTCGCAGGAGGCCGACGTCAAGTTCATCGGCTGCCAGATGACGGTCGATCTCTTCGGCTTCACGCATGGTGATTTCATCGAGGGCGTGGAATACGCCGGTGCGGCAACGTTCCTGCCGCAAGCGCAGAAGGCGGATGTCAGTCTGTTCATGTGAGTGTTGTTTTCCGGCAACAGGCGGGCGATTAGATGATTGGCGCGAGATGGACGCCCGGGGTGATTCGCGAGGCGCTGGCGCTGACCTCCGGCGGCAAGAGGGACGTGCGTTAAGGTTTCCGCAAGGGAGGGGAAAAGGGCCGGAGGCTTGTCTCCGGCCCTTTTCATTTGTGTTGCGCGTGCAGGGGATCGAGCACGGCGCGCAGCCGCTTGAGACGGCCGGCGAACCAGGCGGCGCCGAGCAGGCAGGCGAGGCCGCCGAGGGCCAGCGCCAGGCGCGCGCCGAAGTGCTCGGCGATCCAGCCCGAGGCGAAATGGCCGAGCGGCGCGATGCCGAGGAAGGCCATGACGTGAAAACTCACCAGCCGTCCGCGCAGATGGTCCGGCACCACCGACTGCAGGATCATGTTCGCCGAGGCGGTGTTCACCATGATGCCGAAGCCGACCAGCGGCAGGACGGCGAGCGACAGGCCGAACCACGGCGACTGGGAAAAGACGAGCAGAC
>VGHJ01000025.1 GCA_016868295.1 Betaproteobacteria bacterium | reverse complement strand
AGCCCGCCCGAGGGCGTCGGCGAGGACGTCTGGATCGACGTCATCCGCAAGATGGACGAGGTGTACTCGGATCTCCTTCAGTACGAGGTCGCGCTGGAGGAGAAGAACGCAAAACTCGAGGAGACGCAGAAGTTCATCTTCAGCGTGCTCACCTCGATGTCCGACGTGCTGGTGGTGTGCGACCGCCACGGCGTCATCCAGGAGGCGAACCAGGCGCTGGCCGACCTGGTGGGAAAAAGCGAGGAGGAACTGCGCGGAACGCCGCTCATCGACCTCTTCGCCGACGACGCCTCGAGCGAGCAGGCGCGCCGCTTCCTGCGCGACCTGCACAGCGAGCGCATCCACGACTGCGAGCTGCACTTCAAGTGCCGCTACGCGCAGGAGATGCCCGTGGCGGTGAACTGCACGCCGCGCCTCTCGCCGGTCGGCAAGTTCGTCGGCATGGTGATGACCGGCCGCCCGGTCGGCGACCTGCGCCGTGCCTACGAGCAGCTGCGCCAGGCGCACGAGGACCTCAAGCTCGCCCAGCAGCAGCTCATTCACTCCGAGAAGATGGCCTCGCTCGGCCGGCTCGTCGCCGGCGTGGCGCACGAGCTGAACAACCCGATCAGCTTCGTTCTCGGCAATGTCTACGCCCTGCAGCGCTACGGCGACCGCATGCGCGAGTACCTCGATGCCATCCATGCCGGCAAGCCGGCGGAGGAGATCGACGAACTGCGCAAGAGCCTGCGCATCGACCGCCTGATGGAGGACATGCAGCCGCTCATCGACGGTACCATCGAGGGCGCCGAGCGCACGCGCGACATCGTCGCAGGCCTGAAGCGCTTCTCGGCGCAGGATCGCGGCGAGGAGGAGGCGTTCAACCTGGCCGAGGTGCTGGAGCGCTCGGTGCACTGGGTGGCGAAGGCCTCCGGTTCGAAGATCAAGGTCGGCCTCGACGCGCCGAAGGAGATTCCCGTTTCCGGCTCGGCCGGCCAGATGCAGCAGGTGCTGGTGAACCTGGTGCAGAACGCCATCGACAGCACCGAGCGCCAGCCCGATGCGCGCCTCGACATCCAGGCCGTGCTGCGCAACCGCAGTGTCGTGCTCACCTTTCGCGACAACGGCCCGGGCTTCCCGGCCGACACCCTCGGCCACGTCTTCGATCCCTTCTTCACCACCAAGCCGGTGGGCAAGGGCACTGGCCTCGGCCTCTCCATCAGCTACGGCATCGTCGAGCGCCACCGCGGCCAGCTGAAGGCCGCCAATCATGCGGACGGGGGCGCCGTGCTGACGCTGACCTTGCCGCTGGCTTGATCGCCGTCTCGCACGGACTGACTTTTTTCCAAAGCGCCGCCCGGCGCATGCACCAAGTTGGACGTTGCCATGCTGCATTGTGGAGCGGTCCAGTTTGGTGCCGGGAGGAATCGTGCGCAGCGGCAATAGGCCGGAAAGCCGCGCCAGTCCTAGCTCCCAGGCCTATGCCGGCAATAAATATTTGCGTGGCACGCTTTTCGCTATTCCTCTGTTGTCTCCCGATCAAGTCGCATGAGGGGACGACTTTATCGACCAACCATTCAACAGAGGTGATCCATGAAACGCAGAATCTTCGTCAAGACCATGGCGGCGTCGGTCGCGCTCGCGGCCATGAGCATGTCCTCGTTCTCCGCGCTGGCCGCCGACACCATCAAGGTCGGCATCCTGCATTCGCTCTCCGGCACCATGGCGATTTCCGAGACGGCGCTGAAGGAAACCGCGCTGATGACCATTGCCGAGATCAACGCCAAGGGCGGCGTCATGGGCAAGAAGCTGGAGCCCGTCGTCGTCGACCCGGCCTCCAACTGGCCGCTCTTCGCCGAGAAGGCGCGCCAGCTGCTGACCCAGGACAAGGTCGCCGTCGTCTTCGGCTGCTGGACCTCGGTGTCGCGGAAATCCGTGAACCCGGTGTTCAAGGAGTTGAACGGCCTGCTCTTCTACCCCGTGCAATATGAAGGCGAGGAGCTCGAGAAGAACGTCTTCTACACCGGCGCGGCGCCCAACCAGCAGGCGATTCCCGCCGTGGAGTACCTGATGAGCAAGGACGGCGGCTCGGCCAAGCGCTGGGTGCTGCTCGGCACCGATTATGTGTACCCGCGCACCACCAACAAGATCCTGCGCGCCTTCCTCAAGTCGAAGGGCGTCGCCGACGCAGACATCATGGAGGACTACACCCCCTTCGGCCATTCCGACTACCAGACCATCATCGCCAAGATCAAGAAATTCGCCGGCGAGGGCAAGAAGACGGCCGTGGTGTCGACCATCAACGGCGACTCGAACGTGCCCTTCTACAAGGAGCTCGGCAACGCCGGCCTGAAGGCCACCGACGTGCCGGTGGTGGCGTTCTCGGTCGGCGAGGAGGAGCTGCGCGGCGTTGACACCAAGCCGCTCGTCGGACATCTGGCCGCCTGGAACTACTTCCAGTCGATCAAGAATCCGGAGAACGACGCCTTCATCAAGATGTACCGCGACTGGGCGAAGAAGCAGAAGCTGCCGAAGGCCGACACCGTCGTCACCAACGACCCGATGGAAGCCACCTACATCGGCATCCACATGTGGAAGCAGGCGGTCGAGAAGGCCAAGTCCACCGACGTCGACAAGGTCATCGCGGCTATGGGCGGCCAGACCTTCAAGGCGCCGTCCGGCTTCACCATCAAGATGGACGAGAAGAACCACCACCTGCACCGGGCGGTGTTCATCGGCGAAGTGAAGGCCGACGGCCAGTTCAACGTCGTCTGGAAGACCAAGGGCCCGGTCAAGGCCCAGCCATGGTCGCCCTTCATCGCCGGCAACGACAAGAAGAAGGACGAGCCGGAAGGCAAGTAAGCTGCGGCCCTCTCCCCCGGCCCCTCTCCCGCCAGGACGGTAGAGGGTTGGGGAGAGGGTGGGTCGGCCACCATCAACCTGACAAGAACAATGAAAACGCGCATTCTCCTGCTGCTGTTCGGCCTTTTTGCACTCCTTGCCGCGCCGGCCCAGGCCGCGCTCGATGCGAAGCTTGTCGCGCAGCTCTCCGCCGAGGATTCCGATGAGAAGATCGCCGCCATCTGGGCGCTCGCCGATAGCGAGGACGCCTCGGAGGCCACGCGCGTGCTGCAGTCCCTCGCCGACGGCAGCCTGAAAGATCCCAAGGGCGAGGACATCACCATCAACAACCGCATCCGCGGCGAACTGGCCGCCGCGCTGGCCAGCCTGCGCCTCTTCGACGCCGACCGCGCCGCGCGACTGGCGGCGGTGAAGGAATTGCAGGCGAGCGCGGACGCCAAATTGTTCGGCGTGCTGGTCAAGGCGCTGGCGCAGGAAAGCGATGCGGAGATCAAGCGCCTGCTCTCGCTCGTGCATGCCCAGGTCAGCCTGCAGTCGGAAGACGCGAAGCAGCGCCTCGTCGCGGTGCAGGCCCTCGCCGCCGGCAACAGTCCCCACACGAAATCCCTTCTGCTCGGCCTGCTGGCGAAAAACGGCAGCGCGTGGGCCGAGCCGGACGCCGAGGTGCGCCGCGCCGCCACCGCCGCGCTGAAGCAGGTCGAGTCCCGCCTCGGCACCGCCGAGAACATCGGTCGCGTCTTCTCCGGCCTGTCGCTCGGTAGCATCCTGCTGCTGGCAGCGCTGGGACTCGCCATCACCTACGGCGTGATGGGCGTCATCAACATGGCGCACGGCGAATTCCTCATGATCGGCGCCTACGCCACCTTCGCCGTGCAGGGCCTGTTCCGCAGCTACGCGCCGGGGCTGCTCGACGCCTACGTGCTGGCGGCGATCCCGGTCGCCTTCCTCGTCACCGCGCTGGTCGGCATGGCGCTCGAGCGCCTGGTCATCCGCCACCTCTACGGCCGGCCGCTGGAAACCTTGCTTGCCACCTGGGGCATCAGCCTGATGCTGATCCAGGCGGCGCGGACATTATTCGGCGCGCAGAACGTCGAGGTGGCCAACCCATCGTGGATGTCCGGCGGCGTCGAGCTGTTCGGCACCATGCTGCCGTGGAACCGCATCGCCATCGTCGCTTTCTCGGTCGGCGTGCTGGCGCTGATGTGGGCCGTCCTGAATCTCACGCGGCTCGGCCTCTTCGTGCGCGCCGTGACGCAGAACCGACCGATGGCCGGCTGCGTCGGCGTGCCGACCGGCCGCGTCGACACCCTGGCCTTCGGCATCGGCGCCGGCATCGCCGGGCTGGGCGGCGTGGCGCTGTCGCAGATCGGCAACGTCGGCCCCGACATGGGGCAGGGCTACATCGTCGACTCCTTCATGGTGGTGGTGCTGGGCGGCGTCGGCCAGCTCGCCGGCGCGGTGTGGGCGGCGCTCGGCCTCGGCGTGGTGACCAAGTTCCTCGAGGGCTGGACCGGCGCGGTGATCGCCAAGATCGTCGTGCTGGTGTTCATCATCGTCTTCATCCAGAAGCGGCCGCAGGGCCTGTTCGCACTCAAAGGCAGGGTGGTGGACTGATGCGCACGCCTTTCATTGTTCGCCTCTACCGCGCGCTCGGGCCGAAGGGCGCTCTCGCTCTCGCCGTGTTCGCGCTGCTGACTTTGGTGCTGGTGCCGGTGTTGCACCTGGCGGTGCCGCCGGACAATCCCCTCCACGTTTCCACCTACGTCATCACGCTGGCCGGCAAGATCATGTGCTACGCCATCGTCGCCGTGGCGATGGACCTGATCTGGGGCTACGCCGGCATCCTCTCGCTCGGCCATGGCGTGTTCTTCGCGCTGGGCGGCTACGCCTTCGGCATGTACCTGATGCGCCAGATCGGCCGCGACGGCTCGTACCAGTCCGACCTGCCGGACTTCATGGTCTTCCTCGACTGGAAGGAACTGCCCTGGTACTGGACGGGCAGCGACAGCTTCCTCTGGGTCGTGATCCTGGTGCTGACCGTGCCGGCGCTGCTCGCCTTCCTCTTCGGCTTCTTCGCCTTCCGCTCGCGCATCAAGGGGGTGTACTTCTCCATCATCACCCAGGCGATGACCTTCGCCGCCATGCTGTTCTTCTTCCGCAACGAGACCGGCTTCGGCGGGAATAACGGCTTCACCGATTTCAAGCGCATCCTCGGCTACAGCATCACCTCGCCCGAGATGCGCGTGACGCTGTTCGCGCTGTCCGCGCTGATGCTGATGCTCACGCTGGCGCTCGGCCGCTACCTGGTGACTTCGCGCTTCGGCCGCGTGCTGGCCTCGATCCGCGACGCCGAGAGCCGGGTGATGTTCCTCGGCTACAACCCGCTCTGGTACAAGCTGGCCATCTGGACGCTCTCCGCGCTGCTCTGCGCCGTGGCCGGCGCGCTCTACGTGCCGCAGGTCGGCATCATCAACCCGGGCGAGATGAGTCCCGCCAACTCCATCGAGATCGCCATCTGGGTGGCGGTGGGCGGGCGTGCGACGCTGATCGGCGCGGTGATCGGCGCCGTCATCGTGAACCTGGCGAAGAGCTTCTTCACCGTGGCCTTCCCCGAGTACTGGCTGTTCTTTCTCGGCTTCCTCTTCATCGCCGTCACGCTGTGGCTGCCCGACGGCGTGGTGGGCCTGTGGCGCCGCCTGAGACGAGAGAAGAAATGAATCTGCGCGACTTCCTGATTCCTCCGACCTTCGGCATCGCGCCGCCGGGCCTGGTGTTGCCGCCGCCCGAGCTGAAGGCCAAGCTGGAAGAGAAGGAGAAGAGCCGCGAGGGTGTGTCCACCGGCATGGCCCACCTGGTCAAGCCGGGCGAGGTCGACCTTTCGCACGGCGTCATCCTCTACCTCGACGACATCAGCGTCAGCTTCGACGGCTTTAAGGCGCTCAACAGCCTTTCGCTGGCCATCGACGCCGGCGAACTGCGCTGCATCATCGGCCCGAACGGCGCCGGCAAGACGACCATGATGGACGTCATCACCGGCAAGACGCGGCCGGACTCGGGCAGCGCCTTCTTCGGCCAGACGATGAATTTGCGTCGCATGTCCGAGGCGGAGATCGCTCACGCCGGCATCGGGCGCAAGTTCCAGAAGCCGACCATCTTCGAGAACCACACGGTGT
The DNA here is from genome assembly GCA_016868295.1 of Betaproteobacteria bacterium. Taxonomy (GTDB): domain Bacteria; phylum Pseudomonadota; class Gammaproteobacteria; order Burkholderiales; family Rhodocyclaceae; genus Desulfobacillus. Next base: position 30,102 of record VGHJ01000025.1, on the reverse strand, counting down.
TCGAGAACCTGGAACTCGCCATGAAGACGGACAAGCGCGTGCGCCGGGCCCTGCTCGCCGAGCTCGACGACGCGACGCGCGACCGCATCACCGAGACGCTACGCCTGATCCGCCTCGACGCCGAGGCCGACCGCCCGGCCGGCCTGCTCTCGCATGGCCAGAAGCAGTGGCTGGAGATCGGCATGCTGCTCATGCAGGAGCCGAAGCTGCTGCTGCTCGACGAGCCGGTGGCCGGCATGACCGACGAGGAGACCGAGCGCACCGCCGAGCTGTTCAAGTCGTTGGTGGGGAAGCATTCCCTCGTCGTTGTCGAGCACGACATGGCTTTCATCAAGCTGCTCGGCGGCAAGGTTACCGTGCTGCACGAGGGCAGCGTGATCGCCGAGGGCGGCCTGGAAACCGTGCAGAACGACCCGCGCGTGATCGAGGTGTATCTCGGAAGATAGCCATGCTGACAGTCGACAACCTCAACCAGTACTACGGCGGCAGCTACATCCTGCGCAATCTCGCCTTCGAGGCGCCGGCCGGCAAGGTCACGGCGCTGCTCGGCCGCAACGGCGTCGGCAAGACGACGCTGCTGAAATGCCTGATGGGCCTGGTGCCCGCCGCCACCGGCGGCATCGCCTTCGAGGGCCACGACCTGACGCGGGCGGCGCCGCACGAGCGCGTGCGCGCCGGCATCGGCTACGTGCCGCAGGGGCGCGAGATCTTCCCGCGCCTCACCGTCTCGGAGAACCTCGAAATGGGCCTGGCGACGCGCCCGCGCGGCGCAGAATTGCCGCCGCGCATCTTCGAGATGTTCCCGGTGCTGAAACAGATGCTGCGCCGGCGCGGCGGCGACCTCTCCGGCGGCCAGCAGCAGCAGCTCGCCATCGGCCGGGCGCTGGCGATCGGGCCGCGGCTGCTGATTCTCGACGAGCCGACCGAGGGCATCCAGCCCTCCATCATCAAGGACATCGAGCGCGCCATCCGGGCGCTGGCCGAGTCCGGCGAGATGGCCATCCTGCTCGTCGAGCAGTACTATGACTTCGCGCGCTCGCTGGCCGACCACTACCTGGTCATGGAGCGCGGGGAGATTGTGATGCGCGGGCTGGGCAGCGACATGGACAAGGATGGCGTGAGGGAAACACTGTCGGTATGAAGCACGGCGAGCCGCTGGGATGGCAGGCCGAGCTCGATCTGCACTTCGCTTGCCGCGGCGAGGGCACGGTGCTGGCGCGGCGGCGCCACAGCGGACCACTGGCCGTGCAGAAGCCGCTCTATCCCGAAGGCGAGGCGGTCTGCCACGTCATCGTGCTGCACCCGCCGGCCGGCATCGCCGGCGGCGACGCACTGGACATCGGTATTGAGGTCGGCGAGGGCGCGCAGGCGCTGCTCACCACGCCGGGCGCCGGCAAGTGGTACCGCTCCGATGGCCGCCGGGCGAGCCAGGACATCGAGATAAAAGTCAGTCCCGGCGGCACGGCGGAATGGCTGCCGCAGGAAACCATCGTCTTCGACGGGGCGCGCGCGGCGATGCGCACGCGCATCGAACTCGCCGCCGGGGCGCGCTATTTCGGCTGGGAAATCCTCTGCCTCGGGCGCAGCGCCTCGGGCGAGCGCTTTGCGCGCGGCAGCCTGCGCCTGGCCACGCGCATCGTGCGCGAAGGGCGGCTGCTGTGGGCGGAGCAGGGCGCGCTCGAAGGCGGCTCGCCCTGGCTGGATTCGCCGGCGGGCTTCGCCGGCTGCACGGTGAGCGCCACGCTGCTGGCGGCGGGCGCGCCGTCTGAGGCGGCGCTGATCGCCGCCTGCCGCGAGGTCGGCACGGTGGAGGGGGCGCGCTGCGGAGTCACCGCGCTGCCCGATCTTGTCGTGGCGCGCTGGCTGGGCGATTCGGGCGAGGCGGCGCGCGACTGGCTGGAAGGCCTCTGGCGGCATCTGCGGCCGGCCTTCGTCGGCCGCGAGGCGCAGCGGCCGCGCATCTGGAACACCTGAACAGGGGGAGGAATGGAACTCACACCGAGAGAAAAGGACAAGCTGCTCATCTTCACCGCCGCGCTGCTCGCCGAGCGGCGCCGCGCGCGCGGCCTCAAGCTCAACTATCCCGAAGCGGTCGCCTTCATTTCCGCGGCGATCATGGAGGGCGCCCGCGACGGCCGCACGGTGGCGGATCTGATGGGCTGGGGCGCGACGCTGCTCACGCGTGCCGAGGTCATGGAGGGCGTGGCGGAGCTGATCCCCGATATCCAGGTCGAGGCGACCTTCCCAGACGGCACCAAGCTCGTCACCGTGCACAACCCCATCGTATAGGTGCGACCATGATCCCAGGCGAAATGAAGATCGAGGCCGGCGAGATCGAGCTGAATTCCGGCCAGCGCGCCGTCAGGCTCGTCGTCGCCAACACCGGCGACCGGCCGATCCAGGTCGGCTCGCACTACCACTTCTTTGAGACCAATGCCGCGCTGTCCTTCGAGCGCGAGCGGGCGCGCGGCTGTCGCCTCGACATCGCCGCCGGCACCGCCGTGCGCTTCGAGCCGGGGCAGAAGCGCACGGTGCAGCTCATTCCGCTGCGCGGCGCGCGCAAGGTGTACGGCTTCCAGGGCAAGATCCAGGGAAAACTCAAATGAGCGCTGACATCCCGATTCGTCATTCCCGCGGAAGCGGGAATCCATGGGTCCCCGCTTCCGCGGGGACAACAGTCCTCCCTGGAGACCTCCCATGAGCACGAAGATTTCGCGCCAGGCTTATGCCGAGATGTTCGGCCCCACCGTGAGCGATCGCGTGCGCCTCGCCGACACCGAGCTGTGGATCGAGGTGGAGAAGGATTTCACCATCTACGGAGAGGAAGTGAAGTTCGGCGGCGGCAAGGTGATCCGCGACGGCATGGGGCAGGGGCAGCGCGTCGCGGCGGAAGTGGCCGACACCGTCATCACCAACGCCCTCATCGTCGACCACTGGGGTATCGTCAAGGCCGACATCGGCATCAAGGCCGGGCGCATCCAGGCGATCGGCAAGGCCGGCAACCCGGACATCCAGCACGGTGTCACCATTCCCATCGGCGCCGGCACCGAGATCATCGCCAGCGAGGGCATGATCGTCACCGCCGGCGGCATCGACAGCCACATCCACTTCATCTGCCCGCAGCAGATCGAGGAGGCGCTGATGTCGGGCGTCACCACCATGATCGGCGGCGGCACCGGTCCGGCCACCGGCACCTTCGCCACCACCTGCACGTCGGGGCCGTGGCACATCCAGTCGATGCTGCACGCGGCGGACGCCTTCCCGATGAACCTCGGCTTCCTCGGCAAGGGCAACGCCAGCCTGCCCGAGCCGCTCGCCGAGCAGGTGCGCGCCGGCGCCATCGGCCTGAAACTCCACGAGGACTGGGGCACGACGCCCGCCGCCATCGACAACTGCCTTGCCGTGGCGGAGAAACACGACGTGCAGGTGGCGATCCACACCGACACGCTGAACGAGTCCGGCTTCGTCGAGGCGACGCTGGCCGCCTTCAAGGGCCGCACCATCCACACCTACCACACCGAGGGCGCCGGCGGCGGCCACGCGCCGGACATCATCCGCGCCTGCGGCGAGCCCAACGTTCTGCCCTCGTCGACCAACCCGACGCGGCCGTACACGGTGAACACCATCGACGAGCATCTCGACATGCTGATGGTGTGCCACCACCTCGACCCGGCCATCTCCGAGGACGTCGCCTTCGCCGAGTCGCGCATCCGCCGCGAGACTATCGCCGCCGAGGACATCCTGCACGACCTCGGCGCCTTCAGCATGCTCTCCTCGGATTCGCAGGCCATGGGCCGCGTCGGCGAGGTCGTCATCCGCACCTGGCAGACGGCGCACAAGATGAAGGTGCAACGCGGCGCGCTCAAGCCCGATTCGGCGCGCAACGACAACTTCCGCGTCAAGCGCTACGTCGCCAAGTACACCATCAACCCGGCCATCGCCCATGGCATTTCGCACGTTGTCGGCTCGGTCGAGGCGGGCAAGCTGGCGGATCTCGTCCTGTGGAAGCCGGCCTTTTTCGGCGTCAAGCCCTCGCTCATCCTCAAGGGCGGCATGATCGCCGCCGCCGCGATGGGCGACCCGAACGCCTCGATCCCGACGCCGCAGCCGGTGCACTACCGGCCGATGTTCGGCAGCTTCGGCGGTGCGCTCGCCACCTCGCTCACCTTCGTCTCGCAGGCGTCCATGGAGAATGTCTCGCGCCTCGGCCTGAAGAAGCCGCTGGAAGCGGTGCGCAACTGCCGGGCCATCGGCAAGCGCGACATGGTGCACAACGCCGCGCTGCCGAAGATCGAAGTCGATCCGGAGACCTACGCCGTGCGCGCCGACGGCGAGCTGCTCGTCTGCGAGCCGGCCAGCGTGCTGCCGATGGCGCAGCGTTACTTTCTTTTCTGAACATGATCGTCATCGAGAAACGCGCCGCCGCTGGCGCCCCGCCCACGGAAAAGCTGCTGCTGCCCTTCGAGGCGCGCTGCAAGAGCCGGCTGCGCACCCAGCTCCTCGGCGGCGAGGAGTGCGGCCTGTTCCTCGCGCGCGGCACGGTGCTGCGCGGCGGCGACCGGCTTGAGGCCAGCGACGGGCGCATCGTCGAGGTGGCGGCCGCGGCCGAGGCGCTGTGCGAGGCTGTGAGCGACGATGCGCTGCTGCTCCTGCGCGCCGCCTACCATCTCGGCAACCGCCACGTCGCCGTCGAGATCCAGCCCGGCCGCCTGCGCTTCGCCCGCGATGCCGTGCTGGCCGCCATGGTGCGCGGCCTCGGCCTGCCGGTGCAGGATGTCGTCGCCCCCTTCGAGCCGGAGAGCGGCGCCTACGCCGGCCACGGCCACAGCGCCGACGGCGAAGGGCACGGTGGGCGCATCCACGACCATTTCATGCAGCGATGAGCCTGGCCCTGGCGCGCCTCCTGCAACTCGCCAGTCCGGCCCTGCCAGTGGGCGCCTTCAGCTATTCGCAGGGGCTGGAATGGGCCATCGAGGAGGGAACGGTGCGCGATGAGGCCTCGTCGCTTGTGTGGATCGGCGACCTGCTCGAGCACAACCACGGCCGCTTCGAGGCGCCGCTCCTGGCGCGCCTGATTGACGCTTGGAGCCGCGAAGATCTCGATGCGATACGGGAATTGAACGGGTTCTATCTCGCCAGCCGCGAGTCGGCCGAACTGCGCGCCGAGACCCTGCAGATGGGCTATTCGCTCGTGCGTCTGTTGCGCGAGTTGGGTGACTTCCCGGCGAACAAACTGGCCGCGCTCGATGTGCACGGTGAGGCGAGCTTCCCCGCCGCCTGGAGTGCCGCCGCCGCGGCATGGAACATTCCCCCCGAGGATGCGCTGACGGTCTGGCTGTGGACATGGTCGGAGAACCTGGTCATGGCGGCGCTGAAAGCCGTGCCGCTGGGCCAGAGCGCCGGCCAGCGCATCCTGCTTGCGCTGGGGGCGCGCCTACCGGCGATCGCGCAGTCCGCGCTGGCGCTGGAGCCCGAGACGTGGAGTAATCTCGCGCCCGGCTTCGCCATAGCCAGTTGCCGCCACGAGACGCAGTATTCGCGGCTGTTCAGGTCTTGAGTGCGGCCGAGAAGTTGGACATACGACCAATTTTCGTTCCCTCGCCCCGCTTGCGAGGAGAGGGGCAGGGAGAGGGGCGCTCGGCGGCATCCCCCTCTCCCCAGCCCTCTCCCCCGATGCCGGGGGAGAGGGAGTCCTTATTTTGAAGGAGACGTACATGAAAACGAAACAGGCGCTTCGTGTAGGCATTGGCGGACCGGTCGGTTCCGGCAAGACGGCGCTGACCCTCGCTCTGTGCAAGGCCTTGCGCGACAAATACAACTTGGCCGCCGTCACCAACGACATCTACACCGAGGAGGACGCGCAGTTCCTCGTGCGCAACGAGGCCTTGCCGCCCGAGCGCATTCTCGGCGTCGAGACCGGCGGTTGCCCGCACACCGCCATCCGCGAGGACGCCTCGATCAACCTCGAGGCTGTGGCGCGGCTGCAGGCGCGCTTCCCCGGCATCGAGCTGGTGCTCATCGAGAGCGGCGGCGACAACCTGGCGGCGACCTTCAGTCCGGAGCTGTCCGATCTCACGCTCTACGTCATCGACGTCGCCGCCGGCGACAAGATCCCGAGGAAGGGTGGCCCCGGCATCACCAAGTCCGACCTGCTGGTGATCAACAAGATCGATCTCGCGCCGTTGGTCGGCGCCTCGCTCGAGGTGATGAAGCGCGACGCGAAGCGGATGCGCGGCGAGCGCCCCTTCGTCTTCAGCAACATGAAGACCGGTCAGGGGCTGGCCGAGATCATTGCCTTCATCGAGCGCGAGGGCATGTTGAAGGCGCGGCAGGCTGCATAGGCTGGCCTGGTTAAGATGTTTTCACAATATCGCATAATCGCAAACCGGCTGATCGCCCTGACGGCCGTCTATCCTTTTTGAATCAGTCTGTTGTGGTCAGTTCCGGGCTGGCATGAATGTTGTTATGATGTTTTATATGAAGTTCACACGATGCCTGCTCCTGCTGCTGGCGTCGGCCCTGCCGGCCGCCGCCCACGACCTCTGGCTGGAGCGGGAGGCGGGCGCCTACGTCCTGCAGCAGGGCCACCGCACCGGCGCGCACGCCGGCGCCGAGCGCGTGCCGTATGCGGCGGATTTCGTGCAGAAGGCGCGGTGCGCCGACGCGCAGGGCAGGACGAAGTCCCTCGCCGTCGCGCCGGCCTATCCGGTGAAGCTCGCCGGCGACTGCGCCGCGCTGTTCGTCGCGGCCTCCTCCGGTTACTGGACGAAGACCGCCTGGGAGACGAAGAACGCGCCGAAGACCGGCATCGCCGGCGTGCTGAAGAGCTGGCGCTCGGAGGATTCTGTCAAGCGCCTCAGCCGCTGGAGCGCCGCGCTGGCGCAGCCGCTGACGCCCGGGCTGGAACTCACGCCGGTCGACGATCCTTTCCGCCTCGGCGTCGACGACAAGATCACGGTGCGCGTCACGCTCGGCGGCAGGCCGCGCGCTGGTGTGCCGGTGGCCTACGACGGCGCCACGCGCGGCGCCACGGGGGAAGACGGCACGGTGGTGCTGAAGATCCGCCACGGCGGCCTGCAGATGATCGCCGCCAGCCTCGAGACGCCGCTCGACGACGGCAAGGCCGACACCCTGATCCAGGCCACCACGCTGAATTTCGAGTTGCCGGCGAAATGAAACGGTTCGTTTTCCTCTGGCTGATGCTGACGGCGCTCGCGCCGGCCTTCGCCCACGAGGTGCAGCACGCCATCGCCGCAGAGAGCGCCGTGTCGGTGCGACTGACTTTCGCCGACGGCCAGCCGTTTTCCTTCGAGGCCTTCGAAGTCTACGCGGCCGGCAGCGACAAGCCGCATGCCGTCGGCCGCACCGATGCGCAGGGCCGCGCCGTCTTCGTGCCGCCCGACACAGGCGAGCTGCGGCTGCGCGCCTTCGCCGCCGACGGCCACGGCGTGGATATCAAGTTCGACCCGCCGCGCGGCGGCGAGGCCGTCGCGGCAGTCGTGCCGGAGGACCGCGGCGCGAAGCTCATGTTCGGCGCCGGCCTGCTGCTGGCGCTGTTCGGCATCCTGCAACTGTTTGTGCGAAGGAAGAAAACACCATGAAATCCCGTCTTGCCCTCCTGTTGTCGCTCGCCGCCGCGCCGGCGCTGGCCCACCATGGCGTCGCCGGCGTCGGCGCCGCCGCGATCGAAGGCCCCGGGGCGCCGGTGGAATCCGCCACCTCGGCGGTGCTGCCCGAGGGCGGCACCCTGCTGGCGCTGAAGATCGACCACGCGAAGTTCGCGCGCGGCCGGCTGGCGCGCCCCGACGTGGAGGGCGACTATTCGCGCTTCACCATGCTCGGCATCGGCCACGGCTTCACGCCCTGGTTCTCGGGTTATCTCTTCGTGCCGCACAACGTCAAGGCCGACGAATCCGGCGGCTTCAGGACGCGCGGCTGGGCCGACGTCTCCGTGCTCGGCCAGATCGGCTTCCGCCACGACGGCAAGGCGTTCTCGCTGGTGCCGAAGAACGAGAGCCTGGACGAGATGGAAGACTGGCACTTCACCGTCTTCGGCGGCGGCACGCTGCCCACCGGCCGCCCGAACACCCGTCTGCCCGACGGTTCGATCGACCCGGGCATGTCCACCGGCTTCGGCAATCCGTCCTACACCTTGGGCCTGACCGCGACGAAGATGATCACGCCGAAGCTGACCTTCAACGCCGAGGCGTCGACGCTGTGGTTCCAGGAATACCGCTATGCCACCGACTACACCACGGGCCTGCGTTCCACGACGCGTTTCGGCCGCGAAACGCGCCTGAATGGCGCGCTCACCTGGCGCGCGCACACGGATGCGGAACGCAAGCTGCGCACGGACCTCGTGCTGGAAATGCAATACCTCAAGCTGGGGCGCGACGTGACGGACGGAGTGGGCGAACAGGCCACCGGAGGGCGCATGCTTTACGCCGTGCCCGGCGTGCGCGTCTATTGGGACAAGTTCAGCCTCGCCGTCGGCGTCAAGAAAGCGATCTGGAAAAATCTCAACGAGCAGCGCATGCAACAGGGCGCCGAAGGCCTGGAGAAGTACCGCCTGCTGTTTACCGCTTCCATGCTCTTCTGATTCCTGATCCCTGAAATGCACATCCCCGACGGTTTCCTCTCGCCGCAGACCTATCTCCCCGCCACCGCGGCGGCGGGCCTGGCCTGGGCCTGGGCGGCACGCGGCCTGCGGCGCAGCCTCGACGAGGAAACCGTGCCGCGCCTGGCGGCGATGACGGCGCTGGCCTACGGCCTCGGCCTCGTCATGGTGCCGATTCCCGGCGGCACCTCGGGCCACGCGCTCGGCGTGGCCATGCTGGGGCTGCTCTTCGGCGTGCGATTGGGTTTCCTCGCCTACAGCCTGGTGCTCCTGCTGCAGTCGCTGCTCTTCGGCGCCGGCGGCATCACCGCGCTGGCGGTGAATGCGCTGGCCATGGGGCTGGCCGGATCGGCGGCGGCGGCGGCCGCCTTCGGCGCGCTGCGGCGGTTGAACGAGACGGCGGCGGTGGCGGTGGCCGCCTGGGTTTCGGTGGTGTTGTCGGGCCTGTTCGTTGCCCTGGCGCTCGGCGTGCAGCCGCTCATCGCCCACCGGGAGGACGGCACGCCGCTGTTCTTCCCCTTCGGTCCCGCCATCACCCTGCCGGCGGTGCTGATCCCGCATGTCTTCATCGGCGCCGGCGAGGCGCTGCTGACCGTGCTGGTGTGGCGCTTCGCGCGGGCAAGGAAGTGGCTCACCCCTCCGGCGGGCGGGAGAGGGGCCGGGGGAGAAGGGCTGGAGCGGGCATGAGGGCGACGCGTTGGCTCCTCGCCTACCTCGCGGCCGTGGTCGCCGTGACCTTCATCCACGCGCCGTGGCTGCTGGCCGCGCTGCTGGTCCTCGCGCTGGCGGCGAGCGGCGCGGGGCGCTGGCGCATCGCGCGCCGCGCCGTGCTGGCGGTGCTGACTTTCAACCTGACGGTGAGCCTGGGCTACGCCGCCGTTTCGCTCTGGCAGGGCAACTTCTCGGTGGTCTACCTGCTGCTGGTGAACCTGCGCGTGCTGCTGATGGTGTACCTCGGCTTCTGGTTCGTCGCGCGCGTGAACCTGCTCGAGGCGGTGCGCTTTTCGCCAACACTCGGCTTCGTCGTCACGCTGGCGGCGGGGCAGATCGAGGCCTTCGCGCGCGCGCTGCGCGACTTCCGCCTGGCCTTCGCCAGCCGCAATGCCGCCGCCCCCGCCTTGTCCGCGCGTGCGCGCCACGCCGCCGCCCAGGCCGGCCACCTGCTCGACAAGTCGGTGTGCATGGCCGCCGAGACGGCGCTGGCGATGCGCTCGCGCGGGGCGTTCGACGACTACGCGGGTCTCCCCTCTCCCGCCTGCGTGAGAGGGCCCGGGGGAGAGGTCGGTCCTGTCTGGCGACCGCGCCGCCCGGGCGTAGTGACTGCCTACAAGAAGCCATGATCGAACTGAACGGCATCCGCTACGCCTGGCCCGATGCGCCGACGGTGCTCGACGGCGTTTCGCTCAGCGTGCGCGAGGGCGAGAAGCTGGTGCTGCTCGGCGCCAACGGCAGCGGCAAGTCGACCCTGCTGAAGCTGATGAACGGCCTAATCGCGCCGCAGACCGGCAGTTACAGCTACTGCGGCGAGGCGGTGACGCCGGCGCGGCTGAAGCAGGGCGCCTTCGCGCGGCGCTTCAGGAGCGAGGTGGTGCTGCTGTTCCAGCATCCCGAGGCGATGCTCTTCAACCCGACGGTGCGCGACGAGATCGCCTACGGTCCGCGCCAGCTCGGCCTGCCGGACGCGGTGGCCCGCGCCGAGCACTGGGCCGCCGCACTCGGCCTCGCGCCGCTGCTCGACGCGCAGCCGTTCTCGCTCTCCGGCGGGCAGAAGCAGAAGCTGGCGCTGGCGGCGATCCTGGCGCTGGAGCCGCGCCTGCTGCTGCTCGACGAGCCGGTGGCGAGCCTCGACCCGCGCGCCTCGGGCTGGCTGGTCGACTTCCTGCTCGACTGCGGCAAGACGGTGGTGACGAGCACGCACAACCTGTCGATGGCTTCGGAATTGGGCGAGCGCGCCTTCGTGCTGGGCGAGGGCGGGCGGCTGCTCTTCGACGGCCCGCTTCAGGACGCGCTGCGCGACCGCGCCCTGCTGGAGGCCGCCAACCTCGTCCATCGCCACCGCCATCGCCACGGCGGCGACACGCACGCGTATATGCATGCCCACACGCACAGCCACGACTGGGAATCCAGTCGCTAGAAAACGCCCAGGGCGGCAAGTTTCAGGTTGAACTGCCTTGCGATCTTGACGTAGCCGGCCGCGTTCGGGTGGATCTCGTTCACCCAGTCGGCATTGTCGCCGGTGGTGCCGGCCGCCGCCGGCGTGAGCGTAGTGCCGCAGGTGTCCACCACATGGATGCCGTCGGCCGGGTCGTCGAAGGCGCGGATGCCGTCGAGCAGGTCGGAGGCGATCAGCCTGATGATGTCGAAGCGCAGCGCGGCCGGCGCATTCACCTTGTCCAGCGCGGGATGCAGCCAGGCCCCCACGGCCGGCTTGCCGAACACCTTGGCCGGCGCCGGGCGGGGCATGGGGAAATCGTAGGTGTGCAGCAGCAATGGGGTCGACCGGTTGGGCGAGCCCGGCTGCCTGCGCCAGGAGAGGACCTGCCGGTAGTTGAGGATGACGTAGTTCTTGAGGGCATCCAGTTCGGCGACATCGTAGTAGCTTGCCGCATCGGCCGGGTCCGCGCCCGGATCGGCCAGCTTCAGGATGTGGCCCTGGGCGAGCGCGTCGAAGAGGTCGTTGCCGCCGCCGGAGAGCAGGATGGCGTCGAATTTCCGGGCGACGAGTTCCTGGCGGAAGCCGGCGCTGATCGCCATGGCCGCCATGTCGCCGATGGTGTGGCCGGAGTAGGCGTAGCTCAGCGTCGCCGTCCGCCGGATGAACTGCAGCCGGTTGAGGATGCTGGGGGAGACGTCGAGGCCGAGATAGGCCCAGGCGAACCAGGAGTCGCCCTCGGCGAGGAGGAGCTGCGCGTAGTCGTTGAAATGCGGCGGCATGAGGCCCGGGTGCAGTTCGGGCCAGAAGATGTCGTTCTTGTAGGGCATGCGGGCCTCCCTGCGTGAACCGGCGCGGGAGACCACGATAGCGCACCCCCATGGCCCGGGCAAGGACAGATTTTCCGGCACGGCGGGCCGTGCGCGCGGCATCCGATGGGCGATAATCCGGCTCAAGACTCAATCCGCGCCCGCGACGTCCGGCGCCCATCGCCTCAATGAACGCTTCTCCCGGCGCGGGTCGCATCCCGCTGCATACGCCGCTGCTGCGCGGCGAGAAACGGCCGCGCGTGGCCCTGGTCGGCCGCCGCCAGTCGGGCAAGAGCAGCATCTTCCAGGCCGCCTCCAGCGCCACGCCCAGGCATGCCCGCCTGGCCGGCGAATCCGCCTACGAGGAGTGCCTGGTCGGCATCGGCCTCGAGGAAATATCGCTCGTCGACCTGCCGCCGATCGAGACGCTGCACCGCCTGCGCGAGGCCGACCGCGTGCTCCTGATGTACCTGCTCTGGGGCGACCGCTGGCCGATGATCGCCCGCCACGAGCCGCAGCAGCCGAGCGCCCCCTTCCGCGCGCCCGACGTGCTGGTCCAGGTGGTCGATGCCACTTCCCTCGAGCGCGATCTCGAGCTGAGCCTGGAATTGTCCCTGCTCGGCCGGCCCATGGTGATCGCGCTCAACCGTGTCGACGAGGCGCGCGACAGGGGCTGCTACGTCAATGCCAAGGCCCTGTCGGAGCGGCTCGGCGTGCCGGTGGTGGCGACGGTGGCGCACATGGGCCTCGGGCTGACGGAACTCTTCGCCGCGGCGCTGGCGGCGGCGCGCGAAAAGGTCTACCCGCTGGCGCAGCAGTGCAGCGAGCACATCCGCGAGAGCCTGAAGCCGCTCAACGTGCTGCTGGCGCGGCCGGAGATCGAGGCCGCCTTTCGCGTGCCGCGCCCGCTGCTGCTGACGCAACTGGCCGAGAACGACGACTGGTTCCTGCGGGAGCTGCAGGAGCATTTCCCGGCGCTGCTGCCGGAAGTGGCGGCGGCGCGCGAGGCGGCGCAGCGCCGCCTGCCGCGGCCGCTCTCCGACGAGCTGCATGCCGACCGGCACCACCGCGCGGCGCTGCTCTTCGAGACGGTGACGCGGCCCGGCGCGCCGGAGGAGGCCGAGCGCTGGCGGCGCTGGGCCGACGAGCTGTTCCTGCATCCGCGCTGGGGACTGATCGGCAGCCTGGCGGTGTTCGCCCTGGTGCTGTTCATGGTGTTCGAGGTGAGCGCCGTGCTGGACGGACTGACTTCCGCGCGGCTGGCGGAGTGGGTGGGGCAGTGGCAGCCGGAGAGCACGGCGGGCGTGGTCGGCCGCGCCGTGGCCGACGCGCTGGTCGGGCTGGTCGGCATCGTCGTGCCCTACATGCTGCCGCTGGTGCTGCTGCTGGTGGCGCTGGAGGAGTCCGGCATCATGCACCGCGTCGCCTTCGTGGTGGACCGCGGCTTCCACGCGGTGGGGCTGCACGGCGGGGTGGCGGTGCCCTTCCTCATCGGCCTCGGCTGCAACGTGCCGGCGATCTCGGCGGCGGCGGCGACCTCGCGCGGGCGCGAGCGCGTCGTGGCCTCGCTGCTGATCACCTTCGTGCCCTGCTCGGCGCGCTCGGCCATCGTCCTGGCGCTGGGCGGCAAGTACCTCGGCGGACTCGGCGTCTTCGCCGTGTTCGGTCTCGCCATGCTGGCGGTGGCGGTGCTCGGCAAGCTGCTCGGCCGGCGCCACGCCGAGGCCGGGCGTGGCCTGGTGCTGGAGATCCCGCCCTACCGCCTGCCGCAGGGGCGGGCGCTGCTGCGGAACACCTGGGCGCGCACCCGCGACATCCTCACCATCGTCACGCCGCTGCTGATCGCCGGCAGCGTGGTGCTGGCGCTGCTGGCGCATTTCGGCGCGGACGACTGGATCAACGCGGCGCTGACGCCGGTGACGTCATGGTGGCTGGGGCTGCCCGTGGCGCTCGGCGTGCCGATCCTCTTCGGCATCCTGCGCAAGGAACTCTCGCTGCTGATGGTGTACCAGGCGCTCGGCACGCTGGAGATCGCGCCGCTGCTCGACTGGGTGCAGATCCTCGTCTTCCTGGTCTTCCTGACCTTCTACATCCCCTGCGTGTCGACCTTCGCCGTGATGCTGAAGACGCTCGGCCGGCGCGAGGCCCTCTTCTCGGTGGCGCTGTCGGTGGGGGTGGCGCTGGGGCTGGCCGGCGCGACGCGGCTGGCGGCGGAGCTGCTGCGGCTGGTTCTCTAACCGGCGCGGGTGTAGGACTCGAGTTCCTGGCGCTCGGACCGCTTGATCTGGCCCTGCCGGCGCCACCAGACCTCAGTGGCGACGAAACGATTGACCTTGTCCGGTGCGACCCAGATGGTGAATTCGTTCGATTGCGAGGTGCCGAGCCTCCAGCCCCTGGCCTCGACCTTGAAGCAGTCGAAGGTTCCGGCAGGCACGGTGACGCTTTCGCGACCGACCACCTTGAGGTCGAACTCGATGACGTCCTGGCCGCCACTGGCGAAATGGACGTCGTAGCGGGTCGTCCATTTCTTGCCGAGGCTGTATTCGCCGATGAACATCTGGCTCGGGCCGAAGCGCGCGCCGTCGGGCCGAACGAGGGTGTTGCCGAAGAGGTCCGTCACCAGGCTGCCGTTGTTGTAGATCACCCGGTCCTCGGCCAGTTCGGTGATGGTGTCGACCAGCTTTTTTTCTATCTTCGTCAGCAGGTCGATGGAGCGGAAGACATAGCGGTCGCCGACGCGGTAGTTGAGGTCGATGACGCCGGTGCCCTTGGTGAACGGATTCGCCGCCGCGTTGACGACGCTGACTTTCTTCTCGCCCTGCTTCGCCAGCATGAGGTCGAGCCGCACCTGTGCCAGCTCGGAGAAGCGCCCGCTCGGGTAGCGCTTCAGGTAATCCTCGACGGTGGCGACCTGGCCGGCCTGCTGGGCCTTTTCCCAGATCGAGGCTTCCTCGGAAAACTGGCGCGCCAGTTCCTCCTCGGAGAGCTTTTTCAGGTTCGCCGGCGGCAGGAAATAGAAGTCGTCCTCGAGGGACGTGCTCTCCCAGGGGATCTGCTGGCCCTGGGAGGCGCGCCGCACGGCGAGGCGGACGCGCTTGAAGACGTCCTCGATCCTGGCTTCCGGCGTGACGATCTCGCGCAGCAGCTGTTCCGTGTAGAGCCCGTTGCTGCCCGCGCCGTCCGAGGCGACGTTGCCCGGCGCCGTGGCGTAGGCGAGCAGAGTGCCGATGGGGGCGTCCATTTGCGAGAGGCCCTTGCCGCTCTTCAGGTCGCCGCCGAAGGGGTTGTCGCGGCAGGCGTCGAGCACGACGATGTTCATCGGGTTGCCCGCCTTGCCGAGGCCGCCGAGCAGGGCGGCGAGGTCGACGGTCTGACGCGGGATGTCGTCGACACGGTCGAGGGCGGCGTCCACCGGGACGAGGAAGTTGCGCCAGGACACCTGCAGGCCGTGGCCGGCGAAGTAGAACAGGCCGACGCCCTTGCTTCTCGCCAACTGCTCGCCGTAGCCGCGGATGGCGTTTTCCATGACCGCCTTGCCGCCGTCGAGCTGGGCGATGACGTTGAAGCCGAGCTTCTTCAGGTGGTCGGTGATGGCGGCGGCGTCATTGGCGGGGTTCTTCAGCGGGGCGTCCTTGTAGCGGCTGTTGCCGATCACCAGCGCCGTGCGCGGCAGCGCGTGCAGCGTCGAGGCCCTTGAGGCGAAGGCTGCGCGGCCCCAGGGCAGCAGGGAGGCGGCTGAGAGGGCGGAGAGGACGGACAGGCGCTGCAGGGCAAGGCGGCGGTTCATGGCGGTTCTCAACGGCCTTTCTTGACCAGCGAGGTGACGCCGATCAGGATCAGGATCAGCGGCCACCAGGTCGCCGCCAGGGCCTTCAGCTCGCCGAACGGCAGGATGCCCAGGTTCGAGAGCAGCAGCAGGCTGCCGAGGACGATGAGGAAGACGGGCCAGAAGGTGCCGCGCATGGGGCGTTCTCCGTTGCAGGTGCACTGACGGCGTGAATCATAGCCCAGTGCGCCGTGCTTGGTCCACATTTTATCCACAGCGAATTCACAGCCTTATACAGGGTTTATCCACTCGCCACGGGTCCGGGCAGCGGGTAAACTTTCCCGCTTATGGCCCAGGCGCGCGTTTTCACCTCCACTCCCTCCGGCGATCCGCAGCTGGCGGCGCTCAAGCTGCCGCCGCATTCCATCGAGGCCGAGCAATCCCTGCTCGGCGGCCTGCTGCTCGACAACACCGCCTGGGACCGCATCGCCGACCAGGTGTCCGAGGCGGATTTCTACCGCGACGACCACCGCCGCGTCTTCCGCCACATCGCCAAGCTGATCGAGGCCGGCCGGCCGGCCGACGTGGTGACGGTGTTCGAGTCGCTCGACAAGGCGGCGGAGGCGGAGCAGGCCGGCGGCATGGCCTACCTCGGCGAGATCGCCAACAACACGCCCTCGGCGGCGAACATCAAGCGCTACGCCGAGATCGTGCGCGAGCGCGCCATCCTGAGGAAGCTGGTCACTGTCGGCGACGAGATCGCCGCCAGCGCGCTGAATCCCGCCGGGCGCGAGGCCAAGTCCCTGCTCGACGAGGCCGAGGCCAAGGTCTTCGAGATCAAGGACGCCGGCGCGCGCACGACCGAGGGCTTCACCGCCATCCAGCCGCTGCTCGGCCAGGTGGTGGACCGCATCCAGGAACTCTACGACCGCGAGCACCCCTCGGACATCACCGGCATCCCGACCGGCTTCCACGACCTCGACATGAAGACCTCCGGCCTGCAGCCGGGCGACATGGTCATCGTCGCCGGAAGGCCGAGCATGGGCAAAGCTCAGCCGCTGGATGCGCGCGTGCGCACACGGGGCGGCTGGAAGACCATGGGCGAACTGGCCGTCGGCGATGCCCTGGCTTCCATCGATGGGCAGCCTTCGATCGTCACGGGCATATTCCCGCAAGGGGTGAGGCAGGTGTACCGCATCGGCTTCTCGGACGGTCGTTCTACCGAATGCTGTGCGGAGCACCTGTGGCGGGTCTGGTATCGGGAATGGGCAGCGCCTCGCGTGCTGAGCACCGAGCGGTTGATGCGCATGCTCGACTGCCAGCGCTATCGGAATCGCCTGTGGATCGAGCGCGCAACCGGGGACTTCGGCCATAACGAGCGGCTGCCGATCGATCCCTGGGTGCTGGGAGGCCTGCTCGGCGATGGCATGCTGAGCGGCTCGGGAACCGTCAAATTTTCGACCGCTTCGACGGAAATGCTGGACCGGATGCGGGAACGTCTCGACGGCGAGCTGGAAGTGACGCACGACGCCGCCTACGACTATCGCATCGTCCAGCGCAATCGCGGGCGGGTGAAAGGCTTCATGGGTGTCCAGCCTAACCCTCTGCGCATAGCGCTGGACAGCCTCGGTCTGTCGGGATTGACCAGCGACCAGAAGTTCATCCCTGCGCTCTATCTCGAAGCGAATCGGGCCGCGCGGCTCGACCTGCTGCGCGGACTGCTGGATACCGACGGCTGGGTCGAACGCTGGGGCAGCGTGCGTTTTTCGACCAGCAGCCCCCGCCTTGCGCAGGATGTCGTCTCGCTGGCGCGTTCACTGGGCGCATGGTGTTCCGTAAGCGTCAAGCAACCGCATTTCACCAATGTCGCCGGCTTGCGCGTTCGGGGTTTGCCAGCCTATGTCTGCCACCTGTCGCACCCCGAGCCTCGCAGCCTGTTCCTGCTGTCGGAAAAGCAGGCCCGGGCGCCAAATGCCTGGCAGCGGGAGAAACGCCTCAGCATCGCGTCCATCGTTCCCGTGCGCGAAGCGCCGTGCCAGTGCATCTCGGTCAGTCACCCGCAACGGCTCTATATCACCGACAACGATGTGGTGACCCACAATACGGCCTTCGCTCTCAACATCGCCGAGCACGTCGCGCTCGAGTCGAAGCTGCCGGTGGCGATCTTCTCGATGGAAATGCCGGGCACCCAGCTCGCCATGCGCTTCCTTTCCTCGGTCGGCCGCCTCGACCAGCACCGCGTGCGCACCGGGCGCCTCAACGACGACGAGTGGCAGCGCATGACCTACGCCCTGGGCAAGCTGCACGAGGCGCCGATCCACATCGACGAGACGCCGGCGCTCAATTCCACCGAGCTGCGCGCGCGCGCCCGGCGCCTCTACCGCCAGTGCGGCAAGCTCGGCCTGATCGTCATCGACTACCTGCAGTTGATGTCCTCGGTGCGCGAGGGCGAGAACCGCGCCACCGAACTCTCCGAGATCTCGCGCTCGGTGAAGGCGCTGGCGAAGGAGCTGCACGTGCCGGTGCTGGCGCTCTCGCAGCTCTCGCGCAATGTCGAGTCGCGGCCGAACAAGCGCCCCGTCATGTCCGACCTGCGCGAATCCGGCGCCATCGAGCAGGACGCCGACGTCATCGTCGCCATCTACCGCGACGAGGTGTACAACCCCGATTCGCCCGACAAGGGCTCGGCCGAGATCAACATCCTCAAGCAGAGGAACGGCCCCATCGGGCAGGTGCGCGTCACCTTCCTCGGCGAATACACGCGCTTCGAGAACTTCGCGGCGCAAGGCGCCTACTGATCCGATTCAACCCTTCGAGCGCTTCGGCCGTTAAACTCCCGAAACAGAGGGAGTCCGCATCATGCGCCGTCTTCTGCTTGCCGTTTGCCTGCTGTTCGCCGCCCTGGGCGCCTTTGCCCAGTCTCCGCCTGTAGCCAATCCGGCCGGCAAGGTCGAACTCGTCGAGGGCGACGTCACGGTCTACGACAGGGCGAAGAAGCCGCGCCGCGTCGCCGTCGGCGACAAGGTGCACGAGGGCGAGGGCATCGTCACCGGCCCGGATGGCGAACTGCACCTCGCCATGGAGGACGGCGGCTTCATCGCCGTGCGCCCGAACACGAGGATGAGCATCACCGCCTACCGCGCCGAGGGCGACGAGCAGGACAAGAGCTTCTTCAGCCTGCTCGCCGGCACCTTCCGCTCGGTCACCGGCTGGATCGGCAAGTTCAATCCGCGCAGCTACCAGGTGCGCACGCCCACCGCCACCATCGGCGTGCGCGGCACCGACCACGAGCCGCTCGTCATCCCGGAGGGCTCGCGCGAGGGCGAGCCGGGCAGCTACGACAAGGTGAACGTCGGCGCCACCACGCTGAAGACGCAGCACGGCAGCGTCGAGGTCCGGCCCAACCAGGCCGGCTTCGTGCCGCTGAAAGGACGGCCGCAGCCGCGCGTGCTGGCCCAGGTGCCGGCCTTCTTCAAGGCGACGCGCCACGAGCCGTCCATCGCCGCGCGGCACGAGGCGGTGAGCAGGGCGATCGACCAACGCCGCGACGAGCGCAGGAAATTCATCAAGGAGCAGAAGTCGCAGATCGAGCGGCAGAAGGGCGAACGGCAGAAGGCGCTGCAGGAGCGGCGCAGGGAACGGGAGGCGCAGCGCGAGCAGCGCCGGCAGGAGCACGTGCGCCCGCGCGAGGAGCGGGACATGCGGCAGAGGGACGGCGCGGAGCGGCGCCCGCGCTTCGAGGAACGGCAGGAGAAGGGCCGGCAGGAACGGCAGCCGCGCAGCCTGGAGCGCGAACATGGGCCGGGCCAGGGCGGCCAGGGCCAGGGGCCGCGCGGCGGCGGGCGCGGGCGCGATTAGCCTGCGGTCCGGAAAAGTCAGTCCCCGCGGGACGGCGCCCCGACGCTACAACACTTCGGCGGCGTGGTCGGCCAGCCTCGAGCGCTCGCCGCGCATCAGCGTGACGTGGCCGCTGTGCGGCCAGCCCTTGAAGCGGTCCACCACGTAGGTCAGGCCCGAGCTGCCCTCGGTCAGGTAGGGCGTGTCGATCTGCGCGATGTTGCCGAGGCAGATCACCTTGGTGCCGGGGCCGGCGCGGGTGATCAGCGTCTTCATCTGCTTCGGCGTCAGGTTCTGCGCCTCGTCGATGACGAGGTACTTGTTGAGGAATGTGCGGCCGCGCATGAAGTTGAGCGACTTCACCTTGATGCGCGAGCGGATCAGGTCGCGCGTGGCGGCGCGGCCCCACTCGCCGCCGTCCTCGGCGGGCTTGTTGAGCACGTCGAGGTTGTCCTCCAGCGCGCCCATCCACGGCGTCATCTTCTCCTCCTCGGTGCCGGGCAGGAAGCCGATGTCCTCGCCCACCGGCACGGTGACGCGGGTGAAGATGATCTCGCTGTAGAGCTTGGCTTCCAGCGTCTGTGTCAGTCCCGCCGCCAGCGTCAGCAGCGTCTTGCCGGTGCCGGCCTGGCCGAGCAGGGTGATGAAGTCGATCTCCGGGTCCATCAGCAGGTTGAGGGCGAAGTTCTGCTCGCGGTTGCGCGCCATGATGCCCCAGACGTTGTTCTTCTGGTGGCTGTAGTCCTTCAGCGTCTCGAGCACGGCGGTCTTGCCGTTCCGTTCGCGCACGATGGCCTGGAAGGGCCGGTCGCCGTCCTGCCAGAGAAACTCGTTGATGAGCAGATCCGGGCAGAGCGGCCCCCTGATGCGGTAGAGCGTGCGGCCGTCCTGCTTCCAGGACTCCATGTCCTTGCCGTTGGCCTCCCAGAAGTCGGACCCCATCTCGCGCGTGCCACTGTAGAGGAGGTCGGTGTCTTCCAGCACCTTGTCGTTGTAGTAGTCCTGCGCGTCGAGGCCGAGGGCGCGGGCCTTGATGCGCATGTTGATGTCCTTGGAGACGAGGATCACCGCGCGCTTCGGGTGCTTCTCGATGAGGTGCATCATGACGCCGATGATCTGGTTGTCGGCCTTGGCGGTCGGCAGCGTCGCCGGCAGGGCGCCGTTGATCGGCTCGGTCTGCATGAAGAGGCGGCCGGTGGCCAGCCCGCTGGAAGGCGCCTCGAGCGGGATGCCCTTGGCGATGCGGTCCTCGAAGCCGCCGACGATGCCGTCGAGCATGCGGCTCGCCTGGCGCGCGTTCCGTGCCACTTCGGACATGCCCTTCTTGTTGTTGTCGAGCTCCTCGAGGGTCATCATCGGCACGAAGACGTCGTGTTCCTCGAAGCGGAACAGGCTGGTCGGGTCGTGCATGAGGACGTTGGTGTCGAGGACGAACAGCTTGGTCGCGGCGTGTTTCTTGGCGTTCATCGGGCTTTCTTCAGCGATTTGACGAATTCGAGGACTTCGGCGGCATGGCCGGGCGCCTTGACGCCGCGCCACTCGCGCCGCAGCACGCCCGCGGCGTCGACGACGAAGGTGCTGCGCTCCAGCCCTCGCACCGGCTTGCCGTAGAGCACCTTCTGTTTGATGACGCCGAAGAGGGCGCAGGCGGTTTCCTCGGCATCCGACAGCAGCTCGAAGGGCAGCTTCAGCTTGGCCTTGAAGCCCTCGTGGGATTTCAGGCTGTCGCGCGAGATGCCGAAGACGGCGCTGCCGGCGCGCCGGAACTGCGCGTGCAGGTCGCGGAACTCGCCGGCCTCGACGGTGCAGCCGGGCGTGTTGTCTTTCGGGTAGAAGTAGAGAACCAGCGGGGCGCCGCGCGCCGCGGACAGGGAGAACGTCTGGTTGCCTGTCGCCGGCAGGGCGAAATCGGGTACGGGCTGGTCGACCATGAGCGTCTGCATTGTTGATGAAATCGCCTGCCGGCGCAAGCGCGGCCGGCGTTATGCCAGGAACGCCGGCCCCTGCAGCACGAGGCTGCCGCGGCGACCCGGCACGCTGCCGCGCACCAATTCGTGGCGCGGCAGGCGGCTGGCGTCGATCGATTCGAACAGGCCGCTCAGGGAGACCACTTCGTGCCCCTGGCGCTTCCAGCCTGCGAGGATCTGTTCCACGGCGGGCAGCAGGGCAAGGCCGAGGTCGGCCTGCAGGCTGAAGACGTGGCCGGCCGGTCGGTCCTGCGCCGTCAGCGCCAGCAGGCGGTCGGGCAGGGTCTCGGCCGTGCAGCCGTCCTGGGCGAGCAACTCGTCGAGGGTGGGCAGGGTGGTCGGCAGTTGCGGGCAGAGCGTGATTTCGGCGTTCCACACCGGAATGAAGGGACAGCTGCCGCGCGTGTCGGAGGCATAGCCGTAGCCCAGGCGCTGGGTCAGGCGCACGGCGTGCGGATTCGTCTGCCAGCCGGGGGCGGCATGGGCCTTCGGCGCCTCGCCGAAGAGCTTCTCGTAGCGCGCCACGGCGCGGCGCATGCTGCGCTCCGTCCAGTCTGCGCCGCCCCGCGGAGACTGACTTTCCCAGACGGCGCGATCCCAGGACAGCACGCCGGTGTCGAAGCCGGCGTCGCGCACGCCGCGCAGGATGTCGGCGCAGCGCCGGCCGATGTCGGGGGCCGGCAGCAGCGTGCCGTAGAGCAGGGTGGCGAAGCCGTGGCGGCCGAGGGCGCTCGCGCCCGGACGCGATTCGGCGAGCGCGGCGCCGAGCCGGCGGCCGCTGCGGTCGGGACCGAGGTTGAAGAAGAAGCTGGCCTGCGCTTCGGCCTGGCGCAGGGCTTCCACCAGGCGTGGCACGCCGGCCAGTGTGCCGCGGAAGGTGGCGGCGTCGATCTTCAGTGCGATTTTCATGCTTGTTCCGCCTCGATGATGAGCGCGGCCGCCACCCGGCGGCCCTCCGCCATGAGGATGTTGAAGGTGCGGCAGGCGGCGGGCAGGTCCATCACCTCGCAGCCGATGCGCGCCTCGATCAGCGGGCGCAACAGGGACGGCGCCGGAAAGCGCTGGCGGCCGCCGGTGCCGAGGAGGAGGATTTCCGGCGCCAGCGCGCGCAGGGCCTCGAAGTCGCACTCGGCCAGGGCATCGAAGCCCGCGGCGGCCCAGGGCTCGACGATGCGGTCGGGCAGCACGACCAGGCCGGTTTCGTAATGGCGGTGATTGATGGCGACATAGCCGGCACCGTACCCGGTGACCAGGTTGCGGCTGCCCGCGTTGTCGAGATGCAGTTTCATGAAAATCGTCTAGTCGCCTGATTTGTCTCGAAGTCGGGTAACATTATAGCCTTGATGTTGCACCGCCATATTCGAGGAAAGACAGCCATGCGACCGGTACTCAAGTCGGCCAAACTCGCCAACGTCTGCTATGACATCCGCGGCCCGGTGCTGCAGATCGCCAAGCAGATGGAGGAGGAGGGCCACAAGATCATCAAGCTGAACATCGGCAACCTCGCCGCCTTCGGCTTCGATGCGCCGGAAGAGATCCAGCAGGACATCATCCGCAACCTGCCGCACGCCGCGGGCTACACCGACTCGAAGGGCATCTTCGCCGCGCGCAAGGCGATCATGCACTACTGCCAGCAGAAGCACATCAAGGGAGTGACGCTGGAGGACATCTACGTCGGCAACGGCGTGTCCGAGCTGATCGTGATGGCGATGAACGCCCTGCTCGACGCCGGCGACGAGGTGCTGGTGCCGGCGCCGGACTACCCGCTGTGGACGGCGGCGATCAGCCTCTCCGGCGGCACGCCGCGCCATTACCTGTGCGACGAGGAGAACGGCTGGCTGCCGGACCTCGACGACATCCGGGGCAAGATCACGCCGCAGACCAAGGCGATCGTCATCATCAACCCGAACAACCCGACCGGCGCGCTGTATCCGGACGAGCTGCTCAGGGAGATCATCGGGATCGCGCGCGAGCATCACCTCCTCGTCTATTCCGACGAGGTGTACGACAAGGTGCTCTATGACGGCAACAGCCACACGGCGATCGCCTCACTCTCCGAGGACGTGCTGACCATCACCTTCAACGGCCTCTCGAAGAACTACCGCTCCTGCGGCTACCGCGCCGGCTGGATGGTGGTCTCCGGCGACAAGCGCCACGCGAAGGACTACATCGAGGGGCTCGAAATGCTGGCCTCGATGCGCCTGTGCGCCAACGCGCCCGGACAGCATGGCATCCAGACCGCCCTCGGCGGCTACCAGAGCATCGACGACCTCGTCGCGCCGGGCGGGCGCATGTGCCGCCAGCGCGACGTCGCCTACGACCTGATCACGGCCATCCCGGGCGTGACCTGCGTCAAGCCGAAGGCAACGCTGTACATGTTCCCGCGGCTCGACCCGAAGCTCTACCCGATCGAGGACGACCAGGCCTTCATCGCCGAGCTGCTGCGGGAGGAGAAGGTGCTGCTGGTGCAGGGGAGCGGCTTCAACTGGCCGCATCCCGACCACTTCCGCCTCGTTTTCCTGCCCCACGAGGACGACTTGCGCGAAGCCATCGGCCGCATCGCACGCTTCCTCGAGGGCTACCGGAAGCGGCATGGCACGGCCTGAGATCGTCGAAGTCAACGGGGCCGACGGCAGGGTGGCCGCGCCGGACTGGCTGGCGCGCGCCGAGGGCGTGCATCGGCAGCTGCGTCCGGACCTGCCGGCCGGCTATGCGGGCCGCCTGGGCGAGGTGTTCGCCAACGGCGGCCGCATGGTGGTGGTGACCGAGGACGGCGCCGTCTGCGCCCTGGCGGTGTGGCGACTGGTGGAGAACACCTACGAGGGGCGGCGTCTCTACGTGGATGACCTGGTCACCGACGCGGCGCGGCGATCGCGCGGCTTCGGCAAGCTGCTGTTCGACTGGCTGCAAGCGAAGGCCGGCCAGCTCGGCTGCGATGTGATCGCGCTGGATTCCGGCGCGCAGCGCGCTGCAGCCCACAAGTTCTATTTTCGCGAGGGGATGCACATCCCCGGCTTCTGCTTCAGGAAAAACCTCAAATGAAACCCATCAACGTAGGCCTGCTCGGCATCGGCACCGTCGGCGGCGGCACCTTCACCGTCCTCCAGCGCAACCAGGAGGAGATCACGCGCCGCGCCGGCCGGCCCATCCGCATATCCGTCGTCGCCGACAAGAACCTCGAACTGGCGAAGCAGGTTACCGGCGGCGCCTGCCGCCTCACCGACGACGCGTTTTCCGTCGTCGCCGACCCGGAAGTCGACATCGTCGTCGAGCTGATCGGCGGCACTGGCGTGGCGAAGGAACTGGTGCTGAAGGCCATCGAGAACGGCAAGCACGTCGTCACCGCCAACAAGGCGCTGCTCGCCACGCACGGCAACGAGATCTTCGCCGCCGCGCAGAGTAAGGGCGTCATGGTCGCCTTCGAGGCGGCGGTGGCCGGCGGCATCCCCATCATCAAGGCGCTGCGCGAGGGCCTCACCGCCAACCGCATCGAGTGGATCGCCGGCATCATCAACGGCACCACCAACTTCATCCTCTCCGAGATGCGCGACAAGGGCCTGCCCTTCGAGACCGTGCTGAAGGAGGCGCAGCGGCTGGGCTACGCGGAGGCCGACCCGACCTTCGACGTCGAGGGCGTGGATGCCGCGCACAAGCTGACCATCATGTCGGCCATCGCCTTCGGCATTCCGATGCAGTTCGACAAGTGCCACGTCGAGGGCATCAGTACGCTGCAGGCGGAGGACATCCGCTACGCCGAGCAGCTCGGCTACCGCATCAAGCTGCTCGGCATCACCAAGCGGAAGCGGGAGGGCATCGAGCTGCGCGTGCACCCGACGCTGATCCCGACGAAGCGCCTCATCGCCAACGTCGAGGGCGCCATGAACGCCGTGCTGGTGAAGGGCGACGCCGTCGGCAGCACGCTCTACTACGGCAAGGGCGCCGGCGCCGAGCCGACGGCCAGCGCCGTCATCGCCGACCTGGTCGATGTCACCCGCATGCACACCGCCGATCCGGAGCACCGCGTGCCGCACCTCGCCTTCCAGCCCGACGCGGTGAAGGCGATCCCGGTGCTGGCGATGGGCGAGGTGGAGACCGCCTACTACTTCCGCATGCGCGTCGAGGACCGCCCCGGCGTGCTCGCCGACATCACGCGCATCCTGGCCGACCAGCAGATCTCCATCGACGCCATGATCCAGCGCGAGCCGGCCGAGGGCGAGGAGCAGACCGACATCATCATGCTCACCCACCTGACGCGCGAGAAGAACATGGAGGCCGCCATCGCCCGCATCGAGGCGCTGCCGGTGGTGAAGGGCAGAGTGGTGCGCCTGCGGCTGGAAGAATTGAACTGACCCCTTTCCTCCCCTCTCCCGCTGGCGGGAGAGGGGTAGGGGAGAGGGTGGCTGAGATTTTAAAATGTCAGTCTCGCCAGGACGGAGATGGCATTCACGCGTTTCCGAGTACAGCGGCAATGACCCTGATATTCATTGCCATAATTAACCTAATAGGTTAAATTCAGATTAATGGAGAAACGCAAGCCGCACTACCTGCTGGCGGAAATCAAGGCTGGGGTGGCGGCGCGCGGGGCGGATGCCTTCACCGCTACGGCGCTGACCGGTGGCTATGCGATGGGCCTGGACCTGGCGGCAATGCTGAAGGTTGTGATCGGAATGCCGGGCCATTGTTTCGTCAAGAGCATGACCACGCATGGCGACCATCGGCTGTGGCAGGACGTGTACCACGCGGACACCCCCGCGGGTCCCGCCTACGTCAAATTCATCTTGCGAAGCGACGGCTCCATCGTGATTTCGTTCAAGAGGCTATGAGCATGAGCAAAGCGAAAAACCATCCCTGCCTGAACTGCGAACAGTCGGACATGGAACTGCGGACGAAGGACGTGACCATCGAGTTGGATGGCCTCGCGCGCGTGGTGCCGAAAGTGAAGGGCTGGCACTGCCCGGCGTGCGGGGAAATCGAGTTCGTCAGTGAAGGGGAGGCCAAACGCTATGCGGCAGTGCTTGATGTGCTTGCCGCCGAGCGGGACGCGCAACAGCGCGAGGAGTTGGCGCGCATCCGCAAGCGTCTCAAACTGACCCAGGCGCAGGCAGCGGCGATCGCCGGCGGCGGCCCCAACGCCTTCTCTCGCTACGAGCGCGGCAAGGCGCGCCCGGTTGCGGCCGTCGTTAACCTGTTTCGCCTGCTGGACAAGCATCCGGAGTTGCTTGCCGAACTGCAGTCGGCTGGGTGAGGGGCGGCGTGGGACGCGGCGGGGAAAGTCAGTCTCCCCAATACGGCGATTGCTATCTCTCTCTAAGAGTAATTTGAGGAGTATCTGGGGTCTGACCCCCATCTCCCCATTAATGGATCACAACATTGCGAACAATCTATCTCATCGAGGAAATTGGCAACCAAGGTGAAAAAACTGGTCATTTCTTAGATCGAGATGGGCTGAAATACATTGACTCGAACAGCCCCCTTGTTGAACTGATGGTGTTTTCAAGTTCCAAAGCAGCAAATAACTATATTCATGAGAAAATTTGTTGGGATGGGAAAATGCTTTTTGATCGGGTAAGAGTCAAAATGCGTATCCTCAAAGAATAATGCGGCGTTTGACTTGAAATGATGTACATCTCGACACGAGGCCAGTCGCCGCCCCGCGCTTTCTGTGACATCCTGCTCGGCGGCCTGGCGCCCGATGGCGGGCTCTACCTGCCGGAAGCCTATCCGCAGGTGACGCGGGCCGAGCTGGACGCGTGGCGCGCGCTGCCATACCACGCCCTCGCGCTGCGCGTGCTGGAGAAGTTCATCACCGACATCCCGGCCTGCGACCTGAAGGCCATCGTGGTCCGCACCTACACGGCGCAGACCTACCGCTGGTGCCGGCCGGGACGCGACGCGTCCGACATCACGCCGCTCACCACCCTGGAGCCGGGGCTGCACCTGCTGGAGCTCTCCAACGGGCCGACGCTGGCCTTCAAGGACATGGCCATGCAGCTGCTCGGCAACCTGTTCGAGTACGTGCTGGAGAAACGCGGCGAGTCGATCAACATCCTCGGCGCCACTTCGGGCGACACCGGCTCGGCCGCCGAGTACGCCATGCGCGGCAAGCGCGGCGTGAAGGTCTTCATGCTCTCGCCGCACGGCCTGATGAGCGACTTCCAGCGCGCGCAGATGTACTCGCTGCCGGACGCCAACATCTTCAACATCGCCATCCGCGGCATGTTCGACGACTGCCAGGACATCGTGAAGAGCGTCTCCAACGACGCCGACTTCAAGGCGCGCTACCGGATCGGCGCGGTGAACTCGATCAACTGGGCGCGCGTCGCCGCCCAGGTAGTGTACTACTTCAAGGGCTACTTTGCCGCCACGCGCTCGAACGACGAGCAGGTCGCCTTCGCCGTGCCCTCGGGCAACTTCGGCAACATCTGCGCCGGCCACGTCGCGCGCATGATGGGCCTGCCCGTCGCGCGCCTGGTGCTGGCCACCAACGAGAACGACGTGCTCGACGAGTTCTTCCGCAGCGGCGTGTATCGGCCGCGCGCGACGGCGGAGACGCGCGTCACCTCGAGCCCCTCGATGGACATCTCCAAGGCCTCCAACTTCGAGCGCTTCGCCTTCGATCTCGCCGGGCGCGATGCGGCCGTGGTGCGGGAATGGTGGTCAAGCGTGGACGCGGGCGGCAGCTTCGACCTGCGCGGCACGCCTTATATGGCACGCCTGCCGGAGTTCCGCTTCGTCTCGGGCACCAGCAGCCATGCCGACCGCCTGGCGACGATCCGTGCGGCCTGGGAGAAATACGGCGTCTTGATCGATCCGCACACCGCCGACGGCCTCAAGGTGGCGCAAGTCCATCGTGAATTGGGCGAAGCCGGCGTGCCGATGGTGGTGCTGGAGACGGCGCAGCCGGTGAAGTTCGCCGAGACCATTCGCGAGGCGCTCGGCCGCGAGCCGGGGCGTCCGCGCGAACTGGAGGGCCTCGAGGCCCTGCCGCAGCGGGTGGAAGTGATGGAGGCGGATGTTGGGGCGGTGAAGGCGTTTATCGCCGCCCGGGCGTGAGGGACGTCAGAGGTAGATGACGGCCGGGAACACCGTCACCGCCAGGACCAGGATCAGCCACTCGATGTTGTGACGCGCCAGGAATCCCGTGAAGTGCAGGATCAGGATGGTGATGGCGACGACGTAGTAGATGAGGAACAGCATCTCGAAGCTCCCGACATTCCATTCTTGTGATGGCCGGCCTTGTCATTAACGGCGCCCGGCGCAGAATGTTTATACCTGTTTCGCAGGGGGATGGCAAGGCAGCCAGGCCCTACTTCTCCACGTGGCGCAGGGACAGGTCGATGGCCCGCACGTCCTTGGTCAGGCTGCCGATGGAGATGCGGTCCACACCGGTTTCGGCGATCGCCCGCACCTTCGACAAAACCACCCCGCCCGAGGCCTCCAGCAGCGCCAGGCCCGCCGTCAGGGCCACCGCCTTGCGCATCTGCGCCAAGTCCATGTTGTCGAGCAGGATCATCTTCGCCTCGGCCGCCAGCGCCTCCTCGAGCTGCGCCAGGTTTTCCACCTCGATCTGGATGAAGACGCCTTTCGGCGCCAGCTTGACTGCCTGCGCCAGCGCCGCCGCCACTCCGCCGGCGGCCATGATGTGGTTTTCCTTGATGAGAATGCCGTCGTAGAGGCCGAGGCGGTGGTTGGTGCCGCCGCCGCAGCGCACGGCGTACTTCTGCGCCAGGCGCAGGCCGGGCAGGGTCTTGCGCGTGTCGACGATCTTCGCCCGCGTGCCGGCGACGGCATCGACGTATTTGCGCGTGACGGTGGCGGTGCCGGAGAGCAATTGCAGGAAGTTCAGCGCCGGCCGCTCGGCGGTGAGCAGGGCGCGCGTGTCGGCCTCGATCTCGCAGAGCATCTGTCCGGCGTGGATGCGGGCGCCGTCCGGGGCATGCCAGCGGATGCGGGCGCCGGGGTCCAGCTTGTGGAAGCAGGCGTCGAACCAGGCCGTGCCGCAGAGCACCGCCTCCTCGCGGCTGACGACGATGCCGCGCGCCGGATGGCCGGCCGGGGTGAGCAGGGCGGTCAGATCGCCGCTGCCGATGTCCTCGGCCAGGGCGGCGGCGACGTTTCTCCCGATCTCGGCCGCGAGTGTTCCTGAAGTTTCCATGAAACCTGCCGTCAACACTATTCTGAAAGGGCAATTCTACCCGCCGGGAGGGCAGCATGAGCGGTCTCGTCAGCGTACTTTCCGTCAGCATCGGCACCCTGCTGGCCATCGGCCTCTTCGCCGCGCTCGTCGTCTGGTACGTCAAGGACATCACGCAGAAGAAGCACTCCGTCCTGCGCAACTATCCCATCGTCGGCCGCTTGCGCTACTTCTTCGAGCAGCTCGGCGAGTACTTCCGCCAGTACTTCTTCACCGGCGACCGCGAGGAGATGCCCTTCAACCGCGCCACGCGCGCCTGGGTCTACCGCCTGGCCAAGGACGAGGGCGGCGTCATCGGCTTCGGTTCCACCTACAACCTGCGCGAGCCGGGCGCGCTGGTGTTCGTCAATGCGCCGTTTCCGGTGATCGAGGAGGAGCAGAAGCCGACGCCGCCGATCCTCATCGGCGAAGGCTGGTGCGAGCGGCCTTGCTCGGCGCGCTCGATCGTGAACATCAGCGGCATGAGCTACGGCGCCATCTCGAAACCGGCGGTGCGGGCGCTGTCGCGCGGCGCGGCCGCCGCCGGCTGCTGGCTCGACACCGGCGAGGGCGGCCTCTCGCCCTACCACCTCGAGGGCGGCTGCGACCTCATCATGCAGATCGGCACGGCCAAGTACGGCGTGCGCGACGCCGAGGGGCGCCTGTCGATCGAGCGGCTGCGCGAGATCGCCGCGCACGACAGCGTGCGCGCCTTCGAGATCAAGCTGTCGCAGGGCGCCAAGCCGGGCAAGGGCGGCGTGCTGCTCGGCGCCAAGGTGAC
>VGHJ01000024.1 GCA_016868295.1 Betaproteobacteria bacterium | reverse complement strand
TAGGGCAGATCGAGTTCCCGCGCCAGCGCCGCCTCCGGCATGCCCGTCATGCCGACGATGTCGGCGCCGTCCCGCTCCAGCCGGTCGATCTCCGCCGCCGTTTCCAGGCGCGGCCCCTGCATGGCGGCATACACGCCGCCGTCGATGACGGCCTGGCCGGCCTCCCGCGCAGCCGCCAGCAGCACCTGCCGCAGTTCCGGGTCGTAGGGATGGGTGAAATCCACGTGCATGACGGGCGTGCCGCCGCCCTCGAAAAAAGTGGCCTTGCGCCCCCAGGTGTAATCGATGATCTGGTGCGGAATGACGATGGCCCCGGGGCCGAGGCCGGCGCGAATGCCGCCGACCGAAGCGATCGAGACGATGCAGGTGGCGCCCGCCTGTTTCAGCGCCCAGACGTTGGCGCGGTAATTCACCTCGTGCGGCGGGATGGTGTGGCCGTAGCCGTGGCGGGCGATGAACACCGCCGGCTGGCCGCAGATTCGGCCGAAGGTGAGCGGGCCGGAGGGTTCCCCATAAGGTGTGCGCACCACCTCGCGCCGTTCCACGGCCAGATTCGCCAGTTGTGACAGCCCGCTGCCGCCGATGATTGCAAGCATTTGATTCGAATGATTTTGTGTATGGCCTGTGATGCGAGGAATTCTAGCATGGCGCTTAGGCGGGATGCGCTAAGGTGTTATACTGCCAAACTTTTTTATTGCCGCACCGCACAATGACCCGCGCCCTTCGCAACATCGCCATCATCGCCCACGTCGACCACGGCAAGACCACCCTGGTCGACCAGTTGCTCAAGCAATCCGGCACCTTCGCCGCCCACCAGCAGGTGGAGGAGCGCGTCATGGACTCCAACGACCTGGAGAAGGAGCGCGGCATCACCATCCTGGCGAAGAACTGCGCCATCGACTTCGAGGGCACCCACATCAACATCGTCGACACGCCGGGCCACGCCGACTTCGGCGGCGAGGTCGAGCGCGTGCTGTCGATGGTCGACGGTGTGCTGCTGCTGGTCGACGCCGTCGAAGGCCCCATGCCGCAGACGCGATTCGTCACGCGAAAGGCCTTGGCACAAGGCTTGAAGCCGATCGTCGTCATCAACAAGATCGACCGTCCCGGCGCACGGCCGGACTGGGTCATCAACCACACCTTCGATCTCTTCGACAAGCTCGGCGCCACCGAGGAGCAGCTCGACTTCCCGGTGGTGTTCGCCTCGGCCCTCAACGGCTACGCCATGCTGGAAGCCGACAAGCCCGGCACCGACATGCGTCCGCTGTTCGAAGCCATCCTCCGGCACGTGCCGCAGCCGGTGGTAGACGAAGAGGGCCCGCTGCAACTGCAGATCTGCTCGCTCGACTATTCCAGCTACGTCGGCCGCATCGGCATCGGCCGCATCACGCGCGGCCGCCTCGGTCCGCTCGACAACGTCCTCGTCATGAACGGGCCGGAGGACGACGAGCCGGTCAAGGCGCGCGTGAACCAGGTGCAGGTGTTCAAGGGCCTCGAGCGCGTTCTCACGGACGTCGCCAGCGCCGGCGACATCGTGCTCATCAACGGCATCGAGGAGGTCGGCATCGGCGTCACGATCACCGACCCCGAGCAGCCCGAGGCCCTGCCCCTGCTGACGGTGGACGAGCCGACCCTGACCATGAACTTCCAGGTCAACACCTCGCCCTTCGCCGGCAAGGAAGGCAAGTTCGTCACCAGCCGCCAGTTGCGCGAGCGCCTGGCGCGCGAGCTGATGAGCAACGTGGCGCTGCGCGTCGAGGATACTGCGGATGCCGACATCTTCCTCGTCTCGGGACGCGGCGAGCTGCACCTCACCATCCTGCTCGAGAACATGCGCCGCGAGGGCTACGAACTGGCCGTCTCGCGTCCGCGCGTGGTGCTGAAGGACATCGGCGGCGAGAAGTGCGAGCCCTACGAGATGCTGACGGTCGACTGCGAGGAGGCGCATCAGGGCGCGGTCATGCAGGCCCTCGGCGAGCGCCGCGGCGACCTGCAGGACATGCAGCCCGACGGCAAGGGCCGCGTGCGCCTCGAGTACCGCATCCCGGCGCGCGGCCTGATCGGCTTCCAGTCGGAATTCCTGACGATGACGCGCGGCACCGGCATCATGAGCCACGTCTTCGACGACTACGGCCCGATGAAGGGCGACATCGCCGAGCGCAGGAACGGCGTGCTCATCTCCGCCGAGCAGGGCGAGGCGGTCGCCTACGCGCTGTGGAAGCTGCAGGAGCGCGGCCGCATGTTCGTCAGCCCCGGCGAGCCGGTCTACGAAGGCATGATCATCGGCATCAACAGCCGCGACAACGACCTGGTGGTGAACCCGATCAAGACCAAGCAGCTCACCAACGTGCGCGCCTCCGGCAAGGACGAGGCCATCATGCTGGTGCCGCCGATCCAGATCACGCTGGAGTCCGCCGTCGAGTTCATCGCCGACGACGAGCTGGTGGAGATCACGCCGAAGTCGATCCGCCTGCGCAAGCGCCACCTGAAGGAGCACGAGCGCCGCCGCGCCGGGCGCGAGGCCGCCTGAGCCGGCGCGCCGCCGTAGCGGCCGGACTGACTTTTCAGGGAATCACAGCCCCTTCACCGCATACACCGCCGGCAGGTTGCGCCAGGCGCCCTTGACGTCCATGCCGAAGCCGAAGACGTAGCGGTTCGGCAGACGCACGCCGACGAAGTCGGCCTGGACGGGCTTGGCGCGGCCGATGTCCTTGTCGGCGAAGACGGCGATGCGGCAGTCCTTCGCGCCCTGTTCGAGCAGGCGCCGCTTCACCGCCGCCAGCGTGATGCCTTCGTCGAGGATGTCGTCCACCACCAGCACCGTGCGG
The DNA here is from genome assembly GCA_016868295.1 of Betaproteobacteria bacterium. Taxonomy (GTDB): domain Bacteria; phylum Pseudomonadota; class Gammaproteobacteria; order Burkholderiales; family Rhodocyclaceae; genus Desulfobacillus. Next base: position 34,129 of record VGHJ01000024.1, on the reverse strand, counting down.
CCGGCGATCTCCGCGCGCGGCGCCACGATCCAGCTCAGCTCGCCGCCGGTGGTGGTGTCGCCGTAGCGCGTGACGTGCAGGTAGTCGAATTCGAGCGGAAAGCGCAGCAGCGGCAGCAACTGGCCGGTGAAGATCACCGCGCCCCCCATCACCGACAGCACCAGAGGGTGCGCATCCGCCAGAGCATCTGAAATTTCGCCGGCGACGCGGCGTACGGCCTCCGCCGCCACCGCCTCGGGGACGATCAGGTCGGCCTCGTCGAGGACCTGCCGCGCTTCGGCCGCCGGCAGCATCAGGAGCGTCCGCCGACGTTGAGGCTGGCCAGGTACTCGGTGAAGCCCTTGCCGACCTCCGGGTGCTTGCGGCCGAAGGCGATGGTGGCCTTGAGATAGCCCAGCTTCGAGCCGCAGTCGTAGCGGATGCCGTGGAAGGGGAAGGCCAGCACCGGCTCCTCCTCGATCAGCGCGGCGATGGCGTCGGTGAGCTGGATCTCGCCGCCGGCGCCCGCCTGCACGCTGCGCAGGTGATGGAAGATGCGCGGCGTCAGCACGTAGCGTCCGATCACGGCGAGGTTGGAAGGCGCCTTCTCCGGTGCCGGCTTCTCGACAATGGCCGTGACGTTCTGCAGGCCCTCGCGTCCCGGCTCGGTGCTGACGATGCCGTAGGCGCCGGTGTCGGCGAAGGGCACGTTCTGCACGCCGAGCAGCATGCTCTCGTGACGGTTGAAAGCTTCCACCATCTGCTGCAGGACGGGCGGATCGGCATCGATCAGGTCGTCCGCGAGCAGCACGGCAAAAGGCTCGTCGCCCACCACCGGCGCGGCGCACAGCACGGCGTGGCCGAGCCCGAGCGGCTCGGTCTGGCGGATGTAAATGCAGTTGATGTGCTCGGGCACGGTCTCCTGCACCAGGCGCAGCAGATCATGCTTGCCCCTGATCTCCAGCTCGGTTTCCATCTCGTAAGCCTTGTCGAAATGGTCCTCGATGGCGCGCTTGTTGCGGCCGGTGATGAACACCATGTCGGTGATGCCGGCGGCCACCGCCTCCTCGACCGCGTACTGGATCAGCGGCTTGTCGACGATGGGCATCATCTCCTTGGGGCTGGCCTTGGTGGCCGGCAGGAAGCGGCTGCCCATGCCGGCGACGGGGAAGACGGCCTTGGTGATCTTCTTCATTGCATGCACTCCGTACGATTCATTGTCCCAGCAGCCTGCGCAGGCCATCCTCGTCGATCACCCTGACGCCCAGCGCCCGGGCCTTGTCCAGCTTGGTGCCGGCTTCCGCGCCGGCGACGACGTAATCCGTCTTCTTCGACACCGAGCCGCTGACCCGGCCGCCGGCCGCCTCGATCAGCGCGCCGGCCTCCTCGCGCGTCAGCCGCGGCAGCGTCCCGGTCAGGACAAAAGTCAGTCCCTGCAACACGGCGACCGGTCCGCCCTCCTCCACCCTGTGTAGCCGGATATTCTGCAGCAAACGCCGGATCACCTGCTGATTGTGCGCTTCCCCGAAGAACCCGGCGATGGATTCGGCCACGACCGGCCCGACGTCCGGCACGCGCTGCAGCGCCTCGACGTCGGCCGCCATCAGGTCCGTCATGGAGCCGAAATGCCGCGCCAGATCCTTGGCCGTCGCCTCGCCGACGTTGCGGATGCCCAGGGCGTAGATCAGCCGCGCCAGGGTGGCGGATTTCGATCTCTCGATGGCAGCCACGATGTTCTGCGCCGACTTCTCGCCCATGCGCTCGAGGTCCGCCAGCGTTGCCGCATTGATGCGCGCGGGATCGTACAGATCGGCGACGGATTCGACCCCTTTCCGTTCGACCAGCTGGTCGACCAGCTTTTCTCCCAAACCCTCGATGTCGAGCGCGCGGCGGGAGGCGAAATGCAGAACCGCCTGCTTGCGCTGCGCCAGACAGTACAGGCCCGCCGTGCAGCGCCAGTCGGCCTCGCCATCGGCCCGCGCGATGGCGCTGCGGCAGGCCGGGCACTCGTTGCCGACCGCCTCGGCCAGACTCCACGGCTTGGCCTGTTCGACCTCCCGCGGCCGGCGCTCCCTGACCACGGCGACCACTTCCGGAATCACGTCGCCGGCGCGCCGCACGATGACCGTGTCGCCGACGCGCACGTCCTTGCGCCGCACCTCGTCCTCGTTGTGCAGGGTGGCATTCGTCACCGTCACGCCGCCGACGAAAACCGGCTTCAGATGCGCCACCGGCGTAAGTTTGCCGGTGCGGCCGACCTGCACCTCGATGCCGAGCACCTCGGTCGTTTCCTCCTCGGCCGGATACTTGTGCGCCACCGCCCAGCGCGGCTCGCGGCTGACGAAGCCGAGTTCCTTCTGCAGATCCAGCGCATTGACCTTGTACACGACGCCGTCGATGTCGAAGGGCAGCGCGTCGCGCAAAGCCAGGATGCGCGCATGGAACGCGATCAGCGCCTCCGCGCCGCGCGCCACCGTGCGGTGCTCGCAGACGGGAACACCGAAAGCCTCCAGCGCATCGAGCAGCGCGCTATGGCGGCCGGGCACGCCCCAGCCGCCGCATTCGCCCACGCCGTAGGCGTAAAACGAAAGCGGCCGTTCCGCGGCAACCTTCGGATCGAGCTGGCGGACGCTGCCGGCCGCCCCGTTGCGCGGGTTGACCAGGGTCGGTCGGCCCTGCTCGCGCTGGCGCGCGTTGTAGCGCTCGAAGTCGGGACGGCTCATGTACACCTCGCCGCGCACTTCGAGCAAGGCCGGTGACTCGCCGCGCAGCCGCAGCGGAACGCAATGGATGGTACGCACGTTCTGCGTGACGTCCTCGCCCGTTTCGCCGTCGCCGCGCGTCGCCGCCCGCACCAGCACGCCGTCCTCGTAGCGCAGGCTGACGGCCAGCCCGTCGAACTTCAGCTCGGCGGCATACTCCACGGCGGGCGCGCCCTCGCCCAGCCCGAGCGCGCGCCGCACGCGCGCATCGAAATTGCGCGCCCCTTCCGGCCCCGTGTCGGTCTCGGTCCTGATGGAAAGCATCGGCACGGCATGGCGCACCGGCGCGAACTCCGGCAGCGGCCGGCCGCCGACGCGCTGCGTCGGCGAATCCGCCGTACGCAACTCGGGATGGGCGGCCTCGATCTCCTGCAGTTCGCGGAACAGGCGGTCGTACTCGGCGTCCGGCACCGTCGGCGCGTCGAGCACGTAATAGGCGTGGTTGTGGCGCTCGATCTCCTCGCGCAGTGCCTTGGCGCGCTCGGCGACGTTGCGCGGCACGGGCATGCCCCTCAGGAAAACAGGCGCAGCGCCTGCGGACCGCCGGCGGGAATGCCTCTCTGCGCCATGCGCTGGTCGATCTCGAGGATCTTGTCGTGGATGACGTCGAGCGCGTTGTCGGCCAGCGGCGCGCGATTGTCGTCGACCAGCGTGCCGCCGAGGCTGCCGGCGAACTGCCTGGCCAGGGCGATCATGCGGTCGAAGACGCGCGCGCCGTGGGCGACGCGCGGCACATCGAGGGTGAACGTCATGCCGTGGGTGGCGAGGGACTTCATCTCCTCGGCGGCGAATAGCGCGGCCTCGAGATTGGACAGGGTGAACAAGGTCGCGCCGTCCTCGTTCGCGGCGTGGAACATGCCGTCCTCACGCAGCGCCAGACCGGCCGCCTCGGCCAGCCCGCGCAGCTTGGTGCCGGGAAAGGGCGCGGCGCCGGCGACGACGTTCACGCCGATCTGGATATCCACCCCGGCGCAGAAACCGTCGAGTTCGGCGGCGCGCGCCAGCACCTCGTTGCGCGTCGGCATGTCGGCGACGGCGAGAAATTCGTCGGCCAGGCGCTGCACGCCATTCATGAAGAGCGACAGGTCGGCGTCGGCGAGCGCTCCGCGTCGGTCGGCCAGTTGCAGCGCCGCGCGCAGGCGGCGATAGTCGGCGGCGCTGTGCGCCGTGAGACGCTCCCACTGGCCGCTGCGCTCGTTCTCGCCGCTCCAGAATGCCGCGCGGGACAGCTTGGACAGCGCCTGCTGCTGCGCCTGCCAGAGGTAGGGGCCGCCGATCAGCTCGGCCGACTCGAAGCGCACGATGCAGTCGATGGCGGGATCGGCCAGCTCGGCCGGCGGCTCGGCCGCGGCGGCGCGCGGCGCCTCGGCAGGCGGGGACGCTTCGCTCTCAGGCCCGTCGGCGGCGGCAGCGCCCTCCATCGCGGGCTCGATGCGCTCCGCGTCCGCTTCGCCGCTCCCCGTCGCTGTCGCTTCACGGCGGCCGAGCAGCACGTCCGGGTGGTCGGCGCGGAAGACCCGCTCGGCCAGCTTGCGGTGCTTGCGCTCCTGCCACTTGTTGTAGACGAACACGCCGGCCACCAAGGCGACGCCCGCCACGATCAGCGAGAGTTGCAGCTCGCTCACAGGACTACCCTCCCCCCGTCCCCCTCCCCTTGAGAGGGGGTGACGTGAGTTCGCGAGCTGCGCTCGCTCCACGCGGTTGTCTGCGCCGTCCTTGGGACGGCCCGGCGGACGGCGCTCATGCCGCCACCGCTTCGTCGCTCATGCGCAGCGCCTCCTCGATGTCCACCTCGACCACGCGCGAGACGCCCTGCTCCTGCATGGTGACGCCGATCAGCTGGCGCGCCATCTCCATGGTGATCTTGTTGTGGGTGATGAAGAGGAACTGCGTCTGCGCCGACATGCGCTTGACCATCTCGCAGAAGCGCTCGGTGTTGGTGTCGTCGAGCGGCGCATCCACCTCGTCGAGCATGCAGAACGGGGCGGGGTTCAACTGGAACAGCGCGAACACCAGGGCGATGGCGGTCAGCGCCTTCTCGCCGCCGGAGAGCAGATGGATGCTGCTGTTCTTCTTGCCGGGCGGCTGCGCCATGACCTGGATGCCGGAGTCGAGGAGTTCCTCGCCGGTGAGGATCAGCTTCGCCTCGCCGCCGCCGAAGAGCTGCGGGAAGAGGATGCCGAACTGGCGGTTCACGTTGTTGTAGGTGTCCTGCAGCTGCTCGCGCGTCTCGCGGTCGATGCGGCGGATGGCGTCTTCCAGGGTGTTGATGGCCTGGCTCAGGTCCTCCGACTGGCTGTCGAGGAAGCCCTTGCGCTCGCGCGAGCTGTTGAGTTCGTCCAGCGCGGCGAGGTTCACCGGGCCGAGCGCCTCGATCTCGGCGGAGAGGCGCGCGATGTCTCCCTGCAGGAGCGGCTCCTTCACCTCGCGCGTCAGCTCCGGCGCCAGCTCCTCCTCGTTGGCGTGCGCCTCGGCCAGGCGCGCGGCGAACTGCTCCTCGTTCAACTGCGCCGCCTGCTCCTTCAGGCGCAGGTCGCCGATGCGGTCGCGCAGCGGATCGAGGCCCTGTTCTGTCTTCAGACGCGCCTCCTCGAACTGGCGCAGTTCCGCGGCGGCGCCTTCCAGCGCGTCGCGGTAGGTGGCCAGCGCCGACTCTCGGCTGCGCCGCGCGGCGAGCGCCTCCTGCAGCTTCGACTCGGTGCCGCTTTCGCTGATGGCCTCGCGCTCCTGGCGGCGCGCGGCCGTCTCGGCCTCGATGCGCTCCAGCTGCTCGCGCGCCACTTCGCGCGCACGGCCGATCTCCTCCAGCTTGCCGGCGCACTCGCGCTCCGCAAAGCGCGACTCCTGCAGCTCGCGCGCCAGGGCCTGCTCGACGGTGCGCTGCTCGCGCAGGGTAGCGTCGCGCCCGCGGCTGTCTTCCTGAGCCGCCTCGAGGCGTGCGCGCAGTTCCTGCACCACGCCCGCCAGGCGCGTCATTTCCCGTTCGGCCAGCTGGCGGCGGCTGCGCTCGGCTTCTTCGGCGTTGCCGACTTCCTTCAGGTCGCCCTCGATCTGCGCCAGGCGCGTGCGGTAGCGCTGCACGGCCTCGCCCAGCCTGACCGCCTCGACCTGGACGCCGTGGGCCGACTGCTGCAGCTCCTGCGCCTCGCGCTGTGCCTCGGCCAGGCGGTTGCGGTGCTCGGCCAGGCCGGATTCGGCCGAAGCCAGCGTCGCCGCGGCGATGCGCGCCTCGTCCTCCAGCGCGCCGCATTCGCCTTCCAGCTGCTCGATCTCGCGCTGGCGCTCGATGACGCCGTGGGTGCGCGCCTCGGGCACGTAGAAGACGAAGCTGTGGCGCGAAACGAGATGGCCGGCTTGGCTGACCCACTGGCGACCCGCCGGCAGGCCGGCGCGGCGCGCCGCCAGGGCGGCGAGGTCGTCAGCCACATACACGCCGGCGAGCCAATCGTTGAGCGCCGGTTCCCAGCGCGGGTCGCCACAGCGCACCTTGTCGCGCAGCGGCACATCGGCTTCCAGTCCGGCCGTCCCGCCGACCGGCCCTGACTCGCCGGCAAAAACGAGCGCCAGGTTCGCCGGCGGCGGATCCGCCAGCACGCTTCCCGCCGCGGAAGCGTCGACCCCGGCCAGGGCGGCCAGTCGCTCGCGCAAGACGGCTTCCAGCGCCGTTTCCCAGCCTGGCTCCACCTTGAGGCTGGACCAGACCGGCGCCACGGCATCGAGGCCGTGGCGCGCCAGCCACTCGCCCAGCTTGCCTTCGCGCTGCACGCGGTTTTGCAATTGCTTGAGCGCGTCGCGCCGCGCCTGCGCCTCGGTCAGGCGCCTCGAAGCGCTGGCCTGGGCCTCGGCCGCCTCGCGGCGCTGTGCCTCGTGCTCGGGCAGGCGCCGCTGCAGCTCGGCGACGCGGCTGCGCTTCGTCTCGACTTGCGCGTTCAGTTCGGCGACACGGCCCTGCAGGGCGCCGAGGGCGCCCTCGTCCGGCTGCTCGAGCTGGCCGCGCTCGGTTTCTAGCCTGGTACGGCGCTGGGCCAGGCCGTCGTGCGTCTTGTCGGCGTGGCTCTTGTGCGCCTCCTCGACGCGCAGGTTCTGCTCGGCCTGAGCCATTTCGCGGCGCAGGGACTGGGCGGCCTCCTCGGCGGCCCTGAGCGCGGCCTCGGCCTCGGGCAGGCGCGCGGCGGCCTCGGCATGGCGCGTCTCGGCGCCTTTCGCCCGCTGCGCGGCGTTCTCCAGCAGTTCCTTCCAGCGCGCCTCGTCGCGGTCGAGCGTGTCCGCCTGGCCGCGCCAGTGGCCGTCCTCGCCCTCGAGCTGGGCCAGGCGCGACTCGACCTTCTGGCGCAACTCGCGCAGATGGGTGAGCTCGGACTCGAGCCGTGCCACCTCGGCGTTGGCGGCGAACATCTCGCCCTGCGCGGCATGCAGCGCGTCGCTGGCGGAATAATGCTCGGTGCGCGCGGCCTCGACCCGGGCCTCGAGGTCGCGCAGGGCGGCCGTCTCGGCCTCCAGCTTGATCACCGCCTGCTCGACGTTGCGCAACAGGCGCTCGCGCTGGTCGCGCGCCTCGTTGCGCTTGTAGAGCCAGAGCAGGTTCTGCCGGCGCGTCAGCTGGGCGTGCAGTCCGCGGTACTGCTTCGCCACCTCGGCCTGGCCTTCCAGCTTCTCGATCTGGTGCCCCAGCTCGTTGCGGATGTCCTCGACGCGGGCGATGTTCTCGCGCGCGTCGGCGAGGCGGTTCTCGGTCTCGCGGCGGCGCTCCTTGTACTTGGTGACGCCGGCCGCCTCCTCGAGGAAGAAGCGCAGCTCCTCGGGCTTGGCCTCGATGATGCGCGAGATCATGCCCTGCTCGATGATGGCGTAGGCGCGCGGGCCCAGGCCGGTGCCCATGAAGAGGTCGATCACGTCGCGCCGGCGCACGTGCATGTTGTTGATGTAATAGGTCGACTCGCCGTCGCGGTCGAGCACGCGCTTGACCGCGATCTCGGCATACTGCGACCACTGGCCGCTGGCGCGGCCCTGGGCGTTGTCGAAATGCAGCTCGACGCTGGCGCGGCCGACGGGCTTGCGCTCGCCCGAGCCGTTGAAGATGACGTCCTGCATCGACTCGCCGCGCAGGGCCATGGCCTTCGATTCGCCGAGCACCCAGCGCACGGCATCGATGATGTTGGATTTGCCGCAGCCGTTGGGGCCGACCACCCCGACGAGTTGGCCCGGCGTCAGCACGGAAGTCGGGTCGACGAAGGTCTTGAACCCGGCAAGTTTCAGCTTGGTAAGGCGCACGTAATCAGAAGGCTCTGTTTTTGTTGGGGAACGGCGCGATGTATCGGCTGCGCCGCAGGGATTTGGGTGCTTATAATACCACCTTCGACACCCTCTCCGAAGCCATCGGCATGCCTTCCAAGCCCTCGAAATCGCTCGAAATCTTTCCGAATCCGGAACCCGGACGCGACTACCTGATTCACATGGAAATTCCGGAGTTCACCTGCCTCTGCCCGAAGACGGGGCAGCCGGATTTCGCCACCCTGGTGCTGGATTACATCCCGGACAGGGCCTGCGTGGAACTGAAGAGCCTGAAACTCTACGTCTGGTCGTTCCGCAACGAGGGCGCCTTCCACGAGGCCGTCACCAACCGCATCCTCGACGACTTGGCCCGGGCGACGAAGCCGCGCTTCATGCGCCTGACGGCGAAGTTCTACGTGCGCGGCGGGATTTTCACGACGGTGGTGGCGGAGCAGCGCAAGAAGGGCTGGAAGCCTCGGCCCAAGGTCGAACTCGACGCCTTCCCCGGGCAGTCGAACACGCGATAGGCAGTTGCCAGTTACAGGTTGTCGGTTGCCAGTAATACTTGAACCTGACAACAGGCAACCGGGAACTGGCAACAATTACTCAAATCAGTCCGCCAGGAGTTCGCGCACCTTGTCCAGGCACGCGAAATGGCAGCCGTTTGAATCGATCGTCAGCCAGCCCGCCTTCTTCCAGCCGCTCATGATGCGCGCCACCGTTTCCAGGCGCACACCGACGATCTCGCTGATCTGCTCCAACGTCAGCGTGATGGGCAGGCGCGCCTTGCTGCCCTTCTTCTCCACGCCGTAGCGGTCGATCAACTGGGTCATCAGCACGGCCAGGCGCTGCGGCACCGTGCCGGCGCTGACGATCTCGATCTTGCGGATGAAGGCTTCGGTGAAATGGCCGATCTCGACGCGCAGCGGGCCGGCCAGCCGCGGGTATTTCTCGGCGAACTTCAGCATCGCGTCGGTATCGATGAATATCGCCGTCATGGCGTCGTTCATGGACACCGCATCGGTCGGGTATTTCATGCCGGCCCAGATGGCGAAGATGCCCATCGAGTCGCCCGGACCATACAGCCCGTAAGTGCGGCTGACGCCTTCACTGTTGCGCCGCGCCGCCTTGACGAAACCCTGCTCGATGAACATCACCCTGCTGTCCGCCTCGTTGTGGTGCCAGATGTATTCGCCGGCCCGGAAGGCCTGCACCTTCGCCGCCGCCACCAGTTCCGACAACACCTTGGCCGGCAACGGGGCGAACAACTCGAAGCGCTGCATGCGCCGGGCCATTTCCTCCTTGCCCGGCTGGGCGAACGGCAGCGGGGCAATGCGCTTGATGCGGCGAAACACGCGCCGCGGCAAATCCACGGCGAATTCCCTGCCGGCGGCGGGCGCCGGTTTCTTGCGCTGAGTGGTCACATCGCTCCTCTCGCCCGATGATCGGGACGGATTGTTGCTTTAGGTTTTATTTATTCGTTGTTGACAAATGTCATCTCGTCACAGCTTATCACTATCTACAGATCGGGAAAGCAGCCGCATCGAGTCTCGGCTAAGATAACCGGCCACCATGAACAGTCCCGCCGATTTCCAGCAGCACACCCCCATGATGCAGCACTACCTGCGCCTGAAGGCGCAGTACCCGGACCTGCTGCTGTTCTACCGCATGGGGGATTTCTACGAGCTGTTCTACGAGGACGCGGAAAAGGCCGCGCGCCTGCTCGACATCACCCTGACCACGCGCGGCCAGTCGGCCGGCCGGCCGATCCGCATGGCCGGCGTGCCCTTCCATGCCGTCGAGCAATACCTGGCGCGGCTGGTGAAGCTTGGCGAATCGGTGGTGATCTGCGAGCAGGTCGGCGACCCGGCCGCCGCGAAGGGCCCGGTCGAGCGCGCGGTGACGCGCATCGTCACGCCCGGCACGCTGACCGACTCGGCGCTGCTCGACGACAAGTCCGATTCCTTGCTGCTGGCCCTCTCCCCGCAGAAGAACCTCGTCGGTCTGGCCTGGCTCAACCTCGCCAACGGCGACTTCCGCCTGCTCGAAGTCGGGCCCGGGGCGCTCGCCGCCCAACTCGAACGCCTGCGCCCGGCGGAGATCCTGCTGCCCGACGGCGCCCCCGAGGGCTTCCCGACAGGGGCCAGCGCGCCGCTGCGGCGCCTGCCCGACTGGCACTTCGACCGCGACGCCGCCTCGCGCGGACTGACTTTGCATTTCGGCACGCGCGACCTCGCCGCCTTCCTGCCCGAGGCCGGCCCCGAGACGCCCAGCGCCGCGCTGGCCGCCGCCGGCGCCCTCTTCCAGTACGCCAGGACCACGCAGAACCAGGCGCTGGCGCACATCACTTCCATCCAACTCGAGCGCGGGAGCGAATGGCTGCGCCTCGACGCCGCCACGCGGCGCAACCTCGAACTCACCGAAACCCTGCGCGGCGAGCCGGCACCGACCCTGCTCTCGCTCCTGGATGACTGCAGGACATCGATGGGCTCGCGCTGGCTGCGCCATTGCCTGCATCACCCGCTGGCCGACCGCGCCGCGGCGGCGGCGCGCCACGCGGCGGTGGCGGAACTCGCCGGCGAGGCCGGCAACGGCCCCTTCGCCGCGCTGCAGTCTTCGCTGCGCGGCTTCGCCGATGTCGAGCGCATCACGGCGCGCATCGCCTTGAAGAGCGCGCGTCCTCGTGATCTCTCCGCGCTGCGCGAGAGCCTGGCCGCATTGGAAACGCTGCGCGCGCCGCTGGCGGCAGCACAGGCCGACCTCTTGCGCGCCCTGCATGCCGACCTCGCCACGCCCGCCGACTGTCTCGACCTCCTGCGGCGCGCCGTCGCGCCCGAGCCGGCCGCCGTGCTGCGCGACGGCGGCGTCATCGCCGAGGGATTCGATGCCGAGCTCGACGAGCTGCGCGCCATCCGGCAGAACTGCGGCGCCTTCCTGCTCGATCTGGAAGCGCGCGAACGCGTCCGCACCGGCATCGCCAACCTGCGCGTCGAGTACAACCGCGTGCATGGCTTCTACATCGAGGTCAGCCACGCCAACGCCGGCAAGGTGCCGGACGACTACCGCCGCCGCCAGACGCTGAAGAACGCCGAGCGCTACATCACGCCGGAGCTGAAATCCTTCGAGGACAAGGCGCTCTCGGCGCAGGAGCGCGCGCTGGCGCGCGAGAAGCTGCTCTACGACGAGCTGCTGACGCGGCTGGCCGACGACATCCCGCAGCTCCAGCGCATCGCCCGCGCCGTGGCGCTCGCCGACGGCCTCGCCGCCTTCGCCGCCATCTCGGTGCGCGCCAACTGGTGCCGTCCGCAGTTCGCGGATGGTTTCTCGCTGGAGATCGAGGCCGGCCGCCATCCGGTGGTGGAAGGCCAGGTGGATAGCTTCATCGCGAACGACTGCCGCTTCGACCCGGCGCGGCGCATGCTGCTCGTCACCGGCCCCAACATGGGCGGCAAGTCGACCTACATGCGCCAGGTGGCGCTGATCGTGCTGCTCGCCCACTGCGGCGCCTTCGTGCCGGCCCGCGCCGCGCGCATCGGCCCGGTCGACGCCATCTACACGCGCATCGGCGCCTCGGACGACCTCGCCTCGGGCCGCTCCACCTTCATGGTCGAGATGACCGAGGCCGCTTCAATACTTCACGGCGCCACGGAGCACAGTCTGGTGCTGATGGACGAGGTCGGCCGCGGCACGTCGACCTTCGACGGCATGGCGCTGGCCTTCGCCATCGCCCGCCACCTGATCGAGAAGAACCGCGGCTACGCCCTCTTCTCGACGCACTACTTCGAGCTGACGCGCCTGGCCGAGGACTACGCCGAGTGCGCCAACGTGCATCTGGACGCCGTCGAGCACGGCCACACGATCGTCTTCCTGCACGCGGTGGAGGAAGGTCCGGCCAGCCAGAGCTACGGCATCCAGGTGGCGGCGCTGGCCGGCATTCCCGGCAGCGTCGTCCGTGACGCCAAGCGCCGTCTGCGCCAGTTGGAAAACCGGGAAATCGACACGGGCCCGCAGGGCGACCTCTTCGCCGCCGCACCGGAGCCGGCCGAGGCCGAGCCGCACCCTGCGCTCGACGCCCTGCGCGCGCTCGACCCGGACGGCCTGAGTCCGCGCGAGGCCCTGGAAAGGCTCTACGAACTGGTGCGGCTCGCCAAGTAAGCCGCGGAGAAAAGAGTCAGTCGCCGCAAGGCGGCGACCGCTCAATGGTGGTGATGGCCCTCGGGGCCGTGCACGTGGCCGTGGGTCAGCTCCTCGGCGGTCGCCGGCCGCACCTCGGCCACGGTGCAATTGAAGATCAGTGCGGTGCCGGCGAGGGGGTGGTTGCCGTCGACCACCACCTTGTCGCCCTCGATGTCGGTGATGGTGTAGATGATCTCGTCGTCGCCGTCTTCGGCGGCGCGCTCGAACTGCATGCCGACCTGGATGTTCTCGGGGAACATGGCCAGGCTCTCGACGCGCACCAGGTCGGCATCGTATTCGCCGAAAGCGTCCTCCGGCTGCAGCTTGACCTCGAGCTGTTCGCCGACCGCCTTGCCCTGCAGCGCCTCCTCGATGCGGGTGAAGATGCCGTCGTAGCCGCCGTGCAGGTAGACCAGCGGATTGTGTCCGTCGTCGATCATGTTGCCGTCCGGATCGGTGACGCGGTAGTGCAGCGTGACGACGGTGTCCTTGGCGACCTGCATGGCGTTTCCTTTCAGTCCAGTTTCTTCACGAGTTCGAGAACTTCGAGCGCGTGGCCGCGCGGGTTGACGCGGTACAGGGCATGGCGCACGACCCCCTTGCTGTCGATGACGAACGTGGAGCGAACGATGCCGTGCTTCTTCATCCCGTCCTTTTCCTTGAGTTGCCAGACGCCGTAGCGCTCGCACACCTCGCCTTCCGTATCCGCCAGGAGCCGGACCGAAAGGCCATGCTTGTCGCGGAATTCGGCATGGCTGATGCAGTCGTCGCGCGACACGCCGATGACGACGCAGCCATGGCGCGCGAACTCGTCCTCGTGGTCGGAAAAATCGATCGCCTCGATGGTGCAGCCGGGCGTGTCGTCCTTCGGGTAGAAATACAGTACCGCATGCTGCTTGCCGCGCAATGCCGACAGTTCGAAATCCTCCATGTCGGCGTCGGGCAGGGTAAAAGCTGGCGCAGATTGACCGGCTTGCAGCATGCGTTCTCCACCATTGATCGAACGAAATCAAGTTTAACACCGGAATCCGGCGCGAATGCAAGACAAGCGATCGACGAACCGCTACCATCCCTTCATGGTGCCGCGCTGGGAACATTTCCGCCACGAAGCCGATATCGGCGTGCGCGGTTTCGGACCGACGCGCGAGTCGGCCTTCGAGCAGGCGGCGCTGGCGCTGACCGCCGTGATCGCCGATCCGGCCCGGGTGTCGCCACGCCTGCCGGTGCGCATCGCATGCGGCGCGCCGGACGATGCACTATTGTTCTGCGACTGGCTCATGCCGGCGCGCGGCCCCATGCGTGCCGCCATCAACTGCGCCCTGGCCAACCGGCAGATCCTCACCCACCTGACGCGGGAAACCTTCCGCGAGGTGCTGCCGGAAGCGCGCCTGCCGCTGCTCTATGACGTCTCCCACAACACCTGCAAGGAGGAGACGCACGACGTTGGGGGGCGCAGGCGGCGGCTGTTCGTGCACCGCAAGGGCGCCACGCGCGCCTTCGGCCCCGGCCACCCCGAACTGCCGTCGGAATTCCACGCCGTTGGCCAGCCGGTGCTGATCGGCGGCAGCATCGGCACCGGCTCCTACATCCTGGCCGGCCTGGCGCGCAAGGTGGCGCGGCTGGAGCCGCTCGTCTGCATCAAGGGGTAAGATACGCACCGGAACCGACCATGAAAATTCGCCTATTCGCCCTCCTGTTCGCGACGGCCCTGCCCGCGTTCGCCCAGACAACCGAACGCTGGGACATCCCGCTCGACCCGCGCGACTGGAGGCTCATCGCCGAGAACCGCTCGGGCCGCCTCACCGAGCGCATCTACGTCGCGCCCGGGGAAAGCGAGTACTTCTGGAACGAGAAGCTGGTCATCGGCCACCAGCGCCTGTCCTTCTCGCCGGACGACTACCTCACCGGCTTTCTCGACTTTCTCAGCGACCAGTGCCGGCCCTACAAGGTCACGCCGCTCAAGCAGGAGCCGACATCGGTCTTCCTGCAATGGACTGGCGATTGCCGCATCACCGGGCCGCAGTTCGAGTACCGGCGGGTGGAGGTGGCGAAGGACGGCGTGCACATCATCGCCTATGCCTCCAAGACGCAGCGCCTCTCCGAAGCGAAGCGGCAGGCCTGGCTGGGCATCCTGCGCGAAGCGAAGCTCAAGCCTGAATGAACCCGCGCCTGCAGGTCGTGGTCGGGGACATCACGCAGCTGCATGTCGATGCCGTCGTGAACGCCGCCAACGAGAGCCTGCTCGGCGGCGGCGGCGTGGATGGCGCCATCCACCGTGCCGCGGGGCCGGAACTGCTCGCCCATTGCCGCACCCTGGGCGGCTGCCCGACCGGCGAGGCGAGGATCACCCCCGGCTTCCGACTGCCGGCAAGGCACATCATCCACACCGTCGGGCCGGTCTGGCACGGCGGCGACCGCGGCGAGCCGCAGAGGCTGACTGCCTGCTACCGCAACTGCTTCCGCCTGGCGCGCGAGCACGGCCTGCGCAGCCTGGCCTTCCCGGCCATCAGTTGCGGCGTCTACGGCTACCCGCGCGAGGCGGCCGCCCGCATCGCCATGGCCGAATGCCGGCAGGCGCTGGCGGACAACCCCGGCCTCGAGCAGGTGCTGCTGGTGGCCTTCGACGAATCCATGGCGGCCGTGCTCAGGCAGGCGGCCGCCGCATCCTGAAGACTGACTTTTCACACGAGAGAGAAACCGCATGAAACTCGAAACCCTCGCCGTCCACGGCGGCTACACCCCCGAGCCCACCACCAAGGCGGTGGCGGTGCCCATCTACCAGACCACCTCCTACGCCTTCGACAGCACGCAGCACGGGGCGGACCTGTTCGACCTGAAGGTGGCGGGCAACATCTACACCCGCATCATGAACCCGACGCAGGACGTCCTGGAAAAGCGCGTCGCCGCCATGGAAGGCGGCATCGCCGGCCTGGCCCTCGCCTCCGGCCAGGCGGCGATCACCTATTCGATCCAGACCATCGCCGAGGCCGGGGACAACATCGTCTCGGCCAGCACACTCTACGGCGGCACCTACAACCTGTTCGCCCACACCCTGCCGCAATTCGGCCTCGAGGTGCGCTTCGCCGATTACCGCGACCCGCAGGCCTTCGAGAAGCTGATCGATGGCAGGACCAAGGCGCTCTACTGCGAATCCATCGGCAATCCGCTCGGCAACATCACGGACTTCGAGAAACTCGCCGACATCGCCCACCGCCATGGCGTGCCGCTGATCGTCGACAACACCGTGCCGACGCCTTAT
This sequence comes from Betaproteobacteria bacterium, assembly GCA_016868295.1. GTDB lineage: Bacteria > Pseudomonadota > Gammaproteobacteria > Burkholderiales > Rhodocyclaceae > Desulfobacillus. The sequence goes on along the minus strand of VGHJ01000024.1, from coordinate 18,682 downwards.
CTGTGCCGGCCGATCGAGCACGGCGCCGACATCGTCGTGCATTCCCTGACCAAGTACCTCGGCGGGCACGGCAATTCCATCGGCGGCATCATCGTCGACTCGGGCAAGTTCCCCTGGGCCGAGCACAAGACGAAGTTCCGCCGCCTGAACGAGCCGGACGTCTCCTATCACGGCGTGGTGTATACCGAGGCCCTCGGCCCTGCCGCCTTCATCGGCCGCGCCCGCGTCGTGCCGCTGCGCAACATGGGCGCGGCGATCAGCCCGTTCAACGCCTTCCTCGTGCTGCAGGGCGTCGAGACCATCGCACTGCGCATGGACCGCATCTGCGAGAACACGCTCAAGGTGGCACAGTTCCTCAAGGGGCACGGCAAAGTGTCGTGGGTCAACTATGCCGGCCTGGCCGACCACAAGGACCACGCCCTGGTGCAGAAGTACATGGGCGGACGCGCCTCGGGCATCCTTACCTTCGGCGTAAAGGGCGGCCGCGAGGGCGGTGCCCGCTTCCAGGATGCGCTGCAGCTCGTCGTCAGGCTGGTGAATATCGGCGATTGCAAATCGCTCGCCTGTCATCCGGCTTCGACCACTCACCGCCAGCTTGCGCCAGCGGAGCTGGCCAAGGCCGGCGTGTCCGAGGACATGGTGCGCCTGTCGATCGGCATCGAGCACATCGACGACATCCTCGCCGACCTCGATCTGGCGCTGAAAGCCGTCTAGGCCAGATCAGCGTTTACCGGTTCCGGAGCTCCCCGCCTGCAGGTCGGCAACGAAGGCGCGCTCGATCTTGAGGCGATCGAGCGGCAGCCGCTGCAGGTGGCCGAGCGAGGAGTAGCCGCTGCCGAAGTCGTCCACGGCGATGCCGACGCCGAAGCTCTTCATCTTGTGCAGCGTCTCGACCACCGCCTCGGAGTCGGTGAGCGCCATGCTCTCCGTCACATCGAGCTCGATGCGGCCGGGGTCGATGCCGTAGACGAGGATGCAGCGGCGCACCCTCGGCGCTCGCACCCGGCGATCGCCTCGCGCCACTGCGCCTTGTGCTGAGCGAAATCTCACGCTCGATGACAGCCGTCGCCGCCTCGCATACAATCGGGTGGGCCTTCCGACACCGACCAGAGACCGCCCATGACCGACATCCTCATCCGCCGCAGGCATACCCTGAGCGGCAAGGCCGCCCGGCAGGCGGCGGAAAAGATCGCGCGGCAACTGGACGATGAATTCGACCTCGCCTACGAGTGGGACGACAACGTCCTCGTCTTCAAGCGCAGCGGCGTGAGCGGGGAACTGGTGGTCGAGAAGAAGGAAGTGCACATCCGCGTCCGCCTCGGCTTCCTCCTCTTCGCCATCCGGCCGCGCGTCGAGGAGGAAATCCACCGCTACTTCGACGAGAACTTCGGGCCGGACAGCGGCCCGCAGGTGTGACGCCTACCCCTTGAGCGAATCGATCAGGGCGATGTAGCGCTGCATGGCGTCTTCCTTGCCGGTGCCCTTGAGCGCCGCCCAGGCGTCGAATTTCGCCCGCCCGACCATGTCGCCGAAGCCGGGCCGCTTGCCCTCGGCATCGCCCGCCGTCGCCTGCTTGTACAGCGCGTAGAGCTGCAGCAGCGTCTGGTTGTCGGGCCGCTCGCTGAGCGTCTTGGAGCCCGCCACCGCCGCCTCGAAGCCTGCCTGAAGGTCTGACATTTGCCCTCTCCTCGTCTCGCGGCGGCCAAGCCCGGTCCGCCGTCCTCCGGTATTATAGGCGAATCGCATGGCAGACCCGACACGTCCCCACCCATGAGCAAGCGCGAGCGCATTTCCCCCGTCGACACCGCCTGGCTGCGCATGGACCGGCCGACCAACCTGATGATGATCGTCGGCGTCATGATCTTCGACGGCCCGATGGACTACGACCGCCTGCGGCGCACCCTGGAGGCGCGTCTGCTGCCCTACCGCCGCTTCCGGCAGAAGGTGGAATACGACGCCACCGGCGCCGCCCACTGGGTGGACGACCCGGACTTCGACATCGACCGCCACCTGCACCACGCCGCCCTGCCCGCCGGCGAGCACAAGGCGGAGCTGCAGAAGATGGCGGCCGATCTCTGCTCGATCCCCCTCGACCCGAACCGGCCGCTGTGGAGCTACCACCTCGTCGACAACTACGACGGCGGCTCGGCGCTGGTGGTGCGCATCCACCACTGCATCGCCGACGGCATCGCCCTCATCGGCGTCATGCTCTCGCTCACCGACACCGCCGCCGACGCCCCCGAGCGGCCCGGCCCGCCGCTCGAGATGGCGCGCGAGGACGGCCCCGACGGCTTCTTCTGGAACCGCGTCTTCGAGCCGGTGACGCAGGGCATGCTCACGGCGATCAATTTCAGCACCCAGGCCTGGCTGAAATACTTCGAGCTGCTGACGAATCCCGCCCAGGCCGTCGACTACGGCCGCCAGGGCGTCGGCATGGCGGCGGAACTGGGCAACCTGCTCATCATGCCGGCCGACTCGCCGACCCGCTACAAGGGCAAGCCGGGCGGCACCAAGGCGGTGGCGTGGACGGACCCCATGCCGCTGGCGGAGATCAAGGCCGTCGGCCACGCCATCGGCTGCTCGGTGAACGACCTGCTGCTCTCGGCCGTGGCTGGCGCGCTGCGCGCCTACCTGGTCGAGCGCGGCGACCCCGTCGACGCTGTCGAGGTGCGCGCCATGGTGCCGGTGAACATGCGCTCCAGGGCCGACGAGGGCAAGCTCGGCAACCGCTTCGGCCTGGTCACCCTGCTGCTGCCGGTGTACATGGAAAACCCCTTCGAGCGCGTCTTCGAGGTGCGCCGGTGCATGGCCGAGTTGCGCGGCTCCTACCAGCCGGCCGTCGCGCTGGGCGTGCTCGCCGCCACCGGCCTGGCGCCGAAGTTCGTGCAGGACATCGCCCTCGACATCCTCGCCAACAAGGCTTCCGCCGTGATGACCAACGTGCCCGGCCCGCAGCAGCCGCTCTACATGGCCGGCGCGCACCTGGCGCAGCAGATGTTCTGGGTGCCGCAGTCGGGCGACATCGGCATGGGCGTCTCCATCCTCAGCTACAACGGCTGCGTGCAGTTCGGCCTCGTCACCGACCGCCACCTGGTGGACGATCCGGACTGCATCGTCGCGCGCTTCCGCCCGGAGTTCGAGAAGCTGGTGTATGCCCTGCTGCTGGGGCCGTGGGAGGAACTGCAGGCGCCGGAGGACATCCGCCAGCGCCTCGAAGCCGAACTGGAGAAAATGACCGGCCAGCCGAAGGAGGAAAAACCGCGCAAGCCGCGCTCGCCACGCCGCAAGGCCACTCCTCCGGCGGCGACTGTTGAAGCGCCCGCCGCTCCCGCCGGCACCGCGTCCATGCCGCCGTCTCCGGCGGACTGACTTCTTTACTCTTCCAGTTCGCTCTTCGCCAGCTCGACGTCGAGCCGCTCCATCGCGTCGGCCGGCTTGCAGGCGGCGGCCTCGTGGTAGAGCTTCTCCGCCTGCTTCATCTTCGACTCGCCGAACAGCATGACCAGGCCGTTGGCGTACTCGACGCGGGCGATGGCCGAGTCCGGGTTGAGCTTGAGCGCCTTCTCGTAGTGCTCGATCGCCGCGTCCTTCTTCGCGCCGTAGGTGAGGCCGCCGACCATGGCGCCGGCCTTGTTGATCACTTCGGCATGGAAGGCGCCCAGCGCGATGTGCGCATCGGCATGGTCCGGGTTCAGCTTCAGCGCCGCACCGAGCGCGTCGCGCACCTTGGTGCCGAGCCCCTGCGTCAGCGCCTTCGCCACCGAGATGCCCTGGCTGTAGCGGCCGAGCGCCAGGGCGTGGAAATAGAAGGCGTTGGGATACTTCGGCATCTTCGCCATCTGCTCCTCGCCGCGCGCGGCGGCCTCCTCGAACAGCGCCAGCTTCTTCTTCTCGTTGTCCTCGAGATAGGTGGCGTAGATGGTCGCCGCCTTGTTCGCCACGGCGTAGCCGGGCAGCCCGAGCGAGAGGCCGAGTTCGCAGGCCTGCTGGAAATCGCCCTGGTGGTAGAGGCGCCAGGCTTCCTGCACCTGCTCGTCGTCCGGGAACGGCTCGCGGTCGCCGCTGTGCAGCCGCTCCCAGTTCTTCTTCAGCGCGGCGCCGGCATGCGCATACGCCTTGTCCGCATGGGGAAACTTGTTCCAACCGCCCTTGGCCATTCCGGTCTCCTTTATTGGGTCACGTATTCACGGGAAAGTTGCTGCAGGAGCTGGCGCGAGCCGCCCTGGAGGAAGGGCGCCAGCATCGACATCACCTGGTACACGCCGCGGCCGAGCCCGCTGCCGTCCTCGCGCCGGCGCGGGTCGCGCGCGTACTCGAAGGGCAGCCAGTAGGTGGCGAGGCAGGCCATGTTGGTGGCGATGGCCTGGATCTCGCCCGGGGTGGCCCGCATCTCGCCCGTCGACACCAGCCCCTCGCACAGCGCCGCCGCCGTCTTCACCTTGTGCGCCAGTATCTGCTTGAAATGGGTTTCCAGCAGGCGGTTGCGCGAGAGCAGGTCGTCCAGGTCGCGGTAGAGGAAGCGGTACTTCCAGACCGCCTCGAAGAGCAGGTGCAGGAACAGCCACATGTCCTCGACGTTGGGCGCGCGGCGGGCGGGGGCCGCCAGCGTCTCGCCGATGTCGCGATCGAAATCGGCGAACAGCGCATTGACGATCTCGTCCTTGCTGTGGAAATGGTAATAGAGGTTGCCCGGACTGATGTTCAGCTCGTCGGCGATGACGGCGGTGGTGACGTTCGGCTCGCCGAAGTCGTTGAACAGCCTGAGGCCCGCCTCCAGGATGCGCTCTCGGGTGCGGCGTTTCGGCTTCTTCTCCATGGCAGGCCAAGGATAACACCCCGCCGTCCGCTCAGGCCGCCTTGCGTGCCCTGTCCTGCCTGCGTTTCAGCAAGTCCTTCAGTTCGTCGAGCGCATCCCCCAGCCGGTGGCTGGCCGCCAGCAGCGTGTCCTCCGGCTCGGCGCGGCCGCCGACATCGTGGTGGATGAGCGAGCGCTTTTCCTTGAGCAGATCGAGGCGGATGCGGATGCCGTGCCTGGCCAGGATCGGCCCCAGTTCGTGGCGGCGCCGGTAGAGTTCGGTGCGCGTCTTCTGATAGGCGTGCTCGCACAGGTGGCGGCGGCTCGAATAGCTGAACATGTTGGTGAAGAACATCTCGGCGTCGTCGCTGTTCGGCTCGAAAAGCACGACGTCGGCGTTCCTGTAGTCGGTCTTGTACTTGGACAGGCCGACCAGCATGCGCGAATGGATGATGGAGCGGAAGGTCTGCGCCAGCACCACGGGCAGGCCGCCGTCCACCAGGCGGTGGCGCTGGCCGGCGCCGCGCTTGACCGCCAGTTCAGAATCGAAGGGCACCAGCGGGTTGACGCAGAGCACCAGGTTGGCGCCTTCCTTCAGGGCCACCGAGGCATGCAGGGTCTTCTTCAGGGCGCCGTCGACATAATGGTGCCCCTCGATCTCCACCGGCGGGAACATCCCGGGCAGGGCGGCGCTCGCCTGGACGGCCGTGGAAATCGGCACATGGTCCCAGCCGGGCGAGCCGAAGACGACCGACTCGCCGGAATCCAGGTCGGTGGCGACGAGGAACAGCTTGCGCCTGAGCGTGCGGAAATCGTTGCTGCGCCCGGCCGCGGAATAGGTGCGGCTGAGGAAGCGCTCGATGCCGGTGATGTTGAAGATGCCGGTCGGGATGGCGCGCGACAGGCGCTGGAAGGACTCGAAGAAACTCTGGCCCCAGGGGTTGGCCAGGTAGTTCCAGATCGAGGCCAGCAGGAGCGGCGGCACCGAGAGGGCGCGCATGGCGTACTCGCGGAAGGCCGGCTTGAGCAGCAGTTCCGGCGCGAACGGCTCCTCGGCCGTGTCGCTCTCGATGAACATGTGGCGCATGCGCTCGGGCGTCAGCCCGTTCGCCAGCCCGGCGGCGATGAAGCCGCCGGCGCTCACCCCGACGTAGACGTCCAGCTCGTTGAAATCGACGCCCTCGATCGATTCGGACAGCGCCAGCAGCGCGCCGAGTTCATAGATTCCGCCAAGGGGTCCCCCCCCGGCCAGCGCCAGCCCTACGCGCGAAGGGGGCGACACGCGCCCCTTCACGCGGTCGCTCGACCGCACCATGATGCGCCCTCCTCCTTCCTGGAGGACGCTTACTTGGCGCTGCGGCGGGTCGGCTTGGCGCCGTTGAGTTTCTGCACGACGTCGGTCAGTTCGGCGACGCGCTTCGAGAGTGTCTCGATGTCCTTCTTGGTGGGCACGCCCAGGCTCGACAGCGAGCGGGCGACGCGGTCCTCGAAGACCTGTTCCAGCTTGTCCCAGGTGCCGGAGGCCTTGGCCGCCGCTTCGGCGACCTTGGCGCTGGCCACCTTGCTGGTGCGCGACTGCAGGGTCTCGCCTTCCTTGACGAGCGAATTGAACGCCTTCATGCCTTCCGCCTGGGCCTTGACGAAGGCGCCGAGCCCGGCCAGCCAGATCTGCTGGGCGGAATCCTTGACGGTCTGGGCGAACTGGTTGTCGGCGGCGCCGCCGGCGAGCGATTTGAGTTTCTTGACCATGATGCTGCCTCCTGTAAAAGTTGAAATCCTTCCTGCTGCACTACGGCATCAATCTAGCGGGAAAATTTAGGCAAGGCACACTAATCGCCTCGGCGGTCGGCGCCGGACGCCCTGCGGCGGGTGCGCTTTGCCGCCCGGCGCGTGTATCATTCCCCGCTCACATAGAAGGAGGCCCGCATGGAGTATTTCGTCACTGGCGCGACCGGCTTCATCGGCAAGCGACTCGTCAGGAAACTGCTCGACCGGCCCGGCAGCACCGTCCACTTCCTCACGCGCTCGAGCGACCCGGAGAAGCTCGAGCCCCTCTACGACTACTGGGGCGTCGATCCCTCCCGGGCCGTCGCCGTGGTGGGCGACCTGAAAGTGCCGCAGCTCGGCGTCTCCAAGGCCGCGCAGAAGAAGCTGAAGGGCCGGATCGACCACTTCTTCCACCTCGCCGCGCTCTACGACCTCGGCGCCCCGGCCGAGGAGGACGAGGCCGTCAACATCGCCGGCACACGGCACACCCTGGCGCTCGTCGAGGCGATCGACGCCAGGCGCTTCCACCACATGAGCTCGATCGCCGCCGCCGGCATGTTCGAGGGCATCTTCCGCGAGGACATGTTCGACGAGGCGGAGAACCTCGAGCACCCCTACTTCCGCACCAAGCACGAGGCCGAGGGCATCGTGCGCAAGGAATGCAAGTCGCCCTGGCGCATCTACCGGCCGAGTTCCGTCGTCGGCGACTCGCGCACCGGCGAGATGGACAAGATCGACGGCCCCTACTACTTCTTCAAGGTCATCCAGAAGCTGCGCAAGATCCTGCCGCCCTGGATGCCGACCGTCGGCCTTGAAGGCGGCCGCATCAACATCGTCCCGGTCGACTTCGTCGTCGACGCCATGGACCACATCGCCCACCTCGAGGGCGAGGACGGCAAGTGCTTCCACCTCACCGACCCGCACCCGCACCGCGTCGGCGACGTGCTGCAGATCCTCGCCCGCGCCGCCCACGCGCCGGACATGGGCATGCGCATCAACGCCGCCCTGCTCGGTTTCATCCCGAACGGCGTCAAGAAGAGCCTGATGGCGCTCACGCCGGTGCGGCGCATCCGCAACGCCATCATGAACGACCTGGGGCTCCCCAACGACATCCTCGATTTCATCAACTACCCGACGCGCTTCGATTGCCGCGAGACCGAGCGCGCGCTGGCCGGCACCGGCATCGCCGTGCCGCCGCTGGAGACCTACGCCTGGCGGCTGTGGGACTACTGGGAACGCCACCTCGACCCGGACCTCTTCATCGACCGCACCCTGAAGGGCCAGGTCAAGGGCCGCGTCGTGCTCGTCACCGGCGGCTCCTCCGGCATCGGCAAGGCGGTGGCGCACAAGGCGGCCGAGGCCGGCGCCATCACCATCATCGTCGCCCGCGACAAGGAGAAGCTGGCCGAGACCAAGCGCGAGTTCGAGGCCGACGGACTGCAGGTCGTCGCCTACTCGGCCGACATCGCCGACTACGCCGAATGCGACGACTTCGTGCGCCAGGTCACCGAGGAATACGGCGGCGTGGACATCCTCGTCAACAACGCCGGCCGCTCGATCCGCCGCGCCATCGAGAACTCCTTCGACCGCTTCCACGACTTCGAGCGCTGCATGCAGCTCAACTACTTCGCCGCGGTGCGCCTCACCATGGGCTTTCTGCCCGGCATGCTCGCCAGGAAGCGGGGGCACATCATCAACATCTCCTCCATCGGCGTGCTCACCAACGCGCCGCGCTTCTCCGCCTACGTCGCCTCGAAATCGGCGCTCGAGGCCTTCTCGCGCTGCGCCGCCTCGGAGTTCACCGACCGCGGCATCGACTTCACCAGCATCAACATGCCGCTGGTGAGGACGCCGATGATCGCGCCGACCAAGCTCTACCAGAGCGTGCCGACGCTCTCGCCCGAGGAGGCCGCCGACCTGGTGGTCGACGCCATCATCCACAAGCCGGTGCGCATCGCCACGCGCCTGGGCATCTTCGGCCAGGTGGTGCATGCCGTCTCGCCGAAGGTGGCGCAGATCATCATGAACACCAGCTTCCGCATGTTCCCGGACTCGGCCGCCGCCGCCGGCGAGAAGGAAGGCGCCGCGGGCCAACCGACCGCCGACCAGGTCGCTTTCAGCCAGTTGATGCGCGGTATACATTTTTAAGATCAACCTCTTTCGACACGGAGGACACAGAGGCACAGAGAACACAGAGAACCCCATTCTTCTTCCTCTGTGTTCTCTGTGCCTCTGTGATCTCTGTGTTGAGAGCGGTTTTCCCCGACAGGAGTCCGACCATGAGACCGAAGCCCGGCGACCCCGCCCCCGACTTTTCCTGCCACGCCACCGACGGCAGCGTCATCAGCCTGAAGGATTTCCGCGGCAGGAAGCTGGTGCTGTATTTCTACCCGATGGACGACACGCCTGGCTGCACGGCCCAGGCCTGCTCGCTGCGCGACGTCAACCGCGACATCGCCGCCAAGGGCGCGGCGATCCTCGGCGTATCGGCGCAGGGCGAGGAATCGCACCAGAAATTCACCGCGAAGTACATGCTGAATTTCCCGCTGCTCGCCGACACCGACCGCGTCGTCGCCAAGGCCTACGGCGTCGCCGGCTCGGGACTCTTCGGCGTGGCGCGGGCGCTCACCGGCATGAACGAGCGGGTGACCTTCATCATCGACGAGAAAGGAAAGGTCGCCCACGTCCTCGACGCCCCCAACTGCCCCGACCACGGGGAGGAAGTGCTGAAGCTGCTTTGATCGGTCAGCCGACCGCGACGCGCAGTCCGAGATGGCGCGCGAAGGGTTCGTAATCCCGGTCGTCGTGCAGGAGGCGGATGCGCCGCTCGATGCAGAACGTGGCGATCAGGCAGTCGATTGTCGAGCGCACCGTGACGCCCTTGGCCCTCAGCAACCTGTAGTTGCGGGCCGACTTGACCGCCAGCGTCCGCCCTCCGATGTCCACGGTCTCGATCAGATCGAAGGCCGCCACGGCCTCGCGCGCCTGCTTCTCGGAACGAAAGCCCTGCAATACCTCGGCGACGATGAGATCGCCCGCCACGATTTCGACGCCACCGTCATCGATCTGGCGGGCAAGGAACTCGCTCTTGCGGCTGGCGGTGCCGCGAAAGTAATCGATCCATACGCTCGAATCGACCAGGATCAACGGGCTCTTCCCCGGCGCAGGGCCTTGTAATCGTAGTCGGCGTCCCATTCGACCTTGCCACGCAACGCTCCGAGCCGGGCACAGGCCTGGCGCTGGCGCGTCAGGACCTGGAGCGCCGCCTCGACGGTTTCCTTCTTGGTGCGGAATCCGCCGGCCTTCATGGCGGCATCCATGAGAGCCTCGTCGATATCGATGTTGGTGCGCATATCAGCGCTCCAGATGTGTATGAATCAACGGATTATACACATTCGATCAGCAGCTACCCAACTCCGCCAGCAACCGCCTTTCGATCTCCGGCGAGAAGGCCATCTCGATGTGGCCGATGCCGGCGAGCGGCACGACCTTCGCGCCCTCCAGCACCGAGCTGTCCTGCGGCATGACATAGTTGTCCTGGCAGCTGTAGATCGACGCCGTCGGCGGCAGCGGCACCGCGCCAGGCGCATTGATCGCAGCGAGCCAGGCGCTGCCGGGCACCATCTGGCGGCCGTTCTCGCCGAGGCCGAGCACCGCCAGGCGGCTGCCGTGGTGCGGCGAGCCGAGCGTGACGAGCTTCGCCACGCGCGCCGCGCCGTGGCGGCGCAGGTAGGCGCGCGACACCAGCCCGCCCATGCTGTGGCCGACCAGGATCACCCTGTCCGATCCGGTCGCCGCACACACTTCCTCGATGCGCCGCGCCACCAGTTCGACATAACCGTCGATGTCGTTGAACACCGGGCTCAGGCTGAGCGTCGCCGCCTGCCAGCCGTTGCGCTCCAGCGCGCTTCGCAGCCACAGCCAGAAGCCGCGGTTGCACTGATAGCCGTGGATCAGCAGCAGCGGCGTCCTGCCGTCGCCCCGCCGGCCGAGCCGGTCGCTGCCCATGAAGAAGCGCTCGAAGGGCACCAGCAGGGTAAACAGCAGGCAGAAAGCGGCCCACTCGCGCAGGAACATCGTCAGCGCCTGCCCGGGGCCGATGCGGCACGCCGCCGGCGCCGCCGCGGCATGGGCGCGCGAGAAGATGAAAGTAACGGAGACGATAAAACCGCGCAGCGCCACGGCCAACAGCAGCGCCAACCCGATTGCCTGCCCGATCGCCCAGTCGCAGCGTGCAACCAGCGTGCCGCCGAGCAGCAGATAGAGCCCCAGTTCGCCGGCCAGCATCAGCCGGAACAGCGTTGCAGCGGTCATAGCACCCCCTTAGGCCAGCGCCGGCGCCGGCCGTTTTGTCAATTCCTCCGCCAGCCGGCTCGCGTTGCGCGCCGCCAGACCGTACACCGACTGCTGCGGGTTGGCGCCGATGCTGGTGGGAAACAACGAGCCGTCGCACACCGTCAGGTTGGCCAGGCCGCGGTAGCGCCCCCAGACATCGGTGACGCCGCGCTTCTCCTCCGCCGCCATGCCGCAGCCGCCCATGACATGGGCGCTCACCACGCGCGCCAGGTGCGGTTTGAGCGGCAGCTTCGCGATGCCCGCCTTCGCCTCGGCCCAGTTGGCGTAGCCGGCGCACTGTTCGTGCACGATGAAGACGCGCTTCGCGCCGGCGGCGAACTGCAGTTCGGCCATGGTCAGCCAGGAGCGGCGCACGCCGTCCCAGACGAAGTCTCCGATCGGGTAGTCTAGCACCGGCGCGCCGTGGTCGCCCAGCAGCACCGTGCCGCCCGGGCTTTGCGGATGGAAGCCGTCGCGCAGCAGCGCCAGCATGGCATGCGACCTGGCGAACTCGCGCATGAGCTGCGCGTGCGCCTCGCCGAAGCCCTGCAGGGTGGTGGAGAACAGCACCGGGTGCATCGGCGGCACTTCCAGCTTGTAGCCGATCGGGCCGTCCGCGGGCGTGTTGTCGAGGAAGTGGTCGGAATAGATGGTCTGCGGCGCGCCCGAATAGCCCTTCACCATATGGTCCATGAGCGCGGCGGCCACAGTCGTCGGATGCAGGAAGGTGCGCCGGCCGAGCAGCCCGCTCGGGTTCGGCGCGTCGCTGCGCAGCAACAGGCCGGGCGTGCCGATGGCGCCTGCCGCCAGCACGAAATGCCTCGCCTTCACGCGCACGCGCCAGGGCAGCGGGTGGATGCCCTCCGGCTGCATGGCGCGGCATTCCAGCGCCTCGACGCGCTCGCCGCGCATGAGCAGGCGCTCGGCGCGCAGATGATGCGCCAGCACGCCGCCCGCGCCGAGCGCGGCGGGAATCGTCGTCACCAGCATCGACTGCTTGGCGTTGGTCGGGCAGCCCATGCCGCAATAGCCGAGGTTCCAGCAGTCCCTGACGTTGCGCCGCATCGGTGCCACGGACACGCCGAGTTTCCATGCCACCTCGCGCAGGAGCCGGTTGTTCTCGTTCGGGCTGCGCTCCCAGTAGCGGATGCCGAGGCGCCGGTCGACGGCGTCGAACCAGGGCGACATCGCATCGACCGTCAGTTCCTTCAGCCCGAATTCGCGCTGCCAGTGCGCCAGCGTCGCCGGCGGCGTGCGGAAGCAGCTCGTCCAGTTCACCGTCGTCGAGCCGCCGACGCAGCGGCCCTGCAGGATGTTGATGGCCTTGTCCTTCGTCTTGCGCGCCGCCGACTCCTGATAGAGCTGCGGATAGGCGTCGGCCTCGCGCAGCTTGAAGTCGGTGGAAGTCTTCAGCGGCCCCTCTTCGAGGATCGCCACCTTGAGGCCGGCGCGGGCGAGGAGCTCGGCCGCGATGCCGCCGCCGGCGCCGCTGCCGACGATGGCGACATCGGCCTCCAGCTCGCGGTCGGCGGCCAGGCGCGAGGCGTCGATCACCTCCCAGCCGCGGCCCATGCCTTCGAGGAAGGGATCTTTCACTCAGCCCTCCGCCGGGCTGCCCCAAGGGGGGCTGAAGTCAATGTATGGAAGCCGCATAGCGGCTGAACCATCGTCACCCCTTTCCTTGGGAAAGGGGATGGGGGATAGGTCTTCATTTTCATAGTATTTTCGGCGGTCCGGGATAGCCGATGGCGTCCCACGTTTCAGGGTTGCCGTACCAGGCGCCCAGCACCAGGTCGTGCAGGGCGGCGTAACCGCTGCGCAGCAGGCCCAGGCGGCTGTCGCGCCAGCCCTGCAGGAAGGCGGCGATCTGCGCCGGCGAGGCTTCCTCCCAGCGCGGCCACAGCCCGGCGAGCAGGATGCGCGCCGGCGCGATGTCGAGCAGCGCGAAGAGCTCGCCGATCTCCTTCTGCGCCGCGGCCGAGAGCCCGGCGATGGCGACGCCGACGCCATCCACGGTCTGCGCGATGGCGCGGGCGCGCGCCTCGCCCGCCGCCGGCAGCGCGCCGGCGAGGATCACCGGCGCCAGCGCGGCGACGACGGCCTTCTCGGAAAAAGTCAGTCCGCGCGGCACGGCGCCGGCCGGCGCCTCCTTCAGGCTGCGCGAATAGAACAGGCCGGCGGCGGAGAGCGCCAGCCCGCCGACCAGTCCCGCCTTGATGAACTGCCGTCGCGTGATCATCCGCGGATGAGGAACTTCATGAAGCGCTCGAACAGCGCGCCGTAGGGCGGGTTGAACAGGCTCATGCCGTTCAGGCGCGACTGGAGGAACACCGCCTTCTTCTTCGAGAACGTCTCGAAGCCCTCGAAGCCGTGGTAATGGCCCTTGCCGCTCTCGCCGACGCCGCCGAAGGGCAGGTCGTCCTGGGCGATGTGGAGCAGCGTGTCGTTGATGGTGACGCCGCCGGAGAGGGTCTGTTCCAGCACGCGGTCGATGCGGCCGCCGTCGCGGTCGAAGTAGTAGAGCGCGAGCGGGTTGGGCCGCGCGTTCACGTAGCGAATCGCCTCGTCGAGCGTGCGGTACGGCACGACCGGCAGGATCGGGCCGAAAATTTCCTCCTGCATGACCTGCATGGCGTCGCCCGCCGCCGTCAGCGCCACGGGCGGGAAGCGGCGCGTCGCCGCGTCCGGGGCGGCGGCATCCGACAGCGCATGCGCCACGGCGCCCTGCGCGCAGGCGTCCGCGACGAGGCCCTCGAGGCGGCGGAAATGGCGCTCGCTGATGATCGTGGAGAAATCCGGCGTGCGCAGGATGTCCGGATAGCACGCCGCGACGACCCGGCGCGCCTCGGCGAGGAATTCCTCCACCCTGCCCTCGGGCACCATCACGTAGTCCGGCGCGATGCAGGTCTGGCCGGCGTTGAAGCACTTGCCGACCATGATGCGCTCGGCGAAATGCGCCATCGGATAGTCCGGGCCGAGGATGGCCGGCGACTTGCCGCCCAGCTCGAGCGTCACCGGCGTCAGGTTCTCGGCGGCGGCGCGCATCACGCTGTAGCCGACGCGCGTCGAGCCGGTGAACAGCAGGTGGCCGAAGGGCAGCCGCGCGAAGGCCTGCGCCACCTCGGCGTCGCCCAGCACCACCGCCACCTCGTCGGCGTCGAAATACTTCTCCGCCAGCCGCGCGAACAGCGCCGACATGGCGGGCGTGTATTCCGACATCTTCACCATGACGCGGTTGCCGGCGGCGAGCGCCCCGACCATCGGCCCGGCGGCAAGGTAGAGGGGATAGTTCCAGGGCACGATGATGCCGACGACGCCGAGCGGCTGGTGCAGCACGCGGGCGCGGCCGGGCAGGAACCACTTCGAGGCGGAACGGCGCTCGTCGCGCATCCAGGACTTGAGATGGCGGCGCGCGTGGCGGATCGCCTCGAGGGCCGGGAAGATCTCGAGCAAGCGGGTCTCGTGCGCGGAGCGGTGGCCGAAATCGACGCCGATCGCCTGCGCGATCTCGTCGATGTGGTCGTGCACCAGGCTTTCCAGCGCGGCCAGGCGCGCCGCGCGCACCGGCCAGTCGGGGTTGGGGTCGCATCGCGCCGCCTCGCGCAGGCGGGCATGGATCTCGGCAATGGCGGGTGCGGCGGCCTGCGTGTCGTTCATGCCCATAAACACACCTCTTTGGCGGGGAAGTTGCCCGAGGCAAGTGTAGCCGAGGCGCTTCCGCCCGGGTTAGGCGATGGCGCCTAAACCCTCGCCCGGCCGCACCCGGCGCGAGATAATGCTTTCATGAGTTCCGAAGAGAAGGAACGCTGGGTCGAACACCTGCGCGCGCACCTGGCGCAGGCCAAGGCGCTGCGCGGCGCGGCCAATGCCGATCCGCGCAACGCGGAGGACCGCCTGCGCCTGCGCACCTGGCAGGCCGACCGCCTCGCCGCCACCTACCGCGACCTGCTCGAATCCGAGCGCTACCATGACGCCGCGCGCTTCTTCCTCACCGACCTCTACGGCCCGAAGGACTTCAGCGAGCGCGACGACGAGGTCGAGCGCATCCTGCCCACCCTCTCCGCCACCCTGCCCGCCTCGGGGCTGCGCACCATCGCGCTCGCCATCGAGGTCGACGCCCTCTCCGAGGAACTCGACGCGGCGATGGTCACCGAGCTGCGCCGCGCCCGCGCCATCGGCAACATCACGGAAAAGGCCTACGCCGAGGCCTATCGCCGCGCCGGCCACCGCAGGGAGCGCGAGCTGCAGCTCGGCCTGATCGGCCGGATCGGCGAAGCCCTCGCAGCGCTGGTGCGCAAGCCCCTCATCCACGCCGCCCTGCGCATCATGCGCGGCCCGGCCCGGCTCGCCGGCCTGGCCGAACTGCACCAGTTCCTCGATCACGGCTACAACGCCTTTCACGGCATGGGCGAACCGACCGAATTCCTCGCCGCCATCGCCACGCGCGAGGAAACCATCCTGCGCCAGCTCTTCGACGGGGCGTCGAAGCCGTTCGAGATAGCGGCCAGGTCCTGAGTCGCCGTGCTGGGGAGACTGACTTTTCACCGGGCAGCTTATCGGCCAGTCCTGCCCGTGGTGTGAGCGGTTCTGAATGATGGCTCGCGCAGCCGGGTCAATACCGTGTAGCCGTCCATCTCCGGCATGGTGATGTCGAGCAGGACCGGGTCCGGCGGTTCCCCGGCGGCGAGGATCAGGGCCTGTTCGCCTGAGCGTGCGGCCAGCACCCGATAATCGGGTTGCGGGATGCGCGCCAGCAGCATCAGGTTCTACGGCAGGTCGTCGACGATCAGCAGGGTGGCCTTGGGCGCGGTGGTGGCGTTCACTTGTCTGCTTCCCCATGTTGCCGGCAGAGCGCATCCGCCTCGGCCAGGTCGCCCCGGGCGGCGGCGAAGTCGAATAGATCCAGATGCCGCCCCAGTCTTTGGGCAACCTCGCCGAAGGCCGCCCGCAGTTGCGGGCGAGCCGCCTCGAACAGGGCCATGGCCTGAACGTCGCTGCTCGCCAGCAGCGGTTCAAGTTGCCGGACGAGGGCGCTGATGCCCGGCCAATCGACGGCGCTGGCTGTCTCCATCCTGGCGGGCGGTTCCATCTCGGCCAGGTGTGCCTCGATGTCGCGCAGCACCGCCTCCAGTTGATCGGCCAGCGCCTCGACCAGCGCCAGGCACGCCGGCTGCGCCTGCCGCGCCAGCCCTTCCAGAGTCATCGCCTGGGCACGCAGGGCCTCGGGCAGAACGCCGCCGGCCATGCCCTTGAGGCCGTGCGCCAGGTTGGCCAGCGTCGGGTAGTCCCTCGCCTCGGCCGCGGCGCGCAGCTGCTCGGGGCGGTCGACATTGCTGGCCGCGAGGGTGGTCAGCAAACGGGGCAAAAATTCCGGTTGGTCACGATAACGCTCGGCCAGGGCATCCCAGTCGATGGCCTCCGCGTCCGCCCCCGTAGGCGGGGCGGGAGTTGGCGCGGCCTGGGCTGCAACATCGGCCGAGCGGCCGCGGGCGGTCAGGATGGCGGCGACCAGGACATCCAGTTCCACCGGCTTGACAACATGTGCCACCATGCCGGCTGCCAGGCAGCGGATGCGCTCCTCGGCCATGGCGTGGGCGGTCAGGCCGATCACCGGCAGGCCGGGGGCGAGGGCATGGATGCGGCGGGTGGCCTCGTAGCCGTCCATCACCGGCATCTGGATGTCCATCAGCACCAGGTCGAAGCCCTGCGCGCCGGCCCGTTCCACCGCCTCGACGGCCAGGCGGCCATTCTCCACCTGGGTCAGGCGGCAGCCTTCGGTCTTGAGCATTGCCTCCAGCACCAGGCGGTTGACCTCGTTGTCCTCCGCCACCAGCAGCGACAGGCTTTCCAGCCGCCGCCCCATGCTGTCAGACTTGTGGTCGACGTCCCGCAGCAGGCGGGTACCGATGCGGCCCTCGGGATTCAGGAGCGGCAGCCTGACCTCGAAGCGGCTGCCCTCGCCGGGGCGGCTTTCGACCTGGATCGTGCCGCCCATCAATTCGACCAGCCGCCGGCTGATCGTCAGGCCCAGGCCGGTGCCGCCGAACTTGCGGGTGGTCGAGCTGTCGCCCTGCTCGAAGGGCTGGAACAGGCGGTCAACCTGCTCCGGGCTCATGCCGATGCCGGTGTCGACGACCCGCAGGACAAGTTGATCGCCCTCGCATGTCGCCGCCAGGATGACCTGCCCTTGCGGAGTGAACTTGATGGCGTTGGAGAGCAGGTTGGCCAGCACCTGGGTGATTCTCAGGCCGTCGCCGGTGCAGCGCGCCGGCAGTTCCGGGTCGGGCTCGACGCGGAATTCCAGGCCCTTCTCCTCGGCGCGGCCGCGCGCCAGGTCGGCGGCATGCCGCAGCAGCGGCCCCAGGTCGATGCCGGCCTGTTCCACCTTGAGCTTGCCGGCCTCGATCTTGGAGAAGTCGAGGATGTCGTTGATGATGCCCAGCAGCAGCTGCCCCGAGTCGAGGATGCGGCTGAAGGTAGCGAAGGACTGGCGGCCCTTGCTTTCGCGCAGGCCGACCTGGGCGAAGCCGAGCACGGCGTTGAGCGGAGTGCGGATTTCGTGGCTCATGTTGGCGAGGAAGGCGCTCTTGGCTTGGGTGGCGGTCTCGGCGCGGTCGCGCGCCTCGGCGAGTTGGGCCGTGCGCTCGGCAACCTTCTCCTCCAGCTCGTCATTGAGCTTGCGCACTTCGGCCTCGGCCGCCTTGCGCTCGGTGATGTCCTCCATGACGTGCAGGACGGAGAGGAAGCGGCCGGCCGGGTCGCGCAGCGTGCGCACGCGGGAGCGGTAGACCGAGCCGTCCGGCAGCGTTATCTCTTCTTCTTCTTCTGTCTGCATGGCCCGGCAGCAGGAAACCAGCGGGCCATCGCACAGCGGAAACACCTCGTAGTAGGGGCGACCGATGATGTCGCGGTAGCCCAACCCCGCCGCCTTGACATAGGCGTGGTTGGCGCGGACGATTAGATCGTGCGCGTCGTGCAGGAAGATCAGGTCGTCTACGCCGTCGAAGACGCAGTGCCATTCCTGCTCGGCACTCTCGATCTGACGGCGCTCGCGCTCGAGGTCCTCGAGCATGAACAGCAGCGCCTCGCGCGTGCGCGCCTCCGTCGCTGGCCCGGTGTCGGCTTTATCGTCCGCGTTCATGCACTGCCTTTCTTCTCCAGCACGGAGAGCCGCGCCAGCAGCCGCGCGTTCTCCTCGATCACCTCCTTCATGCGCAGCTCGCGGCCGATGGCGACGTCCTGGAAGCGGCGCAGCTCGTCGAGCCGTTCCTCGAGCTTGCGGCGCGCGGCCGCCTGCTCGCGCATGTCGCGCGCGATGCTGAGTATCGCCTGCCGCCCCTGGTAGGGGATCAGGTGCGAGATCACATCGGTCGGCACGACCTCGCCGCCGCGCGTCTGCAGCGGCACGTCGTTGAAGCGCATCTGCCCGGTCTGCCGCACCCCATTGAAGCGATCGCGCGCAAGCTCCCGCGCTTCCGGCGGGCGCAGCTCCCAGATGTGTTTGGCGGTCAGCTCATCCTGCGTATAACCCAGCAGCGCTTGGAAGGCCGGATTGGCCTCGATGATGTGGCCGTCGGCCGCGTCGATCAGCACCATGCCGTCGGCCGCGCCGAGATAGATGCTGCGGAACTTCTCCTCGCTCTCCCTCAGTGCCAGTTCGGCCTGCTTGCGCTCGGTGATGTCGCGCGCCAGGCCGACCGCCAGCCAGTGGCCTTCTTCTTGTTGATAGGCGGTGAGGGAAAGCTCGATGGGGAACTCGTGACCGTCCCGGTGCTGCGCCATCCA
>VGHJ01000023.1 GCA_016868295.1 Betaproteobacteria bacterium | reverse complement strand
AAAAGTGAGTCGGGCATTCTTATGCATGTTCATTCGGCTGATCTCCTGAGAGTAGTTGGTCGGTTCGCACCTCCAAGTCTCTCAGACTCAGTCCGAATGAACAGAAACAACCTATTGGGCCATCACACCTAGGCCTCGATGCAGGGTTCATCCGTCAAACTCAAGCTGGTGCTCGTCCTCGGCGGGCTCTACCTCCTGCTGGTGGTGCTGTTCAGCGCGCTGGGGGTCGTGCTCTGGGCCGACATGAAGGAGCACGAGCGGCTGGCCTTCGTCGGCATCCTGATGTCGCGCATCGAACTGTCCATCTTCATCATCCTCATCGCCTGGTTCGTGCTCGGCCTCATCGTCAGCGCCATCTACCGCGCCTACGCACTGGCGCCGCTTGCCCTGCGCGAGCAGGCCCAGGTCATGGTCGGCTCGAATCCCGGACTGCGCCTGCAGGAAATCGGCGCCCCGGAAATCCGCACCCTGGCGCAGGTGGTGAACGCGCTGGCCGAGCAGCGCGAGTCCCTGCAGCGCGACGTCGAGGCGCGCATCCGCGAGGCGAAAACCTCGATCGAGGAGGAGAAGAACCGCCTGGCGGCGCTCATGTCCGAGCTGACGCAGAGCGTCGTGGTGTGCAACCTCGACGGTCGCATCCTGCTCTACAACAACCGCGCCCGCCTCCAGTTCAAGGCGCTGGCGGAGGGCGAGCCGGCGGCCGCCGGCAGTGCGCTGATCGGGCTCGGCCGCTCGATCTTCGCCGTGCTCGAGCGCAACCTGATCACCCATGCGCTGGAAAGCATCCAGCAGCGGCTGGCGCGCGGCAGCCAGCAGCCGCTGGCGAATTTCGTCACCGCCAGCCGCGCCGGCCAGCTCATCCGCGTGCAGATGGCACCGGTGCGCGGCGCCGCGCGCGAGAGCGCGCCGGACGACGGGCGGGAGCGGCCCATCGCCGGCTACGTCCTCATGCTCGACAACATCACGCGCAACTTCGAGATGGAGAGCAAGCGCGACGCCCTGCTGCAGTCGCTGACGGAGGGCAGCCGCGCCTCGCTCGGCAACATCCGCGCCGCGATCGAGAACCTGCTCGACTATCCGGACATGGAGGCGCGGATGCGCGAGCGCTTCGTCGGCATCATCCGCGACGAGGTCGGCGCGATGGGGCAGCGGCTCGACCGTACCGTCAGCGAGTTTTCCGGCGCGCTCAAGGCGCGCTGGCCGCTCGAGGACATGCTGGGCGAGGACCTCGTCGCCGCGGCGCAGCGGCGCATCGAGAAGAAGCTCGAGTTGCCGACCAAGGCGGAGCAGGTGGCCGCAGGCCTGTGGGTCAAGGTGGACAGCTTTTCCCTCCTGCAGGGCGTGACCTACCTGGCGGCGCGGCTGCGCGACGAGTACGACATCCGCGAGCTGCGCTTCCGCATGGCGCCGGCCGGCCGCCTGGCCCAGCTCGACCTGATCTGGTCGGGCGCCGTGGTCGGCAGCCAGACGTTGCTCGCCTGGGAGATCGATCCGATGAACGTGGCGGGCGAGAACAGCCCGCTCACGCTGCGCGAGGTGATCGAGCGGCACGACGGCGAGATATGGTTCGAGCGCGAGAAGGCCTCGCACCGCGCCTTCATCCGCATGCTCCTCCCCGCCGCCGTGCCGCAGGAGTCCGTCGAGTCCGCCGTCCTCATGCATGCCGAGAGCCGGCCCGAGTACTACGACTTCAACCTGTTCCGACAGACGGAGGAGACGCGCGCGCTCGACGACCGGCTGCTGACCGAGCTGACCTACACCGTCTTCGACACCGAGACGACCGGACTGGAGCCCTCCGCCGGCGACGAGATCATCCAGATCGGCGCCACGCGCATCGTGAACGGCCGCCTGTTGCGCAGCGAGAGCATCGACCAGATCATCGATCCGCGCCGGCCGCTGCGGCCGGAGGGCATTCCCATTCACGGCATCACCGAGGACATGGTGGCCGGCCAGCCGACCCTCGACAAGGTGCTGCCGCTGTTTCACGCCTTCTGCGAAGACACGGTGCTCGTCGCCCACAACGCCGCCTTCGACATGCGCTTCCTGCAGTTGAAGGAGGAGTCGACCGGCATCCGTTTCGGCCATCCGGTGCTCGACACGCTGTTGCTCTCCGCCGTGATCCATCCCAACCAGGAGTCGCACAAGCTGGAGGCCATCTGCGAGCGGCTCGGCATCAACGTCATCGGGCGCCATACCGCGCTGGGCGACGCCATCGTCACCGGGGAGGTCTTCCTCAGGATGATTCCCCTTCTCAACGGGATGGGCATACGCACGTTGCGCGAAGCCCGCGAGGCCGCTGAACGGACCTACTACGCACGAATCAAGTACTGAACCGGAAACGAACGAAATGGAAGAACCCCTGCGCCAGACCGCCAAGAACGACTACCAGGCGATGTACAGCCCGCTGGGCAGCCTGATCCGCCGCCAGCCCGTCACCGTGCCGCTGGATGCCACGGTGCGACAGGCGATCCGCATCATGGACGAGAAGCGCATCGGCTCCATCATCGTCGCCGACGCCGATGGCCGGCTGCCGCTCGGCATCTTCACCCTGCGCGACCTGCTGCACCGGGTGGCGCTGCCCGGCTGCACGCTCGACCTGCCCATTGCGTCCGTGATGACGGCCGGCGTGATCACGGTCAAGCCGCAAACGACGGCCTATCAGGCGGCGCTCATCATGGGCCGCCGCGGCCTGCGCCACCTGCTGGTCGTTGACGAGGACGGCAACCTGATCGGCATCGTTTCCCAGAACGATCTCTTCGCCCTGCAGCGCACCGGGGTGAACGACGTCACCGGCAATATCCGCGAGGCCAGGGACCTGGCCGCGCTGCAGGGATGTTCGCGCGACATCCGCAGCATGGCGTCCACCATGCTCGGCCAGGGTGTGGCGGCCGACCAGCTGACCCACCTCATCTCGACGCTGAACGACCTGCTCACCCTGCGCATCATCGAGCTGACGCACGACGAGTTCGACCTGCCCCAGGTGAAATGGTGCTGGGTGGCGCTCGGCTCCGAAGGGCGCTACGAGCAGACGCTCTCCACCGACCAGGACAACGGCATCATCTTCGATCCGGACGGCCGGGACGTCGAGGCGCTGCGCAAGAGTCTGCTGCCCTTCGCCGAGTCGGTGAACCGCAAGCTCGACGCCTGCGACTTTCCGCTGTGCAAGGGCGGCATCATGGCGGGCAACCCGGAGTGGTGCCTGTCGCTCGACGAGTGGCGCGCGAGGTTCGCCAAGTGGATCCAGTCGCCCGAGCCGAAGGCCCTGCTGAACGCATCGATCTTCTTCGACTTCCGGCCCCTCTACGGGGACGAGGAGCTGTCGCACGAACTGCGCGACTGGCTGCTCGGCACCGCCGGCAAGGCGACCCTGTTCCTGCGCCTGATGACGGAAAATGCGCTGCAGTGCCAGCCGCCGCTCGGCCTGATCCGCGATTTCACCTACGACAACAACAAGGATTTCCCGCACACCATCGACCTCAAGATGTACGGCTCGCGCCCATTCGTCGATGCGGCGCGGATATTCTCCCTCGCCAACGGCGTCGCCATGACCGGCACGGCGCAGCGGCTGCGCGGGGCGGCCGAAGCCACCAACCTCGGCGCCGACATCGAGGCGATGATCGACGGCTTCTACTTCATCCAGCAGTTGCGCCTGCGCCACCAGCAGGACCTGGCGGCGGACGACGCCGGCGCCAACCGCATCAATCCGGACGAGCTGAACGAGCTCGACCGCCTCATCCTCAAGGAAGCCTTCAAGCAGGCGCGCAAGCTGCAGGACAAGCTGCGGCTGGATTACCGGCTATAGCGCCGTACCACAGCGACTGACTTTTGCATGGAAGCCGCGTAGCGGCTGAACCGACGTCACCCCTTTCCTCGGGAAAGGGGATGGGGGATAGGCCTAAAAACTCCCGCCCGTCGCGGAGAAAAGGCGGTCGCGCAGCTGGATCAGGCGCGGGCCGATCTCGTCGAAGATGCGGCCGCGCGTCATCTCGAAGGGCGGACCGGCGCAGGTGAGGGCGAGGATCTTCGACTGGTCGCGCGAGATCAGCGGCACGGCGACCGAGCAGACGTCCTTGTTCCATTCACCCAGCGAGACGCAGAAGCCGTACTTCTGGTAGTCGCGCGCCGCCTTGTCGAAGCTGGCGCGGAAGCCCTCCCAGTCCTCCTTGCGTCCCATCTTGCGGTGCTCTTCCAGCATCGCCTCGCGCGATTCCTCCGACAGGCCGCAATGGTAGGCGCGGCCCAGGGCGGTCATGCCGTAGGGCACGCGCGCGCCGACTTCCAGGCGCATCTGGAAGGTCGGGTTGCCCTGGCAGACTTCGAGGAAGACCATGTAGGGATTGTCGCGCGCGGCGAGGCAGACCGTGGCGCGGGCATAGTCGGCGAACTCCTGCATCAGCGGCCGCGCGATGGCGCGGATGTCCTGGCTGGCGAGGAAGGAATAACCCAGCGCCAGCACGCCGGCCGAGAGGGAATACTTGCCCGACTCGGGTGAGTAGTTGAGGTAGCCGAGCTGGGTCAGGGTGTAGGTCAGGCGCGTCACCGTCGGCTTGGGCAGGCGCGCACGCTGGGCGATCTCGTTGTTGCCGAGCACCGGGTGGCGCGGCGTGAAGGCGCGCAGGATGTCGAGGCCGCGCGCCAGCGCGGTGACGAACTGCCGGTCCTTGTCCGGCTTGGCGGCGCGGGGCTTCTCGGCGGGCGTCTTGCGCGCGGTTCTGGCCATGATCATTCCTCCGGCAGGATGACGATCTTGCCCTTCACCTGGCGGTCGAGCAGGCGCTGCATGGCTTCCTGCGCCTGCGCCAGCGGGAACCGCTCGCTGACGACGGGCTTGACCTTGCCTTCGGCGAACCAGGCCATCAACTGCCGCATGTTGCGCACGTGGCCGTGCGGGTCGTGGCGCACCGAGTCGCCCCAGTACACGCCGACCAGCGACCGTTCCTTCAGCAGCGCCAGGTTGAGCGGGATCTTCGGGATCTCGCCGGCGGCGAAGCCGACGATGAGCAGCCGGCCGCGCCACGCCATGGCGCGCAGCGCCGATTCCGTGTAGCTGCCGCCGACGGGGTCGTAGACGACATCGACGCCCTTTTCGCCGGTGAGGGCGAGGGTGCGCTTGCGCAGGTCTTCCGTCGTGTAGTCGATGGTCTCGTCGGCGCCGAGCCGGCGGCACAAGGCCAGCTTGTCCTCGCTCGAGGCGGCGGCAATCACCCGCGCGCCCATCGCCTTGCCGATCTCCACCGCCGCCGCGCCGACGCCGCCGGCCGCACCCAGCACCAGCAGCGTCTCGCCCGCCTGCAATTTGCCGCAGTCCTGCAACGCATGCAGCGAGGTGCCGTAGGTCAGCACCAGCGCCGCTCCCGTGGCGAAATCCATGTTCTCCGGCAGGGGCATGATCTTCTCGGCGGCGACGACGCATTCCTCGGCAAAACCGCCGGTGCCGGGAAAGCCGATGACCCGGTCGCCGGCCTTCAGGCCCTGCACGCCTTCGCCGACCGCCTTGACCAGGCCCGCCACCTCGGCGCCGGGCGAGAAGGGCAGCGGCGGCTTGACCTGGTAGAGGCCCTGCACCATTAGCGCGTCGGGGAAGTTGAGCGCGGCCGCCTTGACGTCGATCACCGCCTGGCCGGGGCCGGCCTGGGGCGAGGGCACGTCCTGCACAGACAGCTTGTCGAGCGGGCCGCACTCGGAGCAGACAAGCGCTTTCATCGTTTCTCCGGCAGCGGAGTGGGGTTGCGGTCTTCCAGGATGTCCTCCATGCGCAGGCGCACCGCCTGCTTGATGCGCGCATGCGGGATGATATAGAAGCGCTTCGCCGCCACGGCGTCGAACACCGCGCTGGCCATGTCGTCAGCGGTGAGGCGGCCGGACTTCACCGCCTGGTCCATGCGCGCATGGTAGGCGGCGGAGGCGGCCGAGGGCGGCGCCGCGCTGCCGAAGCGCTCGGGCCGGTTGCGCTCCGAGTTGTGGATGGCGGTCGGCACCCAGGCCGGGCAGAGCACCGAGACGCCGACCTTCGCTTGCTGCGCGGCAAGCTCGGCGTACAGCGTCTCCGACAGCGTCACCACGCCATGCTTGCTGACGTTGTAGGCGGCCATGGCCGGCGTGGACAACAGGCCGGCGACCGAGGCGGTGTTCACGATGCGGCTCTCGTCCGTCTGCGCCAGCATGCGCGGCACGAAGTGATGCACGGCATGCGCCACGCTCCACAGGTTCACGCCGAGGATCCATTCCCAGTCGGCGGCGGTCTGCTCCCACGACAGCCTGGTCAGGCCGACGCCGGCGTTGTTGCAGAGCAGATGCACCGCGCCGAAGCGGCTGAAGGCCGCGTCGGCCAGCCTTGCGATGTCCTCCTCGCGGCTGACGTCGATGCGCAGGGTGAGCGGCGCCTCGTCCGTCGCCGGCAGCGCGCGCGTGGCTTCCTCGAGCTGCGCCGCGTTGATGTCGGCCAGCACGAGGCGCATGCCCTCGCGCGCCGCGCGCTGCGCCAGGGCGAGGCCGATGCCGCTCGCCGCGCCGGTGATGACGGCTGTCCTGCCCGTGAATGCGTCCATGCCATCCTTCTCTTTCCAAGAACCGGGCGAGAAGATAACATGTCGACAAGAAAAACGAAATCCTGGTTCGCATAGCGAAACTATTGGCCCAATAAGGGGAGCGGTCTAATGGAAAGGGAGGGCGCCTGGCACCTCTACCTGATCGAGTGCCGGGACGGCAGCATCTATACCGGAATCGCCAAGGATGTCGCGGCGCGCTACGCCGCGCACGCCAGCGGCAAGGGAGCCCGCTATACCCGTTCGCATCCGCCGAAGCGCCTGCTGGCGAGCGTCGAATATCCCGACCGATCGTCAGTGCTGAAGGCAGAGTGCGCAGTCAAATTGCTTTCTCCTGACGCCAAGCGCGCCTACGCCGCAAGCCTGGCCACCTCCGCCGGGCGCGCGCCCGAGTCCGTTCTGAAGATTTCGGAGAGGGTGTCCCTCCCGCTCGACGAGATCCAGCTGCATGCCATCCGCGCCCAGGGGGCGGGCGGCCAGAACGTCAACAAGGTTTCCAGCGCCATCCACTTGCGCTTCGATGTCGGCGCCTCGTCGCTGCCCGATTTCTACAAGGAGCGACTGCTGAAATTGAGCGACCAGCGCATCAGCCGCGACGGCGTGGTCGTCATCAAGGCGCAGCAGTCCCGCAGCCAGGAAAAAAACCGGGAAGAAGCGCTGAAGCGGCTGCAGGAACTCATTGCCGGCGTCGCCGTAACGCCCCGGCCGCGCAAGCCGACCCGGCCGACGCGCAGTTCGCAGAAGAAGCGTCTCGACAGCAAGACCCGGCGCGGCGCGGTCAAGGCCCTGCGCGGCAAGGTCAGCGAATGATTCTCGGAGGGAGACAATGGGCATGCGGGTGAATGTCGTCGTGGCCGATCTGGAGGATGCCGGGGCGATCATCGAGTCGTCGAAGCCGGTCGAGGAATGGAAGGGCTTCGAGGCAAGAGGGCTCGACCAGGCCAAGTTCGCCATGCTTCATGCCCTGCTGAGTGGCGAGTTGTTCGACGAGGCGCTGGCCGAATGCGGACCGGTCTATGCGGCCGACGAGGATGGCCCGTGGCTCATGAAGCTTCCTGGCGACTCCGTGGATCGGCTTGCCCGGCTCGAAGAAGAGGCGCTGGATGCCATCGGCGAGGAGCTGGCCGCGACCGAGGCGTTCGAAGAGGAGGGCTGGCCCGTCGATGAGGTCAAGGACCTCGTCGCCACCCTGGCGGACCTGGCGGGCGTGGCGAGGGCGCAAGGCTGGGCGATGTTCGTCTGGATGACGCAGGACGACGTCGGCGCGCCGACATGAAATCTCTCAGCGGACTGGACGGCGGCTTCCTCTCCCTCGAGACGCGCGAGACGCCGATGCATGTCGGCTCGCTGCACCTGTTCGAGGTGCCCACCGGCTACCGCCGCGATTTCTACGCCGAGGTGCGGCGACTGATCAACGACAGCCTCGACATCGCGCCGCTGTATCGCCGCCGCCTGGCGGAAATGCCGCTGCATTTCGCCAACCCGGCCTGGGCCGACGGCGGCGAAGTCGACCTCGATCGGCACGTGCTCCGCGTCAAGGTGCCGAAGCCCGGCACACTGCTCCAGCTCGAGCGCTGCGTCGCGCGCATTCACGCCGAAGTGATGGACCGCCGGCTGCCCTTGTGGGAGGTGCATGTCTTCGAGGGCCTGAAGGGCGGCCAGGCGGCCTTCTACATGAAGGTGCACCACGCCGTGCTGGACGGCGCCGCCGGCGTGGCGCTGGCCCATGCGCTGTTCTCCGCGGTGCCCGGCGCGGCGAAGCCGGCGCCGGCCCGGCGTGCCGGGCCGGCGCGTGCCGAGCGGCCGGGCATCGTCAGCCTGGCCGGCGCCGCCCTGCGCCACGACGCCGCCCAGTACGTGAAGCTGGTGCGCCACCTGCCCGATGTCGTGCGGCTGCTCGTCGGCATGCTGAGAAGCCCGGGCGAGGGCGAGGGCGCCGCGCCGCTGCGGCAGAACTTCGCCTTCGGCCCGAAGACGCCGCTCAACGTGTCCATCGGCGCCGAGCGCGGCTTCGCCGCCGTGTCGATACCGCTCGACGAGGCGAAGCGCATCGCCGCGAGCCAGGAGGCCAAGCTGAACGACGTCGTGCTGGCGCTGTGCAGCGGCGCGCTGCGGCGCTACCTGTCGCATCGCGGCGGCATCCCGAAGAAGCCGCTCATCGCCGCCATGCCGATTTCCCTGCGCGAGGCGGGCAACACCGAGTTCACGACCCAGGCCACCCTGAGCCTGGTCAGCCTGGCCACGCACATCGCCGACCCGCTGCGCCGCCTGCGCGCGATCCGCGACGCCGCCGGCGCCATGAAGTCCGCCGCACGGCGCGCCCGCTCGGTGATTCCGACCGACTTTCCGTCCATCGGCGTGCCCTGGCTGGTGGGCGGGCTGGCCGCGCTGTATGGCCGCAGCCGCCTCGCCGGCGCCATTCCGCCGATCGCCAACCTCGTCATCTCGAACGTGCCGGGCCCGCCGGTGACGCTGTACGCCGCCGGCCTGCCGATGCGCGCCTACTGGCCGCTGTCCATCGTCGAGCACGGCCTCGGCCTCAACATCACGGTGATGAGCTATGCCGGCTCGCTCGATTTCGGCATCGTCGCGGCGCGCAGCGCGGTGTCCGATCCGCGCAAGCTGGCGCAGGCGCTGCGCGAGGCGCATGCCGAACTGCTGGAGCGCATCGCGCCGCCCCCTGCGGAAAAGCACGAACGCGTCGTTAACAGAAAGAAGGCGGCAACCCGAAGATGACCCGGAGGAGCAAGATGCACCCCACCCATCACTGGTACGACTTCGCACTGCTCGAGGCGCCCGGCTTCGTCCGGCTGGCGCTGGAAGGCCGCGCGCCCTGGGAATTCGGCGCCTCGCTCGCCGCCAAGCCGCTGCTCGGCCTGGCGCCGAAGGGCGACGGTCATCCGGTGCTGGTGTTCCCCGGCCTCATTGCGCCGGACCTGAGCACGCTGCCGCTGCGCCGCTTCCTCAAGGGTCGCGGCTATGCCGCCGCGCCCTGGAAGCAGGGCTTGAACCTCGGCCCGCGCGACGGCGTCATCGAGGCCTGCCTGGAGCGCCTGCGCGAACTCTACGAGCTGCATGGCCGCAAGGTCAGCCTGATCGGCTGGAGCCTGGGCGGCATCTACGCGCGCGAGCTGGCCAAGGTCTATCCGGACGCCGTGCGCCTGGTCATCACCCTGGGCACGCCGTTCACCGGGCACCCCAAGGCGACCAACGCCTGGCGCCTCTACGAGCTCGTCACCGGCCACAAGATCGGCGCGCCGGAAATCCACGAGCCGCTGCGCGCGGCGCCGCCGGTGCCGACCACCTCGATCTTCAGCCGCAGCGACGGCGTCGTCGCCTGGCAATGCAGCCTGGAGAAGCCCGGGCCGTTGCACGAGAACATCGAGGTCGAGGCGAGCCACCTCGGCATGGGCATGAATCCGATGACCTTCTACGCCATCGCCGACCGACTGGCCCAGCCCGAGGGCGAGTGGAAACCCTTCGAGCGCAGCGGCGTGCTGAGCCTCATCTACCGCGATCCCGCGCGCAAGGGCTGGTTCTGAATGCCCGCGGTCGAGGTCAGCGGCCTGAGGATCGAATACGAATCGCTCGGCAACCCGTCCGATCCGGCGATCGTGCTCATCATGGGGCTGGGCATGCAGCTCGTCGCCTGGCCCGACGCATTTTGCGAAGGGCTGGTTGCGCGCGGCTTCCGCGTCATCCGCTTCGACAACCGCGACTGCGGCCTCTCCGGCAAGGTGCGCCTGAAGAAAAAGCCGAACGTGCTGCTGGCCTTCGCCTCCGCCTGGCTCGGCCTGCCGGTGCGCGCGCCCTACACGCTGGGCGACATGGCCGCCGACACCGCCGGCCTGCTCGATGCGCTGAAGATCGAGCGCGCGCACATCGTCGGCGCCTCGATGGGCGGCATGATCGCCCAGGTGTTCGCGGCGCGCTACCCGCAGCGCACGCTCAGCCTGACCTCGATCATGTCCTCGAGCGGCAACAGGAAGGTGTCGCGCGCCAAGCGCGAAGCCATGCAGGCGCTGCTCAGCCGGCCGCCCGACCCGAAGGACGAGGACAGCGTGATCGAGCACCTGGCCGGCGTCTTCGGCGTCATCGGCAGCCCGGGCTACCCGGCCGAGCACGGCGAACTGCGCCGGCGCATCGGCCGCAGCGTGCGCCGCGGCTACGACCCGGCCGGCACGGCGCGCCAGTTGCTGGCCATCCTCGACTCCGGCGACCGCCGCCGCCTGCTGGCGAAGATCGAGGCGCCGACCCTGGTCATCCACGGCGCCGACGACCCGCTCGTGCCGGTGGAGGCGGGCAGGGACACCGCCCACCACATCCACGGCGCGAAACTGAGAATCATCCAAGGCATGGGGCACGACCTGCCCCTCGCACTGCTGCCGGAACTCGTCGATTCCGTCGCCACGCACTGCCGCCAGGCGCAAACGCGCTAGACTCGCGGCTGAGTCTTTTCCACGGACGAGGGAAGTGAAACAGATCATCCACGGCGCCGACGGCACGCCGGGCTCCATGCGGGTCGAGGAAGGCGCGCGGCCGCAGGCGGGGCCGGGCGAGATCCTCATTGAGGTGGCGTTCGCCGGCATCAACCGGCCCGACGTTCTGCAGCGCTCGGGCCGCTATCCGCCGCCGCCGGGGGCCTCACCCATCCTCGGCCTGGAAGTCGCCGGCACGGTGGCGGCGCTGGGTGCGGGCGTGACGGAATGGAAAGTCAGTCAGCGCGTCACGGCGCTGGTGCCGGGCGGCGGCTACGCCGAGTACTGCACGGCGCCGGCGTCGCATGCCCTGCCGGTGCCGGAGGGCCTCGACCTGGCACAGGCGGCGGCGCTGCCGGAGACCTGGTTCACCGTCTGGGCCAACCTGGTCGACCTGGGACGATTGAGGCCGGGCGAGCGCCTGCTGGTGCACGGCGGCTCGAGCGGCATCGGGCTCACCGCCATCCAGCTCGCGCGCCACCTCGGCGTCGAATGTTTCGTCACCGTCGGCAGCGAGGAGAAGGCGCGCTTCTGCCGCGACTTCGGCGCCCACCACGCCATCCATTACCGCGAGGCCGATTTCGCCCAGCAGGTGAAGGACTTCACCGGCGGCGCGGGCGTCGACGTCGTCCTCGACATGGTCGGCGCGCCCTACCTGCAGAAGAACCTCTCGGTGCTGCGGCGCGACGGCCGCCTGGTGCTGATCGCCTTCCTCGAAGGCTCGAAGGGCGAGTTCGACCTGATGCCGGTGATGCTGAAACGCCTCACCATCACCGGCTCGACCATGCGCCCGCGCAGCGTCGCCGAGAAGGCCGCCATCCGCGACGCCTTGCTGAAGCACATCTGGCCGGAGATCACCGCCGGGCGGCTGCTTCCGCACATCCACGCCGTCTTCCCGCTGGCGCAGGCGGGCGAGGCGCACAAGCTGATGGAGAGCAGCGCCCACATCGGCAAGATCGTGCTGCAGGTGAAATCGTGAGCGAACTGCAAATCGATGTCGTCTCCGACGTCGTCTGCCCCTGGTGCTTCATCGGCAAGCGGCGCCTGGAGGCGGCCCTGCGTGCGTTGAAGGATGAGCGGCCGGAAGTGGTGCCGCGCATCCGCTGGCTGCCGTTCTTCCTCAATCCCGACACGCCGGAGGCGGGCGAGCCCTACCGGCCCTTCCTCGAGCGGAAATTCGGCGGGCCTGAAAAACTGGCGCAGATCTGGGCGCAAGTCTCCGAAGCCGGGCGCACGGCGGGCATCGACTTCGCCTTCGAGCGCATCGAGCAGCGCGCCAACACCCTGAAGGCGCATCGCCTGATCCACCGCGCCCAGCAGTCGGG
This sequence comes from Betaproteobacteria bacterium, assembly GCA_016868295.1. Taxonomy (GTDB): domain Bacteria; phylum Pseudomonadota; class Gammaproteobacteria; order Burkholderiales; family Rhodocyclaceae; genus Desulfobacillus. Next base: position 25,359 of record VGHJ01000023.1, on the reverse strand, counting down.
CGACGCCGATGCCCTGGTCGAGCGGCTCTTCGCCGCCCAGTTCCTCGACGGTCGGCACGTCGGCGACGCCGCCGTGCTGGCGCGCCTGGCCGCCGAGTGCGGCGAGGACGAAGCGGCGACGCTGGCCTACCTGAGCAGCGACCAGGATGCCGCCGCCGTTCGCGCCCAGTTCGAGCGCGCGCAGCAGATGGGCATCGGCGGCGTGCCCTTCTTCATCCTTGCCGGACGCCTTGGCGTTGGCGGGGCGCAGCCGCCGGAGCCGATGCTCGGCGCCCTGCGCCAGGCCCTGCAGGGCGCCTGAATCGCCCCGGGATGCCCCGGATTCATCAAAAAAAGCTTGATTTATTGCCGCGTTACGGGTTCAATGCCGGCATTCGCTCGGACTCAAGCAGCAAATGACGGTACGCAACTGCCATTTCGGTTCTGGGTACACGAACGAACCGTCGGGCAGTCGCCCTTCATTTTTTTAGGATAGGAAATATGGCAACAGGTACAGTCAAGTGGTTCAACGATGCCAAAGGCTTCGGCTTCATCACCCCGGACAATGGCGGCGAAGATCTCTTCGCGCATTTCTCGGCGATCCAGTCCAGCGGCTTCAAGTCTCTCAAGGAAGGCCAGAAGGTCTCCTACGACGAGGCCACCGGCCCGAAAGGCAAGCAGGCGGCGAACATCAAGCCCCTGTAAGTCTCAGGCACGAATTGAAAAACCCCGGCAAGCCGGGGTTTTTTTTCGCTAGCGAATCACGCTGAACAGGTTGGAGAAACTGTCCGTCCAGGGGCGGAAGCCGGGCTTCGCCTTCAGTTCCTCGCCGTCGTTCATCACCAGCGGCAGCGCCCGGGCGCGCTCCGGGCTCATGATCAATACCCAGTCCGATCTGCTGCAGAAGTCGTTGTCATCGACGTTCTCCAGTTCATAGAGCAGGGCCGTCTTGCCGTAGTGCTGCGCGGCGGCGGCCATCACCGGCCGCAGGTCGAGATAGCGGTTGGTGATATGCACGGCGAGGATGCCGTCGGGCCGCAGATGGCGCAGATAGATGCGCATCGACTCGAGGGTGAGCAGGTGGGCCGGGATGGAGTCGCCGGAGAAGGCGTCGATGGCGAGCAGGTCGAAGCCCTGGTCCGGCTCGCGCTCCAGCATCAGGCGGCCGTCGCCCAGCACCGGCACGATGCGCGCGGGCGAATCCGACAGATAGGTGAATTCGCTGCGCGCCAGATCGAGCACCTGCTCGTTGATTTCGTAGATGCGCATCTCGTCGCCGCTGCGCCCGTAGGCGGCCAGCGTGCCGGTGCCCAGCCCGAGCATGCCGAGCTTGAGGGGGCGGTCCTGCGGCAGGGCGAACAGGGCGCGGCCGACGCCGGACTCATGGCAATAGTAGGTGGCCGGCGTGCGGCGGTGCTCGGGCGCCAGGAACTGCTCGCCGTGATTGATGCGTCCGTGCACCATGACGCGCTTCGGTCCCGCCGGGTCGTCGTGTCTTTCCGAGACGCGCAGCTGGCTGTAGAAATTGCGTACGACGACACGGTAGCCGTCGACGAATTCCCTCGATACGTCGGCGAGCCGCCAGCCGTAGCCGCACAGGGCGACGAGCAGCAGGATGCGCCAGACCGGCTTCAGCTCGCGCCACAGCACGATCGTCACCAGCAGGGCGCAGAGGAACAGACCGATCGGTAACTCGAAGTAGGCGTTGAACACCGCCGGCGCGACGAGGCCGACGAACATGCCGCCCAGCGCACCGCCGAGCGAGAGCATCAGGTAGAACAAGGTCAGGTGGCGCGGGTGGGGTTTGCGGCGCACCAGCTCGCCGTGGCAGACCATGCAGAAGACGAAGAGCGCCGCGGAGATCAGCGCGATCATCGCCGCGACGTCCATGCCCTCGTCCAGCATGGCGTCCATGCCGAAGAAAGCGAAGGGCAGCGCGGCGAGAAAGAGCGGCCGCACGTAGTAGCGCGGCGCGTCGAAGCAGAGGATGAAGCTGAGCAGGTAGAGGGAGAGCGGCAGCACCCAGAGGAAGGGCACCGGCGCCACGTCCTGCGTCAGGTGGCGCGTCATCGCCAGCAGGAGCGTCGAGGCCGTCATCGCCAGGCCGGCCCAGAGCAGGCAGTCGCGCCAGGACGGGCGCGGCACGTCGGTCGCGCCGGCGCCGTGCACCGTCTCGCGCTCGGCCGACACCAGGCGCCATGTCCACCACGCCGTCGCGGCGCAGGCGGCGACAAAGGCGGCATAACCGGCCGACCAGGTCCACGACTGGCCGCGCAGTTCGAGGAAGGGTTCCACCAGCACCGGATAGCTGAGCAGCGCCAGCATCGAGGCGAGGTTGGACAGGGCGTAGAGCCGGTAGGGCATGACGCCGGCGAAAGCGCGCGCATACCAGGCCTGCATCAGCGGGCCGGTGGTCGACAGCAGCAGGTAGGGCAGGCCGACGGCGAAGGCCAGCACGCCGAGCACGCTGAGTGTGGGGTGGGCCTGCGCCGTCTCCGTCCACGACGGGTCGGCCGCCACCGGCAGGGTGGCGAGGCTGGCCAGCAGCAGCGCCACGTGCACCAGGGTCTGCCTGCGCGGCGCCAGCGTCTCGTGCAGCCAATGCACGTAGAAATAGCCGAGCAGCAGCTCGGCCTGGAAGAACACCATGCAGGTGCTCCACACCGACGAGGAGCCGCCGAACCAGGGCAGGATCATCTTCGCCACCATCGGCTGGATCTGGAACAGCAGGAAGGCCGAGAGGAAGACGGTGACGGCGAAGAGGGGCATGGATTCCGATGAATTGGCGGTGGCCGCCATCCTAATGGAAATGTCCCGGGAAGTGTTTATGATGTCGTGGAAAAGTCATAGTCTCCATGACACGGCGGAGGGGCCATGAAAACTACCTGTTTTCTCGCTGCGCTGGGCGCCGTCGCGACGGCCGCCGTGGCGGCCGACCTGCCTCCCGGCGACTGCCGGAGCCCGGCGGCGCGCACCGATCTGTCGTCCTGCGACCTCTCGCGCGCCAAACTGGCCGGCCGGGATCTGCGCGGCGCGCGCCTGGCCGGCGCCAAGCTGGAGAACGCCGACCTGCGCAAGGCGCGCCTCGACGAGGCCGACTTGCGCGGCGCCAACGCCAAGTGGGCCAACTTCACCGGCGCGCGGATGAAGGGCGCCGACCTGCGCAACGCCGACCTGTTCCACGCCACCTTCGACGAAGCCGACCTCGACGACGCGCGCCTGAACGGCGCCTACCTGTTCGGCTCGAACCTGATCAACACCCGCGCCGTGCGGGCCGACTTCGCCGGCGCCCACCTGAAGGACATCCTGATGGAGGGCATCGATCTGTCCGGCGGCTCGCTGCGCGGCTGCTACAGTTTCCGCGGCGTGTTTTCGGGCGCGAAGCTGGTCGGCACCGACCTGTCGGGCGCCGACCTCACCGGCGCCGCCGCCGAGAACGCCGACTTCACCGGCGCCAAGCTCGTCGGCACCAAGCTGCTGGGCGCCACCTTGCGCTTCGCCGTCTTCAAGGATGCCGACCTGTCGGGCGCCGACCTGGCCAACGCCGACGTCTGGAACGCCGACTTCGCGCAGGCGCGCAACCGCCCGGCTTCGGTGCAGGAGGCGCTCATCGAACCCTTCGTGGTGCGCGAGCGGCGCTAGGGCGTGATTTCCGAGAAGTGACGCAGGGCGGCGAACTCGCCGACGTCCTTCTCGGGCTGGCGCGTGTCGGGGCGATAGACGGCGAGCAGGCGGGCGATGCCGGCCGCGCGCGCCGCGCGCAGCACCGGCAGGCTGTCGTCGATGAGCAGAGTGCGCGCCGGGTCGTACGGCAGCAGGGCGCGCAGCGCCGGCCAGAAGGCCGGGTCCTCCTTCGGCAGGCCGACCTCGTGCGAGGTGACGAGGAGATCGAAATGCACCCGCAGCCCGGTGCGCGCCATCTTCAGCGACAGGCTCTTCCGGTGGGCGTTGGTGACGAGCGCGACGCCCTTGCCGGCGGCGCGCAGCGCTTCGAGAAAGCGCGGCACGTCGGGATGCACGGCGATGAGATGGGCCACTTCCTCCTTCAGTCGCGCGATGTCGAGCTGCAGCGTGCGCGTCCAGTAGTCCACGCAGTACCAGTCGAGCGTGCCGGCCTTGGCGCGGTAGGTGTCGACGAGGCGGCTGCGCGCCTCCGCATGCGGCAGGCCGTGCCGTTCGGCGTAGCGCACCGGCACGTGCTCCTGCCAGAAGTGGTTGTCGAAATGCAGGTCGAGCAGGGTGCCGTCCATGTCGAGCAGGACGGTGTCGATCGCGTCCCAGTCGACCAGGCGGTTCGGGCGCCGGACGCCGCTCACGCTTCGGCAGTCAGCAGCGAGGCGCCGAGGAGGGCGCGCCGCCTGAGCCAGGGGCTGGGGCGGTAGCGCGGGTCGCCGCTCCCCTGCTGCAGGCCCTCGAGGATGGCGAGCACGGTGCGCGCGCCGACCGAGTCGCCCAGGGCCAGCGGGCCCTTCGGATAGCCGAGGCCGAGCATCACGGCGCGGTCGATGTCCGCGGGCGTGGCGATGCCCTGCTGGGCGATGTCGCAGCCGATGTTCACGATGTGGGCGACGACGCGCTGGGCGACGAGGCCGGCGCTGTCGCGGATCACGCCGACCGGCACGCCGTCGGCGGCGAAGAGGCCGTGCGCTTCGTCGCGCGCCGCCGCCGCGGTGAGCGGCGTCGTCATCAGCGTGCGGCGCTTCTCCAGGCCGAAGAGCGCGTCGATGGCGACGGTGCGCGCCGGATCGAGCCCTTCGCGCGCGGCGCAGGCGCTGGCGTCCTCGCCGAGCGGCGTGACGACGATCAGGTCGCCGTCCTGCGGGGACTGACTTTTGCCGAAGCTGCCGCCGAGGCGCTGCACCAGCTCGGCGACGCGCCGCGCCAGTTCCGGCCGCGCCGGGCTGATCCACACCCGTTGCGGCCGCGCGCCGGGCGCCGCGGCGTCGGGGAACGTCTGCTGCTTGCCGCCCGCGTAGCTGTAGAAGCCGCGCCCGCTCTTGCGGCCGAGCAGCCCGCCGGCGAGGCGCTGCGCGGCCAGCGCCGAGGGGCGGTAGCGCGGCTCCTCGTAGTACTGGCGGTAGATCGATTCCATCACCGGGTGCGAGACGTCGAGGCCGGTGAGGTCGAGCAGCTCGAAGGGGCCCATGCGGAAGCCGCCGGCGTCGCGCAGCACGGCGTCGATGACATGGAACGCCGCGACGTTCTCGCCGAGCAGGCGCAAGGCCTCGGTGACGTAGCCGCGCCCGGCGTGGTTCACGATGAAGCCGGGCGTGTCCCTGGCGCGCACCGGCGCGTGCCCCATGCGATGCGCCAGTTGCGTCAGCGCCTCGCCCACCCACGGCTCGGTGAGCAGGGCGTCGACCACCTCGACCACCTTCATCAGCGGCACCGGGTTGAAGAAGTGGTAGCCGGCGACGCGGCCGGGTTGCTTCAGCGCGGCGGCGATCTCGGTGACGGAGAGCGAGGAGGTGTTGCTGGCGAGGATGCAGTCTTCGGCGACGACGCCTTCCAGGTCGCGCAACAGCGCGCCCTTGGCCTCCAGCTTTTCGACGATGGCCTCGATCACGATCTGGCAGTCGGCGAAGGCGTCGAGTGCGGCCGCCGGTTCGATGCGGGCGGCGGCGGCCGCGGCGGCCTCCGTCGTGACCTTGCCCTTGACGGCAAGTCCCTGGAGGGTGGCGCCGATCGCCTCGCGCGCCGCGGCGGCGGCGCCGGGGGCGAGATCGAACAGGCGCACGCGGATGCCGGCCTGGGCGGCGATCTGCGCGATGCCGCGGCCCATGGCGCCGGCGCCGGCGATGCCGAGCGTGAGAGCGGGGGAGTCGATGTCGGGTTTCATGGCGGTCTGCGTCGGGGACGCCGAAGTATATGTCACGATTGAAGCGTCGGGGCTCTTCCATTACCATCGGCGCATCGAAACGATGCAGAGTGGAGGTGAGCGATGTACCGCAAAGTGCTGTTGGCCTACGACGGTTCGCAGAGCGGACGCAGCGCGCTGCTCGAGTGCGCCGACATCAACAACTTCCTGCATGCCGAGATCCACCTGCTGGCGGTGGCGCCGCTGATGGCCGGCCTCTACCTGACCGAGGGCTTCGTGCCGGACAGCCTGCAGGACGAGGAGAACCGGCGCTTCCGCGAGATCCTCGAAGAGGGGCTGAAGCTGCTCGCCGAGCGCGGGGTGACGGCGCAGGGCCACCTCGTCACCGGCGAGCCGGTGGACGAGATCTGCCGCATCGCCGGGGAACTGGGCGCCGATCTCGTCGTCGTCGGCCACCGCCGCCACGGCTTCTTCATGTCGCGCTGGTGGAAGGGCTCGGTGGGCGCTTCCCTCATCGAGGACGCGCCCTGCAGCGTGCTGATCGCGATCGGCAGGTAGGTCCGGCGCGGGCGCCCGGCCTAGCGCCTTACCACAGGCGCCACCAGGGCTCCTTGCGATCGAGGCCGCGCTTGTTGTAGTAGTCGCTGCTGGGGAAGTTGGTGCGCATGACGCGCTCGGCGTCGTCGCGCAGGTCGGTGAGGCCGAGCGCGTCGTAGGCCTTCACCATGATGAAGAGGGCTTCCTCGCTGGCCGGTGCGCCGGGATAGGTCTTCACCGCCGTCTGGGCGCGGTTGGCGGCCGCGACGAATGCGCCGCGCCGCAGGTAGTAGTGGGCGACATGGACCTCGTGCGAGGCCATGGCGTTGATCAGGTATTTCATGCGCGCCGTGGCGTCGGCGGCGTACTTGCTGCTCGGGTAGCGGGCCACCAGTTCCTTGAAGGCCTCGAAGGCTTCGCGCGCCGCCTTGGGGTCGCGCTCGGTCAGGTCCTGCATGCTGATGTAGCCCAGGATGCCGAGGTCCTCGTTGAAATTCACCAGCCCCTTCAGGTAGTAGGCGTAGTCGACGTTCGGATGGTTCGGGTGCAGCTTGATGAAGCGGTCGCAGGCGGCGATGGCGTTGGCCGGCTCGTTGGCCTTGTAGTAGGCGTAGGCGATCTCGATCTGCGCCTGCTGCGCGTAGCGGCCGTAGGGGTAGCGCGCCTCGAGGATCTCGAAGTACTTGACGGCCTTGTCGTAGGAGCCGTCGCCCATGGCCTCCTTGGCGGCGGAATACAGCCGGTTGGCCGACCAGCCGGCGGTCTCGTCCTTCAGCTCCGGCAGCAGGCCGCAGCCGCCGATCAGCAGGACGAGAATTAAAGCTAGACTACGCATGTGAAAGCCTCGAATTCGAACCGCGCCGATTATATCCCACCGCCGGCGCAAGTCCTGGAGATTCCCGCCGAATGCGCCGGCCTGCGCCTCGACCAGGCGCTGGCGCGCCTGCTGCCGGAGCATTCGCGCAGCCGCCTGGCGGCCTGGGTGAAGCAGGGAAAAGTCAGTGTCGACGACACGGCGGCCGACGCCAAACGCAAGGTGTGGGGCGGCGAGCGCATCCGGCTGGAAGCCGTCGCGCCGCCGGAGGCCGGCGCGCGGCAGCCGGAGGACATTCCCCTGGCGATCCTGCACGAGGACGCGCACATCCTGGTGGTGAACAAGCCGGCCGGGCTGGTGGTGCACCCGGGCAGCGGCAACTGGCAGGGCACGATGCTGAATGCGCTGCTGCACCACGCGCCGCAGCTCGCCGCCATCCCGCGCGCCGGCATCGTGCACCGGCTCGACAAGGACACCAGCGGCCTGCTCGTCGTCGCCAAGACGCTGGAAGCGCAGACCGATCTCGTGCGCCAGCTCGCCGCGCGCACGGTGAAGCGCCACTATCTCGCGCTGGCGCATGGGCGCGTCGCGCGCGACGGCGCGGTCGACGCGCCCATCGGCCGCCACCCGGTGAGCCGCACAAAGATGGCCGTGGTCGGCTCCGGACGCGCCGCGCGTACGCACTATCGCGTGCTGGAGCGCTTCGCCCGCGCCACGCTGCTCGAATGCGCGCTGGAGACGGGACGCACCCACCAGATCCGCGTGCACATGGCCGAGATCGGCCATCCGCTGGTGGGGGATCCGGTGTACGGGCCGCGTCGCAAGGCGCCGGCGCCGCTGGACGGTTTCGCGCGCCAGGCCCTGCATGCCTGGCGCCTGGCGCTCGCGCATCCGGCGACGGGCGAAGTGATGGGCTGGGAGGCGCCGCTGCCGGAGGATATGGCGCAGTTGCTCGAATCGCTGCGGGCCGAAGCGGCATGACGGACTGGATCGTTCCCGACTGGCCGGCGCCGGCGAATGTGCGCGCCCTCGTCACGACACGCGCGGGCGGCGTCAGCATCGGCCCCTATGAATCGATGAACCTCGCCACGCATGTCGGCGACGATCCGGCGGCCGTGATGGAGAACCGCCGCCGCCTGCGCGCGCATCTGCCGGCGGACCCGGCGTGGCTGAACCAGGTGCACGGCCGGCGCGTCGTCGATGCGGCCGGCGCCGCATGCGGCGTCGAGGCCGATGCCGCCTTCTCGCGCCAGAAGCACGCGGTGTGCGTGGTACAGACGGCCGACTGCCTGCCGCTGCTGCTGTGCGATGACACCGGCTCGGTGGTCGCCGTGGCGCATGCCGGCTGGCGCGGCCTGGCGGGCGGCGTGATCGAGGCGGCGGTGGCCGCGATGCAGGTGCCGGCGCAAGGCCTGCTGGCCTGGCTTGGTCCGGCCATCGGCCCGCGCGCCTTCGAGGTCGGCGCGGACGTGCGCGAGGCTTTCCTCGCGCATGCGCCCGAGGCAGCGGCCGCCTTCGTGGTGAAAGAGAACGGCAAGTGGCTGGCCGATCTCTATCGCCTGGCCGGGCAGCGCCTGAACGCGGCAGGCGTTTCGCGCGTTTTCGGCGGCGGCTGCTGCACCCTCAGCGAGGCGGAGCGCTTCTATTCCTTCCGTCGCGACAAGGCCACCGGCCGCATGGCCTCTCTGATCTGGCTCGAATGATGGACAGAAAAACGCATCTCGACTCGGCCGCCATGGCCCTGATGGTGGTGCTGTGCGCCGCCTGGGGCCTGCAGCAGGTGGCGATCAAGGTCGCCAACGCCGGCATCTCGCCGGTCTGGCAGGCCAGCCTGCGCTCGATCGGCGCGGCGCTGCTGGTATGGGGCTGGGCGTCGTACAAGGGCATCCGTCTCTTCAGCCGCGACGGCACGCTGGGCGCGGGCCTGTTCTCGGCGGCGCTCTTCGCCGGCGAGTTCGCCTTCATCTACTGGGGCCTCAACTACACCGCCGCCTCGCGCGGCGTGGTGTTCCTGTATACGGCGCCGTTCATGATCGCGCTCGGCGCGCACTGGTTCCTGCCGGGGGAGAGGCTGCGGCCGCTGCAATGGCTGGGCCTGGCCTGCGCCTTCGCCGGCGTGCTGGCCGCCTTCGGCGAATCGCTCGGCCTGCCGACGAAAAGTCAGCTCCTGGGAGACGCCATGCTTTTCCTCGCCGCCGTGCTGTGGGCGGCGACCACGCTGGTGATCAAGGGCAGCGTGCTGGCGCGCGTCAGTCCGGCCAAGACGCTGTTCTACCAGCTCGCCGGCTCGGCGCTGGTGCTGCCCTGCGTCTCGCTGGCGCTGAATGAACCAGGCGTCGTCGCGCTGACGCCGCTGGTGCTGGCGAGCCTGGCCTACCAGACGGTGCTGGTGGCCTTCGCCAGCTATCTCGCCTGGTTCTGGCTGGTGGCGACCTACCCGGCCGGCCGGCTGGCGGCATTTTCCTTCCTGACGCCGATCTTCGGCGTGCTGGCCGGCGCGCTGCTGCTCGGCGAGCGCATCGGCCCCGTGCTGGCCGCGGCCCTCGCCCTGGTGGCGCTCGGCATCTGGCTGGTCAACCGGCCACCCAGGGCGGCGTGACGCGCCGCGTATAATCCGCGCACATGTCGATTCTCGGCTGGATCATCGTCGTTTCCCTCGCCGGCGGCGCGCTCTCGGTGCTCGCCGCGGCGCTGTTCGCCCTGACGGCGCGCGGCGGCTGGGTGCCGCACCTCATCAGCTACGCCATCGGCGCGCTGCTCGGCGCGGCCTTCCTCGAGGTGCTGCCGAATGCCGTCGAGGCGAACGGCGACGTCGGCAAGGCCACCGCCATCGTGCTGGCCGGCATCCTCGGCTTCTTCGTGCTGGAGAAGCTGGTGCTCTGGCGCCACTGCCACGACGACCACTGCGAAGGTCACGAGACGGGGGCGGCCGCGCACGACCACGGCCGCAGCGGGCTGCTCATCCTGGTGGGCGACACCTTCCACAACTTCGTCGACGGCGTGCTCATCGCCGCCGCCTTCATGCAGGACGTGCGCCTGGGCATCGTCACGGCGCTGGCCATCATCGCCCACGAGATCCCGCAGGAAGTGGGCGATTTCCTCATCCTGCTGCACTCGGGCTATTCGCGCCTGAAGGCGCTCGTCTTCAACCTGCTCTCCAGCCTGGCCACCCTGGTCGGTGGCCTGCTCGCCTACTTCGCCCTCTCGGCGGTACAGGGGGTGGTGCCGGTGTTCCTTGCCCTGGCGGCGGCGAGCATGATCTACGTCGCCGTGGCCGACCTGATTCCCGGCCTGCACAAGCGCACCGAGCTGCGCGCCACCGTGCAGCAGGTGCTACTCATTGCGGCCGGCATTGCCACCATCCTGCTGGCGCACCTCCTCGTCGGCCATCACGACTGAACGGCGTCGGCGGCGCGCCGGCGTGCCGACCAGCCAGAGGAAGAGGGCGAGCGGCGCCAGGCCGTAGAAGAAAAAGCTCAGGATGCCGGCGGTGACGCTGGTCTCGGTCAGCGCCACCATCAGCACCACGAACAGCCAGCCGATCGCGACGATGTACATGACGCGATTCTATCCCCGGCGGGCGCATTGACAGGGGGAATGGTGCGGTGCAAAATCCCTGCTCCAATCCGATGGTCGGCCCCCGATTCGGCTCATGCCGTCCATCCCAGGGAGAAGCGGCAGATGTCCGGTAACCCACAGCCCGAAGCGGCTGCCATGCAGAATTACCTTCAGGCCGGGCAGGCGTTCGCGCAGGGGTTCATGAACGTTATCGCGCAACAGCAGAACGCCGCTCCCCCCGTTCCCCGGAACGAGGCCCTCGTCCGCCTGCAGCGGGAGTTCGCCGAGCGCCATGCGGTTCTCTGGCAGGCGATGCTGCGGCGCGGGCAGGAGGGGGCGGGGGCGGCACCGCTGCCGGAGGTCAAGGACAAGCGCTTTGCCGCGCCGGCCTGGTCGGAGAGCTCGTATTACGACTATCTGCGCCAGGTCTATCTGCTCAACGCCGAATTTCTCGGCCGCCTGGCCGATGCGGCGCCCGTCGATGCGGCCGCGCGCGACAGGATGAAGTTCTTCACGCGCCAGTTCGTCGACGCCATGGCGCCCTCCAACTTCGTCGCCACCAACCCGGAATTCATCCAGACCGCGCTCGCCACGCAGGGCGCCAGCATCACCGCCGGCATCCGGAACCTGATCGCCGACCTGCGCAAGGGCCGCATCTCGATGACCGACGACGACGCCTTCGAGGTCGGGCGCAACCTGGCGGCGACGCCGGGCCAGGTGATCTTCGAGAACGAGCTGATCCAGCTCATCCAGTACGCGCCGCAGACGGACAAGGTGCGCGAGCGCCCGCTCGTGATCGTGCCGCCCTGCATCAACAAGTTCTACATTCTCGACCTGCAGCCCTCGAACTCCTTCGTCGCCCATGCCGTGGCGAACGGCATCGCGGTGTTCCTCGTCTCCTGGCGCAACCCGCAGGCCGAGCTCGGCCACCTCGGCTGGGACGACTACGTCGAGCGGGGCGCGCTCAAGGCGCTCGCCGTGGCGCAGGAGATCAGCGGTGCCGACAAGGTGAGTGCCCTCGGCTTCTGCGTCGGCGGCACCATTCTTGCCGCCGCGCTGTCGGTGGCGAAGGCGCGCGGCCAGGACCCGGTGGCGAGCCTGACGCTGCTCACCTCCCTGCTCGATTTCTCCGACGGCGGCGAGGTGACGCACTACGTCGACGCCGCCTCGGTGGCGGCGCGCGAGGCGGCGATCGGGCAGGGCGGACTGCTGCGCGGCGCCGAGCTGGCCTCGGCCTTCTCCAGCCTGCGCGCCAACGACCTCATCTGGCAGTACGTCGTCGGCAACTATCTGAAGGGCGGCAAGCCGCCGGCCTTCGACCTCCTGTACTGGAACGCCGACAGCACCAACCTGCCGGGCCCCTTTGCCGTCTGGTACCTGCGCCACCTCTACCTGGAGAATGCCCTGCGCGAGCCGGGCCGGCTGGCCATGTGCGGCACCACGGCGGATCTGTCCCGCCTCGACATGCCGGCCTACCTCTATTCCAGCCGCGAGGACCACATCGTGCCCTGGAAGAGCGCCTACCTGTCGCGCGGCATCCTCGGCGGCGAGACGACCTTTGTCATGGGCGCCTCGGGCCACATCGCCGGCGTCATCAACCCGCCGGCCTCGGGCAAGCGCAGCCACTGGCGCAGCGACGCCCCCGCCGCCACGGCGGAGGACTGGCTGGCGACGGCGACGGAATACAAGGGCAGCTGGTGGCCGCATTGGATAGAATGGCTCAGGCGCTTCGCCGGCGCGGAGCGCAAGGCGGGCAAGACGCCCGGCAACCGGCGTTACCGGCCGATCGAGGCGGCGCCGGGAAGATACGTCAAGGAGAAAGCCTAGTCGCGCATAGGGGAAGCGCGGCGGGCCGTACAAGCAAAAATCCCCATCAAGCAAAGGAGAGTTGATCATGTCGAGAGTGGCACTCATCACGGGTGGAATGGGCGGACTGGGCGAAGCGATCTGCATCAAGATGGCGGCCCTGGGCTACAAGGTCGTGACGACCTACAGCCCGAGCAATACCAAGGCGGGCGACTGGCTCCAGCAGATGAAGGCGCAGGGTTTCGATTTCCACGCCTATCCCTGCGACGTCGCCGATTACGATTCCTGCAAGGGTTGCGTGGACACGGTGGCGAAGGAGCTCGGACCGGTCGACGTGCTGGTGAACAACGCCGGCATCACGCGCGACATGACCTTCAAGAAGATGACCAAGGGGGACTGGGACGTGGTCATGCAGACCAACCTCGACAGCGTCTTCAACATGACCAAGCAGGTCATGGACGGCATGATGGATCGCGGCTGGGGCCGCGTCATCAACGTTTCCTCGGTGAACGGCCAGAAAGGCGCCTTCGGCCAGACCAACTATTCCGCGGCGAAGGCCGGCATGCACGGCTTCACCAAGGCGCTGGCGCTCGAGGTGGCGAAGAAGGGCGTGACGGTGAACACCATCAGCCCGGGTTACATCGGCACGAAGATGGTGATGGCGATCCCGCAGGAAGTGCTCGACTCGAAGATCCTGCCGCAGATCCCGCAGGGGCGTCTGGGCAAGCCGGAAGAGGTGGCGGGCCTGGTGGCCTACCTGGCCTCGGAGGAGGCGGCCTTCCTCACCGGCGCCAACATCTCGATCAACGGCGGCCAGCACATGTTCTGATGCATTTCCCGGCCACCCCGGCTCGGGCGGCCGGCCTTACGGTTTTTAGTTGTCAATGGGAAGCACTGCGATGTCGAAAAGGGTAGCGCTCGTCACGGGCGGCATGGGAGGACTGGGCACGGCGATCTGCCGCGCGCTGGTTGAGGACGGATTCGTCGTGGTGGCCAACTGCCTGCCCGGCTTTCCGCAGAAGGACGAATGGCTGGCGCAGAACCATGCGGCCGGCTTCGAGTTCCACGCCGCCGAGGGCAACGTGGCCGACTACGCGTCCTGCAACGAGATGGTGAAGCGCATCGAGTCCGAGCTCGGCCCGGTCGACGTGCTGGTGAACAACGCCGGCATCACGCGCGACAACATGTTCCGCAAGATGCAGTCCTCCGAATGGAACGCGGTGATCGACGTGAACCTGAACAGCGTGTTCAACGTCACCCACCAGGTGCTGCCCGGCATGGCCGAGCGCGGCTGGGGCCGCGTCATCAACATTTCCTCGGTGAACGGCGTCAAGGGCCAGTTCGGCCAGGCCAACTATTCCGCCGCCAAGGCCGGCATCCTCGGCTTCACCAAGGCCATCGCCCAGGAGGTGGCGCGCAAGGGCGTGACGGTGAACGCCATCGCGCCGGGCTACGTCGGCACCGACATGGTGATGGCGATCAAGCCCGAGGTGCGCGAGCAGATCGTCGCGCAGATCCCGATGGGGCGCCTGGGCAAGCCGGAGGAGATCGGCAAGCTGGTGGCCTACCTGGCATCGGAATACGCCGGTTATATGACCGGATCGACGCTGTCTATCAACGGCGGACTGCACATGTGCTGACGCGGGAAGGGCCCCCGGTGCAGAGGGGCTTTCTGCGTATAATTGTCAGAGGGGGAGAACCATATGGCCGAGCAAACCCGACTCATCAAGAAATACCCGAACCGCCGTCTCTACGACACGCGGACGAGTTCCTACATCACGCTGGCCGACGTCAAGGAGCTGGTGCTGAAGAACGAGGAGTTCCAGGTCGTCGACGCCAAGAGCAGCGAGGACCTCACGCGCAGCATCCTGCTGCAGATCATCCTCGAGGAGGAAACGGCCGGCATGCCGATGTTCACCAGCGACCTGCTCTCGCAGATGATCCGCTTCTACGGCAACGCCATGCAGGGCATGATGGGCAAGTACCTCGAGGGCAACATCAAGGCCTTCGCCGACATGCAGGGCAAGCTGCAGGAGCAGGCGCGCGCCATGTACGGCGAGAACAACCCGGCGAGCAAGGACCTCTGGGCGCAGTTCCTCAACTTCCAGGGCCCCGCCATGCAGAGCATGATGGGCGCCTATATGGAGCAGTCGAAGAACATGTTCATGCAGATGCAGGAGCAGATCGAAAGCCAGACGCGCAACATGTTCTCCGGCTTCCAGTTCCCGAATTTCGCCGCGCCCGGCGGCAAGCCGGGAGAGAAGAGAGACGCCGCGGAAGAGCCGGCGCCCGAGAAGAAGTAAGCGCAATTTCCGCGGCCACGCCCCCGCCGCGACCCCCGACAGAATGCCCCGCAAGAAAACCGCCCAGCCCAAGGTTGGGTTCGTCTCCCTTGGCTGTCCCAAGGCCACCGTCGACGCCGAGCACATCCTGACGCGCCTGCGCGCTGAGGGCTACGCCATCGCGCCCGATTACGCCGGTGCCGACCTCGTCGTCGTGAACACCTGCGGCTTCATCGACGCCGCCGTGGCCGAGTCGCTCGACGTCATCGGCGAGGCGCTCGACGAGAACGGCCGCGTCATCGTCACCGGCTGCCTCGGGGCGCGCGAAGACGTGGTTCTCGCCGCCCATCCGCAGGTGCTGGCCGTGACCGGCCCGCACGCCACCGAGCAGGTGATGCACGAGGTGCACAAGCACCTGCCGAAACCGCACGATCCCTTCGAGGACCTGGTGCCGCCGCAAGGAATCAAGCTGACGCCACGGCACTACGCCTATCTGAAGATTTCCGAGGGCTGCAACCACCGCTGCACCTTCTGCATCATCCCCTCGCTGCGCGGCGACCTCGTCAGCCGTCCCATCGGCGAGATCCTGCGCGAGGCGGAGAAGCTGGTCGAGGCGGGGGTGAGGGAACTGCTCGTCGTCTCGCAGGACACCAGCGCCTATGGCGTCGACGTCAAGTACCGCACCGGCTTCTGGGGCGGCAAGCCGGTGAAGACGCGCTTGTACGAACTGGCGCAGGCGCTGGGGGAACTCGGCATCTGGGTGCGCCTGCACTACGTCTACCCCTATCCCAGCGTGGACGACCTCATCCCGCTCATGGCCGAGGGCAAGATCCTGCCCTATCTCGACGTGCCCTTCCAGCATGCCAGCCCGCGCATCCTCAGGCTGATGAAGCGGCCGGCGAGTGCCGAGAACGTCCTGGCGCGCGTGCGCGCCTGGCGCGCCGCCTGCCCGGAACTGACGATTCGCAGCACCTTCATCACCGGCTTTCCCGGCGAGACCGAGGAGGACTTCGAGCTGCTGCTGCGATTCATCGAGGAGGCGCAACTCGACCGCGTCGGCGCCTTCGCCTATTCGCCGGTCGAGGGCGCCGAAGCGAACAAGCTGCCCGATCCGGTGCCGGACGCGCTGCGCGAGGAGCGCCGCAGCCGCCTGATGGAACTGCAGGAGGACATCAGCACGCAGCGCCTCGAGCGCAGGATCGGCCGCGAGATCGAAGTGCTGGTCGAGGAGGCGGACGAGGAGGGCGCCGTCGCACGCAGCCAGGCCGACGCGCCGGAGATCGACGGCCTGGTGCACATCCCCGACGGCGAGCATCTCGCGGTCGGCGAATTCGCCCGTGTGCGCGTCACCGACTGCGACGTGCACGATCTCTATGCCGAGGTGATCGAGTGAGTATCGTGGCGCGCCTTTCCGGCATCGTCGGCGCCGGCGCGGTGCTGAGTGGCGGTGACATGGATGCCCATCTCACCGACTGGCGCGGCCGCTTCAGCGGGCGCGCGCGCTGCGTCGTCAAGCCGGCCTCGACCGAGGAGGTCGCCGCCGTCGTCGCGCTGTGCGCGGAAGAGCGCATTCCCATGGTGCCGCAGGGCGGCAACACCGGCCTCGTCGGCGGCGGCACGCCGCGCCACGGTGGCGACGAAGTGGTGATCAACCTCTCGCGCATGCGCCGCATCCGCGAGATCGACGCCGCCAACAACACCCTGACCGCCGAGGCCGGCTGCCTGCTCGCCGAGGTGCAGGCGGCGGCGGAGGGCGCCGACCGCCTGTTCCCGCTCTCGCTGGCGGCCGAGGGCAGTTGCGAGATCGGCGGCAACCTCTCCACCAACGCCGGCGGCGTGGCCGTCCTGCGCTACGGCAACATGCGCGAACTGACGCTCGGGCTAGAGGCGGTGCTGCCCGACGGCCGGATCTGGCACGGTCTGCGGGGGCTGCGCAAGGACAACACCGGCTACGACCTGAAACACCTCTTCATCGGCGCCGAAGGCACGCTCGGCATCATCACCGCCGCCGTGCTGAAGCTCTTCCCGCGGCCGCGCCGGCGCGCCACCGCCTGGCTCGCCGTGCGCGACCCGGCCGCCGCGGTGGAACTGCTCTCGCGCCTGCGCGGCGCCTGCGGCGAACGCGTCACCGGCTTCGAGATCGTCGCCCGCCCGGCGCTGGAACTGGTGCTCAAGCACATCCCCGGCGCGCGCGATCCTCTTGCCCATGCCTCGGCCTGGACCGTGCTGGCGGAACTCAGCGACACGCTGGCGGATGTCGATCTCGCCGGGACGCTGGAAGCCATCCTCGGCGCCGAGATCGAGGCGGGCCGGGTGACCGATGCCGCCGTGGCGCAGGACCTCGCCCAGCAGCAGGCCTTCTGGCGGTTGCGCGAGAGCATTTCGGAAGCGCAGCGCATCGAAGGCATCAGCATCAAGCACGACATCGCCGTGCCGGTGTCGCGCATCGCCGAATTCATCGCGCGCGCCGACGCGGCGCTGGAGAAGGCCTTTCCCGCCGTGCGCATCGTCACCTTCGGCCACATCGGCGACGGCAACCTGCATTACAACCTGTCGAAGCCGGAGGCGGCGGCTAATGCCGAATTCATCGCCCAGACGCCAGAGGCGAACCGCATCGTGCACGACCTCGTCGCCGAACTGGGCGGCTCGATTTCCGCCGAGCACGGGCTGGGACAGCTGAAGCGCACGGAGATACTGCGCTACAAGAGCGCCGTCGAAATGGACCTCATGCGCGCCGTCAAGCGGACGCTCGATCCGCACGATCTGATGAATCCGGGCAAGCTGCTCTGAGAGGGGCGGGGCGCTTTACAAGGCATGCCTGCCTCCGTATAATGCGCGCTCCTCTGTGGGGGTATAGCTCAGCTGGGAGAGCGCTTGCATGGCATGCAAGAGGTCAGCGGTTCGATCCCGCTTACCTCCACCACCAGACACTCAGACTTTCGAGTTTCACCTCGGGTCCCCATCGTCTAGAGGCCTAGGACATCGCCCTTTCACGGCGGTAACCGGGGTTCGAATCCCCGTGGGGACGCCAGCAAAAACAACGGCTTGCAGCGATGCAAGCCGTTTTCTTTTCCGCATCCGACAGGCGATGCTGGTATCGTTACGGCATCCTTCCTCAAGGTCCAACAGGAACCGCGCCCATGACCCCCAGCGCCATCGTGCAGTACCTCGACCAGTACGTGGTCGGACAGGACGAGGCGAAGAAGATCGTCGCGGTGGCGGTCTACACCCACTACCGCAAGATCGCCAAGGCGCTCAACGACAGGCTCGAGATGGTGAAGAGCAACGTCCTGCTGGTCGGCTCCACCGGCACCGGCAAGACGCTCATGTGCGAGACCCTGGCGCGCGCGCTCAAGGTGCCCTTCGTCACCGCCGACGCCACTTCTCTCGCGCAGACCGAGTTCGTTAGCGAGGAGATCGACGCCATCCTGCATCGTCTGCTGGAGCGCACCGGCGGCGACGTGGCACGCGCGCAGCACGGCATCGTCTTCATCGATGAGGTGGACAAGCTGCGCGGCCTGAGCGGCCAGGCGCGCGGCGCCTCGGGCGAGCGCGTGCAGCACGCCCTGCTCAAGATCATGGAGGGCGCCCCGGTGCGGCTGAAGGACGGCCAGGTGATCGACACCGCCAACATCCTCTTCATCTGCGGCGGCGCCTTCGTCGGCCTGCGCAACATCATGGCCAAGACGCACACCTTCGGCTTCATCGCCACCACCGGCGCCGACGACCAGCGCATCCTCGAGCGGCTCAACGCGCGCATCAAGCCGACCGACCTCAACGAGTTCGGCCTCATCCCGGAGTTCTCCGGCCGCCTGCCCATCGTCGCCAGCTTCCAGGACCTGACGCGCGACATGCTGGTGCGCATCATGACCGAGCCGCGCCAGGCCATCTACCGGCAGTTCCGCGAGATCCTGGCGAGCGACGGCGTCGCGCTCGAGGTGGCGCCGCCCGTCTTCGAGCAGATCGCCGACCTCGCCATCGAGTACAAGGCCGGGGCGCGCAGCGTGCGCGGCATCTTCGAGGAGATGATGACGCCGGTGCTCTATGCCGTGCCGGACAATTCGGCCATCAAGGGGGTGAAGATCGGCTCGCTGTTCGAGCCGGCGCGCTTCCTCGACGCGCAGGGCGGGGCGATTCGGGCATAATGGGGCTCATCACGTGAGCCACCGCCACCGGAGTGCCAGCCCGCATGGACCGCACCGAGCGCTTCTACCGCATCGACCAGCTGCTTAACGAAAGGAAGGTCGTCCCCTTCTCAGTCCTCGAAGAGAAGCTGGAAGTCTCGCGCGCGACGATCAAGCGCGACCTCGAGTACATGAGGAACCGCCTCAACGCACCCATCGTCTGGGATCGCGAGGCGGGCGGCTACACCTTCGCCGGGCGCGAGGGCGGCGCGGCGCAGTACGAGCTGCCCGGCCTGTGGTTCTCGGCGCAGGAGGTGCATGCGCTGCTCACCATGCAGCACCTGCTCATGAACCTCGACAGCGGCGGCCTGCTCGGGCCGCACATCGCGCCGCTGCTCTCGCGCCTGCGCGCGCTGCTCGGCACCGCCGACGACACCACGGAAGAAATCCACAAGCGCATCCGCATCCTCGGCATGGCCGCGCGGCGCCTGGCGCTCGACCACTTCGCCGTGGTCGGCTCGGCCCTGCTGCGGCGCAAGCGCCTGCTCATCGCGCATTACGTGCGTGCGCGCGACGAGACCGTCGAGCGCGAGGTGTCGCCGCAGCGGCTGGTGTATTACCGCGACAACTGGTACCTCGACGCCTGGTGCCACCTGCGGAACGACCTGCGCAGCTTCGCCGTCGACGCCATCCGCCGCGCCGAGAGCATCGAGCAGCCGGCGCGCAACGTGCCGGAGAAGACGCTCGATTCCGTGCTCGGCGCCGGCTACGGCATCTTCTCCGGGCGCAGGGTGCAGTGGGCGAAGCTGCGCTTCACGCCGGAGCGGGCGCGCTGGGTGTCGATGGAGCAGTGGCACCCCAAGCAGAAGGCGCGCTTCGACAAGGACGGCAGCTATCTCCTCGACGTGCCGTACTCCGACAGCCGCGAGCTGGCGATGGACATCCTGCGCCAGGGCGCCGGCGTCGAGGTGCTCGCCCCGGCCGCGCTGCGCAAGGAAGTCGTGGCGCAACTCAAGGCGGCGCTCGACCGGTACTGACTCTCCGCCCCCCCTCTCCCGCTGGCGGGAGAGGGGCAGGGGGAGAGGGTCGGGGAGAGGGGCTCACGCCCTGAGCCTGCCCGCTCCTTATCCTGACCGCCAGGAAAGGAGGAATGCCATGAACGCGGATCTGATCGTCTTCTGGGCCACCACCGGCCTGTCTCTGCTGGCCATGCTGTTCTCCTGAGGAAGGCTACAATGGCGGCCATCCATGAAGACCGTCGACCGCCATGTCTGGCAGCGCTTCTGGGCCATCGCCGCCCCCTACTGGCGCCACGAGGAGAAATGGCAGGCCTGGGGCCTGCTCGCGCTGCTGGTGCTGCTGCTGCTCGGCCAGACGCGCTTCGCCGTCCTCTTCAACGAGCAGACCGGCGAATTCACCTCGGCCCTGGCGGCGCGCGACGCGGAGCGCTTCTGGGACGCCATCGCTTACTGCCTCGGCCTGCTCGCCGTGGCGGTGCCGATCTACGCCTTCTACTACTTCGTGCGCGACAAGCTCGGCATCCGCTGGCGGCGCTGGCTGACCGACCGCTTCCTCGCCAGCTACTTCAGCCGGCGCCACTACTACGAGCTGAACGCCAGCACCGCCATCGACAACCCGGACCAGCGCATCGCCGAGGACATCAACACCTTCACCCAGCGCTCGCTCTACTTCCTGCTCATCCTGATCGGGGCGATCCTGCAGCTCGTCGCCTTCAGCGCCGTGCTCTGGTCGATCTCGCGCGTGCTGGTCTATTTCCTCGTCTTCTACGCCATCGTCGGCACCGTGGTGACCCTGGCGCTGTTCGGCCGGGTGCTGCTCGGCCTGAATTTCATGCAGCTCCGGCGCGAGGCGGATTTCCGCTTCGGCCTGGTGCGCGTGCGCGAGAACGCCGAGTCGATCGCCTTCTACCGCGGCGAGGCGCAGGAATCGCGGCAGGTGCGGCGCCGCTTCGCCGCCGCCTTCGACAACTACAACCGGCTCATCCGCAGCCAGCTCTTCCTCAACCTGTTCCAGTACGCCTACGGCCTGCTCACCATCGTCCTGCCCAGCGCCATCATCGCCGGCGACGTGCTCTCCGGCGAGCTCGAGGTCGGCGCCGCCGTGCAGGCGGCCGGCGCCTTCGCCGCCGTGCTCACCGCCGTCTCGGTGATCATCGAGAACTTCGAGAGCCTGAGCCGCTTCGCCGCCGGCATCGACCGCCTCAACACCTTCACGCGCGTGCTGGAGGCCGAGCCGGCCTGCCGCGCCGGCAGTCCCAGCCTGATCGAATCGGCGGAGGGCGAGCAGCTCGCGCTGGAGCGCGTCACGCTGCTGACCCCGGGCGGCGAGCGCACCCTGGTGAAGAACCTCTCCGTCGCCGTCGCGCCCGGCGAGGGCCTGCTCATCGTCGGCGAGAGCGGCAGCGGCAAGAGCTCGCTGCTGCGCGCCATCGCCGGACTCTGGTACCGCGGCAGCGGCCGCGTCGTGCGCCCGCGCGCCGAGGACATCCTGTTCCTGCCGCAGAAGCCCTACATGATCCTCGGCTCGCTGCGCAGCCAGCTGCTCTATCCCCACCAGGAGCGGCCGCTGCCCGATGCGGAGCTGCTGCGCCTGCTCGAGCGGGTGAACCTGCCCGACGTCGCCGAGCGCTTCGGCGGCCTCGACGCCGAGCGCGACTGGGAGAAGGTGCTCTCCATCGGCGAGCAGCAGCGCCTCGCCTTCGCCCGCGTCCTGCTCTCGCGGCCGCGCTACGTCATGCTCGACGAGGCCACCAGCGCGCTCGACGCCGCCAACGAGGAAAGCCTCTACCGCCAGCTCGCCGCATCGCAGACCACGCTGGTCAGCGTCGCCCACCGCGCCGGCATCCTGAAATACCACAGACATGTGCTGGAGCTCCTCGGCGACGGCGAGTGGCAGATTCATCCCGCACAGGGCTACGACTTCAGGCATTGACTGCGCAGGCGCAGGGAAAAGTCAGTCGCCGCAACACGGCGGACGGGCGTCACTGCGCTGCGTAGGCGAGCGCCTCGTTCAGGGGGAGCACCTGCACCTTGTCGTGCAGCGCGTAGGAGCGGTTGCCGGGGTAGATCACCCACAGCAGGTCGAGCGCGAGGTCGGCCAGGGCGTGGCGCATCGATGGCGTGAGCTGCGGCGCGTCGGCGCGTTTGATCTCGATGCCGAGGCGGCGTCCCTGCTTGATGAACAGCCCGTCCAGTTCCGCGCCGGTGTGGGTAGCCCAGAAACAGGCTTCGTCCGGTTCCAGGCCGCGAATCAGCTCCTCCATGACGAAGCCTTCCCAGGACGCGCCGCATTTGGGGTGGGCCAGCAGGGCGCTGCGCGCGTCGATGCCGAGCAATTGGTGGAGCAGGCCGGAATCGCGCCAGTAAATCTTCGGCGCCTTGACCTGGCGCTTGCCGATGTTCTCGTGCCACGGCTGCAACTGGCGGACGAGGTAGCTGCCGCTGAGGAGATCGAGGTAGCGCCGCACGCTGCTTTCCGAAATGCCGAGCGAACGGGCCGGTTCGGCGGCGTTCCAGATCTGGCCGTGGTAATGCGCCAGCATGGACAGGAAGCGCAGCGTCGCAGCGGGCGCGAGGCGCATGCCGAGCTGCGGCAAGTCGCGCTCCGCCAGGGCGAGCAGGAACTGCCGGCGCCAGGCTCCGCTGTCGGCCTGGGTGCGCGCCAGATACGAGCGTGGGAAGCCGCCGCGGAGCCAGAGCGTCTCGGCGGCCTCCAGCCCGGTTTCGGCCAGGCTGAACCCGCCGGTCTCGATCACCTCGATGCGTCCGGCGAGGGACTCGCTCGATTGGCTCAGCAGGGCGGGGGATGCGCTGCCCAGCACCAGGAAGCGGGCCGGCGTATCCGGCCGGTCCGCCAGCACGCGCAGCACCGGGAACAGGTCGCCGGAGCGCTGGATTTCGTCAATGACCACCAGGCCGGGGAGCGGCGACAGGGCGGTCATCGGCTCGGCCAGGCGGGCCAGGCTGATCGGGTCCTCGAGGTCGAAGTAGTTGGGTGAATCGGGCGCGACGAAGCTTCGCGCCAGCGTGGTCTTGCCGACCTGGCGCGCGCCGACGAGGGCGACGACGGGACTGCGGGACAGGGCCCGCTCGACCCGCCGGCGCAGGGATTCACGAATGATCATGGCAGGCAATATACCATGAAAATCATTCAGTAACTAATGGAATTACATGGTAGATAACCTGCGGCGCCGTTTCATGCCCGACGCGGCCGCCAGCGCGCTCGACGCCGCCAACGAGGAAAGCCTCTACCGCCAGCTCGCCGCATCGCAGACCACGCTGGTCAGCGTCGCCCACCGCGCCGGCATCCTGAAATACCACAGACATGTGCTGGAGCTCCTCGGCGACGGCGAGTGGCAGATTCATCCCGCGCAGGGCTACGACTTCAGGCATTGACTGCGCAGGCGCAGGGAAAAGTCAGTCGCTGTGATGCGGCGAATGGGGGCTGCTCCGGCCAAACCAGACGTCAACTAGCAGGCGCGTCAAATTCAGCTAAGCATCGCTAACCTACCGCCCACCCGTAGTTTGCGTCTACAAGCATTCGAAATGGGTGTATCTTTTATCATCCAGCGATGAGTCTTGGAGCTGCGCTATACGGCCATGACAACTCTTCTGATCGTCGACGACGAGTCCGCCAACCTCGCAGTGCTCTCCAACGTGTTGCAGCCGCACTACCGGGTACTCGCCGCCAATTCCGGCGCCCGAGCCCTCGAAGTCGCGGCAGGTGATCCGCGCCCCGACCTGATCCTGCTCGACGTGATGATGCCGGACATGGACGGCTTCGGCGTCCTTGCCCGGCTGCGCGCCGAGGCGGCGACGCGCGACATCCCGGTCATCTTCGTCACTGCCCTGACGGATGAGATCAACGAGGAGCACGGCCTGCAACTCGGCGCCGTCGACTACATCGCCAAGCCGATCAAGCCGGCCATCGTGCTGGTCCGCGTGGCGGCGCAGCTGGAGTTGAAGCAGGCGCGCGACCGGCTGGCCGACGAGAACGCCTGGCTGGAGGCCGAGGTGGCCCGCCGCCTCGACGAGATCAGCGCCATCCAGGAGGTCGGCATCCACGCCCTGGCCGAACTGGCGGAGACCCGCGACCCGGAGACCGGCAATCACATCCGCCGCACCCAGGAATACGTCGCCGCCCTGGCTCTCCAATTGCGCGACCACCCCCGCTTCCAGGCGTCCCTGGCCGGCAACGCCATCCCGTTGCTGAGCGCCTCGGCGCCGCTGCACGACATCGGCAAGGTGGGCATTCCGGACCATATCCTGCTCAAGCCAGGCAAGCTCGACGAGGGCGAGTTCGCGATCATGAAGACCCACGCCAAACTGGGCGCCGACGCCATCGAGCGCGCCCTGCGCCTCAGCCGCCGCCCGGTCGATTTTCTCGACACGGCGCGCGAAATCGCCCACTGGCATCACGAAAAATGGGACGGCAGCGGCTACCCGGACGGCCTGGCAGGCGAGGCCATCCCGGTCTCCGCCCGCCTCATGGCCCTGGCCGACGTCTTCGACGCCCTGATCACGCCACGGGTCTACAAGCCGGCATTCTCTTTCGATGAGGCCCGGCGCATCGTGGCCGAGGGCCGCGGCCGCCATTTCGATCCCGACATGGTCGATGCCTTCCTCGCCGGATTCGAGACCTATGCCCGCATTGCGGCCTGCCATGCGGACGCCCCGCCGGAGACTTGAACCATGCCTTTGCACCGCGTCCTGATGGCCCGCCTCCTTGCCGTGTGCCTTGCAATGCTGGCCGCCGCCGCCCTGGCCGAAGCGCCGCCGGCGCCCATCCGGGTGGGCAGCGTGGCGGACTACCCGCCCTACGCCCAGACGGACGAACAGGGTCGCCCGACCGGGTTCTCGGTCGACCTGATGCAGGCCGTGGCCCGGGAGATGGGCCTGCCCCTCGCCCTCTCGACGGGCACCTGGGACAGCCGCTGGCAGGGGCTGCTCTCCGGGCAGCTCGACGTCCTGCCCTTCGTGGCCCGCGCGCCGGGGCGCGACAAGCAGGTGTACTTCGGCGTGGTCCATACCGAGACCTTCGACGCCTTCTTCGTGCGGCGCGGCAGCCCGGCCATCGAGGACCTCACGGGCGCCCGTGGCAAGCGCATCGTGATCATGCGCAACGACGCCGCCCATCACGAACTCCTGGCGCGAGGATTTAGCGACGAGATCGTGGCGGTGGATACCGTTCCCGAGGGGATGAAACTCGTGGCCGGGGGGCAGCACGACGCCTTCCTCGGCCCCAAGATCGTCGGCCGCATGACCATCAACAAGCAGCACATCGCCGGTCTTGAAGCCGGCCCGCCGATCCCGGACTACACCCGCCGATTTTGCTTCGCGGTGCAGAAGGGCAACCGTGAACTGCTGGAAAAACTCAATCAGGGCCTCCTGATCGTCAAGACGAGCGGCGAATACGATCGCC
>VGHJ01000022.1 GCA_016868295.1 Betaproteobacteria bacterium | reverse complement strand
GATGGCAATGAAGAACTCGTCTTCGTCGCCGGCGGCATGCTCGAAGTGCAGCCCAACCTGGTGACCGTTCTGGCCGACACCGCCATCCGCGGCAAGGACCTCGACGAAGCCAAGGCCCTCGACGCCAAGAAGAAGGCCGAGGAAGCGCTGCAGAACAAGACCTCGCAACTCGAGTACGCCAAGGCCCAGGCCGAACTGGCCGAAGCCATCGCCCAGCTCGCCGCCATCCAGAAACTGCGCAAGCCGCGGCACTGAGCGAGCGTCACGCATCAAAACGAAAGGGCAGCGCAAGCTGCCCTTTTGCTTTACCCCTCGCCCCTCCGGGGAGAGGGCCGGGGAGAGGGGCAAGCCCCAAGCCCTGCGGGCTGGCTTTCACCCGAGCGCTTGAAGGGCATGTTCAGCACGCCTATACTTCGCCCCATGCTGATGACAAAGGCACCTCAAACGGACTTCCGCGAAACCCCCCTCTATACCGCCGCCGAGGCGGCGCATTACCTGCGCGTTCCCGTCTCGACGGTGCGAGCCTGGGCGTTCGGTCAAGGCCAGCGCAAGGACGGCAGCCGGCGGTTCAAGCCGGTAATCGCACTCGCCAGCCGTCAGGGCAGACTGCTTTCGTTCATCAATCTGGTCGAGCTGTTCGTGCTCACGGCGATCCGCCGCCACCACGGTGTGGTCCTGCCGAAGGTGCGCAAGGCGCTCGATTACCTGAAAAAGCGTTTTCCTTCGCCGCATCCGTTCGCGGACAACGAGTTTCAAACGAATGGCGTCGATCTATTCGTCGAGAAATTCGGTGAGTACCTCAACCTGTCGCGTGAAGGCCAGATCGAGATCAGGGGGCTGATCGAAGCGCGCCTGCGCTGCGTTCTGCGCGACGAGGCCGGCATGCCGCTCAAGCTATATCTCTCCCCGCGTGCGGACATTGACCGCGGCATCGTAGTGATTGATCCGCGTCTTGGCTTCGGCCGGCCGGTCATCGAGGGTACCGGCATCCGCACGGAAGTCATCGTCGGCCGCTTCAGCGCCGGCGAGACGATCGACTCGATCGCTGAGGACTACGGCCGCTCGCGCTCCGATATCGAGGAAATCGTCCGCAGCGAACTGCCGCTCGCCGCGTGACGCCGAAGCCCTCCGGCGGTCCCGTCTTCTTCATCGACCGCAGCCTCGGCCGTAAGCAGGTTGCAGAAGCATTGCGCGAGGTCGGCGCCACGGTCGAAGTCCACGACGATCATTTCCCCCAGACTACGCCCGACGTTGAATGGTTGGCCGAAGTCGGCCGGCGCGGCTGGGTGGTGCTCTCCAAGGACGAGCGCATCCGCCGCAACCGCATCGAACGCGAAGCGCTGGAAGCCGCACACGTCCGTGCCTTTTTCCTGACTCAGCAGGACATTACCGGGCAGGAGATGGCAGCGCTTTTCAGGGATGCTCTGCCGGGTATGACCAACCGAGCGATTTCCCAACCCCCGCCCTTCATCTTAACGATATTGGAAGGGTGATGCGGTAAACATCACATGGAAAAATGACCTTACCTGATGGACTGTACGATCTGCTTTTGACCGAGGGAATAGCGGCCAAGCTGATCCAGGAACACGCTGAAATTCAGGTGATCGGAGATGATGCCTCCGAATTCCTGGTCGATTCATTGGCTCGTCAGCTGGCCGGCATTCTTGAGGACATATCCGGCGTTGCGGACGAAAAACTACGTCAGCAACTGGAGCTTGTGAATGGTCTATTGGCGACCTTGCGACAGAAGCTTGCGTCAGAGGGAAGCAAGGTGGGCACGGCCGCAGTTGTTGACCTCATATCCCAGCCAGCGCGGTTGCTGAAGGCCATTCAACGTAACCAACAGTTTCAAACACCGCCGGAAGTTAGCTTGGCTGCGCCGTGGCTTTTTACGGCAGGCAAGGGTTCTCCCTCCTTGCTGCAAGAAATCCGGAGAGAACTGGCATCTGCCGATCAGATAGACATTCTGGTGAGCTTCATTACCGTTTCCGGTGTGCGCAAGCTGCAGGACGTGCTAAAGCAGATCACGGCGCTAGCGGCGGACGGCAAGGTGCCAACCCGAATCCGCATTCTGACCACAACCTACACGGGCGCCACGGAAGCGCGCGCTCTCGATGAGCTTGCGCGTTTGCCGGGTTGCGAAGTGCGTGTCTCGCTCGACGGGCGGCGTACTCGCTTGCATGCCAAGGCGTGGATTTTTCAGCGCAACACGGGTTTTGGTTCGGCCTATGTCGGCAGCGCAAACCTGTCCGGTGCAGCGCTGACGGGTGGACTGGAGTGGACCGTGAAGCTAACGCAGCGCTCTCAGGAGGCTTTATTTGCGCGGGCCATCGCTCACTTCGAAACACTGTGGGAGGACAACGAGTTCCAGCGATACGATCCGGGCAATGCCGACCATCGCCGGGCGCTCGCTGTCGCGCTTGGCCGTGAGGCCGGCGACTCGCCCACAGTTATCCCCAGCTTCTTTGATCTGCAACCCAAGACTTATCAGCAGGATATGCTGGAACAACTCGCGGCAGAGCGAGCGCACGGGCGATGCCGCAATCTCGTCGTAGCGGCGACAGGTACAGGCAAGACCGTTGTAGCGGCCTTCGATTACCGAAATGCCTGCTGTGTTGAAGGTGGCCGGCCACGTCTCCTGTTCGTAGCGCACCGCGAGGAAATATTGCGTCAAGCGCTGCGCACTTACCGTGAAGTGCTGCGCGATCCCGATTTTGGCGAACTGCTTGCAGGCGGGACTCAACCGGAACGTGCTGACCATCTCTTCACCACGATCGACAGCCTTACAAGCCGGGAACTGTTGGCCACGTTTGGGGCCGACTACTGGCACACAATTGTCGTCGACGAATGTCACCGTCTCGCGGCCGATCGTTTTCACGCGTTCGTGACTACAGTACGCCCGCGCCTTCTCCTTGGGCTGACGGCAACCCCGGAGCGCAGCGACGGACAAGCAATCACAACGTACTTCGATCCGCGGCCCGATGGCAGCCCAGCTGTTGAGCTTCGCCTTTGGCACGCACTCGATCTTCAGCTGCTTGCCCCGTTTGAGTACTACGCGTGTGACGATGCCACCGACTTTTCTGATGTGCCATGGGATCGCCCTGGCGAACGGGAGGCGATCGACAATCTCGTCACGGGTAACGATGTGCGCGCGAAACTTGTCGTCAACGAATGGCGACGTCTTGCGGCTGACCCACTTCGCTCGAAGGCTTTGGTGTTCTGCGTATCGGTGGCCCACGCCCAATTCATGACGGATTGGCTCAATCGTGCAGGCATACCCGCCGCATGCGTGGTCGGCACAACGGCAGATGAGGAGCGCCGCCGCGCGCCACAACGGCTGCTGAATGGAGAGCTGAACGCGCTGGTGACAGTGGATCTCTACAACGAGGGGGTTGACCTGCCGTTGATTGATACCTTGCTACTGCTCCGGCCCACGCAAAGCCCGGTGTTGTTTCAGCAGCAGATCGGGCGTGGTTTGCGTCTCTCCCCTGGAAAAGAAAGCTGCCTGATCCTTGATTTTGTTGGCCAGCAGCGCGCTGATTTCCGCTTCGATCGGCTGTTGTCGGGGCTGACAGGTTTGTCTCGCCGGGCCCTAACCGAAGGCGTCGAACAGGGTTTCGGCAGTCTGCCGCCAGGCTGCCACATTCACTTGCAGAGGCAAACACGCGAACAGGTGCTTAAAGGGTTGCGCAACCTGACGATGCAGAACTGGCGGCGTCTGCGAACCGAGCTGCAATCGTATGCAGCGCTGAGAGGAAGAACCTCGATCAGGCTGGCAGAGTTCCTGCACGACCAGGCCTTGGAGTTGGAAGACGTATACCGATCCAGCGGACGCAGCGGTTGGACCGCTCTGAAGCGTGATATCGGCTTGATCGTGGCGGAACCCGGGCCGGAGGAGGACTACTTCAGTCGGCGATTCGAAGACCTCCTTCACGTGGACGACCCGAATAGGCTCGACTTGCTGCAGAGCATTGGGGCGTCCGGTGCCCGCAGTGGTCAGATCACACCTGAGACTGCGCTTACTTCGCAAATTCTGGCTTACCAGATCGACGGCCGGAACGATCAGGTGGCGGACCATAATGCGTTCCTTGCACGCTTGGAGGCGCATCCGGTGATTTGCGAGGAACTGGCCGAGTTAGCCGGCATCCTTCAGGTCAGAACCAGCTTGCCCTTCATGCGCGTTCCTGGACTCGAAGACACGCCACTATGCATGCATGCTGCGTATGGCGTAAGGGAGGTATTGACCGCTGTCGGCTGGCTGACTGCATTTAGGCGCTCGCCGTTCCAGTCCGGTGTTCTGCCATTGGCCGAACGCAAGACTGAACTACTCTTCGTCACGCTCGACAAGAGCGAGGGATATCATGACCGGATTGCTTATCACGACTACGCCATCAGCGCCGAGCGCTTCCACTGGCAGACACAGAACAGCGCAGGCCCTGACACGATGAGCGGTCGCCGCTATCTGGAAAGTCCGGGAAACGGATGGCAATTCCAGTTGTTCGTGCGCGCACGTAAAGGCGATGCCTATCGCGCTTGTGGTCGGGTTTCTTTGGAAAAGGCAGAGGGAGATCGCCCGATGAGTTTGATCTGGCGATTGGAGGTGCCGCTTCCGGCGCGATTGTTCCGCGAGTTCAGTGTTCTGCGTGGCGTGTGATCCCCAACCGTCATATGCCATTCAGTCACGCAGCTTCGGTGCCGTATTGCAGCGACTGACTTTTGTGGGTGATGCCGTCCGTGGTTCGATACGCCCGCGAGCGCGGGCTACTCACCACGAACGGCTGAGGAGAATCCGGCGGCCCGTCCTACGCGGCCTGCTTGATCAGGGATTCCGCCGGAATGCCCAGCCCCTTGTGCAGCTTCCAGGCCATGGCCATGGTCAGCGGGCGCTTGTGGTTGAGGATTTCATAGACGCGATTGGGCCGGCCGATGTAGGGCACCAGGTCCTTGACGGCGAGATTGCGCTGCTCCATCACGAACTTGATGGCCTCCACCGGATCGGGCAGGTCGAGCGGGAAGTGCCTGGCCTCGTAGGCTTCGACGAGGGTGACCAGGACGTCCAGCCGGTCGCCTTCGGGCGTGTTGCGCTTCGCCGTCATCAGGCGCTCGATTTCCACGAGCGCCGCCTCGTAGTCGCGTTTGTTGCGGATGGGTTTGATGTCCATGTGAATGCCTCGCTTGCCTATATCGTTTGCGCGTCGATCGCGTCGTACTGGCGGTGCGTGCCGATGAACCGCACGTAAACGACCCGGTAGGGGTAGTTGATCCAGACCACGATCCGGTACTTGTTGCCGCCGATGTTGAACACCGCGCGGCCGTCCTTCAGGATGCTGGCGCTGCCGATCTCGCGCTTCACGTCGGCCGGCGACGCCCAGTCCGACCTGAGCACCTGCCGGTACCACGCCAGCGCCGGTTCGCGCGCATCGTCGTGCTTGCCGATGAACTGCTTGATCGTGCGCAGGGCGATGACACGCATGGGATGAAGCTTAGTCCCATTCCGGGACTATGGCAAGGGCTGTGCCGCCGTGTTGCGCAGACTGACTTTTCCCAATCCGCTCAATCGCCGCGTTTGCCGACGGGCTTGATGTTCGCCGGTCGCCACGGGCTGGAGCTTATCGAGGCGCGCGTGCCCTGGCCGCTGCCGGGGCGATGGGTGTTACCAGAGCGTGGCGAGCTTGTGCGACCGGTATGCGCGCTTGATGTCGGCGTCGCGGGTGATCAGGGTATGCCGCCCGCGGATGGCTTGCCAGATCAGCATGCGGTCGAAAGGATCCTTGTGCGCGGTTCGGGGCAGCCGATGAAAGGCGCTGGCATCCTCTGGAGTCAGCGGCAGAAGCTGGAATGACTGCGCCTGCGCCGCTTCGAGCAGCGTCTCGGGGCTGCAATTCTCCAGCTTCAGCTTGCCGAGCGCGGTCTTCAGGGAAATTTCCCAGAAGCTTACGGCGCTGACGAACACCTCGCTGGAAGGATCGGTCATCGCAGCACGGGCTTTCTCGCCGAGCTGCCTGGGTTCCAGAACGGACCAGACGAGGGCGTGGGTGTCGAGCAGGAAACTCACGCCTGCAGCAGTTCTTCGTCGCTGATGGAAAAGTCCTTCGCGAAGCGCGCCTTCGCGCGCCCGGCCAGCACGCCCAGCTTGCGCGCCGCCGGTTGGCCGGCGGGCGGATAGGGCACCAGTGCGGCCACCTTCTCGTGCTTGCGGCCGTAGCTGATCACGACGGTTTTTCCCGCCTTGACTTCGCTGAGCACCTCGGAAAAGCGCGCCTTGAGTTCGCCGACCTGGATGGATTTCATGGGTTCTGCCGGATATTGAAAGACAAGGAACTGTATCGTCTACTGGTCAAGTTGACAAGATAATTTTCGATCCCGTCAGGAACCCTTCCTTCCGACGGGCTTGATGTTCGCCGCTCGCATCGTCCCCGGCCAGAGGCGGCTGGCTTCATCCAGGAACAGCAGCTCCATTTCACGCAGCGCGTTCATGTCGCGCAGCCGGGTCTTGTCGTTGAGCTTGAGGTACAGGCTCTGATACCAGGGGCTGTGCCGCATCTCTTCGAGATCGGTGGGGCCTTTGTCGAGCAGCTGCGAGAGGATGGTGTACTGGCGCGCGTTGATTTCCTTGCGGTCGAGCGCCCGCCGGATCTGGCTCTCGTAGAGCAGCACCCCGACGATGCGGTTGCCGCGCTCGTGCAGCCGGTGGATGACGACGCGCATTCCTTCCAGGTGAAAGCGGACGAAGGGCTGATTGGGCGCGGCCCCATGCTTCTCGGCGTTTTTCCGGCAGGTGTTGAACAGCGTGAAGTATTCGTCGATGTTGTCGAGGTAGTGGCGTGCCATCGCGAACGGCGCGTAGCGGTAGCCCGCCGCCTGCAGCAGCGTGGCCTCGATCACGCGGCCGACGCGGCCGTTGCCGTCCCAGAAGGGATGGATGGTTTCGAAGTAGAAATGGATCAGCGGGGCGCGGATCAGCGCGGGCACCTCGTTTGCGACCAGACAGTCGTGCCATTCGATCAGCTTGCCCATGAGCAGCTTCACGTCGCCGCCGTACTGGGGCGGCTTGGTGCGGCCGCCGTGGGCCTCGTCGCCGACGGTGGTGATCTTCCCCTTGGGGTTGTCGCGGAACTCGCCGGGGACCATGTCCGGATCGGGCAGGTCGCGCGTGATAAGGGCGTGGACCGTGCGGATGAAGTCGAGGTCCAGGCGCCAGCCGGCAGTCTTGGCGGCACGCTGCGCGAAATCGTAGGCCGCCTTGATGTTCACGGCGCGGCGCTGCTCGGTTTCCTTGACCTCGGCCGGGTCGAGCTGGAGCACCCGCGCGGTTTCCGCTTCGCTCAGGGTGCCGCCTTCGATGGTGTTGGTGCCGAACACGCTGCTGACCACGACCTCTTTTTCGAGTTGGCTGGCCACCTGGTTGAGGGGCGTCTTGATGAAGAGTTCGTGCGCGTCTTCCACCCGCTGCAGGGGCACGACGAGATCCTCGAGATCGACGCCGGCCTGGAAGGTGAAGGGGCCGAACCGGTCGGTTTCGACCCTGAGCAGGCAGTGGGACAGGGGTTTCATTGGCTCAATAATGTCCCTGGAAATGTCCTCGAGAATTCGTAATATTATCGTTTAATAACAATTCGATTAGTTATTTACTACGAAATTCAGTGACAATAAATGTCCGTACTTGGGTAGCATTCTAGGCGAATTTCACGGACTGGCAAGCTCTGTTGCGAGAAAGTTGCCGGTTTAATCCATTCGCTATTTGCAAATGGCGAATGCAGGCCATGATAAATTGACAACATACTGACTTATTGATATTTTCGCTTTTCGCGAAACACGAAACTATTTACCATGCGACGCCCGATCAATCGTCAGCCCGTGCTCAAGCCCCAGGACTTCTATCTGCTCCTGGCGCTGGCGGCCGTGCGTGGGGAGAGCCTGACTTATCCCGATCTGGCGGCCCTGACCGGCCTGTCGATGTCGGAGGTGCATGGTGGACTCAAGCGGGTGGAGCAGGCACGGTTGCTGGCTTTCGTGGATAGGCAGTCGCGCATCGTCACGCCGGCTTTCAAGGAATTTCTGCTGCACGGCGCGCGCTATGCCTTTCCGGCTGCGCGGGGTTCGATGGTGGGAGGCGTGCCGACCGCCTATGCCGCCGCGCCGCTCAATCGCCAGATCGCGCCCTCGGCCGATCCGCCGCCGGTTTGGCCGCATGCCGAGGGCAGCGCACGCGGCATCGCGCTGATTCCGCTTTATCCGAGCGCGCCGGCCGCGGCCTTGCGCAATGCCGCCTTGTACGAAAACCTGGCGTTGTTCGATGCGCTGCGCATGGGCAACGCGCGGGAGCGCGCCCTGGCCGCACAGTTTTTCGAGGAGCGGCTTTGAATCCCGACGATCCGAATCTCCAACGCGTCGAGCTGGTCGCTCGGGCGCTGGGAGCGCTGTGCGAGGAACTGGTGTTCGTCGGCGGCAGCGCCACAGGCTTGCACGTGCTCGACGGCCGCCCCGCTGTCGTCGCTGAAATCGCCGAGACAGGCGGAGCGCTGGGTGACTATCTGGCCCTGCGATTCCGTGAGGTCGTCTCGCATCCCGATTTCGAAAACATTCTGCCGGGCCTGGTGGTCTATGACGGGCTTTACGGCAGCCGGATCGAAGCCGTGCGCGAGCGTGCCAGGGCCATCGCCGGATTGAGCGGTGCAGCGCAATGACGCCGGAAAAACATTCCGTGCCCGCCGATCTCCTGCCCCCACCCAACACCCCCTTCGGCCACCCCCTGCGCAGCCTGTGGTCGCTCGACCCGGACATTCATTTCCTCAACCACGGTTCCTTCGGCGCCGCGCCGCGGCATGTGCTGGCGGCGCAGACGCGCTGGCGCGAGGCGATGGAGCGCGAGCCGGTGCGCTTCATGGTGGATGAGCTGCCGGGGGCGCTGATGGCGGCGCGCGAGCGGCTGGCGGGCTTCGTCGGCGCCGTGCCGCAGCGACTGACTTTTGTCGAGAACGCCACGGCGCGCGTGCCCTGGCCGCTGCCGGGGCCGGAGGCGGTGGCGGCGGCCTTCGACGCGGCGCTTGCCGGCGGCGCGCGGCTGGCGATCGTCGACCACGTCTTCGCGCCGCTGGCGGCGGTGTCGCCGCTCGAGGAGATCGTGCGCCTGTGCCGCGCGCGCGGCGTGCCGGTGCTGGTGGACGGCGCGCACGCGCCGGGCATGCTGCCGCTGGAGCTGGATGCGCTGGCGGCGCAGGGCATGACGTGGTACGTCGGCAACTGCCACAAGTGGCTGTGCGCGCCGAAGGGCTGCGCCTTCCTCTACGCCACGCCGGAGGGCCAGCGCGACCTGCACCCGACGGTGGTGTCGAACTTCTACGGCGAGGGCTACGAGCAGGAGTTCGCCTGGCCCGGCACGCACGACCCGAGCGCGCGGCTGGCGGTGACGGCGGCGCTGGCGTTCATCGAGGCATTGGGCGTCGACTGCTACCAGTCCGAGCTGGTCGGCCAGGCGCGGGCGGCGGCGGAGCTGATCGCGGACGCCTGGCGCGTGGCGCCGGGCGCGGCGCTCAGCATGTGCGCGGCGATGGTGTCGCTGCCGCTGCCCGTCGACGAGGCCGGCACCGAGGAGGCCGCGCGCCGCTGGCGCCGCCGGCTGCTCGACGAGCACCGCATCGAGGTGCCGATCTTCCCCGTCGCCGGCCGCCTCTGGGCGCGCCTCTCGGCGCAGGTGTACAACGAGTTGTCGGACTACGAGGCGCTGGCGCGGGTGTTTGGGTAGGGTCAGGCGTGGGCCTTGCGGTCCGGTTCCACCGAGAGCCGCATGCCGACGCTTTTCAGGACGGCGAGCAGCGTGTTCAGGGTGGGGTTGCCCTTCGGCGAGAGCGCGCGATAGAGGCTTTCGCGCTGTACGCCGGCCGCCGCGGCGATCTTGGCCACGCCGCCGCAGGATTCGGCGATTTGTCGCAGCGCGAGCAGCGCCGCGCCTCGGCCTTCCGGATCGTTCATGCCTTCCATGGCCTGCTTGAGATATTCGACCGCGAATTCCGGATCGGAGCGAAGGGCGTCGACGATCCACTCCTCGTGCGAGACCGAGGGGGCAGGTGCGCGTCGTTTCATGATGCCTTTCTCCGTTGGTAGTCTTTCCAGTAGGTGACGGCGCGCTCGATGTCGGTTTGCTGGCTCCGCTTGTCGCCGCCGCAGAGCAGCAGGACGATGGTCTTGCCGCTGCGGGCGTAGTAAATGCGGTAGCCCGGTCCGAAATCCTCGCGCAGTTCCCACACCTCATTGCGGCACGGCTTGCAGTCGCCGAAATTGCCGGCCGCAACTTTGGCCAGACGAAACGCGATGCGCGCCTTCGTTGCCTTGTCCTTGAGGCTGTCGATCCATGCCCGGAAAGGCACTCGGCCGCCGGCCTCGCGGTAGTGCTCGATGGAATGGGGCATATTGTAACTTATATATCACTGACTGAGTCGGTGATCCCATTCTCGGCCGACAGCCGGCTCACCAGGTGAGCCAGGGGATCGAGTAGACTTGCATTCATCATGTCGCTCGCCGTTTTGAAGAGCCGCGCCCTCGCCGGCATGGATGCGCCGGAGGTCACCGTCGAGGTGCATCTGGGCCGCGGGCTGCCGAGCTTCGCCATCGTCGGGCTGGCCGACACCGAGGTGAAAGAGGCCCGCGAGCGCGTGCGCGCGGCGATCCAGAACGCGCACTTCGAGTTTCCCGCGTCGCGCATCACGGTGAACCTGGCCCCGGCGGATCTGCCGAAGGAATCCGGCCGCTTCGACCTGGCCATCGCGCTGGGCATCCTCGCCGCCTCGGGGCAGATCGACGGCAAGCGCCTCGGCGAATGCGAATTCGCCGGCGAGCTCTCGCTCACCGGCGAGCTGCGCCCGATCCGCGGCGCGCTGGCGATGTGCCTCGCCGCGCGCGGCGAGCAACGCAGCTTCGTGCTGCCGGCGCAGAGCGCGGCCGAGGCGGCGCTGGTCGGCGCGGCCACCATCCTGCCGGCGGCTTCGCTGCTCGAGGTGTGCGCGCACCTCAACGGCCGGCAGGCGCTGGCGCCCTGGGCCGGCGCGCCGGCGACGGCAACGCCGGACTATCCCGACCTCTCGGACGTGAAGGGCCAGGCGCAGGCCAAGCGCGCGCTGGAAGTCGCCGCCGCGGGCGGCCACAGCCTGCTCATGATCGGCCCGCCGGGCACCGGCAAGTCGATGCTGGCGGTGCGCTTTCCCGGCCTGCTGCCGCCGCTGCGCGAGGACGAGGCGCTGGAGACGGCGGCCATCCATTCGCTCGGCGGCGGCTTCCGCGTCGAGAACTGGATGCGCCGGCCCTACCAGGCGCCGCACCACACGGCGTCGGCCGCGTCCCTCGTCGGCGGCGGCGGCAACCCGCGCCCGGGCGAGATCTCGCTCGCCCACCACGGCGTGCTGTTCCTCGACGAGCTGCCCGAGTTCGAGCGGCGCGTGCTCGAGGCGCTGCGCGAGCCGCTCGAATCCGGCCACATCCGTGTCGCGCGCGCGGCGGCTCGCGTCGACTACCCGGCGCAGTTCCAGCTCGTCGCGGCGATGAACCCCTGCCCCTGCGGACACCTGGGCGAAGCGCGCTGCCGCTGCACGCCGGACCAGGTGGCGCGCTATCGCGGCAAGCTGTCCGGGCCGCTGCTCGACCGCATCGACCTGCACATCGAGGTGCCGGCGCTGGCCGAGGGCGAGTTGCAGGGGAAGGCGGCGGGCGAAGCTTCGGCCACGGTGCGCACGCGCGTGACGGCGGCGCGCGCGGCGCAGCTCGCGCGCCAGGGCAAGCCCAACAACCGTCTGGCGACGAAGGAAATCGACAGGCTCTGCGCGCCCGACGCGGCAGGCGCGCAACTGCTCAAGCAGGCCATCGCCCGCCTCGGCCTCTCGGCGCGCGCCTACCACCGCGTGCTGAAAGTGGCGCGCAGCATTGCCGACCTCGCCGGCGCCGAGAAGATCGCGAGCGCCCACGTCGCCGAGGCGATCCACTACCGCCGTGCCGCGGGGACTGACTTTTAGCCGACGCCGGCTGGTGCGATGTAGCACCATTGTGCTACATTAGCCGAACCCGTTTCCAAGGAGACAAACGTGTCCACGACCACCATTCGCCTCCCGGAAGCCCTGAAGGCACGCATAGCCGCCGCTGCCAAGCGCGCGGGCACCACGCCGCACGGCTTCATCCTGGAGGCCATCGCGGAAAAGACCGATCAGGAAGAACGGCGTGCAGACTTCGATCGGGTTGCCGAAGATCGCTACGCACGCATCGTTGCCTCGGGAAAGACCATTCCCTGGGAGGAAATGCGCAGTTATCTGGAGGACCGCCTCGCCGGCAGGAAAACCAGGCGCCCGTCTGCCCGCAAGCTGGCGCGCTGACGGACCACCCCGGATGTCGCGCATCGAACTGGCGCCCGAACTGGCCGACGACTTCGAGCGTATTCTTGATCACCTTGCGCAATATGAAGTGGCGGATGCGCCATCGCGCATCCGGGAGATCATCGCGGCGATCGACGTGCTCGAACACAACCCGCTCATCGGCCGTCCGGTCGAATCAAGCAAGCGCGAATTGGTGATCGGGCGTCGCTCCCGAGGCTATGTTGCCCTGTACCGCTATGCGGCCGAAATCGACACGGTTTTCGTGCTGGCGGTGCGCAGCCAGCGGGAGGCGGGTTACAAAGGGTAGCCGTTCTCTATGTGGCGGCTTGCTTGCAGTGGCTTTCGCGCGCGAGGACGATCAGGGCGAGGGAGAGGATCAGGCAGGCGTACATCACGGTGAAGCCGGCCTGCCAGGCGGCGGCATCGTAGAGGCGCACGCCGTTGTCGCTGGCGCCGCTCCAGTGGCGGTCGAGCATCCAGCCCACGCCCGGCTGCAGGAACATGCCGCCCATGAGCGGGCCCATGTTGCAGACGCCCGAGGCGGTGCCCATCAGGCGCACCGGCACCGACTCCTTGGCCCAGGCGAAGCCGATGATGAGATTTCCCGAAAGAAAGCCCGTGACGACGAGCAGCGCGGCGAGCGGCGCGACGGGCAGCGGCAGGAAGATGATCGCCGTCCAGCACGCCAGCGCCAGCGCGGTGGTGATCACGTAGAGCGGCTTCCGTCGGCCCATGCGCTCCGACCAGGTGCCGAGCAGCGGGCCGCCCAGTGCCCAGGCGACGAGGAAGGCCGAGGTGATGGCCGACGCCATCTTCGTCTCGAGGCCGTGGATCTGGCGCAGGTAGGGCACGCCCCAGAGGCCGGCGAAGGTGAGCACCGAGCCGGCGACGCCGATCGGCACGATGACGAGGATCCAGGTGTTGCGGTAGGAGAGCACTTCCATCAGACCGCGCAGGATCGAGCCGTGCTGCCCCGTGCCGTGGCCGGCGCCGTGGAAATGGCTGGCGTAGCCGGCTTCAAGAGGATCGTCGCGTACGCGCAGCCAGATGGCTGCGCAAAGCAGGGCGGTGAGCGCGGCGGAGACGCCCATCACGGCGCGCCAGCCGAAGGCGTCGACCAGCATGCGCAGCGGCACGCCGGCGAGCACGCCGCCGACCACGCCCATGAACAGGGCCATGCCCGAGGCGAGCGCGAACTGGCGTGGCGCGAACCAGTGCGTGGCCAGCTTGAGCATGGAGACGAACCCAACCGCCACGGAGCCGCCGATGAGCAGCCGTCCGGCGTTGGCCCACCACAAACTGGGCGCCAGGGCGAACAAGGCCGTGCCCAGCGCGGCGCCGCCGGCGCCGGCGGCGAGGAGCTTGCGCGGCCCCCAGCGGTCGGCGAGGATGCCGGTGGGGATCTGCATCGCCACGTAGGAATAGAAATAGAAGGCGGAGAGGTTGCCCAGCGCCGCCGCGCCGATGGCAAACTCGGTCATCAACTGGTCGGTGATGACCGCCGGGGCGACGCGCTGGTAGAAGGCAATCAAATAGAGCAGCGCGCCGAGGCCCCAGACGAACCAGGCCAGCCGGGCAGGCGGAAACGGGCGTTCGCTCATCCGAAGGTGCGCGCCCACCACAGCCGCGCGCGCAGGCCCCAGCCGGTGGTGTAGCCGAGGCCGGAGAAGCGGATGGCGCGATGGCGGTCGACGACGAACCAGGCCGGCGTCGCGCGCACGCCGAGCGACCAGGCGATCTCGCCGCGCGCGTCGACCAGCGCCGGATAGGCCAGCTTGCGCTCCCGCATGAACTTCGCCACGGTCTCGGCGTCGCCCGACTGCATGGCCAGGGTCAGCACCGGCCAGTCCTCGGCAATGCCGGCGATGGCGCCTTCCTGGGCAAGGCAGATCGGGCAGGAACTGGACCAGACGTAGAGCAGCAGCGGCCGGCCGCCGGCTTCATTCAGCATGCTGTCGAGCGCGACCGGGCGCCCGTCGGCGAGCCGGCCCTCGATGGGCGGCATGGCGCCGGCCTGCATCTCGCGCCCCTGCCAGAACTGCAGGGCGACGAAGGCGAGCAGGAAGATCCAGATTTCGACGGGCAGGCCGAAGCGCCGCCGCGACGGCGGCGCCGGTTCCATGGCACTCATTCAGGGCTCAGCGCTTGTGAAGAAATCGTAGCGAGCGGGCCGCAGCGTGGCGCGGCCGGAGCGCAGGAACCGGAATGTACACGCAAGTACATGAGGATTCCGAGCACCGCCCAAGCCACGATCCGGCACGCGCAGTAGATTTATTCACAAGCGCTCAGCACTGCTCCCAGGGCAGGCCGTCATGCCGCCAGCCGGTGGTCTTGCCGCGCTGGTGGTTGTCGTCGAGCTCGCCCTCGAAGCCGTGCAGGACGTTGAACACCTGGGTGAAGCCGGCT
The DNA here is from genome assembly GCA_016868295.1 of Betaproteobacteria bacterium. Taxonomy (GTDB): domain Bacteria; phylum Pseudomonadota; class Gammaproteobacteria; order Burkholderiales; family Rhodocyclaceae; genus Desulfobacillus. The sequence continues at coordinate 23,169 of VGHJ01000022.1, read as the reverse complement.
TCCTCGAGGGCGTGGCCGGCGGAAACGGAGCGGTTGCCGCTGCGGCAGATGAGGATGATCGGGCGATCGACGCTGGCGGCCTTCTTCACGTGGGCGACGAAGTGCGGGTTGATCTCCCAGTCCGGGCCGTCGTTCCAGGGAATCATCATGGCGCCGACCGGATGGCCGACGAAGAGAAACTCCATCTCGCTGCGGCAGTCGACGAAGAGGGCGGTCGGATTGTCGTGCAGGTACTGGAAAGCTTCCTTGGGTTCGAGGTGTTTCATGGTCGTTCTCCTGGGACGCGCTCCGAGTATAGCAGAGCAGTTTCGGCGCCTTGAGGCCTGGCTGATGGATTAGAATCGCCCCCATGCAGAAGAAGACCCTGTTCGGAACCCTTGCGGCGTTGGCCGCTGCAGCCCTTCTCGGGGCAGGTTGCGGCCGCGTGCTGCGCACCGATCGCACGACGTTCTACAAGGCGAGCGGCGCGGCGATGGCCTAGCCAAAGAACCGTTTTTTTCCGGAACCACCCATGCAGCCCGACCGCAGCGCACTGCTTCGCGACCTTCTTGCCCGGCGCATCCTCATCCTCGACGGCGCCATGGGCACCATGATCCAGCGCCACGGCCTGCAGGAGGCCGACTATCGCGGCGCGCGCTTCAAGGATCACCCGAAGGAGCTGAAGGGCAACAACGATCTGCTGCTGCTGACGAAGCCAGAGGTGATCCGCGGCATCCACGCCGAGTACCTCGCCGCCGGCGCCGACATCATCGAGACCAACACCTTCAATGCCACCTCGATCTCGCAGGCCGACTACGGCCTGGAGGCGCTCGCCTACGAGCTGAACGTCGCCGGAGCGAAGGTGGCGCGCGAAGCGGCCGACGGCTATTCCACGCCGGACAAGCCGCGCTTCGTCGCCGGCGTGCTCGGGCCGACCTCGCGCACCGCCTCGATCTCGCCGGACGTGAACGACCCGGGCTTCCGCAACGTCACGTTCGACGAGCTGGTGGCGGCCTACCTCGACGCCGTGCGCGGCCTCTGCGACGGCGGCGCGGATCTCATCCTCGTCGAGACCATCTTCGACACGCTCAACGCCAAGGCGGCGCTGTTCGCCGTCGAAGAGCACTTCGAGCGCATCGGCCGCCGCCTGCCGCTGATGATCTCCGGCACCATCACCGACGCCTCCGGCCGCACGCTCTCCGGCCAGACGACCGAAGCCTTCTGGAATTCTCTGAACCACGCGAAACCGCTGTCCTTCGGCCTCAACTGCGCGCTCGGCGCGAAGGAGCTGCGCCAGTACGTCGAGGAGCTGTCGCGCGTCGCCGACTGCTTCGTCTCGGCCCACCCCAATGCCGGCCTGCCCAACCCGCTGGCGCCGACCGGCTACGACGAGACGCCGGAGATGCTCGCCGGCGAGATCGCCGACTGGGCGCGCGCCGGCCTCGTCAACATCGCCGGCGGCTGCTGCGGCACGACGCCGGCGCACATCACCGCGATCGCGAAAGCGCTAGAAGGCATCGCGCCGCGCCGTCCTGCAGCGACTGACTTTTCCCTGCGCCTGTCGGGACTGGAGCCGTTCAACGTCGATGAAAATTCGCTGTTCGTGAACGTCGGCGAGCGCACCAACGTCACCGGCTCGAAGGCCTTCGCCCGCCTCGTCCTCGCCGGCCAGTTCGCCGAGGCCGTGGCGGTGGCGCGCGCCCAGGTCGAGGCCGGCGCGCAGGTGATCGACGTCAACATGGACGAGGCCATGCTCGACTCGCAGGCGGCGATGGTGAAGTTCCTCAACCTGATCGCCTCCGAGCCGGACATCGCCCGCGTGCCGGTGATGGTCGACTCCTCGAAGTGGGAGGTGATCGAGGCCGGCCTGAAATGCCTGCAGGGCAAGGGCATCGTCAATTCCATCTCGCTGAAAGAGGGCGAGGCGAAGTTCCTCGAGCAGGCGAGAAAAGTCAGGCGCTACGGCGCGGCGGTGATCGTCATGGCCTTCGACGAGCAGGGCCAGGCCGACACGCTCGAGCGCAAGAAGGCGATCTGCCGGCGCAGCTACGAGCTGCTGGTGAAGGAGGGCTTCCCGCCGGGCGACATCATCTTCGACCCGAACGTCTTCGCCATCGCCACCGGCATCGCCGAGCACGACAACTACGCTGTCGATTTCATCGAGGCGACGCGCTGGATCCGCGCCAACCTGCCCGGCGCCAAGGTCTCCGGCGGCATCTCCAACGTCAGCTTCAGCTTCCGCGGCAACGACCCGGTGCGCGAGGCCATCCACACGGTGTTCCTCTACCACGCCATCCAGGCCGGGCTGACCATGGGCATCGTCAACGCCGGCCAGCTCGGCGTGTACGAGGACATCCCGCTCGATCTGCGCGAGCGCGTCGAGGATGTCGTGCTGAACCGCCGGCCGGATGCCGGCGAGCGCCTGGTCGAGGTCGCGGCGAACGTCAAGGGCGCGGCCAAGGAGTCAACGCAGGACCTCGCCTGGCGCGACAAGCCGGTGCGCGAGCGCCTCGCCCACGCCCTGGTGAAGGGCATCACCGACTTCATCGTCGCGGACACCGAGGAAGCGCGCCTCGCCTCGGCGCGCCCGCTCGACGTCATCGAGGGTCCGCTGATGGACGGCATGAACACCGTCGGCGACCTCTTCGGTGCCGGCAAGATGTTCCTGCCGCAGGTGGTGAAATCGGCGCGCGTCATGAAACAGGCGGTGGCCCACCTGATCCCCTTCATCGAGGAGGACAAGAAGAAGAGCGGCGCCGCGTCGAAGGGGAAAATCGTCATCGCCACGGTGAAGGGCGACGTGCACGACATCGGCAAGAACATCGTCGGCGTGGTGCTCGGCTGCAACGGCTACGAGATCGTCGACCTCGGCGTCATGGTGCCGACGGAGAAGATCCTGCACGCGGCGAAGGAGCACGGCGCACAGGCCATCGGCCTGTCGGGCCTCATCACGCCCTCGCTCGAGGAGATGTCGCACGTCGCGGCGGAGATGCAGCGCCAGGGCTTCGACCTGCCGCTGCTGATCGGCGGCGCCACCACCTCGCGGACGCATACCGCCATCAAGATCGCGCCGCACTACGGCGGCACCACGGTGTACGTGCCGGACGCCTCGCGCGCCGTCGGCGTCGTGACGAAACTGCTCTCGGCGGAGATGCGCGCGAGCTTCGTCGCCGAGATCGCCGCCGACTATGCGAAGGCGCGCGAGCAGCACGCCGGCAAGAAGGGCGTGCCGCTCGTCACGCTGGCGGAAGCGCGCGCCAACCGCTTCAAGTCGCACGGCGCTGTGCCGGCGAAGCCGAAATCACTCGGCGTGCAGGTGCTGGCGGACTACGACCTCGCGCAACTCGTGCCCTGCATCGACTGGGCGCCCTTCTTCCAGACCTGGGACCTAGTGGGCGCCTACCCGGCCATCCTCGACGACCCGAAGGTGGGCGAGACGGCGCGGCAGGTTTTCGCCGACGGGAAGGCGATGCTCGAACGTATCGTCGCGGAGAAATGGCTCGGCGCCAGCGGCGTGTTCGGGATCTTCCCGGCGAATGCCGTCGGCGACGACGTCGAACTCTACGCCGACGCGTCGCGCGCCAAAACGCTGATGACCTGGCACAACCTGCGCCAGCAGCAGGTGCGCCCCGATAGTAAACCTCGGAAGCCGAACTATTGCCTGTCGGACTTCGTCGCGCCGAAGGATTCCGGCACGGCGGACTACGCCGGCGCCTTCGCCGTCACCGCCGGCCTCGGCATCGAGAAGAAGCTGGCGGAATTCGAGGCGCAGCACGACGACTACAGCGCCATCCTGTTGAAGGCGCTGGCCGACCGCCTGGCGGAAGCCTTCGCCGAGCACCTGCACCGGCGCGTGCGCCGCGAGCTCTGGGGCTACGCCGCCGACGAGGCACTGTCGAACGAGGAGCTGATCGCCGAGAAGTACCGCGGCATCCGCCCCGCCGCCGGCTACCCGGCCTGCCCCGACCACACGGAAAAAGGGCCGCTCTTCGCCCTGCTCGACGCGGAGAAGAATGCCGGCATGGCGCTCACCGAGTCCTTCGCCATGCATCCGGCGGCCTCGGTGTCCGGCTTCTACCTCGCCCATCCCGAGGCGCGCTATTTCGCCGTGACGAAGATCGGCCGCGACCAGCTCGAGGACTACGCGAAGCGCAAGGGCATGACCGTGGCGGAAGCCGAGCGCTGGCTGGCGCCCGTCTTGTAGGTCAGACGCCCCAGGTCACCGGCACTGCTTCCTGCAGGGAGTATTCGAGCAGCTCGATGAGCGGCACGGCGCGGCGCGCCAGGCTGACGTACTCTCGCTTGCCGCCCTCGGGCGTCTTCTCGAAGATGCGCTCGTCGTGGTCGACGACGGGCTTTTCGGCCTTGTCCTGCGCCACGGCGGCCTTCAGGCGGGCGATCGCCTCGGGCAGTTGCTCGACGGTGACGATGCCCTGCGCAGCGGGCGCCTTGCCCATGATTTCCATGAGGGCGTGCGCGACGTCGCCGAACATCATGACGTCGCCGGCGGCTTTCGATTTGAAGACGATCAGCATGGGTGTGCATTATACGGTCGGCTGATAGAATCATCACCCATGGACACACTCAAACACCTGTTCGAAAACAACCGCGCCTGGGCCGAGAAGATCACGGCCGAGGACCCGGCCTTCTTCGACAAGCTCGCGCGCCTGCAGTCGCCGGAGTATCTGTGGATCGGCTGCTCCGACAGCCGCGTGCCGGCCAACCAGATCACCGGGCTGGCGCCGGGCGAGGTGTTCGTGCATCGCAACGTCGCCAACGTCGTGGTGCACACCGATCTCAACTGCCTCTCCGTCATGCAGTTCGCCGTCGACGTGCTCAAGGTGAAGCACATCATCGTCTGCGGCCATTACGGCTGCGGCGGCGTGCGCGCGGCGCTCCTCGGCGACCGCCTCGGCCTCATCGACAACTGGCTGCGCCACATCCAGGACGTGCGCGACCGTCATGCCGCGATGCTGTCGCCGCTGTCCGTGGATGGTGCGCACCGCCTGCTGTGCGAACTGAACGTCATCGACCAGGTGTCGAACATCGCGCGCACCACCATCGTGCGCGACGCCTGGGAGCGCGGCCAGCCGCTCGCGGTGCACGGCTGGATCTACGGCCTCGCCGACGGGCGCCTGCGCGACCTCGGCATGACGGTCGAGCGCTTCGACGCGCTCGAGGCGACCTACCGGAACGCGCTGAAGCAACTCGCATGAGCCGGGTCGCCGCCGTCTTCGCTGGCGGCGTGCGCCCGCTGCCGCCGGAAGGCCAACCCTCCGGCATCGTCAAGCACGCCGTGGCCGGCCCGGTGGCGCTCGGTTTCGAAGGCCTCGCCGGCGACGCGCAAGCCGACCGCAAGGTGCATGGCGGGCCGGACAAGGCGCTGCACCACTATCCGGCCGAACACTACGCAGCCTGGGCGGCGGCCTATCCGCAATGCGCGGCGCAATTCGTGCCCGGCAGCCTCGGCGAGAACGTGTCGACTACCGGCTGGACCGAGGAGAACGTCTGCGTCGGCGACGTCTTCCGCATCGGCGCGGCGCGCGTGCAGGTGACGCAGCCGCGCAGTCCCTGCTGGAAGATCAACCATCGCTACGGACTGGAGAACGCGCTGCAGTTCGTCGCCGAGCGCGGCCTCACCGGCTGGTACTGCCGCGTGCTGGAGCCCGCTAGCATCGCGGCGGGCGACGCCTTCGAGCTGATCGGGCGCAACGCCGATCCCGTGACGCTGAAGCGTCTCTGGCAGGTAACGCGCAGCCACCGGCCGGCGGCGGAGGAACTGTCGCGCCTGGGGTGGACGCCGGGCCTGTCGGAGAGTTGGGCCGAGAAGCTGCGCGGCCGGCTCGAGTGGCTCCGGCAGAACGGCTGACATGAATATCTGGGTTCGGGTCTTTCTGCCTTTCGCTGCAGGCTACTTCCTCTCCTACCTGCTGCGCACGGTGAACGCCGTCATCGCGCCCGAACTGGCGCGCGAGCTGTCACTCACCGCCGCCGACCTTGGCCTGCTCACCAGCGCCTACCTGCTGACCTTCGCCGCCTTCCAGATCCCGCTCGGCGTGCTGCTCGACCGCTACGGCCCGCGCAGGGTGGAGGCCGCTCTCATGCTCATCGCCGCGGCGGGCACGCTGCTCTTCGCCTTCGGCACGTCGACGACCCAGCTCACGCTGGCGCGCGGCCTGATCGGCCTCGGCGTCTCGGCCTGCCTGATGGCCGCCTTCAAGGGCTTCGCGCAGAACTTCCCGCCCGAGCGCCAGGCTTCCCTCACCGGCGCCATCATGGCTTCGGGCGGGCTGGGCGCCGTCAGCGCCAGCCTGCCGCTGGAGTTCGCCCTGCCGCTGTTCGGCTGGCGCGGCGTGTTCCAGGGGCTGACTTTCCTGCTCGTCGCGGTCGCCGCGCTGATCTTCTTTTCCGTGCCGCAGCGCGAGGCTGGCGTCTCCCGCGACAGCCTCGGCACCCAGTTGAAGGACGTCGCCGGCATCCTCGCCAATCGCGTCTTCTGGCGCTACGCGCCGCCGATGGCGCTGATCACCGGCGGCTTCATGGCGGTGCAGGGCCTGTGGGCGGTGCCCTGGCTGATGAATGTCGATGGCCTGAGCCGCCACGGCGCGGCGGAAGTGCTCTTCGCGCTCAACCTCGCCATGCTGGTCTCCCACCTCGGCATCGCCACCTTCGCCACGCGCCTGGCGCGCGCCGGCATCCGGCCGCAGGCCCTGCTCGTCGGCGGCTACGGCCTGGCGCTCGCCGCCCAGGCGGCGATGGTGGTCGGCCTGCAGCCCGCCTTGCCGATGTGGTTCGCCTACGGCGTCGGCGTCTCCGGCGGCTCGCTCGCCTATGCGCTGCTCGCCGGCCATTTCGATCCGGCGCTGTCCGGCCGCGTGACGACGGCGCTCAACCTGCTCGCCTTCGTCGGCGCCTTCTCGCTGCAGTGGGGGCTGGGCCTGCTGATAGACGGCCTGGCGGCCAGCGGGCTGTCGACGGCCGCCGCCTATCGAGGCACCTTTATCCTGCTCGTTCTGCTGCAGGCGGCGAGCTACACTTGGTTTCTGCTCGAAGGCCGCCGCAGATAATCAAAATTCCAGCGGGTCGATGTCGATGTGCCAGCGCAAGGCGCGCGGTGCCTTCAGTTCGCGGATCGCTTCCAGCCAGGCCGCGAGGAAGGCCTGCAGCGCCGGCCGGCTGTGCGATTCGATGAGCAGCTGGGCGCGCTCGAGATGGGCTAGGCGATGCAGGCGCATCGGCACCGCATCGTAGAACCTGACTTCTTCCGGGCGCAGCTCGCCGCCCGTTTCCGCCGCCGTTTTCAGGAAAGCGAGCGCCTGCTTCAGTTCCGGCGCTTCGGCACGGAGTATGGCCTGGTGGGTGAAGGGCGGGAAGCCGGCCCGTTCGCGCTCGGCGAGCTGCCCGGCGGCGAAGGCGGCGAAGTCGTGCGCCGCCAGCGCGCGATAGAGCGGATGGTCTGGGTACTGCGTCTGTACCAGCACCTGGCCGGGCAGCGCGGCGCGGCCGCTGCGGCCACCCACCTGCATGAGCTGCGAGAACAGCCGCTCCGGCGCGCGGAAGTCGGCGGCGAACAGCGCCGCGTCGGCATTCAGCACGCCGACCAGGGTCAGATTGGGGAAGTCGTGGCCCTTGGCCAGCATCTGCGTGCCGACGAGGACGTCGGCTTCCCCCTTGTGGATGGCTTCGAGCACGCCGTGCCAGCGCGACTGACTTTTTGCGCTGTCGCGATCGACGCGCAGGATGCGCGCCTGCGGGAAGCGCGCAGTGAGCGCTTCCTCCAGTCGCTGCGTGCCGCGGCCGAAGGGATGGATGTCCTGGTTGCCGCAGGTCGGGCAGGCGACCGGGATGCGCGCCTCGCGCCCGCAGTGGTGACAGCGCAGCCGCTTGTCTGCGAGGTGCACCACCAGGTTGGCGGCGCAGCCGGGGCAGCGGCTCACCCAGCCGCAGGCCGGGCAGGCCAGCACCGGCGCGTAGCCGCGCCGGTTGAGGAAGATCAGGCTCTGCTCGCCGCGCTCCAGCCGCGAGGCGATGGCCCGCAGCAAGTGCTCGCTCATGCCGTCCTGCAGCTTCTCGCGGCGGGTGTCGACGCAGCGCACCTCGGGCATGGTTTCCGCCACGGCGCGGGCGGTCAGTTCGAGCAAGGTGTAGCGGCCGGCCTGCGCGGCGGCCCAGCTCTCCAGCGAGGGCGTCGCCGAGCCGAGGACGATCGGCACCTTGCGCTGCTTGGCGCGCCACACCGCCACGTCGCGCGCCGAGTAGCGCATGCCCTCCTGCTGCTTGAAGGACGAATCGTGCTCCTCGTCGACGACGATCAGGCCGAGGCGCGGCAGCGGCGTGAACACCGCCAGCCGGGTGCCCAGCACGATGTCGGCTGCGCCCTCGAGTGCCTGAAGAAATCCCGCCGCGCGCGCGCCTTCGGCCAGGCTGCTGTGCAGGCTGACCAGCCTCGCGCCTGGAAAGCGATTGCTCACCCTCGCCTCGAGTTGCGGCGTCAGGGCGATCTCCGGCACGAGAAGCAGGGCCTGGTCGCCGCGCGCCAGCGCCTGCTCGATCAGGCGCAAATAGACTTCCGTCTTGCCGCTGCCGGTGACGCCGTGCAGCAGGAAGGGCGCGAAGCGGCCCAGGGCCTGCGCCACCGCGTCGACCGCCTGCCGTTGCTCGGCCAGGAGTTCCGGGCCGGGCGAAGCTTTCAGGTTCGGCGCTTCGCGCTCGACCGCCAGCCAGCCTTTCGCGACGAGATCGGGCAGTTGCCTTGACGCGCCGGCGGACACCTCGCGCAGTTCGGGGCCGCTCATCGCGCCGTTGAGTTCCAGCGCCGCCAGCAGGCGCGCGGCGATGCCGCGCTGCTTCAGATCCGGCAGGACGCTGCGGCCGCTTTCCGTGATGCGAAACTGACGGCGATCCGGCAGCCGCGGCAGGGTGTCGCGCCGCCGCAGGGCCGGCGGCAGGGCGAGGGCGATGACTTCGCCGAGCGGATGCTGGTAATAGCGGCTGCAGAAATCGGCCAGCGCCAGCCAGTCGGCGGGGAGCGGCGGCGCATCGCGCAGGATGGCGCGCGCGGGCTTGAGTTTTTCAGGTGGCAGTTCGCTTGTCGACAGCACTTCCAGAATGACGCCGATCTTCTCGCCGCGCCCGAACGGCACGCCGACGCGGCGTCCGACATCGTCCGCGCGCGCATCGGATGCGAGGTAATCGAAGCCCCGCATCAAGGGCACGTCGAGCGCGACGCGGATGATCGGCAAAGTCATTTCAGCATTCTGCGCGAGTTGGTCTCACATCTTCGCGCGAAGTATTGAAATCGACGCTAACTGCCTGCAATGAAAGCGCAATAATCTTGTCCACAAAATCTGTGGATAACTTTGTGGGAAATGCTCGCCTAAAAAGCTTAACTCCTCAACGATAAAGGCTTTTTCTTTCTCCGCCCAGAAATTCATCGATAAAAATTCCTTAAAAAACATATAAATATAAAAATATGCGGAATGATGCTTGATTGTTGGCAGATTTTCCGTGCGGAGCAGGCTCTTGTGCATAAGTCAAGCCCCGCAACCTTCGCGGAAAGCCTTTTCCCATGCGGTTTTCCGGCCCGCCGCCTCGCCAAGCCGCGCCCCGCCTGGGATTCGGAAGGGGGGTCTCCGGAAGCTAGGTCTGGCGCAGTTTTCGGCTGTGCTCGTGCACCGCATTGACGAGCGCGGCGACGTGCTCGGGCGGTGTGAACTGCGAGATGCCGTGGCCGAGATTGAAGACATGGCCGCTGCCCGGACCGAAGGCATCGAGGATGGCGCAGGCCTCTTGCGCGATCTTGTCCGGCTGGGCGAACAGCGTCATCGGGTCGAGGTTGCCCTGCAGCGCCACCTTGTCGCCGACGCGACGGCGCGCCGCGCCGATGTCGGTGGTCCAGTCGAGGCCGACGGCGTCGCAGCCGATGGAGGTAATGTCCTCCAGCCACTGGCCGCCGCCCTTGGTGAACACGATGCTCGGGATGCGCGCGCCGCCGTGCTCGCGCGTCAGGCCCTCGACGATGCGCTGCATGTAGGCGAGCGAAAACTCCTTGTAGGCGCGCTGGCTGAGCGTGCCGCCCCAGGTGTCGAAGATCATCACGGCCTGGGCGCCGCACTCGATCTGCGCATTGAGGTAAGCGGTCACTGCCTCGGCATTCACCGCTAGCACGTGGTGCAGCAGGTCGGGGCGGTCGTAGAGCATGGACTTGATGGTGCGGAAGTCATCCGAGGCGCCGCCCTCGATCATGTAGCAGGCAAGCGTGAACGGACTGCCGGAGAAGCCGATCAGCGGCACCGAGTTGTCGAGGGCGCGGCGGATCTCCGCCACGGCGTCCATCACGTAGCGCAGTTCCACCCCCGGGTCGGGCGCGGCCAGGTTGCGGATCTCCCACTCCTCGCGCAGCGGCCGCTCGAACTTCGGCCCCTCGCCCTCGGCGAAATACAGGCCGAGGCCCATGGCGTCGGGCACGGTGAGGATGTCGGAGAAGAGGATGGCGGCATCGAGATCGTAGCGTGCCAGCGGCTGCAGGGTCACCTCGCAGGCCATGCGCGGGTTCTTGCACAGATTCATGAAATTGCCGGCGCGGCGGCGCGTCTCGCAGTATTCCGGCAGGTAACGGCCGGCCTGGCGCATGAGCCAGATCGGCGTGTGTTCGGTCGGCTGGCGCAGCAGGGCGCGCAGGAAGGTGTCGTTTTTGAGCTTGTTCATCGCGCGAGTTTACCAGCCAAGGTAATGGAGCGGGCGCAGCCCGCGAACCGCCGTCACCCCCGCCCGCGGGGCGGGGGCCGGGGGGGTGGGTCGTCACTTGCGCCAGAAGGCAGGCGTCAGGACCACCAACAGGGTGAATATTTCCAGCCGCCCGAGCAGCATGGCGAAACTGCAGACCCAGACCTGGAAATCGTTGAAAACGCCGTAGTTGCTGTCCGGCCCGACCAGGCCGAGGCCGGGTCCGGTGTTGTTGAAGCAGGCCACCGCCGCCGAGAAGGCGCTGAGGATGTCGATGCCGCTCGCCGCCAGCACCAGCGTGAAGAAGATGGTGCACACCATGTAGAGGAAGCCGAAGCCGAGCACCGAGAGGATGATCTTGTTGGGCACCACGGCGCCGCCCAGCTTGATGTAGGTCGTTGCGTTGGGGTGGATGGAATGCGCCACCTCGCGGAACACCTGCTTGTAGAGAATGATGGCGCGCATCATCTTGAGGCCGCCGCCGGTCGAGCCGGAGCAGGTGGTGAAGCTGCACAGGAACAGCATCCACAGCGGCGCGAAGAAGGGCCAGCGCGAGTAGTCGGTCGAGGCATAGCCCAGCGTCGTCGCCACCGACACGGTGTTGAAGGCGGCGTGGCGCAGGGCCACGGAAAACTCCGTGTAGTAGTTCTGCTGCCAGATGTAGGCGGCGATCAGCAGCACGCTGCCCGCCATCACCAGCAGGTAGTAGGGGGCTTCGCCGTCGCGCAGGTAGGGCCGCAGGCTGCGCCCCGAGAGCGCGGCGAAATGCGTCACATAGCTTATTCCGGAGACGAGGGCGAAGCCGATGGTGATCCCTTCCAGCACGGGCGAATCGAAGTAGGCGAAGCTGGCGTCGTGGCTGGAGAAGCCGCCGAGGGCCACCGTGCTGAAGGCATGCGTCAGGGCGTCGAGCCAGCTCATGCCGAACAGGCCGTAGGCCAGCGTACACAGGAGCGTCAGGAAAACGTAGATGATCCAGAAACCCTTTGCCGTTTCGGTGACGCGCGGCGTGATGCCGGCTTCCTTGACCGGCCCCGGCACCTCGGCCTTCATCAACTGGCGGCCGCCGACGCCGAGCAGGGGCAGGATGGCCACCGCCAGCACGATGATGCCGAGGCCGCCGATCCAGTGCAGCTCGGTGCGCCAGAGGTTGATCGAGGGCGGCAGCTTGTCGAGCCCGGAAAAGGCGGTGGCGCCGGTGGCGGTGAGGCCGGACACGGCCTCGAAATAGACGTCGGCGAAGCGGGCGTCCGGAATGCCGAAGATCAGCGGCAGGGCGGCGATGGCGGGCAGCAGCACCCAGCACAGCACCACCAGCAGCACGCCGTCGTTGGGGCGCAGTTCGCGCTTGAAACGCTGCGTCGCCAGGAGCAGCGCACCGCCGATAACCAGGGTGCCGAGGAAAGCCTCGTCGAAGGCGGTCAGCGCGCCGTCGCCGATCCACCACGACACGCCGATCGGCAGCAGCATGGCGCAGCCGAACATCAGCGCGATGCGGGCGAAGACGTTGAGGACGGCGAGCAGGCGTTCCATGGCGCGCTCATTTCCTCCAGAAGGTGGGCGTGAGCACCACCAGCAGGGTGAACACCTCGAGGCGGCCGAGCAGCATGGCGATGGTGCACACCCAGGTCTGGAAGTCGGTGAGGGACTTGAAGGTGGTCGCGGGGCCGACCTGGCCGAGGCCCGGGCCGGTGTTGTTGAAGCTCGCCACCACGGCGGAGAAGGCCGTGACGATATCCTGGCCGGCGAAGACCATCAGCAGCGTGAGCGAGACGATGATCGCCATGTAGATGAAGCTGAAGGCGAGCACGGCGAAGATGATCTTGTTGGGCAGCGGCGCGTCGGCCAGCTTGACCGTGCGCACGGCGTTCGGGTGCACGGTGTGCACCACCTCGCGCATCACCTGGCGGAAGACGATGATGGCGCGCATCATCTTGATGCCGCCGCCGGTCGAGCCGGCGCAGGTGACGAAGCTGCAGAGGAAGAGCATCCACAGCGGCGCGAAGAAGGGCCACTGCGCGTAGTCGGTGTTGGCGAAGCCGGTGGTGGTGGCGATCGACACGACGTTGAAGGCGGCGAAGCGCAGCGCGGTCCAGAAATCGGCATAGGTATGGGTCTGCCAGAGATAGACGGCGATGCCGAGCACGCTGGCGTACATCACGCCGACGTACCAGCGGATCTCCGGATCCGCCCAGTAGAAGGACAGGGTGCGCCGGCGCACGGCCATGAAATGCGTGGCGAAGTTCATGCCGGCGAGCGTCATGAAGACGATGGCGACGAGTTCGACGCGCGGCGAGTTGAAGTAGGCGTAGGAGGCGTCGTGGCTGGAGAAGCCGCCCAGGCCGAGCGTGGTGAACATGTGGATGACGGCGTCGGCCCAGCCCATGCCGGCCCAGGCGTAGCCCAGTGTGCAGGCAATCGCCAGGCCGAAATAGACCAGCCAGAGCCCCTTCGCCGTCTGCGCTATGCGCGGCGTCAGCTTGGTGTCCTTGATCGGGCCGGGCGACTCGGCCGTGAAAAGCTGGCGCCCGCCGACGCCGAGCAGCGGCAGGATGGCCACCGCCAGCACGATCAGGCCCATGCCGCCGAGGAAGACGAGCAGGGCGCGCCACAGGTTGATCGAGTAGGGCAGGGTGTCGAGCCCCTCGATCACCGTGGCGCCGGTGGTGGTGAGTCCCGACACCGCCTCGAAATAGGCGTCGGTGAAGCTCATGCCGCGCAGGAAATCCATCAGCGGGATTGCGGCGAAAACCGGCACCAGCACCCAGACCAGGGACACCAGCAGGAAGCCGTCGCGCACGCGCAGCTCCTCGGTATGGCGCCGCGTCAGCCACCAGAGCAGAGCGGCCGGGGACAGCGTGATGAGGAAGCCGCGCAGGAAGGCGCCGGCGGCCTTGTCGTGCTCGAACCAGGCCACCGCAGCCGGCACCAGCATGGTGAGGGCGAAGACGAGCAGCACCAGCGCGAAGACGCGCAGGACCGCCAGCGGATTGCTCAAAGCGCCCTCCCCCCGACCCCCTCCCGTGGGGAGGGGGTGACGGCGGTTCGCCGCTGCGCGGCTCCGGGTGCTGGCTGCGCCATCCTTGGGACGGCCCGGCGGATGGCGCTCACAGGAATCCGACGCCGACCTGGAACAGTTTCTCCACCTTCGGCACCAGGCTCTTCGAGACGACGAAGACGATGACGTGATCCTCGGCCTGGATCACCGTGTCGTGGTGCGCCATGATCACCTTGTACTCCGGCACGCTGTCGGGATCTTCGGTAAACACCGGCCGGTCGCGGGGCTGGAGGCGGCGCACGATGGCGCCGATGGTGGCGCCCTTGATGACGGGCAGCTCCTCGATGCGGCGGCCGACGACCTGGGAGGATTTCTGGTCGCCGTGCACCACCAGTTCGAGCGCCTCGGCGGCGCCGCGCCGCAGGCTGTGCACCGCCGCCACGTCGCCGCGGCGCACGTGCGCCAGCAGCGTGCCGATCGAGGTCTGCGCCGGCGAGATGGCGATGTCGATCTGGCTGCCCTGCAGCAGCTCGGCGTAGGCGCGCCGGTTGATCAGCGCCGCGACGCGGCGCGCGCCCATGCGCTTGGCCAGCAGCGCCGACATGATGTTGTTCTCGTCGTCGTTGGTCAGCGCGAGGAACATGTCCATCTGGTCGACGTTCTCGTCCTCGAGCAGCTTCTCGTCGGTGGCGTCCCCCTGCAGCACCAGGGCGCTTTTCACGTTCTCGGCCAGCCACTCGGCGTGGCGCTTGTTGCGGTCGATCACCTTCACCTGGTAGTCGCTCTCGAGGGCGCGCACGACGCGGTGGCCGATGTTGCCGCCGCCGGCGATCATGACGCGCTTGACCGCCTTGTCCATGCGGCGCAGTTCGCGCATCACCTTGCGGATGTTCTTCGTCGCAGCCAGGCAGAACACCTCGTCGCCGACCTCGACCACCGTGTCGCCCTCGGGCGTGACCGGCGTGTCGCGGCGGAAGATGGCGGCGATGCGCGCGTCGATCTGCGGCAGGTGCTTGCGCATGTCCTTGAGGGGATGGCCGACCAGCGGCCCGCCCTCGAAGGCGCGCACGGCGACCAGGCTGACCTGGCCGTCGGCGAACTCCAGCACCTGCAGCGCCTCGGGAAATTCGATCAGCTTGACGATGTAGTCGGTGACGATCTGCTCGGGACAGATGGAGTAATCGACGGCGAAATTCTCGTTGGAGAACAGCTCGGTCCAGTCGGCGAAGTCCGAGGAGCGCACGCGGGCGATGCGGGTGGGCAGGTTGAACAGGGCGTGCGCCGTCTTGCAGGCGCACAGGTTGGTCTGGTCGCTCTGCGTCACGGCGATCAGCATGTCGGCGTCTTCGGCGCCGGCGTGGCGCAGCACCGAGGGGCTGGAGGCGTTGCCGGTGACGGTGCGCAGGTCGAGGCGGCCCTGCAGCAGCGAGAGCCGGGCGGGGTCGGTGTCGACCACCGTGATGTCGTTGGCTTCCGAGACCAGGCTCTCCGCCACCGAGGTGCCGACCTGGCCGGCGCCGAGGATGATGATTTTCATTGTTCTTCGCCTTTCCTGCCGAGCTGAATGCCCAGCGCCTTGAGCTTGCGGTAGAGGTGAGTGCGCTCCAGCCCCGTCTTCTCCGCCAGCCGCGTCATGTTGCCGTCTTCGAGCTGCAGGTGGTGCTCGAAATAGACGCGCTCGAAGGCCTCGCGCGCCTCGCGCAGCGGCAGGTCGAGCGGCAGGGCCTGCGCCGCGGCGGAGGGCTGCGGCGCGAGCAGGCGCGTCACCTCCTCGCCGGCGATCTCCTCCTCCAGCGCGGCGAGCGCGAGCGAGCGCAGCGTGTTGCGCAGTTCGGCGTAGCCGCCCGTCCAGGCATGGTTGCGCAGGGCGTTCAACGCCGCCGAGGACAGGCGCCGCAGGGGCACCTCGCCGGCCTCGACGAGATGGGTGAGGATCTGCGTCGCCAGTTCCGGCACCTCGTCCTTCAGCTCGGCCAGGCCCGGCGCGCCGAGGCTGACCTCGGCGAGGCGGCGCAGCAGGGCCTCGTCGAAGCCGGCCGTTGCCAGCTCGGCCGCCGTCTGGCCGCTGGCCGCCACCAGGCGCAGGTCGAACTTCTCCAGGCGGTCGAGGGCGAAGGCAAGGTTCTTCTGCTGCAGACGCGAGAGGGCGGCCAGTTCCGCGGCGAAGAGCACGCCGCCGGCGGCCTGCTCCAGCGCCTCCAGCGCGAGCGGCTGGCCGTGGCCGGCCAGGTCGAGCCAGGGCCTGCCCGGCGCCTGCAGGCTGCGGCCGATCAGTTCGGCGAGGCTGCCGCTGCCGCTCTTGAGCATCAGCGCCCGGCTTTTCGCCGCCACCTGCTCGAGGCGCTTCTTCAGGTCGCGCAGCGGCCCGGAGCGGGAAAAGGCCGCCAGCGTCAGCTCGCTGCGCCGTGCCGCGGCGACTGACTTTTGCAGGGTGCGCTTGACCGCCGCCAGCAGCTTCTGCAGTGCGATCGGCTTCTCGAGGAAATCCTGCGCGCCGATGCGCGTCGCCTCCACCGCCGTGTCGATGGTGCCGTGGCCGGACATCATCACCACCGGCATGGTGAGCTGGCCGGCGGCCGACCATTCCTTCAGGAGCGTGATGCCGTCGGTGTCGGGCATCCAGATGTCGAGCAGCACCAGGTCGGGCCGCGCGCCGTTCCTCGCCGCGCGCGCCGCCGTGGCGTTCTCCGCAAGCTGCACGTCGTGGCCCTCGTCGGAGAGGATCTCCGAGAGCAGCTCGCGGATGCCGACTTCGTCGTCAACTACAAGAATCTTTGCCATATTTATTACCATCCCCCCATCCCCCTTCCCGCGGAAGGGAGTGACGGCCGTTCGCCGCAATGCGGCTCCATGTCATTGGCTGCGCCGCCCTTGGGGCGGCCCGGCGTGCGGCGCTCATGCCGCCAGAGGCAGCCGTATTATCACCTGCGCGCCGCGCGGCGCGGCGTTGGCGATCTCGATCTGGCCGTGGTGCTCGTCCACGATCTTCTTGACGATGGCCAGGCCCAGCCCGGTGCCCTTGGCCTTCGTCGTCACGTAGGGCTCGAAGGCGCGGGCGAGGATTTCCTTGGGGAAGCCGTTGCCGTTGTCGCTCACCGTGAGCAGGATGCTGCGCCCCTCGCGCCGCGTGGCGATGCGGATGGCCGGCTCGGCCGTCTCGCCCAGCGCGTCCTCGGCGTTGGCGACCAGGTTGTGGATGACCTGGCGCAGTTGCGCCGCATCGCCCGCCACGCGCGGAATGTCGTCCGCCAGCGCCACCGACAGGCGCGCGCGCGAGGATTCGTAGAGGCCGAGCACTTCCCCGACCAGGGCGTTGAGGTCGAGCGCCCCGAGCTGCGGCGGCGGCAGGCGCGCATAGTCGCGGAAGTCGTTCACCATGTGCTTCATCGCCTCGACCTGGTTCACGATGGTCTGCGTCGCGCGCTCGAGCATCTCCCGCTCGGCGCCGGAGAGCTTGTCGGACAGCTTGTGCGCCAGGCGCTCGGCGGAGAGCTGGATCGGCGTGAGCGGGTTCTTGATCTCGTGGGCGAGGCGCCGCGCCACCTCGCCCCAGGCGGCGGAGCGCTGCGCGGCGATGAGTTGCGTGATGTCGTCGAACACCACGACGCAGCCGCCGCCGGACGCCTCCGGCAGGCGCGAGCCGCGCACGAGCAGGGCCTGCGGCACGCCGGCGTCGTTCTGCATCTCGATCTCGCGCTGCCATTCCTCCGCCTTCGCCTCGCAGCCGGCGGCGATGGCGTCGCGCAGCTCGGGGTGGCGCGCCCATGCCGCGAGCGGCTGCCCGCGTGCGCCGTCCAGGTCGTCGCGCAGGATGGCGCGCGCGCCGTCGTTGGCCGCGCGCAGGCGCTTGTCCGCGTCGAAGGCCAGCACGCCGGCCGAGAGGTTGCCGAGCACGCTCTCCAGGTAGGCGCGCGCGCCTTCCGTCTCGGCGCGGCTTTTCTCGGCCTGGGCGCGCGCCTCGTCGAGCTGGCGCGTCATCTGGCTGAACTGCTGCGTCAGCACGCCCAGCTCGTCGCGCGTGGCGACGGTCTCGCGCGGCGAGTAGTCGCCGGCGGCCACCGCCTCGGTGCCGCGCGCCAGGATCGACAGCGGCGCCGAGAGGCGCCGCGCCAGCAGGAAGGCGAGCGCGACGGCGGCGAAGAGCGAGAGCAGCAGCGCCAGCGTCAGCGTCAGGGTGTACATCGTCTTCAGGCTGCCCTTGGCGAGCGACAGTTCCTGGTAGTCGCGGTAGGCGGCCTGCACGCTGTCGGCGTTGCGGGCGAGCGATTCGGGCACCGCCTGGGTGAGCTGCAATACCTGCGTCTCCCCGGTAAAGGAAAGCGCGGCCACCGGCGCCAGCACGCGCAGCGTCAGGCCGCTGGCGGGGTCGCCCTCGACGAGGCTCAGGCTGCGGCCCTGGCGCACCTGGCGCAGTTGGGAGGCGCTGGGCAGATCGGGCAGCAGGGCGCTGCGCTCCCCCGTGCTGCTGGCAACGACCAGGCCGGCGGGGGAGAACAGGGTGGCCGTCTGCACGCCGGCCTGCTCGCGCAGGCGATGCAGCTGGCCCGGCCGGGCGGCGCCGGTCGTCCCGCCCAGATCGAGCGCCATGGTGCCCGCCTTGTCGGCGAGGTCGTCGAGCAGGTAGTCGAGCGCGCTGCGGCCGAGGTTGAGGCCGCCCTCGAGCGCCTTGTCCACGCGCACGTCGAACCAGGATTCGATGCTTTTCACGGCGAACTGCAGCGAGACGGCATACACCAGCGCGCCGGGCACCACGGCCATGAGGGCGAACATCAGCATCAGGCGCAGCTTGAGGCGCGAGCCGAACACCTCCGCGCGGTGCTCGCGCCAGAGCTGGCCCAACTGCCACAGGACGAGGCCGAGCAGGACGGCGGCCACCGCGGCAGTGACGCCGAGCAGCCAGCGGTAGTGGCCGGCGAACAGCGCGGTGTTGGCCGAGGCCGAGGTGAGCAGGAAGAGCAGGACGCCGGCCAGCGCCGCCGCGGCGAGCAGCACCCATCTCATTTCGCGGGGCCCTCCGCGGCCGCCGGCGTGACGCTCCAGCGCCTGATCACGGCATTGATGTTCCAGTCCTTGTTGCCGATGGCGTCGACCTGGAGGGGTTTCGGCAGCTGGGTCAGGTCGAGCTTGAGGCGCAGCGCCGCGCTGTAGGCTTCGCCGGGCTTCAGCGCCGCCTTGTCCGCCACCGGCCAGTCGCGCAGGCGGGCGAGTACGCCGAGCGCCTCCTCCAGGGTGGCGAAGTTCTGGTGCAGCGCGCCCGCCGACAGGCGGTACTGGCGCGTCAGGGCGTTGTAGGCGAGGCGCCAGGTCTGCGATTTGCCGGCGACGTGCTCGTCGGCCCAGTACCAGCGCGGCTTGGTCAGCGCGAACTCGGCGACGAAATAGAGCGGCACGCCGCGATCGATCACTTCCTCGAGGCGCTGGCCGAGGGCGATGGCGAACTCGGCGTTGACCAGCCAGACCTCCTCGCCGGCGACGAGTTCGGCCTGCTTCACCTTGATCTCGCCGGCGCCGGCGGCGAGGGAGAGCAGCGAGAACGCGAGGAACAGCAGCGTCGCGGCAATCCGCCGTGCGAGGCCGTCAGGCCTGCTTTTCGAGAAGCGCGTAGTAAAAGCCGTCATGTTCTTTTTCGGGCAGCAACTGCAGGTCTAAGGCGCCGGCGGCGGGCAATCGCATGCAGTCTTCCTGTCGCGCGGCGAAGGCCGCGACCAGGCGACCGTTCTCCTCGGCGAAGAGCGAGCAGGTCGCATACAGCAATTTACCACCGGGCGCGAGCACCCGCCACAGGGCGTCGAGGATTTCCGCCTGGGTGCGGGCAAACCGCGCGATGTCGGCCGGGCGCCGCAGCCACTTGATGTCGGGGTGGCGGCGCACGACGCCCGAGGCGGAACAGGGCACGTCGGCGAGGATGCGGTCGAATTCGCGGCCGTCCCACCACTCGTCGGTCGCCCGGCAATCGACCGGGACGACACGCCAACCCCCCGCCCCCCTTCCCGAGGAAGGGGGTGACGAAGGTTCGCTTTGCTCCGTGTGGTTGGTACGCGCCGTCTTGGGGCGGCCCGGCGACGGCGCCGCGCGCAGGCCGAGGCGGAACAGGTTTTCCGGGATGCGCAGGGCGCGGCCGGCATCCGCATCGAGCGCCAGCAGGTCGACGTCGGCCAACTCGATGATGTGCGCCGTCTTGCCGCCGGGCGCGGCGCAGGCGTCGAGCACGCGCATGCCGTCGTGTGCGCCGAGCAAGGCCGCGGCGCGCTGGGCGCCGGCATCCTGCACCGAGACCAGCCCCTCGGCGAAGCCGGGCAGGCGTTCCACCGGGACGGGCCGTTCCAGCCGGATGGCGCCCCCGTCCAGCATCTGTGCCGGCAGCCCCGCTTCCTCCAGCCGCGCCAGAAAGTCAGCCGCCGCGGCACGGCGCCGGTTGACGCGCAGGGTCATCGGCGGCCGGTCGTTGCCGGCGGCGAGGATCGCCTGCCAGTCGCGCGGCCAGTCGCGGCGCAGCCGCTCGATCCACCAGCGCGGATGCTGCCAGCGGGCGACATCGTCCTGCAGGGCGGCGGCCTCGAGTTCGGCGCGGCGGCGCAGGAAGTTGCGCAGCACGCCGTTGGCGAGCGCCTTGAAGCGGCCGCGCGCCTGCGCCGCCGCGGCCTCCACCGCCTGGTCGACGATGGTGTGCGCCTCCTCCGGCCGCGCCTCGAGGCGGGCGAGCGCCACCAGCAGCAGGGCGCGCACGCCCTCCTCGCGCAGCGGCTTGTCCATGAGGCGCGAGAGGAAGAAGCTGCCGCGCCCGTAGGCGCGCAGCGTGGCGTAGGCGAGATCCTGCATGGCGCCGCGCTGCCCGGGCGGCAGCGCGGGCAGTTCGCGCCACAACTCGGCCAGCGCCTCGTTCAGGTTGCGGCCGGCGGCGACCCCGGCCACGGCGCGGGCGGCGCCATGCAGGGCGAAGGCCAGCGAGGTTTCGGCAAGCGAAGTGTTCATCGCGGCCGGTCGCGCGAGGGGATGCGGTACATATAGGTGGCGAGCAGCAGGCCGAACACGGCGAGCGCCGCCTGCAGCTCGGGCCAGGGCACGAAGAAGACGATGGAAATCCCCAGCGTGACGGACATCAGGGCGATGGCCGTCAGCTTGACGCGCCAGGGGATGCTGCGGTGGCGGCGCCACTCCAGGATGGTCGGCCCGAAGGTCGGGTTGTTGAGCAGCCAGTTGTAGAAGCGGCTCGAGGCGCGTGCGTAGCAGGCGGCCGCCAGCAGCATGAAGGGCGTGGTCGGCAGCACCGGCAGCAGGGCGCCGGCGATGCCGAGCAGGACGAACAGCGTGCCCAGGGCAACGAAGAGCAGGCGCATGGCCGGCGAATCGTGCCGGTTCATTTCCGCGCTGTAGTCGATGTGTTCTCGCCTTCGCTTCATGACAGGCCGGATTGTACGCGCCGGGAACGCGGAGCAGCGCTTGCGCTGCGACATTGCATTTATGCTCTTTTTCCTTTATTCTGCGCGGCCTTACGTCAAAATAAACATGCGCCCAAAGGGCTGCTGAAAGGGTTCTAGGGGAGAGGAATTGGGAGCATTCCGCAAAGAGCTGGCGTTCGCCGGCCGCATCGTCATGGTGGGCTTCGGCTCGATCGGGCAGGGCACCCTGCCCCTGCTGCTGCGGCACATCGATCTCGAGCCCGGCCAGATCACCATCGTCACGGGGGATGAGAACGGCCGAAAGGTGGCCGCCGAATACGGCGTCGAATTCCACGACTCGCCCCTCACGCCGGCCAATTATCGCGCCCTGCTCGAGCCGCGCCTCGCGCGCGGCGATTTCCTGGTCAATTGCTCCAACGACGTCTCCAGCGTCGCGCTGATCGCCCTCTGCCAGGAGCGCGGCGCGCTCTACATCGACACCTGCATCGAGCCGTGGGCCGGCGGCTACACCGACGCCTCGGTGACGCCCGAGGCGCGCTCCAACTATGCCCTGCGCGAAGCCGCGCTGGCGCTCAAGCGTCCCGGCACGCCCACCGCCATCCTCACCCACGGCGCCAACCCGGGCATGGTCTCCCACCTGGTCAAGGAGGCGCTGCTCAACATCGCACGCGATATCGGCCGGCCGGCCGAGGCGCCGAAGGATCGCGCCGGCTGGGCGCGCCTGGCGCAATCGCTCGGCATCAAGTCGATCCACATCGCCGAGCGCGACACCCAGGTGGCCGTGCCGCGCAAGGCGCCGGGGGAATTCGTGAACACCTGGTCGGTGGAGGGCTTCGTCGGCGAAGGCTGCCAGCCGGCAGAACTGGGCTGGGGCAGCCACGAGAAGCATTTCCCGGCCGATGGCCGCCGCCACGACCATGGCTGCAAGGCCGCCATCTGGCTCACCCGCCCCGGCGCCAGCACGCGCGTGCGCACGTGGACGCCGCTGGCCGGGGCGATCCACGGCTTCCTCATCACGCACGGCGAATCGATCTCGCTCGCCGACTATTTCACCGTCGGATCGGGCGACAGCCCCGATTACCGGCCGACGGTGCATTACGCTTATCACCCCAGCGACGACACCGTGCAGTCCGTGCACGAGCTGGCCGGCCGCAACTGGAAGCTGCAGGACAGCCACCGCATCGTCAAGGACGAGATCGTCTCCGGCATGGACGAGCTCGGCGTGCTGCTCATGGGCCACGAGAAGGGCGCCTACTGGTACGGCTCGCGCCTCTCCATCGAGCAGGCGCGCGCGCTCTGTACGCACAACAGCGCCACCAGCCTGCAGGTCACCGCCCCGGTGGTGGCCGGCGTGATCTGGGCGCTGAAGAACCCGGCCCGCGGCGTGGTCGATCCCGACGAGATGGACTACAAGGCCGTGCTCGACTTCATCCGGCCCTACCTGGGCGAGGTGGTCGGCGCCTACAGCGACTGGACGCCGCTGAAGGACCGCGGCTGGCTCTTCGAGGAAGATCTCGATCGCGACGACCCCTGGCAGTTCAAGAACTTCCGCGTCGTCTGATTTTGTTGTCTTAAGTCAAAGAGACACCCCCGCCGCCTGCCCAGAATGACATCGGGGAGGGTGCGATGGACCGTTCGACCATCATCCGCAAGACCGCCGCCGATCTGCGCGTTCCGCCGCATCTGGCGGACTACGCCGCGGCGTGCGCGGCGTTCAGCTGGGACGCCGTGCGCGCCGAACTGGCCGGCCTGCCCGGCGGCGGGCTCAACATCGCCCATGAGACGGTCGAGCGCCATGCCTGGGGCGCGCTGCGCGACAAGGTCGCCTTCCGCTTCCTCGGCGCGCAGGCGAAGCGCGACGTCAGCTACGGCGAACTGTCGCGCCTGACCAACCGCTTCGCCAACGTGCTGAAGTCCCTCGGCGTCGGCAAGGGCGAGCGCCTGTTCATCCTCGCCGGCCGCATGCCCGAGCTCTATGTCGCCGCGCTGGGCAGCTTCAAGAACGGCACGGTGGTCTCGCCACTCTTCTCCGCCTTCGGTCCCGAGCCGATCGCCACGCGCATCAAG
>VGHJ01000021.1 GCA_016868295.1 Betaproteobacteria bacterium | reverse complement strand
TTCTTTCCAAGCTGAAACTTCACTTCTTACAGTATGAGCACTCAATATCATCGATCCGCATGACAAAAAACCATGCGCCCAACTCACCAAGCGCCCACACCTATCGGCTGTTCAGTTGTTAAAGAACAATGCTGCAGAGCAGCGGAAAGCCGCGCATTATACAGACGGACAAGCGCCGGTCAACAGTTTCTGGGAATTATTTCGGGCGCAGTTCGACCCGCGCGAACTTGCGCTTGCCGACCTGCAAAACGACGCTGCTGCCGGCCTTCAAAACCAGGGCGCGATCGGAGAGTTTTTCGCTGTCCAATCTGACGCCGCCCTGCTCGATCATGCGCAAGGCCTCCGACGTGCTGGCAGTCAGCCCGGCCTGCTTGAGCACCTGCGCGATCGGCATGCCCTCTGGACCGCATTCGATGGCGGTTTGCTCGATGTCGTCAGGAATGGCGCCCTGCCTGAAGCGCGCCTCGAAATCCGCCAGGGCCTCTTCCGCATCCTTGCGCGAATGGAAACGCGCGACGATTTCCTGGGCCAGCAGGACCTTGATGTCGCGCGGGTTGCGCCCCTCGCCGACTTCCTTCCTGAACTGCGCGATCTCCTCGTTCGAGCGGAAGGACAGCAGTTCGTAGTAGCGCCACATCAGCTCGTCCGAGACCGACATCAGCTTGCCGAAGATCTCGCGCGGCGGCTCGTTGATGCCGACATAGTTGCCATAGGACTTGGACATCTTGTTGACGCCGTCCAGCCCTTCCAGGAGAGGCATGGTCAGGATGCACTGCGGCGCCTGCCCGTAATGCTTCTGCAGTTCGCGCCCGACCAGCAGGTTGAACTTCTGGTCGGTGCCGCCCAGTTCGACATCCGCGCGCATCGCCACGGAGTCGTAGCCCTGGCAAAGCGGATAGAGGAACTCATGGATGGCGATGGGCTGATTGTTCGCGTAGCGCTTGGCGAAATCGTCGCGCTCCAGCATGCGCGCCACGGTGTGCAAGGCGGCCAGCTTGATCATGCCGGCCGCGCCGATCGGCTCGAACCACGTCGAGTTGAAGCAGACCTCGGTCTTCTCCGGGTCGAGGATCTTGAACACCTGCTCCCGGTAGGTCTTGGCGTTGTCCAGGATCTGCTCGCGCGAGAGCGGCGGGCGGGTGGCGTTGCGCCCGGTCGGGTCGCCGATCATGCCGGTGAAGTCGCCGATGAGGAACATGACATGGTGGCCGAGTTCCTGGAAGTGGCGCAGCTTGTTGATGAGCACGGTGTGGCCGAGATGCAGGTCCGGCGCCGTGGGATCGAAGCCCGCCTTGACGCGCAGGGGGCGGCCGGACTTGAGCTTGTCGATCAGCTCGGCCTCGATGAGCAGCTCGTCCGCGCCGCGTTTGATGAGGGAAAGAGCTTTCTGGACGTCCGTCATGGTGAATTGCCCCGGGTTGGGTCTGGTCGGGTTTTTTGCTACACTCGCTCGAGCTTTTTCCCGCGCGCCTGCATGAATAACGAAAAGACGCGAATTTTAGCGCAACTCCAAGCCGTACGCGAAAACCGCCCGCACCACTTCTGGGCGGCTTCGCTCGTGGCAGGCGTCTCGTTGTTCGGCATGGTCGCCGCCTTCGGCATTGCACCGGACAGCGCTGAAATCCGCGCCTATCAGCATACTGTCGTCGAGCCGCTGTCCTTCAGCCTGACGGACAAGCGCGAGCCGCTGGAAAGCCCCATCGTCCGCGAGGAACGCATTCAGCGGAGCGACACGGTCGCCTCCCTTCTGTCCCGCCTGGGTATACAGGACGAAGAAGCATTCGCCTTCCTGCGCCGGCAGCCGGAAACCCAGTCGATTTTCAGGCAGATGCGTCCCGGCAAGGTGGTCACGGCCCGAACGGGTGAGTCGGGCGAATTCGTCCATCTGAGCTTCCCCCTGAACGGCCCCAAGGACAATGTACTCGTGGTCGAGCGTCGAGATGGTCGCCTGTTTGCCGGCGAACAGCCGTTGGCATTGGCCGTGCAGGTCCAGATGAGGTCCGGGGAGATTCGCAGTTCGCTCTTCGCGGCCACCGACGCCGTCGGCATGCCGGACAGCGTCGCCATCCAGATGGCGGACATTTTCGGCGGCGACATCGACTTTCACCGTGATCTTCGCCGCGGCGATCGCTTCAGCGTCGTCTACGAGATGCTGTACAGCCAAGGCCAGCCCGCGCGCACCGGACGCATCCTGGCAGCGGAATTCGTCAATAACGGCAAGGCCTTCAGCGCGATCTGGTTCGAGAGCAAGGAGGGCCAAGGCTATTACACGGCCGACGGGAAGAATATCCGCAAGGCGTTTCTGCGCTCCCCGCTGGAATTTTCACGCGTCACCTCCGGCTTCACCGGTTCCCGCTTCCATCCGATCCTGCAGACCTGGCGTGCCCACAAGGGGGTGGATTACGGCGCGCCGATCGGCACCCGGGTCAAGACCACCGGAGACGGCATTGTCGAGTTCGTCGGGAAGCAGGGGGGCTACGGCAATCTGGTCGTCATCCGGCACCATGGCCGTTACACGACGCACTATGGCCACTTGAACGGCTTTGCGCCCGGCATCCGCAAGGGGGTGCGCGTGTCGCAAGGGGATATCATCGGTTACGTGGGCAAGTCGGGCTGGGCCACGGGACCGCATTTGCACTACGAATTCCGCATCAACGACGTCCATCAGAATCCGCTTTCCGTCGCTCTGCCCAGCGCACCGCCGCTGGGGCAGCATCAACTGGCCCAATTCAGGCAGCATGCCGAACCGCTGACCTATCGTCTGGAACGGATGCGCGGCCTCAATCTCGCGCTGCTGAACTGACGGGCCTCTCGCATACGGCGAGATGATGCCCGGCACCCCCCCAAAGGACGCAAGCGCCGACCTCTTCGTGGGGATCATGTCGGGTACCAGCCTCGACGGGATCGATGCCGTCCTGGTCGATTTCGGCTGCGGCCCGCCCAAGCTCGTCGCATCGCGCTTTGCCCCCTACTCCCGCTCACTGGCGGCGAAAATTCTCGAGTTGCATGAGGCCGGGAAAGACGAACTGCATCGTGCCGCCCTGCTGGGCAACGATCTGGCTCGCCAGTATCACCAGGCCGTGGCGGACCTGCTAAGAACGGCCGGTCTGTCGAGAGAAGATGTCCGCGCCATCGGCTGCCATGGCCAGACGATCCGCCACAATCCCGCTGCCGGCTATACGCTGCAGATAGGAAACCCGGACCTGCTCGCCGAATTGAGTGGCATCAGCGTCGTCGCAGGTTACCGCGGGCGTGACATTGCGGCCGGAGGGCAGGGAGCGCCGCTGGTGCCGGCATTTCACGATGCCGTATTCCGTGCACATGATCGGCACCGGGTCATCCTGAATATCGGCGGCATTGCAAATCTGACCAACCTCGATCCGGCATCGGCCACCACCGGGTTCGATTGCGGCCCTGGCAATATGCTGCTCGATGCCTGGATTCAGCGCACCTTGGGCGAACCGTACGACAAGGACGGTGCCTGGGCTTCCAGTGGACGCGCCATTCCTGATTTGCTGGAAGCCCTGCTGGCCCACCCCTTCTTTCATGCGCCACCGCCGAAGAGTTGCGGCCGCGAGGAATTTGGCCTGCCCTGGCTTGCATCGCGGCTCTCGGGAACGCCAAAGCCCGAAGACGTTCAAGCCACGCTTCTGGAACTTGACGCGCGCACCATGGCTGATGCCATTCGGCGCTGGTGCAGTGCGCCGGACGAGGTGGCGGTTTGCGGAGGCGGCGCGCACAACCGTGCGCTGATGCGCCGGATCGGCGAATGCCTGCCGGCAAGCCGCGTGTTCGCCACGGACGAGATTGGAATGGGCGCGAACTGGGTCGAGGCGATGGCGTTCGCCTGGCTGGCCAGGCAGCGGCTCATGGAACGGTCGGGTAATCTGCCCGCGGTCACGGGCGCACGGGGAGCGCGGGTTTTGGGCGCGCTTTACACCCGCTGAAAAACCCGGGGGAGCCTAGGCCCCCCCCGAGCGATGCCGCAGAAGATGATGGTGGTTATACGTTGAACGAGGAGCCGCAGCCGCAGGTCGAGGTGGCGTTCGGGTTCTTGATGACGAACTGGGAACCTTCCAGGCCCTCCGTATAGTCGATCTCGGCGCCCACCAGATACTGATAGCTCATCGGGTCGATCAGCAGCATCACGCCGTTTTTCTGCATGACGGTGTCGTCCTCGTTCTGCACTTCGTCGAAGGTAAAGCCGTACTGGAAGCCCGAACATCCGCCCCCGGTGACGAAGACGCGCAGCTTGAGCTCGGCATTGCCCTCCTCTTCAATCAGTTCGCGCACCTTGTTGGCAGCGCTGTCCGTGAAGACCAGGGGAGACATCTCGGTAACGGCATTCATGTGAGGCTCCAGAAAATTCGGATTTGAAGAATATAGGGGCTGGCAAGACCAGCGTCAATTGCTCGATGCGAGTTTCAGTTCGACCGCCTTGCCGGTGCCGCCCCGATGCACCAGCCGGCCCTGAACGATGGCCCCGAGATGCATCTCCAGGCCGTTGTACTGCACGTCACCTGTGACGCGCGCACGAGGCTGAAGTTCAAGGAACTCGCTCGAATAGACCGGCCCGATAATCGTGCCGTTGATAACCAGGTGGGAAACGTGGATTTCCCCTTCGATGCGGGCATGCTCGCTCACCACGAGGGTGCCGCCGCCGTCTCCTGTGGACCGGACATTTCCCTTGATCTCGCCATCGACCCGCAAGCCTCCGACGAAGGTCACATCGCCTTCGATCTTGGTGCCAGCGCCGATCAGGCTGTCGATTCTGCTCTGCGGCTTGCTGGTCTTGTCGCTTTTGAGAAACATCATCGGCCTCCGTTAAAGCGTAATCGTCTGTGATGCCCGCGTCACGCCATCCTGTATGAGCCTTGCTTCGACACTGGTGATGCGCGCCCCTGTCGGCACCTGGAACGTGCCATCCACCCGCTGGAAGTGCTTGAAACTGATATTGAAACGATGCCTGGCCGAATCGCCTGGCTCGGGGAGGAGCATCATAGCACTTTTGCCATCCTGATGTAGTCCGACCATCAACTGCACGCTCCCCTTGAATTCCCGATCCTTCTTGCCACCCTGGGCCGCCGCCAGCAGTCTATAGCGATACTGCCCGGGATTGCCATTCGGCTCGACCTGCAGACGATTGATGGTGAAGCCGGGCTCCTTTCCCTCTGCCGCAGCAAGGTTCTCGAAAAAGGCAAGGTCCTCCTTGAGTCGGCTGTTTTCCATCTCCAGCGATTTCGCCTGGCGAGCCAGTTGCTGCTGCGTAGTACGCTCGATCTGAACGTGGCTTTCGCCAGCGCTCGCCATCGCACGCAGCTTGGCCGCTTCCTTTTCGAGTTCCACCAGGCGATCGCGCAGGGCGGTCAATTCCTGTTCCGATTCCTGCCTGTCGAAACCGGCAATTTTTCTGCCAGCATCGTAGATCCATCCGGCCAGGGCAAAGGAAATCGATAGCACGGCGACGGTCGCCATCGCACGCCAATACCAGGAAATGTGGGTGCGCACCGCCACCTTGGGGGCGGAAATGCCGAACCGGCTGCGCACGCGGCGCAGCGTTACGGCAAGACGGGTATCTGCGTAAGCCCTGCGCACTCGTCGATCCCAAACATGATGTTCATGTTCTGAACGGCCTGCCCGGCAGCCCCCTTGACCAGGTTGTCGATGATCGAAAGCACGACCAAAGTACTTCCCCCCTGGGGCCGGTGCAAGGCAATCCTGCAAACATTGGCTGCACGCACCGACCGGGTGTCCGGATGACTGCCGAAGGGCAGAACATCGACAAATGGCTCGGACTGGTAACGCGTCTCGTACAGGGACTGGAAGTCCGCCTCCCGCTCGATGCGTGCGTAAAGCGTGGCATGGATGCCGCGCACCATGGGCGTCAGGTGGGGTACGAATGTCAATCCGACCGGCTTGCCGGCTGCACGGGCAAGCCCCTGTCGGATTTCAGGCAAGTGGCGATGGCCAGGCACGCCATAGGCCTTGAAACTGTCCGACGCCTCGGAAAAGAGCGTATGTACTTCCGCCTTGCGCCCGGCACCGGACACGCCGGATTTGGCGTCCGCGATCAGGTGCGACAGATCCACCAGCCCGGACTCCGCGAGCGGCAGTAAACCAAGCTGGACAGCTGTCGGATAGCAGCCGGGGTTTGCCACCAGCCGCGCCTGCCGGATGCTTTCTCTGTTTACTTCCGGGAGTCCATAGACCGCTTCAGCGACCAGGTCGGGCGCGGCATGCTTCATCCCATACCACTTCTCCCATTCGGCAACGTCCCGGATGCGAAAATCCGCTGCGAGATCGACGATTCTCGTGCCGGCCTTGAGCAGTGCCTGCGCCTGCCCCATGGCAATCCCGTTGGGGGTGGCGAAAAAAACCACATCGCACCTGTCCAGGGCGGCTGTTTGTGGATCGACGAATCGCAAGGCCACCCGCCCGCGCAGACTGGGGAACAAGTCGGCGACGGCGGTACCGGCTTCCCCGCGGGAAGTGATGGCATGCAGTTCGACGTTCGGATGCTGCGCCAGCAACCTCAGCAGTTCGACGCCGGTATATCCAGTCCCACCGACAATGCCGACCTTGATCATCCGGATCTCCAAAGGCAACGATGAATGTTAATCACGAAACCAAGCGGGTGCAATGAATCGCCCGTAGACGAAAAAGCCGCCTTGCGGCGGCTCTTGTCGTCGATCTCGCACGGTCAGCGCTTGGAGAACTGCTTGCGACGGCGCGCCTTGTGCAGGCCGACTTTCTTTCGCTCGACCTCGCGGGCATCGCGCGTGACGAAGCCGGCCTTGGACAGGACGGGCTTCAGGGTCTCATCGTATTCGATCAGGGCGCGGGTTATGCCGTGGCGGACCGCGCCGGCCTGCCCGGATTCGCCGCCGCCGCACACATTGACGAGGATGTCGAATGTTTTGTCATGCTGAGTCAGTTCCAGCGGCTGTCGAACCACCATGCGGCCGGTCTCGCGCGAGAAAAACTCGTCGAGCGGTTTGTCGTTCACGATGAACTTGCCGCTACCCGCCTTCATGAAGACGCGCGCAACCGCAGTCTTGCGACGCCCCGTGCCGTAATAATAATTCGCAGCCATTCCTTAAATCTCCAGCGATTTGGGTTGCTGGGCGGTGTGCGGATGATTTCCGCCAGCATAAACCTTCAGTTTCTTGAGCATGGCGTAACCCAGAGGCCCCTTCGGCAGCATGCCCTTCACCGCCTTTTCCAGCACGCGCGCCGGCGCGCGCTTTTGCAGCTTGGTGAAAGTGTCCTCATATATGCCGCCCGGGTAGCCCGAGTGGCGGTAGTACACCTTTTGCTCGGCCTTGGCGCCGGTCACGCGCAGCTTCTCCGCGTTCACCACGACGATGAAATCACCCGTATCGACATGCGGGGTGTATTCGGGCTTGTGCTTGCCGCGCAGACGGCGCGCAATTTCTGTGGCCAGCCGGCCGAGGACCTTGTCTGTCGCATCGACGACGAACCAGTCGCGCTTGACTTCATGCGGCTTGGCGGAAAACGTTCTCATGGGAATCCCTTAACGACTCACTGCTGGATACGGAAAGCCGCGCATTGTATTGCAGTTTGATTTCGCATGTCAAATCAGCCAGTTCATTCTTCAATGGCATAGCCCGGCAAGGGCAAAAAAAAGCGCGATCCAAGAGGATCGCGCGAATTCCACACCAAAGGAGGAGGGTGGAGGAGACAAAATCTTGAGCGCCAGACTTCACGCTCGAACAATTTCATTATTACAAACCGGTTTGTGCATTGCAAGAATTTTTTGCGCATCGCACATAATTTTATTTATGCCAGGATCAGCCGCGCTCGAATATTTATATCATCGTCTTGATAATTAATTATTTTTTGTATTGTTCTGAAACATGGTGGAAGGCGTTCAATGAGGGAAAAACTCGCCATGATTTATCAAATCCGACAAACGCATACCGCATTGCACAAGCCGCATTGATCGGGATTCAGGCTACGCCGTTCCGATAGAATCGCGTTTCATCGATCTGGGGGATCAAATGGAATGCACGGTGCGCTGGATGGGGGTGGATGGGATGGCTTTTGCGGCCAGGACAGGCAGCGGGCATATCGCGGTCATGGACGGCGCGCCGGAGGGAGGGGGCAACAACCTCGCGCCGCGTCCGATGGAACTGCTGCTGGCCGGCGCGGGCGGTTGCGCCGCCTATGACGTGGTCCTGATCCTGAAGAAAAGCCGCCAGGAAATCAGCGGTTGCGAAGTCGGCATTCAGGCCGAGCGGGCGGAAACCGATCCCAAGGTGTTTACCCGGATCCATTTTCACTTCACGGTGCGCGGCAAAGGCCTGAAGGCGGATGCGGTCGAACGTGCCATTCATCTTTCGGCCGAGAAATATTGCTCGGCCTCCATCATGCTAGGCAAGACTGCCGACATCACGCACGACTGGGAGATCGTCGAGGCATGATCAAACCCAGTAGGCGGTACGTGTCATGACACCCGAGGCCAGCCTCATGGCCTGCTTGACCACCGCCGGCAGGTCCCGCGCACCCAACCGTATCGCAGTCTCGGCATGGGCGATTTCGTCCGCCTGCATGGCCTCGACGATCGTCCTGGTTTTTCGGTCGCTCTCCGGCAGTCTGGCGAGATGGCCTTGCAAATGCGCCTCGACCTGACGTTCCGTTTCGGCGAGAAAACCGAGATTCCACATGTCGCCGGCCCTTCCGGCGATGATGCCGATGGCCAAGGCGCCCCCATACCATAAGGGGTTGAGGAAACTCTTGCGCCCCCCCAACTCCGTCAAGCGGCATTCGGTCCAGGCAAGATGGTCGCCCTCTTCCGCCGCGGCCTGCCTGAGGCTTTGACGGATGACGGGGTTCGATGAGGAAATCGCCTGACCCTGGTACAGGGCCTGGGCGCATATCTCCCCGCAGTGATTCACCCGCATCAGGGCCGCGGCATGGCGCTTTTCCCGCTCCGTCAGAGCGGCGTCAGGCAGCCCCAAGCCGGGAACGGGACGCGCGCCAGTTCCCCGAACAAAGACCGCCCGAAGCGCCTTGTCGAACTCGATGATCGCCTTGTCGATCATGTCCGGCTAACGCGCTTCCGGATGGTGGCCGCGCTTCAGGGCATCCACGCCCTCCTCGGCCCTGTAGATGATCACGTGGTTGGGACAGAAGTATTGCCGGTACAGGAAGGCATGCTGGCTGCCCGCCTTGATCGCCTGCCATGCAGGATTGCGAGCTGTGCTCCAAGTGGTGTCGCTCCGGCCAAAGGCATAGAGCTTTCGTTCTTTCGTGCTGCAGCGCAGGCCCTCGTAACTGACGTTGGTCGAGCCCGCGGATGTCTTCACCACCATCACATACCTGACCACGCCATCCTGGCCGACGGTCAGCGTTTTCCCGTCGACATAAAAGCGATTGGAGGTAGCCGCGCCCGCGTCGATCTCGATCAGGTCATCGGGCTTGGGGAACTCCGGCGGATTCGATTCGAGCTCCACCCATTTCTTCTCCTCCTCGTAATACTCTCCGTATTTCTTGTCTCCGTAAAAGCCGCTCCCTGCTACGGGAAGAGGCAAGGCAAGGCTCAACAGCAAGGCTGCGGGAAAACACCGGGTTTTTCGCAAAACGACTGATCGGTTCATGAGAGCGTTTCGAGCGGCTGCAGGGGGGAGAAGCAGCGGCCATGATCATACCCGATCCTCCGGGCAGCTCAGTGCGCAATCGCCGCTTCGATTTCGGCAAAGGTGGATGCGATTTCATGGGTTTGAATCGACGTACCGAGTTGACGGGAGATTTGGGTAATCGAAAATATCCCCCTCACCATCTGCCGTCCAGTATCGTCCTCTTCGGCAACCAGCGCATGCTGCCGCCCCGCCCGCTTCAGCGTGGCAATCACATGACCGACTTCCGCCGAGCGCACATCCTCCATGTCGATCACTTCGAGACGCTCTCGCGGCGTCATGACATCCCGCACCATCACCTCTCCATAGCGAACGCCGCGCTCGCGCACGAATTGCATGGGCCGTTCGCCGAGCAGATCCGTGGAAGTGATCACGCCCAAAATGCATCGCTTCTCGTCGGCAATCAGCAACGATCTGACGTTGTTGCGCCGCATGGCTTTGCCGGCCGACGTAAGCGTTGCGTCGGGCCCGATGGAGATCGCCTGCACCCGCTTCAGGTCGGTCATGACCTCTATGGCCGGGGAATCCAGGGACACGGGCTTGCCGCTATTCAGGTCAGCCTGATAATAACTTGCGCATTGGTTGAGGCGGCCTTCAGGCAGCGCCCTGTATTGTTCGCGAACCATCTTCTCTCCTCCTTGGCGTGTCGTGCGGCCTGGCCGCGAGATGCGCCCCTCTGACTGGCGGGCGGGTCATCTCATTGTTGGACAAGACACGAGAAGAGAAAAATGGAGTCTTCCGATCAAACCATTAAGCGCCTGAATCGGCAGGGGCCCGATCGATGCCCGAAGAGGTCAGGCTCTCCATATCCCATTTGGGCTGCCTGTCTGCTGCATAGCGGAAAACATACCTGGAAAGCTCGATCAGCGCCTGCTGATAGACACACCGCTTGAACTCGATGACGGCGTCCAACGGCACCCAGTATTGGCTCCAACGCCAGGCATCGAATTCCGGGTGATCGCTGGCGCGCAGCGAAACATCGCTGTCACGCCCCACCAGGCGCAGCAGAAACCAGATCTGCTTCTGGCCGCGATAGGTATTGCGCCACTCGCGCCGGATCCACTGCTTAGGCACCTCGTAGCGCAACCAGTCGCGCGTCCGGCCAAGAATCCTGACATGCTCCTTGCGGAGGCCAACCTCCTCCTCCAGTTCGCGGTACATCGCCTGCTCGGGCGACTCGCCGTGCTTGATCCCCCCTTGGGGGAATTGCCAGGAGTGTTCTCGAATCCGCTTGCCCCAGAATACCTCGTTCCTGCTGTTTGTCAGAATGATGCCGACGTTCGGGCGATAGCCTTCACGATCGAGCATGATCGCTACCCATCAATGTTTGAACTGGCTTCATTTTTTCACAATTCATCATGCAAGAAAAGGACCTTGCCTGGCAGGACAGCGCCGGTATCGGCTGCGGTAGAATTCGATTTTTTTGCGCACGCCCCATGAAAGCCAGCCAATTCTTTATCGCCACCCTGAAAGAGGCGCCGGCCGATGCTGAAGTTATCAGCCATAAGCTGATGCTTCGCGCCGGATTGATCAAACGTCTGGCCGGCGGCATCTATACATGGATGCCGCTGGGGTTGCGGATTCTGCGCAAGGTGGAAAACGTCGTGCGCGAGGAGATGAACCGCGCCGGGGCGATCGAATTGCTCATGCCGGCGGTGGTGCCGGCCGAGTTGTGGCAGGAAACGGGGCGATGGGATCAGTACGGCCCGGAATTGCTCCGCTTCAAGGACCGCCATCAGCGCGATTTCGTCATCGGTCCGACGCATGAGGAGGTCATCGCCGACGTCGCCAGACGTGAAATCAAGAGCTACCGCCAGTTGCCCCTCCACCTGTACCAGATACAGACGAAGTTCAGGGACGAAATCAGGCCGCGCTTCGGCGTCATGCGCGGTCGCGAATTTCTCATGAAGGACGGTTATTCCTTTCATGCCAGCTACGAAGATCTGCAGCGCGAATATCAGAACATGCACGACACCTATTCGCGCATCTTCACGCGTCTGGGGCTGAAGTTTCGCGCGGTGGCGGCCGACACCGGCTCCATCGGCGGCACGGGCTCGCACGAATTCCATGTCCTGGCCGATTCCGGCGAGGATGCCATCGCGTTCTGCCCGGACTCCGGCTATGCCGCCAACGTCGAACTGGCGGAAGCCGTGGCGCCCGCCGTGGCACGCAATGGCCATACCGAACACATGCTGAAGGTGGCCACGCCCGGCAAGACACGCTGCGAGGACGTGGCTGAACTGCTCCGGCTGCCGGTGACGAGAACCGTCAAGGCGATTGCCGTCATGCATGACGAGCAGTTCTTCCTGCTCCTGCTGCGCGGCGATCACAGCCTCAACGAAGTCAAGGCCAGCAAGCTCCCCTTCCTCAATCCCTTCCGCTTCGCCAGCGACCAGGAGGTCGAGCAGCATCTCGGCTGCCGTCCCGGTTATATCGGCCCGGTGGGTATCGGCCCGGGGATCGCCGTGGTGGCTGACCGTACCGTGGCGCAGATGAGCGATTTCGTGTGCGGTGCCAACGAGGCAGGGTATCACCTGACCGGGGTCAACTGGAGTCGCGACCTGCGCGAGCCGGACTACGTGTTCGACATCCGCAATGTGGTGGAAGGCGATTCCAGCCCCGACGGCAGGGGCAGGCTGGAACTGTGCCGCGGCATCGAGGTCGGCCACATATTCCAGCTGAGATCCAAGTATTCGGAAGCGATGAAGGCCACCTTCC
Source organism: Betaproteobacteria bacterium (assembly GCA_016868295.1). GTDB lineage: Bacteria > Pseudomonadota > Gammaproteobacteria > Burkholderiales > Rhodocyclaceae > Desulfobacillus. Next base: position 25,881 of record VGHJ01000021.1, on the reverse strand, counting down.
TCGACGAATCCGGGCAGCCGCGCATCATGGAAATGGGCTGCTACGGCATCGGCGTGACGCGCATTGTAGGGGCCGCCATCGAGCAAAATCACGACGAGCGCGGCATCATCTTTCCACGCAATATCGCCCCCTTCGAAGTGGCCATCGCGCCAATCGGCTACGGCAAAAGTCAGTCCGTGCGGGACGCCGCCAGTGCCTTGTACGCGGAACTCTTGGCAGACGGCTACGACGTCCTGCTGGATGACCGTGACGAACGCCCGGGCGTCATGTTTGCCGACCTCGAGCTGATCGGGGTGCCCAACCGCATCACCATCGGAGAGCGCGGCCTGAAGGAAGGCGTCGTCGAATTCCAGGAGCGTCGCGATATGGCCGCCGTCAAAGTTCCCCTGGCGGAAATCGGCGCCTTCGTTCGCGACCGCCTCGGCGCCTGATGACCAGGCTCACCCCGGCCATTCTGTTCATCGTCGCCGGCACGAGCTTCGCCGGCGCACAGAAGTACGAGCCGCTGGCCGCCAGCGTGCAGGCAGCGCTGCATGCCAGCGTTTCCGACCGCGCCTCGCCCGAGCCCGCTTTCCCCAGCATCCAGGAAAAGGTCAACTGGCTGGACGAGATGTCCGCGCGACTGGCCAAGCGGATGCCCAATCTGAAGGAGCGCCTCGATTTCCTGAAGAGCGTCAAATACGAGGCGGAACGCGCCGGCCTGGATCCGCAGTTGGTGCTGAGTCTGATCCAGGTCGAGAGCGGCTTCAAGAAATATGCCGTGTCCACGGCGGGCGCGCACGGCTACATGCAGGTCATGCCCTTCTGGGTGAAACTGATCGGCAATCGCGGCGACAACCTGTTCCACCTGCGCACCAACCTGCGCTATGGCTGCACCATCTTGCGCCACTACCTGGACATCGAAAAAGGGGACCTGTTTCGGGCATTGGGCCGCTATAACGGCAGCCTCGGCAGTTCGGAGTATCCGGATGCGGTTCGGGCGGCATGGGAGCGCCAATGGCGCTATGCCCCCAAGGCCGTTTCGCTTCGGCAATAGCCCCTCGCTCGGGAAGGAGAACGTCCCGCTCAGTGCATGCCGGGCAGCATGCCCTTCATGCCCCGCATCATCTTCTGCAGGCCGCCCTTCGAAAACTGCTTCATCATCTTCTGCGTCTGCTCGAATTGGTTGAGCAGGCGGTTGACTTCCTGCACCTGCACGCCAGCCCCCGCAGCGATGCGGCGCTTGCGCGAGGCCTTGATCAGTTCCGGTTTGGCGCGCTCGGCCGGCGTCATGGAATTGATGATGCCTTCCAACCTCCGCACGGCCTTGTCCTCAACCTGTGAGCCGGCCTGCTGCGCCGCCTGTGCGAACTGGGCTGGAAGCTTGTCGAGCAGATTCGACAAACCGCCCATTTTCCGCATCTGGCCGATCTGTTCCTTGAAGTCGTTCAGATCGAAGCCCTTGCCGGCTTTCATTTTCTGCGCGAAGGCCTTGGCCTTGTCCTGGTCGACGCCCCGCTGGGCTTCCTCGATCAGACCGAGCACATCCCCCATGCCGAGAATGCGGGAGGCCATTCGCTCCGGATGAAACTCCTCCAATCCGGTGAGCTTCTCCCCGACGCCGGCATACTTGAGGGGCTTGCCGGTCACATGCCTGACCGACAGCGCGGCACCACCACGCGCATCTCCATCGAGCTTGGTCAGAATGACCCCCGTCAGAGGCAGGGTCTCATTGAAAGCGCGCGCCGTATTGACGGCGTCCTGGCCCAGCATGGCATCGACGACGAACAAGGTTTCGACGGGGCGCAGGACTGCGTGCAGTTCGGTCACCTCCTTCATCATGGCCTCGTCAATGGCCAGCCGCCCTGCGGTATCGAACAGCACGACGTCGTAATAGTGCTTTCTCGCATGGTCGAGCGCTGCGGTGGCAATCGCCAACGGCTTGTCGCCCGGCTGCGTAGCATAGAAATCGATGCCGGCCTGCTCCGCCACCAAACGCAACTGCTCGATCGCCGCCGGCCTGTACACGTCGGCGCTCACGGTCAGCACCTTCTTGCGTTGCCGCTCCCTCAGCAGCTTGCCGAGCTTGCCAGTCGTGGTCGTCTTGCCCGCCCCTTGCAAGCCGGCCATAAGAATGACCGCCGGAGGCTGGGCAGCCAGATTGAGTCCGCTATGCGCTCCCCCCATTAATTCGGCCAGTTCGCGGTGGACCACGCCGACAAGCGCCTGTCCGGGCGTCAGGCTGCCAAGCACCTCCTGACCAATTGCCCTCTCCTTGACGCGGCTGATCAGGTCCTTGACGACGGGCAACGCGACATCGGCCTCGAGCAAGGCCATGCGCACCTCGCGCAGCGCATCGGAAATATTGCTCTCCGTCAGCCGTGCCTGCCCGCGAATCGTCTTGACCACGCGCGACAGCCGTTGCGTCAGATTGTCCAGCATGATGTTCCGGATGCCCAGGGAAGAAGGTAGACTTGTGTTATGCAAGGAATTTTACCGCATCTGCTGCCTGCCTCGCTGTATGCCGTGCTGGGTTTCCATTTTTGGCGTACCCGCTGGACGCCGCATACAGCCAAGGCCTCGCAGGCCATTCGGCCTTGGGAGAGGGTCGCGCTTGCCATCTCGCTGTTGCTGCACGCGCTTGTTCTTTATGGCGACCTGTTCGGCGGCGGCGAGATGCGCTTCGGCTTCTCTGCCGCGCTTTCGCTCATGCTATGGCTTGCCGTGCTGATTTACTGGGTGGAAAGCTTCCATGCGCGCCTGGAAGGACTGCAGCCATTGGCCTTGCCGCTGGCGGCAGCCTGTGCATTCCTTCCCGCGCTCTTCCCGGGACAGCACCAGATCACCAATGTCACTTCCGCGATGTTCCGAGCCCACTTTTTCGTCGCCATGGTGGCATACAGCCTGTTTACCTTGGCGGCGCTTCACGCCATCATCATGGCGGTCGTCGAGCGCCGCCTGCACCGCGGAGAACTCACGCGTCCGCTCGCCAGCCTGCCTCCGCTGCTGACGATGGAAGCCTTGCTGTTCAGGCTCATTGCCATCGGTTTTGTCCTGCTCACCCTGACGCTGGCCTCGGGTTTCGCCTTTTCAGAAACCGTCTTCGGCAAGGCGATCACCCTCAATCATAAGACGCTGTTCTCGGTTATTTCCTGGCTGATTTTTGCCGGCCTGATCGTCGGCCGATTCGCCTGGGGCTGGCGTGGCCGCAAGGCGCTGAGATGGACGCTGGCAGGATTCGCGGCCCTGCTACTCGCCTACGTCGGCAGCCGTTTCGTGCTCGAGGTCATTCTCGGGCGAGCCGGTTAACGTACCTGCCGCCACGCCCGTCTATGCGCAATTGCAGTTTTTCAAGGACAAGCGAGAGCGCGTTGGCCTGGTGGTTGACGAATACGGTGAAATACAAGGACTGGTGACGATCGAGGACATCATCGAGGAAATGATCGGCAAGTTCACCACGACCATGCCGGGCAGCGGCGGGGAGCTTTCCTGGGAAGCGAATGGCAGCGTATTGGTCGATGGGGGACACAGCTTACGCGAGTTGAACAGGGCGCTTGGCCTTATCTTTCCCCTGGATGGCCCGAAAACCCTGAATGGCTTGATTCTCGAGCATTTTCAAGACATTCCCGAAACGGGGGGCTCCCTGAAGATTGCCGGCGTCCCAATCGAAATCCTGCACACGCATGATCGAATGGTGAAAACAGTCCGTGTGTTCCGGCCGGAGCAAAACAATGCGAGGATTTGAGTCAAAAAGTTCCGCCAAGGGACTGATAGCTTTACAAATCCTGGACATAAGGGCATCATCGGAACAATACATCAAGCATATAGCCACCCCCCTGACAGCCTATGGCAGCTTCACTCCAATCATCGCTGAGCGGCCTGGCGCGGGCGCTGGTCCAGCAGGGCCGCCTCAAGGAAGCCGAGGCCGAGACCTATGCTGCGCAAGGCGCAGCTGCGGGCGGTGGGTTTGTCAGCCAAGCCATTGCCGGCGGCAGGCTCAATGCCAAAGACATAGCGACGTTCGCCGCCGAGACGTTCGGCTACCCGTTGCTGGATCTCAATGCGTTCGATGAAACGCATTTCCCCAAGGAAGCCATTGATCGCAAGCTGATGCACAACCACATGGTCGTCCCGCTGATCAAGCGCGGAAACCGCATCGCGGTCGCGCTGGCGGACCCGACCAATCTGCGCGCCCTTGACGAAATACGCTTCCAGACAGGCTTGGCGGTCGACCCCGTCGTGGTCGAGGCCAGCAAGCTTGCACCCCTGGTTCAGAAGCTGTCTGAAACGGCCGAGACGAAGCTCAACGAACTGGCCGGTGGCGACCTCGACCTCCAGCTCGCGGAAGACACCGAAGAAGCCGCAAGTTCCGACGCTGCCACGGCCGACGTCGACGATGCGCCCGTCGTTCGATTCATCCAGAAGATCCTGCTTGACGCGATCAACGAAGGCTCTTCGGACATCCATTTCGAACCCTACGAGAAGTATTACCGCATTCGCTTCCGTACCGACGGCGTATTGCGTGAAGTTGCGCAACCCCCCTTGGTTATCAAGGAAAAGATCGCCTCCCGCATCAAGGTGATCTCCCGCCTGGACATCTCGGAGAAGCGTGTGCCGCAGGACGGGCGCATGAAGCTGGTGCTCTCGAAGACGCGGTCCATCGACTTTCGAGTCAGCACACTGCCAACGCTGCATGGCGAGAAGATCGTCATGCGCATCCTGGATCCGACCAGCGCCATGCTGGGCATCGACGCACTCGGCTACGAGCCTGAACAGAGGGAGGCGCTGATGCACGCCATCGAGCGCCCCTACGGCATGATCCTCGTCACCGGCCCTACCGGCAGCGGCAAAACCGTTTCCCTCTATACCTGTCTCAACCTGCTCAACAAGCCCGGCATCAATATCTCCACCGCTGAAGACCCGGCAGAGATCAACCTTCCCGGAATCAATCAGGTCAACGTCAATGACAAGGCCGGCCTGAACTTCTCCGTGGCGCTGAAAGCCTTCCTCCGCCAGGACCCGGACATCATCATGGTGGGTGAGATTCGGGATCTTGAAACAGCCGAAATAGCCATCAAGGCGGCGCAAACGGGCCATCTCGTACTATCCACCCTGCACACCAACGATGCTCCTACAACGCTGGAACGGATGAAAAACATGGGCATCGCGCCTTTCAACATCGCTTCCAGCGTCATCATGATCACGGCCCAGCGCCTGGCACGGAAGCTGTGCTCGTGCAAGAAACCCGTATCCCTCCCCATGGAGGCCCTGGTTCAGGCCGGTTTCCATGAACACGAGGTTGATGGCAGCTGGCAACCTTATGGCCCAAACGGTTGCGAGAAATGCAAGGGCAGCGGCTACAAGGGGCGTGTCGGCATCTATCAGGTCATGCCGGTCTCTGAAGAGATCCAGCGCATCATCATGACCAACGGCAACTCCATCGATATTGCAGAACAGGCTCAGAGAGAAGGGATCAAGGATTTGCGCCAGTCCGGCCTGCTCAAAGTAAAGCAGGGCCTGACGTCTCTTGAGGAAGTTCTGGCCACGACGAACGAATAAGGGACACCAGATGGCAACAGCTACCAAGACCGCCAAAGACCGTGGCATCAAGGAATACACCTTTGCCTGGGAAGGGAAAGACAAGACGGGCAAATTGATGCGCGGCGAGATGCGCGCCGGGGGCGAGGCCCTCGTGCAGGCGACTCTGCGTCGCCAAGGCGTGTTGGTCACGAAAATCAAGAAGCAGACGTTCAAAAAAGGCGGGAAAATCACCGAGAAGGACATCACCCTTTTTACCCGCCAACTCGCAACCATGATGAAAGCAGGCGTTCCGCTCCTGCAGGCTTTCGATATAGTCGGAAAGGGCGCTTCGAACCAAGCTGTCGCCAAGCTTCTCATGGATGTCAAGGCGGATGTCGAAACGGGTTCTTCTCTCAACCAGGCATTTCGCAAGTACCCGCTCTATTTCGACGCCCTTTTCTGCAATCTCGTTGCAGCGGGGGAAGCGGCTGGCATTCTGGATTCACTGCTGGATCGCTTGGCCACCTACAAGGAAAAAATCCTTGCCATCAAGAGCAAGATTAAATCCGCTCTGTTTTACCCGATCGCCGTCATCGTCGTGGCAATCGTCATTACTGCCGTCATCATGATTTTCGTCATCCCTTCCTTCAAGGAGGTATTCAAGAGCTTTGGGGCGGATCTGCCCGCACCTACCCTGATGGTGATCGCCATGTCCGACTTCATGGTGGCGAATTGGTATATCGTCTTCGGAATTCTGGGGGAGCGCTGTACGGATTCTTCTACATGTGGAAACGCTCCGAGAAGCTGCAGATCGTCATGGATCGGCTCTTGCTGCGCCTGCCAATTTTCGGAGACATCATTCGAAAGGCAACCATGGCGCGTTGGAGCCGGACCTTGTCCACCATGTTTGCGGCCGGGGTGCCGCTGGTTGAAGCACTGGATTCAGTTGGCGGCGCATCGGGAAATTACGTTTACCGAAAGGCAACGAAGCAAATCCAGTCAGAAGTCAGCACCGGCACAAACCTCACGGTTGCAATGCAGAACTCAAACGTATTCCCCAACATGGTGCTGCAAATGGTTTCCATTGGTGAGGAGTCCGGACAACTCGACGCCATGCTTGGAAAAGTGGCCGACTTCTTCGAGGCTGAAGTCGATGATGCCGTGGAGGCCATGTCCAGTCTGATGGAACCCATGATCATGGTTGTGTTGGGCACGCTGATTGGTGGCATGGTCGTGGCCATGTATCTCCCGATCTTCAAGCTGGGCGCGGTCGTATAAGACAATCGGCACGACTGCCGAAATGTCTGGCACGACCATGTCTTTCCTGATGGACCCGACAATCAGTATCACGTTGTCGACCTTGTTCGGTTTAATTGTCGGCAGCTTCCTGAACGTCGTCATCCATCGGCTGCCGAAAATCATGGAACGTGACTGGTTAAATGAATGTGCCGAACTGCGTGGCGAACCCATTCAGCCAACAGAACGCCTCACGCTGGCCGTGCCTCGCTCGCATTGCCCCCATTGCGGCCATGTCATTCGCGCAAGGGAAAACATTCCACTTATCAGCTACATAATCCTTCGGGGACGATGCAGCGCTTGCAAATCCCGCATCAGTCGCCGTTATCCGCTCGTCGAAGCAATGTCTGGCGTGTTAGCGGGATTAATCGTCTGGAAGCTCGGAGCGAGCTGGGCAAGCGTTGGCGCCCTGCTGTTCGTTTGGGCCATGATCGTCCTCACCTTCATCGACCTGGACACGCAGTTGCTGCCCGACAGCATCACCCTCCCCTTGCTCTGGGTAGGGTTGCTGCTTAACCTGGGCGGCACCTATACCGATATCCGAAGCGCAGTCATTGGCGCGGCAGGGGGATATCTGGCGCTCTGGTCCGTTTACTGGGCCTTCAAGCTGGCCACGGGCAAGGAAGGCATGGGCTATGGCGATTTCAAGCTTCTTGCCGCCATCGGCGCCTGGTTCGGCTGGCAGATGCTTCCATTGACAATCCTGATATCTTCGATGGTCGGCGCCGTTGTCGGCATTGCGCTCATCGTCTTCGCCCGGCACGGCCGCAACATGCCGATCCCATTCGGCCCCTACCTGGCATGCGCCGCGGTGATTGCCCTGTTCTGGGGCAAGACCCTGAATCAACAGTATCTCGGCTTGCTCTGATCCCTCTCCACCTTGAAAAAAGCCAAGGCGAGGGCATGTAATGCCTCTCCCGGGGAATTGCGCTTTCAGCGCAAGGCGTTAGGATATAATTCAATGTTTTTGGAGACTGCCATGCCGATCTATGAATATCGCTGCGGCACCTGCGGGTTCCAGAAGGAATTCCTGCAAAAACTGAACGACTCGCCGCTGACGACCTGCCCGGAGTGCGGCAAGGAATCATTCAGCAAAATGCTCACCGCCGCCGGTTTTCAGCTCAAGGGCAGCGGCTGGTATGCCACGGACTTCAAGGGCTGTGCAGCCAAGCCGGAAGCCGGCAAGGATAGCGGCAACTCGCCGGCGCCAGGCCCAAGCTGTAACGGGTGCGCCTGCGCCGGCAACGGATGAAAAAATACTTCATCACGGGCCTGCTGATCTGGGTCCCCCTGGCGATCACCGCCTGGGTGCTGACGCTCATCGTCCGCACGATGGACCAGACGCTGCTTCTGCTGCCGGCGGCCATTCGGCCGGAGAGCCTCCTCGGCATCTACATTCCCGGCATCGGCGTGATTGCCACGCTGCTGGTGGTGTTCCTGACGGGCGTCGTCACCGCCAACATCATCGGCCAGCGCCTGTTGCGATTCTGGGAAGGGGTGCTGGCGCGCATACCGGTGGTCAAGTCGGTCTATTACAGCGTCAAGCAGGTGTCCGACACGCTCTTTTCGTCCAGCGGTGAAGCCTTCCGCAAAGCCTTGCTCGTGCAATACCCCAGAGAGGGTGTCTGGACGATTGCCTTCCTGACGGGTCAGCCTGGCGGCGATGTCGTCAATCATCTCCGAGGGGACTATGTCAGCGTCTATGTGCCGACCACCCCGAACCCGACGTCCGGCTTTTTCCTCATGGTGCCGCGCAAGGACATCGTCGAACTCGACATGAGCGTCGACGAAGCCCTCAAATACATCATCTCGATGGGTGTCGTGGCACCTCCGCTGCGCAACCCCGCCGGTCGGGCACAGAACCAATAATCGATAACGCGCCGCAGTAGCGGCTTTTTTCCGGGCACCATTCAATGCGTACTCACTATTGCGGACTCGTCAATGCCGCGCAACTGGACCAGAACGTAACCCTGTGCGGCTGGGCGCATCGCCGCCGCGACCACGGCGGCGTCATCTTCATCGACCTGCGCGACCGCGAGGGGCTCGTCCAGGTCGTGTGCGACCCGGACCGCAAGGAAACGTTTGCCACGGCGGAACGCATCCGCAACGAGTTCGTCCTCAAGGTCACAGGCCTGGTGCGCCGCCGTCCCGAAGGCACGGCCAACCCCAACCTCACCAGCGGCGAGATCGAGGTGCTGGCCCAGGACATCGAGATCCTCAACGTTGCGGCCACGCCGCCCTTTCAACTCGATGACGACCACCTCTCGGAAAACGTGAGGCTGACGCACCGGGTGATCGATCTGCGCAGGCCGCAGATGCAGAAGAACATGATGCTGCGCTACAAGGTGGCAATGGCCTTTCGCCGCTTCCTCGATGCGCAGGGTTTCATCGACATCGAAACGCCGATGCTCACCAAGTCCACTCCCGAGGGCGCGCGCGACTATCTCGTGCCCTCCCGTGTGCACGCCGGCCAGTTTTTCGCCCTGCCGCAGTCGCCACAGCTGTTCAAGCAGCTGCTGATGGTGGCCGGCTACGACCGCTATTACCAGATCACCAAGTGCTTCCGCGACGAGGACCTGCGTGCCGACCGCCAGCCTGAATTCACCCAAGTCGATATCGAGACCTCCTTCCTGACCGAGACCGAGATCACGGCGATCATGGAGGAGTTGATCCGCACCGTCTTCAAGGAAGCCCTGGACGTCGATCTGCCGAACCCCTTCCCGCGCCTCGGTCACGCCGATGCCATGGCCCGCTTTGGCTCGGACAAGCCGGACCTGCGCGTCAAGCTCGAGTTCACCGAACTCACCGACCTCATGAAGACGGTGGACTTCAAGGTGTTCCGCGCGGCGGCCGAACTGGCCGACGGACGCGTCGCCGCCCTGCGCATCCCGGGTGGCGGCAGTTTCACGCGCAAGGAAATCGACGATTTCACCGCCTTCGTCGGCATCTACGGCGCCAAGGGCCTCGCCTACATCAAGGTCAACGACAAGGCAAAAGGGGTCGACGGCCTGCAATCACCTATCCTGAAGTTCCTCACCGCCGACATCATTTCTCAAATCATCGAGCGCACAGGCGCCGTCGATGGCGACCTGGTGTTCTTCGGCGCCGACCGCGCCAAGATCGTGAACGACGCCCTCGGCGCGCTGCGCGTCAAGATCGGCCACGAGAAGGGCGCGGCGGCAGGCTATCTGGAAAACGGCTGGCGCCCGCTATGGGTGGTCGACTTTCCGATGTTCGAGTACGACGAGGAAGAGAAGCGCTGGGTCGCCCTGCACCATCCCTTCACCTCGCCCAAAGACGGCCACGAGGCGTTCATCGACAGCGATCCGGGGAAATGCCTGGCCAAGGCCTACGACCTGGCACTCAACGGCTGGGAGATCGGCGGCGGCTCCGTGCGTATCCACCGCGAGGAAGTCCAGTCGAAGGTGTTCCGTGCGCTCGCCATCGGCGCAGAAGAGGCGGAACAGAAATTCGGCTTCCTGCTCGACGCACTCAAGTACGGTGCGCCGCCGCACGGCGGCCTCGCCTTCGGCCTCGACCGCATCGTTACCATGATGACAGGCGCCGAATCCATCCGCGACGTGATCGCCTTCCCCAAGACCCAGCGCGCCCAATGCCTGCTGACCAGCGCGCCGGGTCCGGTGGACGAAAGGCAATTGCGCGATCTGCACATTCGGCTAAGACAGGCCGAACAGGCAAAAGGCGTCTGACCCCGGGCCGCAACACCGCTTGCGGCCCAGCCCCCCCCAATTCCTCGCTTTCACCACCAAGGCACCAAGCACACCAAGGTTCACCAAGGAGTTGCAGAAAAGTGGCTGGTCACCTGACGGGTGATCGGGCTTAAGGCAGTAACTGATTTATCTTGGTGCAACATCGTCCCCTTGGTGTCTTGGCGGTGAGGTTTTTAGGGTAAAAGCGCCCATTCGACCTCATCCTGTGCGATTACGCCCTGGGCGAAGGACAGGACGGTCAGCATCTGCTCGAGAACCTGCGCACGCACCATCTCATCCCGCTCTCGACCGTCTTATCATGGTCACTGGCGAGAGCCGCTATGAAAAGGTCGTCAGCGCCGTTGAACTCGCTCCCAATGACCACCTGCTCAAGACGTCACGGCCGATGCGCTCTACCAGCATATATCGCGCGCGCCGCAGCGACCCCGCGCATCCACGCATTGCTGCCTTGACAAGCTACTACCAGAACATGCTGTCGAAATACGGGATCCAGCCGGGACGATCCTGACCGGGCCGGATGCGGGATAATGCCCCGGATGGACTGTACCCGCTCCTGGACAAGATGGCTGCTCCCCCTGCTGGTCGCACTGGTGATGGGCATTGCCCAAGCCCGCGCCCCGCAGCCAGCGGTAGATGAAATCTCGATTCAAGCCCTGCCGCGCGAAGCCCGGGAAACCTTGGCTTTGATCGAGCGCGGCGGTCCGTTTCCCTACTCGAAGGATGGCACGACTTTCGGAAATTACGAACGGCGCCTGCCGATCCGGCCACGCGGCTACTACCGGGAATACACCGTCCGGACGCCCGGTTCGCGCGACCGGGGCGCGCGCCGCATCGTTGCCGGGGCGGGGGCCGTCGCCGACGTGAGAACATCGAACGAATACTATTACACTGCCGATCACTATCGCAGTTTCAAGCGGATCGTCGAATGAATCACGACCATGCGGCCACTCTCCTGAAGGACAGCACGAAATCCTGCGTCTGCCACGTGCCGCAGGAAGGCTTGCCTCGTCTCCTGGCGCCCGCCTCGGCTGCCGGTCTGGCGGTCCGTCGCATCGATCTCAAGGGCGTACGCAGCAAGGAAGCCCTGCTCGATCGTATGTCGTCAGCGCTGTCCTTCCCGGAATGGTTTGGCCGCAACTGGGATGCGGCGGCCGATTGCCTGAACGATTTGTCCTGGCTGCCGGCGCCGGGCTATGTGCTGACCCTGGAGAATAGCGAGGAACTGCGGGTGCGCCGAAGCGGCGAGTTTTCCATCGCCGTACAGGTCGTCGCAGACGCAGCAGTCCACTGGCGCGAAAGGCGGGTGCCCTTCTGGGTGCTGCTCGACGCACACGTCGAGGACGTTCCTGCCTTCGCCGACATCGAGTGAAGAAGCCCGTATCGGTACTCGTCGTCCTGCACACGCCCGACTTGCGCGTGCTGCTGCTCGAACGCGCCGCCCACCCCGGCTACTGGCAGTCGGTCACCGGCAGCCAGGAGGGCGAGGAGGCGCTTGCCCACACCGCGGTGCGGGAAGTCGAAGAGGAAACGGGCATTGTGGTTCGTGCGGATAATCTGATCGACTGGCGCCTGATCAATCGATATGAAATCTTCCCCCAGTGGCGGCATCGCTATGCGCCGGACGTAACGGAAAACGTCGAGCACGTCTTCAGCCTGAACTTGCCGGATGCGGTGCCGATCACCCCCGCCCCGGAGGAGCATCTGGGCTATCGCTGGCTGGACTGGCGCAAAGCCGCCCGCACGGTTTTTTCGTGGAGCAACCGCGATGCGATCCTCATCCTGCCTCGCCTGATCCATCGCATCTGACCGGCAGCCTGTCAATTCTTTTTCTCAGGCATTCGGGACAGAAACAGCCCACCCCGCGCACGGGAGGAAGGATCGCAGGGGGCAACCCGGCGCACCAGCAACCGTTTTCGCCTTCCATGCCGCAGACAAATGCCCGTCCGCATCCGGGGCAAATGTCGCCAAGATTGCAACATGTTGATATATATGATTTTTTATGCATGCGGGGAACGCCCTTGAAACGCGGCGGAGCCGACCTATATTGGGAATGAGAGTTTAAACCTGACAGCGAAAGGAGACATCATGGCCAATGTCGTGCGTTCCGGTTCCGATCCTTTTGACGATTTTTTCCGCGGCTTCTTCGTCCGACCCGTCGATTTAGGCAGTTCGGTCGATGTGCCGTCGATCAAGATCGACGTCAAGGAGCAGGGCGATGCCTACAAGGTGCATGCCGAACTGCCGGGCATCCGCAAGGAAGACATCCACGTCAATATAGACGGCTCGGTGATTTCGATCAGCGCCGAGCGCAAGCAGGAGAAGGAAGTCAAGGAAGGTGAGCGCGTCCTGCGCACGGAACGTTACTTCGGCAAGGTGTCGCGCAGCTTCCAGCTCGGCCAGGACATCGACGAGTCGAAGTCCGCGGCGAAGTTCACGGATGGCGTGCTCGAGTTGACCCTGCCGAAGAAGGCAGCCGCCGCGGCAAAGCGACTGACTATTGATTGATCCCCGATCCGGCCCTTCCCTCCCCTCCTCCTCGAGGGCCGGCATGAGCGGGAAGCTGCGGCTTCCCGCTTTTTTTCCATAGGGCTTAGAATTCCGGCTTCGAAGGAACGCGAGCCATCATGACCGACACCCCACTCTCCCCTGCCGTCGAAGCCGGCATTCTCGCCGCCGCACTGCCCTATATCCGCCGCTTCCAGGACAAGACCATCGTCGTCAAGTACGGCGGCAACGCCATGACCGACGAGAAGCTCAAGCACTGCTTCGCCCGCGACGTGGTGCTGCTCAAGCTGGTCGGCATGAATCCGGTCGTGGTGCATGGCGGCGGGCCGCAGATCGACGACCTGCTCAAGCGCGTCGGCAAGCAGGGCCAGTTCATCCAGGGCATGCGCGTCACCGACGCCGAGACCATGGCGCTGGTCGAGATGGTGCTGGGCGGCCAGGTCAACAAGGAGATCGTCGCCCTCATCAACCAGCATGGTGGCAAGGCGGTCGGCCTGACCGGCAAGGACGGCAGCTTCATCCGCGCCAGGAAGCTGCTCATGCCGAACAAGGACAATCCGGCCGATCTCATCGACATCGGCCAGGTCGGCGACATCACCGCCATCGACCCGAGCCTGATCGCCTTCCTGGATTCGGGCGACTTCATCCCCGTCATCGCGCCGGTCGGCGTGGGCGAGAACGGCGAGTCCTACAACATCAACGCCGACGTCGTCGCCGGCAAGCTGGCGGAAATCCTCAAGGCGGAAAAACTGGTGCTGCTCACCAACACACCGGGCGTGCTCGACAAGGACGGCAATCTGCTCACCGGCCTGACGCCGAAGCAGATCGACGAAATGGTCGCCGACGGCACCCTCTCCGGCGGCATGCTGCCGAAGATCGGTTCGGCGCTGGACGCCGCGCGCAGCGGCGTGAGGAATGTGCACATCATCGACGGCCGCGTCGAGCATGCGCTGCTGCTCGAGATCCTCACCGATCACGGCGTCGGCACCATGATCAAGAGCAAGTGAGCCAGGCCGGCAGGCGGGTCTGGCTGTTCGACCTCGACAACACGCTCCATGACGCCGACCCGCACATCTTTCCCCACATCAACCGCGCCATGACGGCCTACGTGGCGCAACAGGCCGGCCTCGGCGAAGCGGAGGCCTCTGTGCTGCGCGAGACCTACTGGCGCCGCTACGGCGCCACGCTGCTCGGCCTGATGCGCCATCACGGCACCGATCCCCTCCACTTCCTGCATCACACCCACCAGTTCGACAATCTGTCGGGCATGGTGGTCTACGACCGGGCGCTGCGGCAAACCCTGCGCCGGCTGCCCGGGGCAAAGATCGTCTTCTCCAATGCCCCGCGGCATTACGCCGAGGCGGTGCTCGATGTCATGGGCGTGCGGCAGGCCTTCGACGACGTGTGCACCATCGAGCGCATGCGCTTCCGGCCCAAGCCGCAAATCCACGGCTTCCTGCACCTGCTGCGCGCGCACCGGCTTTCCCCGGCGCGCTGCGTGCTGGTGGAGGACAGCGCCGAGAACCTGAAGACGGCCCGGCAACTCGGCATGCGCACGGTGTGGATCAGCCGCTCGTCGCATCGCCCCGCCTGGGTCGACCTCAGGCTAAAATCGGTGCTCGAACTGCCGCGCCGGCTCGGCGCGCTGGAATGACAGGGGAGCGAGGGACCACCATGGCCGCCAGATCGGGGGAACGCAAGCTGCAGATCCTGCAAACCATCGCCGAGATGCTGCAGGACCCGAAAGGGGAGAAGATCACCACGGCCCTGCTGGCGAAAAAGCTGGACGTTTCCGAGGCCGCCCTCTACCGTCACTTCGCCAGCAAGGCGCAGATGTACGAGGGGCTCATCGAGTTCATCGAGAACAGCCTGTTTTCCGTCATCAACAAGATCGGCGCCGAGGAGCAGTCCGGCATGAGGCAGGCGGAACTCATCGTCTCCCTGCTGCTCGGATTCGCGCAGAAAAACCGCGGCCTGACGCGCGTGCTGATCGGCGACGCGCTGGTGAACGAGGACGATCGCCTGCAGGCGCGCATCAACCAGCTGCTCGATCGCGTCGAAGCGGCGCTCAAGCAGGCGCTCCGCATCGCCGCCACGAGCAACGAGCTGCCCCAGGGCGAGGACGCCGCCGCGGCCGCCAACCTGTGCCTGTGCTATGTCATCGGCCGCTGGCAGCTCTTCGTCAAGAGCGGCTTCGCTCGCGAGCCGATGGCGCAGTGGCCGCAGCAGTGGCCGATGCTGCTGGCCGGCTGTCTTTCCCAGCCTGCCTGAGGCGTTACTTACCTTCCTTCAGCCACTTCGCCGCATCGAGGGCGAAGTAGGTGAGAATCGCATCGGCGCCGGCGCGCTTCATCGACAGCAGCGCCTCGAGCGCGCAGGCCTTCTCGTCGATCCAGCCGTTCTGCCCGGCCGCCTTGAGCATGGCGTATTCGCCGCTCACCTGGTAGACGCAGGTCGGCACCTGGAACGCGTCCTTCACACGGCGCACGATATCGAGGTAGGGCAGTCCCGGCTTCACCATCACCATGTCGGCGCCCTCGGCGATGTCGAGGCCGACTTCGCGCAATGACTCGTCGGTGTTGGCCGGATCCATCTGGTAGGTGTATTTGTTGCCCTTGCCCAGGTTGCCGGCCGAACCCACCGCATCGCGGAAGGGGCCGTAGAAGCTCGAGGCGTACTTGGCCGAGTAGGCCAGGATGCGCGTGTAGATCTGCCTATGGCCGTCCAGTTCGGCGCGGATGCGCCCTATGCGGCCGTCCATCATGTCGGAAGGCGCCACCACGTCGACGCCGGCCTGCGCGTGGTTCAGCGCCTGCTTCGCCAGCACCTCCAGCGTCTCGTCGTTCAGCACATAGCCCTCGTCGTCGATGAGCCCGTCCTGGCCATGGCTCGTGTAGGGGTCGAGGGCGATGTCGGTGATTACGCCGGTTTGGGGGAATTCCTTCTTCAGCGCCTTCACCACGCGCGGCACCAGGCCATCGGGGTTGTATGCCTCCTCCGCACCCAGCGATTTGAGCGCCGGGTCGATCACCGGGAACAGCGCCAACGCGGGCACCCCAAGCCGTGCCGCCTCCTCGGCCACCTTCAGCAAGCGATCGAGTGAATGGCGGAACACGCCGGGCATGGAGGCCACCGGCTCGGAAATCGCCTTGCCTTCCAGCACGAACACCGGATAGATCAGGTCGTCGGCGGTGAGGCGGTGTTCGCGCATCAGCCGGCGAGAGAAGTCGTCGCGCCGCATGCGCCGCATGCGGGTAGAGGGGAAAATGCCCGATAAGCTCATGGTTTCTTCAAAAGAAAAATATTTAATTCGCATCCATTGGAACTTACGTGGATGATTTTCGCTCAGAAACGCCAGATGGTGTTGAACCGTCTCCCGCTTCACCTCCCTGAGCGGGTGCCTTAATCAAGTTAAGGCGTTTCTGCCCCCGGTTTTTCTCCCCTTTAGCCGGGGGCATTTCTTTTTTCATGCTCCAACCAAGCGCCGATGACGGACTCCGCCTCATCGACGCCCGTTTTTTTCAAGCTTGAGAACAACTGCGCGCTGACCTGATCCGACCATGGCGCCATTTCCGTACGCGTGGCACGCAGGGCATTGGCGGCTTCGTTGCGGGTCAGCTTGTCGGCTTTCGTCAGCAGGATGTGAATCGGCTTGCCGGTCGGCCCGAACCACTCGAGCATCTGCCGGTCGAGGTCAGTCAATGGCCGGCGGGCATCCATGATCATCACCAGGCCACAGATGCTCGTGCGCCGCGCCAAATAGGCCGCCAGCACGCTCTGCCAGTGACGCCGCACCTTCTCCGGCACGTCGGCGTAACCGTAGCCGGGCAGGTCCACCAGAAAAGCGCCGTTGCGCAAGCGGAAGAAATTGATGAGCTGCGTGCGCCCCGGTGTCTTGCTGACGAAGGCGAGGCGCGTCTGCCCGGCGAGTGTATTGATGGCGCTCGACTTGCCGGCATTGGAGCGGCCGGCAAAGACGATCTCGGCGCCGGTCGGCGGCGGCAGGTCGCTCAGTTTCTCCGCAGAGATCTCGAAAACCGCATTGGCAAACAGAGACATAGGGACGTCGGCGGGAAGCCGGGAAGACGTGGCGCAGCACTGATGTAAGTTGATATAGAATAACAGTTTTTTACTATTCAGGCCCTCGGGAGTCGCTCGCATGGTTCTTCGTTTCATCGCCCTGTCGCTGGCATTTGCGTTTGCCGCGACGGCCCAGGCCGCGGACAAGCCCACATCCACCGCCGCCCCCAAATGGGACACTGTCAAGGGCCAGCAAATTGCCGCCCAGGTCTGCGCCGCCTGCCACAATCCGGACGGCAACAGCGCCGTTGCCACCAATCCCAAGCTTGCCGGCCAGCATGCCGACTACCTCTACAAGCAACTGAAGAATTTCAAGGCCGACGGCGGCAAGCCGGCCGAGCGCAACAGTCCGGTGATGGGCGGCATGGTCGCCGCGCTCTCGGACCAGGACATGAGGAACGTCGCCGCCTGGTATGCCGCCCAGACCCAGAAGAACGGGCAGGCACAGGCCAAGGCCATCGAGGCCACTCAGAAGCTCTACCGTGCCGGCGATGCGGCCCGCGGCCTGCCTGCATGCGCCGCCTGCCATGGCCCGGCCGGCGCCGGCATCCCGGTCCAGTATCCGCGCATAGGCGGCCAGTTCTCCGAATACACCGATGCGCAGCTGAAGGCCTTCCGTTCCGGCGAACGGGCCAACGACCCGAACAGGATGATGCGCGCGATCGCCGCCAAGATGTCGGACGCCGAGATCAAGGCCGTTTCGGACTACGTCGCCGGCCTGCGTTGAGAACGCCGGCGCTTCAGGCGCTCGAGGGGCGGCCCGGGCCGCCCCTTTTTCTTTCCGGTCGGGAATAATCTGGGCTCGACCCCTGTTTACCCGGCAAGCATGTCCCAGCACGAAGCCATCGTCGCCGAGATCCCCCGTCTGCGCCGCTACGCTCGCGCGCTGACCGGGGACGCCGTGCGCGCCGACGATCTGGTGCAGGACACGCTGGAGCGCGCGCTGGGCAAGTGGTCGCTGTGGCGTCCGGGCAAGCTCGGCGGCTGGCTGTTTTCCATCATGCACAACATTTTCGTGAGCCAGATGCGCCGCCCGCGGCCGATCGACTTCCCGGGCGACGAGGTCCTGCCCGATCTGCCGATGCGGGCGCCCCAAGGCGACGCGCTGGAACTGCGCGACCTGGCGAACGGCCTGGCGCAGCTGCCGGTCGAGCAGAGGGAAGTGCTGCTGCTGGTCGGCCTCGAGAATCTTTCCTATGAAGACACGGCGAAAGCGCTCGGCATCCCGGTCGGCACGGTCATGTCACGGCTGTCGCGCGGACGCGAAAGGCTGCGCGCATTGCTCGCCGGCGGCGAAGCCGCGGAAAGTCGCCTGAAGATGATCAAATGATCGCCAAAACGATCAACGAGCAGGAGTTGCATGCCTACGCCGACGGACGGCTGGAGGCCGCGCGGCGCGAAGCGGTGGAAGCCTGGCTGCACGACCACCCCGAGATGCGTCAGGCCGTGGCCGAGTGGCGGATCCAGAACGAGCGTCTGCATCATGCCTTCGATCCGGTGATGAACGAAGCCGTGCCGGTCCGCCTCGCAGCAGCGGCTGCAGGGCCCGTTTCACTCGTTCCCCTGCGTCTGGCCGCCGCAGTCGTCTGCCTGGCCGTCGGCGGTGTGGTCGGCTATGCCTTGCGCGGTGAGACCATGCCCTCCCCACCCGCCACCGCCTCCCTGCCGCGCCAGGCGGCCATCGCGCACGCCGTCTTCAGCCCCGAAGTGCGCCATCCCGTCGAAGTCGGCGCCGCCGAGGAGGCCCATCTCGTCGCCTGGCTGTCCAAGCGGCTGGGGGCGGAACTGAAGCCGCCGCATTTGTCGGCGCAGGGCTTCGAACTGGTCGGCGGCCGCCTGCTGCCGGGCGAGGCCGGGCCGGTGGCGCAGTTCATGTACCAGGACGCGCGCGGCCAGCGCCTGACGCTGTATGTCAGGCGCGACACGCAGGACAGCCGCGAGACCGCCTTCCGCTACGCGCGGGAAAACGGCGTCGGCGTGTTCTACTGGCTGGACGGGCGTTTCGGCTATGCCCTTTCCGGCGAGATGGAAAAACCGGATCTGCTGCGCATCGCCACCGCCGTCTACCAGCAGCTGAACCCGTAAGCTTTCGCCGGCGGAAGCGGTCTACTCGGCATGCTGATCAAGCGCCCTGAAGACATCCCGCCCTCCGAGATCACCCCTCGCGCCCTGTTCGAGCGCCGCCGCGCCTTCATCAAGGCCGCCGGCGCCCTCGCCCTGGCCGCCGGGATGCCGGGCCCTGCCTGGTCGCGCGAAGCCCTTCCCGGCCTGCAGAAGAGCCCCTACAGCACGCTGGAGCCGCCGAACAGCCTGCGCGACATCTCCACCTACAACAACTTCGTCGAATTCGGCTTCGGCGGCAAAAGTCAGCCCGCGGAACGCGCCGGCGCCATGAAGACGCGGCCGTGGACCGTCAGCGTCGAGGGACTGGTTCAGAAACCGCGCACCCTCGCCATCGAGGACATCTTGAAGGTCGCGCCGCTCGAGGAGCGCATCTACCGCCTGCGCTGTGTCGAGGGCTGGTCGATGGTGATCCCGTGGGTCGGATTTCCCCTCGCCGCCCTGCTGAAGCAGGTCGAGCTGCTGGGCAGCGCGAAGTTCGTCGAGTTCGTCACCCGCATGGATCCGGTCGCCATGCCCGGCCTGCGCCAGCCCTTCCTCGACTGGCCCTACACCGAAGGCCTGCGCCTCGACGAGGCGCTGCATCCGCTCACCATCATGGCGGTCGGCCTCTACGGCGAGGAACTGCCGAACCAGAACGGCGCGCCGCTGCGCCTCGTCGTGCCGTGGAAATACGGCTTCAAGAGCGGCAAGTCGATCGTCAGGATCCGCCTTGTCGACCAGGCGCCGAGGACGACCTGGAACCTCGCCCAGCCCGAGGAATACGGCTTCTACGCCAACGTCAATCCCGACGTCAGCCACCCGCGCTGGAGCCAGGACAAGGAGCGCCGCATCGGCGAGTTATTCAAGCGCAGGACCCTGCCCTTCAACGGCTACGCCGAACAGGTGGCCTCGCTCTACGCCGGCATGGATCTGCGAAAATTCCATTGATGCAACCGACGCCCGCCCGGCTCGGCGCCCTCAAGGCCGCGCTCTTCGTTCTATGTCTCGTGCCGCTGGCCCAGCTCGGCTGGCTGGGCTGGAAGGGCGGGCTCGGCGCCACCCCGATCGAGTTCATCACGCGCCACCTCGGCACGTGGACCCTGAATTTCCTGCTCGTCACGCTGGCGGTGAC
Organism: Betaproteobacteria bacterium; assembly: GCA_016868295.1. GTDB lineage: Bacteria > Pseudomonadota > Gammaproteobacteria > Burkholderiales > Rhodocyclaceae > Desulfobacillus. The sequence continues at coordinate 5,535 of VGHJ01000021.1, read as the reverse complement.
GCCGGCGCGCCACCTCAGCGGCTGGCACTGGCTGATGCGCCTGCGGCGCATGCTCGGGCTCTACGCCTTCTTCTACGCGCTGCTGCACTTCCTGACGTATCTCTGGCTCGACCAGTTCTTCGACTGGTCCTCCATCGTCAAGGACATCGCCAAGCGCCCCTTCATCACCGCCGGCTTCACCGCCTTCGTGATGCTGATCCCGCTGGCGGCGACCTCGAACGCGGCGATGGTGAAACGCCTCGGCGGCCGGCGCTGGACGCAGCTGCATCGCGCGGTCTACGCCGTCGCCATCGTCGGCGTCGTCCACTACTGGTGGCTGGTGAAGAAGGACATCACGCTGCCGCTGCTCTACGCCGCGCTGCTCGGCACGCTGCTGGGCTTTCGCGCGCTGCGCCTGTCGCGCGAACGGCAGCGGCAACTGGCGGCCTACTCCAGGCCGCGCTGATCTCGCAGGAAGCGCGCCTTCTGCTTCGCGCGTTTCATTTCCTGAACCGAACGATTGAACGGCCGTCGGCCGTTTCCTTCGGCTCCGCCTTCCAGGCATGGCCGTAGACGATCTCGAAGGTGGCCGGCAGGCGCCCGTCGCGCCGCTGTGCTTCCCAGGCGCGGAAGACGCGTCGCCCCTCGCGGAAACCCAGCGCGCCGAACAGGCCGTCGCGCACGCCGAGCCGGCGCTGGTCGCGCAGCAGACCGCGCGGGCCGGCGTAGGCGAATGTGATGCGCTCCATTTCCATCACCGGATCGGCGAAGCCCGCCGCGAGCAGCATGTCGCCGAAGTCGTGCATGTCGTGAAAGCGGCGCAGCGTCGTCGCGCCCGCGGCGCGCAGCTCCTTCAGCGTGTCCGGCCCGAGCGCGCTGAACATGAGCAGGCCGCCCGTCTCCAGCACCCGATGCAGCTCGCGCAGGGCAGGCAGGGGATCGTCGAGCCAGTGCAGCATCAGGTTGGACCAGGCCAACCCAAGCGTGCCGCTCATGAGCGGCAGCTCCCGCACGTCGCCGGCGATGCAGCGCGGCGCGCGGCGGCGCAGCCTGTCGATCATGGGAACGCGTCGCTTCACCTCGGCCAGCATCGCCGGAGCGTAGTCGATCGCCAGGGGAAGCGTTTGCGGATAGCGCGCCTGCAGCGCACGGATGCCATCGCCGGTGGCGCAGCCGATGTCGGCGACGCGGGCGGGAGCGAGCCTGATGAACTCGAGCTTCGCCGTCATGCGCAGGCTGACTTCCTTCGCCAGCACCGCCGCCTCGTCATAGCTGGCAGCGGCTGCGCAAAAGTCAGCCTGCATCAGACGGCGCGCAACCCCAGGCGCTCGAAGAGCCGTTCGTCACGGTCGGCTTCCGGGTTACCGGTGGTGAGCAGCTTGTCGCCGTAGAAGATGGAGTTCGCGCCGGCGAGAAAGCACAGCGCCTGCAGCTCGTCCGACATTTCCTGGCGGCCGGCGGAGAGGCGCACAAGGCTCTTCGGCATGGTGATGCGGGCGGCGGCGATGGTGCGCACGAATTCGAAAGGGTCGATCGGGGAGGCCGACGCCAGCGGCGTGCCCGGCACCGGCACCAGGTTGTTGATCGGCACGGATTCCGGCGGCGGGTCCATGTTGGCCAACTCGGCGATGAGGCCGGCGCGGCCGGCGCGCGTCTCGCCCATGCCGACGATGCCGCCGCAGCAGACGTTGATGCCGGCCTCGCGCACCTTGTGCAGCGTGTCGAAGCGGTCGGCCTGGCTGTGGGTGGTGACGATCTTGCCGTAGAACTCCGGCGCGGTGTCGAGGTTGTGGTTGTAGTAGTCGAGGCCGGCGGCCTTCAACTGCTCGGCCTGGCCTTCCTTGAGCATGCCCAAGGTGACGCAGGTCTCCATGCCGAGCGCCTTGACGGCGCGGATCATCTCGCTCACCTGCTCGAGGTCCTTGTCCTTCGGCCCGCGCCAGGCGGCGCCCATGCAGAAGCGGCTGGCGCCCTTCTCCTTGGCGGCCTGGGCGGCGGCGACCACTTCGTCTATCTCCATCAGGGATTCCTTTTCCAACCCGGTGTGGTGGCGCGCCGCCTGCGAGCAATACCCGCAATCCTCCGAGCAGCCGCCGGTCTTCACCGACAGCAGGGTGGAACGCTGCACGCTGTTGGCGTCGAAATGGGCGCGGTGCACCTGTTGGGCCTGGAAGAGCAAATCGTTGAAAGGCAGTTCGAACAGCGCCAGGATCTCGGCTGCAGTCCAGCGTTTCTGCCTGAGTGAGTCCTTGCTCGCGCGCTCGGCGGTGGCTGTCTTCATGGCGGGAAATAGCTTCGGATAGAATCGGAGCGGGGATGATCGTTCAAGGGTGGGGGCTTGTCAATTTTCCGGACGACAATTCAGGCTCTGACGCGCCTGCTGCCGCAGGATTGCTTCGTCTGCGGCCAGGCCAGCGGCGAGCGCTTGCTCTGCGCCGCCTGCGAGACCGACCTGCCGCACCTGGCCGGCCCGCGCTGCCCGGTCTGCGCCCTGCCCACTGCGGCTGGGGCCGTCTGCGGCGCCTGCCAGAGTGCGCCACCGCATTTCGACGCGACGATGGCAGCATTTCGATACGCCTTTCCGGTGGAACACCTCGTCCAGGGCCTGAAGTACCGCCATCGCCTGCCGCTCGCCGGCTGGCTGGCCGACGCGCTCGCGGCACGCATCGATCCGGCCGGGCTCGATGGCATCATCCCCCTGCCGCTCTCGGCGCTGCGCATGAGGGAACGCGGCTTCAACCAGGCGCAGGAAATCGCCCGGCCGCTGGCCTGGCGCCTCGGCCTGCCGCTCGTTTCCGACGCCTGCTTTCGCGTGCACGACGGCGCGCCGCAAGCGAGCCTGCCGTGGAAGGAACGCCAGGCCAACATCCGCCACGCCTTCGAATGCCGCGCCGACTTGGCCGGAAAGCGCGTCGCGGTGGTTGACGATGTCATGACCACCGGCGCGACGCTGAACGAGTTCGCGCGCACATTGAAGCTGCATGGAGCGGTACGGGTCGAAAACTGGGTGGCGGCGCGGACGCTGCCGAATTGAACTACTGCAGTTGCCGGAGCTTCTGCTCGACGAAGCGATCGAGTTCGGCCGACAGGGTGCCGCTGGCGCGCGCCCTCTGGTAGGCCTCGCGCGCCTCGGCGCCGCGGCCGTCGGCTTCCAGCGAGATGCCGAGGCCCATCCACCACACGCCGGCCTGGGGCGCGAGGCGCAGGGCCGCCTGGTACTCGGTCACGGCCTCCTTGTGAAAAGTCAGTCGCTGCAGCACGGCGGCATGCAGCGCATGGTACTCGGCGTTGCCGCTGCCGCCCCCGCGCGCTGCCTGCAGCGTGTCTGCGGCGCCGCGCAGGTCGCCCCGCTCGATCTGCAGGCGCGCCATGCGCATCGCCAGTTGCGGCTGGCCTGGCAGCACACCCAGCCCTTCCTCGAGCAACGCCAGGGCGTCGGCTGAACGTTGTTGTTCCGCGAGCAGGTTGGCCGCCGCCACTCGGGCATAGACGTGGGCCGGATCGGTCTGCAGGGCCGTGACGAATCCGGCCAGGGCGTCCTGCTGCCGCCCCTGGTTGAGCAGGCCGAGCGCCTTGCGGTATTCGCTTTCCGCCCGCTCCTTCGCAGGTACGTTGCGCACTTTCTTCTCGATGACGGCCGGCGCGGCCGGCTCCTTGCGCGTCGGCCGCGCCGTCGCGCTTTCCTGCTGCGCTTCCCGCGGCAGGGAGATGGATGTGGCCACTTTGAGTTCGCGCTCTTCGACCGGCGCCTCGGCCTTCGGTGCGGCGGGGGCCACTGCGGGCGCCGGCTTTGCAGAGGGCATCGCCTTCGCCGCTTCCGCGGGCGTGGGCGCGACAGGCACTGCCGGCGTGGCAGGGGGAGCGCTTGCAGGCGCGGCGGCAGGAACCGCGACAGGCTGAAGAGGGGCCGCCTCGGCGGGCACCGGCTGCACCGGCACGGGCGCAGGCGGCGGCGCGACGGGCGCGGCGACGATCGGCTTCGCCACCGGCACGGATGGCGGCGGGGCCGGCCACTCCTGCATCTCGGTCCATAACATGAAGCCGCCCATCACCACGGCCGCGCCCACGGCCAACAGCGCCACCGGCCGCAGCCAGCTGGCTTCGCGCGTGGCGGGCAGGGGTCGCACGTCCTTCGAAAGCATGTCGCCCGGGTCGGCGGCACGTCGCGCCTCCAGGTCCTGCAGCATGCGGTTGATGAGACTCATCGGCTCGCCGGTCTCACCAGAACGCCCAGCGTGGCATGCGCACGCCCTCGGTATCGCCGATCGCCGTCTTGACGTGCCCGGCCGACACCTGCTGGCGGCCCTCGCCGTAGGCCGACAGAAGCGCCTTGTGCGCGAGGATGTTCACCAGCCGCGGCGTGCCCGAGGTGACCTTGTGGATGAGGCGGCTGGCGCCCGGCTTGAAGACGCGCTCGCCGCGATGCCCCGCCACATGCAGGCGGTGCGCGAGGTACAGCTCCATCTCGTTGCGCTTCAGGCCGCCGAGGCGGTAGCTGAAGGAAATGCGCTGGCGCAATTGGCGCACCGAAGGATTGGCGAGCTTGGTGTCGAGCTCGGGCTGGCCGAAGAGCACCAGCTGCAGCAGCTTGCGCTTTTCCGTCTCGAGGTTGGAGAGCAGGCGCAGCACCTCCATGGTTTCCAGCGGCATCGCCTGCGCCTCGTCGAGGCAGACCACGACCGATTTGCGCTGCTCGGCGAACCCCACCAGCGTCAGGCTGAGCGACTTGAGCAGGTGATACTGGTCGGCGTCCCGCGGCAACTCGACGCCCAGTTCCTCCGCCAGGGCCATCAGCAGGGTGCGCGGCTCGAGGTAGGGGTTGGGCAGGAAGGCGGTGACGAACTCCCCATCCAGCGCCGAGAGGAAACGCCGGCACAGCAGCGTCTTGCCGGTGCCGACCTCGCCGGTGATCTTGATGAAGCCCTCTCCGCTCTTGACGGCGATGAGCAGGGTGTTGAGCGCTTCCTGGTGCGCCGTCGTGGAGAAGGCAAAACTCGTATCCGGCGTGATGCCGAAGGGCAGCTCGTTCAGGCCAAAGTGATGTAAGTACATCTCGCTCCTCCAGTCATGCCTACTTGGGCGGCGCCTGTCTCAGCTCGGGCAGCACCATGTTCTGGATGCGATCACGAGTGCGCTCGAGATCGTCCGCCCACTGTTTGTCGCTGTGGATCACGGTGGGCTTGATCAGCACCACCACTTCATGTTTGGTCAGTTCCTTGCTGCCCTGCTTGAACAGGCCGCCAAGGCCGGAGGTGACGTCGCCGGCTCCCGGCACCTTGCTCGAGCCGTCGCGCTGGATCTGCTGCATGAGGCCGCCGATGGCAACGATGTTGCCATCCTGCACGCGCACGATGGTGTCGCTCTCGTTGAGGTCGCTCGAGGCGAGCGGCAGCGTGAAGGTGCCGAGCGTGCCCAGATCGAGGTTCTTGTGTTGCTACGCGTTAAAAATTCCCCAGATTTTCTGAGTTCTGCGCGTTCAAAATTACCCAGGGTGATTAACCTCCGCTGCTCGATTGTTGAGCAGGGAAGTCGAGGAGATGATCACCATGAAGCAAC
>VGHJ01000020.1 GCA_016868295.1 Betaproteobacteria bacterium | reverse complement strand
TCGCCGTCAGGCGCTTCATGTCACGCTGCCTCATCTTTCCTCCTGTGCTCGTCAATCAACACGAGCTCAGTCTGGCAGCCCTCAGTCTCACTACGTGAGCCTGTCACTACTTAATGCGAATTGAGCCAAAAAGAAAGAGCGCCGAAGCGCTCTTTCCCGGTTAAGCGTGTTGCTTACTTGCACTCCGCCGGCGCGAAGCGCGCGGGGAGCGTGCCCGCCGCAAACCCGGCAAAGCCGGAGGCGACCGCGCCAGCAGCCGCGCAGCGCCAGGCTACGGAATCAGCCGGCGGCGTGAAAGCGGCGGTGCCGACAGGAAGCGCGGTACCGATCGGCGCATTCGGCGTCAGGACCAGCCTGCCGTTGCCAGCCGCCGCCGTCGTTGTCACCGTGATAACCCCTGTCGCAGCCGTGATCGCGATGCTCGCCACGTTTCGCGTGGCGGTCGGACCGGTGTAGCCAAGGCTATAACCGAGTACGTCGGCACCCGGATTGCCGGAAGTCAGTACGTCCTGAACGTTCACCTTGGCGGCAGAGGCGCCAACCAAGCCTTCGCTGACCCGGGCGCGCACCGTATAGTCCTGGTAGGCCGGCAGGGCGACGGCGGCCAGAATGCCGATGATCGCGACCACGATCATCAGTTCGATCAGGGTGAAGCCTTTTTGAATCGTCTTCATGAAGTTCTCCTTCTGCAGTTGAAAAATATGGCCGGGATGGTTGCCTGCTCCGGCTCATGCCAAGCTATAGGCAATAGCCGTGCCAACTTATTGCCACAACAAGTCCTTGTTTTGAAAAAGTCCGCCTGCCGGGCACGGCGCCGTCCCGCTCTCTGCGGGCAGGATGTGACGCTAAGCGTCACTTTTTTGCGCCGCAGCAATATCCTGTACGTAGCCCGGAATCCCGTCCTCGCGCACTTCGTCGATCTGCTCCGGATCGAGGAATTTCTCGGCGTATTTCAGATACACCTTCTGCCGCACGAAGACATCGAACAGGTCCGGATCGATGTGGCCGCCCAGCTTGAACTTGCCGAGGATCTCGAGCGATTCGGACAGCGTCTTGCCGCGCTTGTAGGGGCGGTCGCGCGCGGTGAGCGCCTCGAAGATGTCGGCGATGCCCATGACGCGCGCCTGCACGCTCATCTGCTCGCGCGTGAGGCCCTTCGGGTAGCCCTTGCCGTCCATGCGCTCGTGGTGGCCGCCGGCGTACTCCGGCACGTTCTTCAGGTGCTTCGGCCAGGGCAGTTGCTCGAGCATCTTGATGGTGGCGACGATGTGGTAGTTGATCGTCTCGCGCTCCTTCTGCGTCAGCGTGCCGGCGCGAATGTTGAGATTCTCCAGTTCGTCGTCGCTGAGGAAGTTGGCCGCCTTGCCCTCGACGTCGATCCAGCGGTAGCCGCTGCCGATCTTGGTCACGCGCGCCTGGTCCTCCGGCGTCATCAGTTCGCCGCCGATGTTGGCGTGGCGCAGGAACTCGCGGTCCGACTCGATCTGGCGCAGGTGGCGGGTCAGGTCCTCCTCGATCATGGCCTCGGCGCGCGCGTCGCGCGCGTCGCGCAGGGCCAGCTTGGCCTTCAGCATGGCGATCTGGGCATCGCGCTTGAGCACCTCGAAGCGCGTGTCGACGAGGTGGATGCGGTCGTAGAGGGTCTGCAGCTTGGTCGCCTTGTCCACCACGTGCACCGGCGTCGTCACCTTGCCGCAGTCGTGCAGCAGGCCGGCGATCTTCAGTTCGTAGCGGTCCTTGTCGCCCATGCTGAAGTCGGCCAGCGCGCCGCTCCGGGTCTCGTTCACCGCCTCGGCCAGCATCATGGTGAGCACCGGCACGCGCTCGCAGTGGCCGCCGGTGTAGGGCGATTTCTCGTCGATCGCCACGTTGATGAGCTGGATGAAGGACTCGAACAGCTGCTCGAGCTGCGAGATGAGCTGGCGGTTGGTGAGCGCGATGGCGGCCTGCGAGGCGAGCGACTCGGCCAGGCGCTGGTCGGCGGCGGAGAAGGGCGTCACCCTGCCCGTGTCCGGGTCGATCGAGTTGATCAGTTGCAGCACGCCGATGACCGCGTTCTCGTGGTTCTTCATCGGCACGGTGAGGAAGGACTGCGAGCGATAGCCGGTATGCGCGTCGAACTTGCGCGTGCCGGAGAAGTCGAAGCCCTCCGCCTCGTAGGCGTCGGCGATGTTGACCGTCTTCTGGTGGATGGCGGCGTAGGCGGCCACCATCGAGTTGTTCTCCTCCCCCTGCTCGTTGCGCAAGGGCAGCGGCGGGAACGGTATGGGATTGCCCGAGGTGCCGCCCATGGCGATCTTCAGGCTGTCGTTGCGCACGATCTCGAAGCGCAGGCTGGCCTCGTCCTCGGTCACCCGGTAGAGCGTGCCGCCGTCGGCATGGGTGATGATCTTGGCGGCGACGAGGATGTTCTCCAGCAGCTTGTCGATGTCGCGCTCGTGCGAGAGCGCGGCGCCGATGGCGTTGAGCTGCTCGAAACGGCGGAAGAGATCCTCGATGGTATCCACGACGGCGGGATTACTTGATGCAGACGGCGCGGACCTGCTTGATGTCGGTGATGCCCTGCAGCACCTTCTCGATGCCGTCCTGCTTGAGGGTGCGCATGCCGTCCTCGAGCGCGCAGGCCACCAGCTCGGCCACGCGGGCGTGCTCCTGGATCAGCTTCTTGGCGTTGTCCGTGCCGAGCATCAGCTCGTGCAGGCCGACGCGGCCCTTGTAGCCGCTGCCGTTGCACTTCTCGCAGCCCTTGGCGCGATAGAGCTTGAACTGGCCCTTGTCGTCGCCGTAATTCTTCACCCATTCCTTGTACACCGATTCGTAGCCGGCCTTGGCGTCCTTCTTGAAGGGGGCGGTGTTGAGCAGTTCCTCGCAGTACTCGGTGAGCAGGCTCTTCATCTCCTCCGAGCTCGGTGTGTAGGCTTCCTTGCATTCGCCGCACAGGCGCTTGCCCAGACGCTGCGCCAGGATGCCGAGCAGGGCATCGGCGAAGTTGAACGGGTCCATGCCCATGTCGAGCAGGCGGGTGATCGACTCGGGCGCGCTGTTGGTGTGCAGGGTGGCGAACACCAGGTGGCCGGTAAGCGAGGCCTCGATGCCGATGGAGACGGTCTCCTTGTCGCGCATCTCGCCGACCATGATGATGTCCGGGTCGGCGCGCAGGAAGGCGCGCATGATGGTGGCGAAGTCCAGCCCGGCCTTGCGGTTGATCTGGACCTGGCGCAGGCCCTTCTGCGTGATCTCGACCGGGTCCTCGGCCGTCCAGATCTTGGTGTCGGTCGTGTTGAGGTATTTCAGCACCGAGTGCAGGGTGGTCGTCTTGCCGGAGCCGGTCGGGCCGCAGACGAAGAACAGGCCGTAGGGCTTCTCGATGACGGATCTCAGCCGCTCCAGGTTCTTCGGCAGGACGCCGAGCTTCTCCAGCGGGATCGGCTCGCCGGCGGCGAGGATGCGCATCACCACGTCCTCGACGCCGCCGGCCGAGGGAATCGTCGCCACGCGCAGCTCGATGTCGATCGGGCCGAACTTCTTGAACTTGATCTTGCCGTCCTGGGGCTTCCGGCGCTCGGAGATGTCCAGGTCGCACATGATCTTCAGGCGCGCCACCAGGGCGTTGCGGTAGCTCGAGGGTATCTCGATGTAGTTGACCAGCGAACCGTCCTTGCGGAAGCGGATGAGCGTCTTGTCCTTGCCCGGGCGCGGCTCGATGTGGATGTCGGAGGCACCCTGGTTGTAGGCGTCGATGATGATCTTGTTGACCAGCTTGACCAACTCGTTGTCCGCTGCGGCGGAGAGATCCTCGCTGGTGAGATCGCTGACGCCCTCCTCGCCCTCGTCGAGGCCGGAGAGCAGGTCGCCGACCGAGCCGTAGTCGGCCGCAGCGCCGTAGAACTGGTCGAGCGTCTGCTTGAATTCCTGGATGGTGGTGACGCGGAAGACGAGCTTGCTCTTGGGGAAGACGTTGTTGACGATGCGCGAGCTCTTGACCTGCTCCGGGTCCATCGTCAGGATGGCCACGCCCTCCTTGCCCTCCTCGATCGGCAGCCACTGGTTTTCCTCGACGTAGTCGCGCTTGAGGTTCTTCAGCAGGTCCATCGGCTTGATGCGGTCGCCCTTGTAGGGCTCGTAGGGCACGCCGAAGAACTTGCCCAGCGCCTGGCCGATCGACGCCAGCTTGACCTGGAACTCGCTCTGCAGGACCTCCTCGATGTCCTGCCCCTTGCGCCGCGCCGAGCGCGTGGCCAGGTCGAACTCGGCGGCGGAGAGCACCGCGTCGGCCACCAGGTGGTCGTACTTCGACTTGACGACATGCGCCGGCTTCTGGCGCTGGGTGAAGGCGATGGCCAGCGTCTCGCACAGGCCCTTGACGCCCTCCTCCGCGACCGGCGTGAAGGTCGTGCCGGCCTTGTTGTTGATGAGCTACACGACGCCGAGCAGCTCCCCGCTGTGCGCGTCGGTGATCGGCGCCACCAGCATCTGCTTGGTGCGGTAGCCGGTGCGCTTGTCCACCTCCTGCAGGAAGCACAGGCTGGGCGTGTGCGACTTGAGCTCCGCCTCGTCATACACATCGCGGATGTTGGCCAGCTTCTTCGACAGGGCGACGAAGCCCGCGATGCTCTGGTCGGCGATGGGCAGGCGCAGGTCCTTGAAGGAATTCAGCCCGGTCTTGACCTTCGAGACGATCGAGGTCTTGTCCTCGCTCACCGAGTAGATGGTCAGGCGGTCGGCGTTGAAGAGCGTGCAGATGTCCTGCGACAGCTCGAGCATGATCTCGTCGATGTTCGCCGTCGCATGGATATTGTTGGTGACCGTCTGCAGGTTCTTGAAGAAGGTCAGGCGTCTGGCAACGTCGCCCGCCCCGCCCGCATCCTGCGCCGTACCGAGCACCGCACTCATTTCAGATCACCCCCGAGCCGTAGGGAATCGCGCGTCAGGCCGCGCAGGCCGCCCTCGAGCAGATAGGCCTTGTAGCCGCGCTGGGAAAGCAGAAAGGCCGCAGCCGAACTGCGCCGCCCGCTCTGACAATAAACAATATACTCCTTCTGCCTGTCGAGCGTGCCAAACAGGTTGCGGATCTCGTTGAGCGGAATATTGATTGCCCCGGGCAGTTTTTCCGCGTTGTATTCGGCGGCAAAGCGCACGTCCACCCAGACCGCCCCGGCCCTGGCCTTTTTATCGGCTTCGTCGCGCGTCAGACGGTGCATGAGGGGCTCCTTCAGGAGCTCGACGAAATCGGCCTTGGACAGCCTGAGCAGGACGCCATCGGTCTTCATGACGATGCTGGCGTTGCGCTTGGCGTTCGCCACCAGCGCCTCCTCGCCGAAGGCGTCCCCGGCCTTCAGTTCGGCCAGCTCGACGCTGGCGCCGCCGACCTGGCGTTTCACCTGGCAGCGCCCGCTCTCGATCACGTAGTAATAATCGCCTTCACCGCCTTCCTGAATGATGGACTCGCCGCGCAACGTCTTGATGCGCTGGAAGCGCCTGAACAGCTCTTCGATGTGGGCGGGCGGCAGGCTGGCGAAGATGCCGCTCGTCAGGTTCTCCGCCGCAAACATGCCGGACATGGTGCGCCAGTCCGTCCGATCCGCGGCTTCGGTCGCTTTCTTGTGCGGCGCAGTCGCCGGTGCGGCCAGCTGATCCCAGGTCAGCATGATGTCGAGCACTTCCTCGTCGATGCGCAGCAGCTCGACGTCGGTGATGGCCTTGGTCGCGGAAAAGGCGGGCTTGCGCTTGTCCAGGGAACGCATCGCGGTCTCCGTGCCGCCGACCATGATTTCGAAACTGGCATCGGGGTAGTCGAGCTTGAGTTCGCCCTTGATGAGATAGACCGCCTGCCCCGCAAGCCCCTTCAGCCGCAGCGGATCGAGATTGCGGCTCACCCTTTCCACGTAGCACATGCGCGAGATCTCGCGCAGGCTGTCGGCCGAGAGCGCGCCGAGCGGCTCGAGCCGGGAGAGGAAGTCGGTTGAAATGACGCCGGATCTCATAGCTCGAACACCTGGTTGTTCTGCAGCATGCGCGGCTTGTACTCGCCGATGAACTCCTCGATCTCCTGCATGGTCAGCTCGATCTGGCCGGGCTTGAGGTGGGTGATGTAGATCTCCGCCTCGCGCTGCAGCTTGAGCAGTTCCTCCTTCAGCAGGTCGGGGCACAAGTGCTTGGAGGCGATGGCAAGCTGCCGCTCGCGGTTGGAAAAGGCGGACTCGATGATGAGGTAGCGCAGGTTGCGGATCTTGTTCACCGCCTTCCACAAATCGTCGCAAACCGTCGTGTCGCCGCTGAACACCAGGCTGCCCGCGCTGGAGTCGAGCCAGTAGCCGACGGCGGGAACGGTGTGGCAGGCCGGCAGGGCGGTGATTTCCCGGCCTTCCATCTTCACCGCCTTGCCCGTCGCGACCTCCTCATAGCGCATGAAGGGCTTGTCGCGATTCGGTATCTCCGAAAAATCCGGCCAGATGGCCCAGTTGAAGATGTGCGCCTGCATGATTTCCAGCGTGGCCCGCGTCGCATGCACGGTGAGCGGCTTGTTGCGCATGTCGCCGACCGTGTCGACCATGAACGGCAGGCAGGCGATGTGGTCGAGGTGCGAGTGGGTGATGAACACGTGGTCGATCAGCGCCAGTTCGGCCAGCGACAGGTCGCCCACCCCGGTGCCGGCATCGATCAGGATGTCGTGGTCGACCAGCAGCGAGGTCGTGCGCAAGTGACGCCCGCCGATGCCGCCGCTGCAGCCGAGGACCCTGACCTTCATATGCCGGCTCTCGTTATTTGGTTTCGAATTTCCACACGCCCTTCCAACCGGGTTCGGGCGGCGCCTTGCGCAAAAGCGCCACCCGCTCCATGTACTTGCCGTAGAGCGCCCGCTCGGGCGCCAGGCGGGTCAGGTTCAACAGCGTCACCTCGGCCTGGTCCCACTCCTGCGCGCGGTAATGCCGCAGCGCCTGGTTCCACAGCTTGAGTTCCTCATGCACGGCCTTGCCGACATCGCCCTCGAGCCCCACGGGCTCATAGATGCCGACCGGCTCCTCCTTGCCCTTCACCTGGACACGGTCCACCTCGCGGAAGACGATGTCCTTGATCGACTTGCGCGTGCCTTCGCCCACCAGGATGCCGACCGCGTACTGCTTGGTGATGCCCTCCAGGCGCGAGCCCAGGTTGACCGCGTCGCCCATGACAGTATAGGCCTTGCGCACGGCGGAGCCCATGTCGCCGACGGTCATCTCGCCCGTGTTGATGCCGACCCCTATCCTGATCTCGGGCCAGCCCTTGGCGGCGAAGTCCTTGTTCAGCGCCGGCAGGGCGGCCTGCATCGCCATGGCCGTGATCACGGCATGGCGCGCGTGCTGGGCGTCTTCCACGGGAGCGCCCCAGAAGGCCATGATGGCGTCGCCGATGTACTTGTCGAGCGTGCCGCGGTTCTTGCGGACGACGTCCGTCATGGCGGACAGGTATTCGTTCATCAGCCGCGTCAGCTCGTCCGGCGTCAGCCCCTCGGAAATGCTGGTAAAGCCGCGAATGTCCGAAAACAGCACGCTCAACTCGGCCTTGCGCCCGTCCATGCTGTAGGACTCGGGATTGCGGCTCATCTCCTCGACCAGCTCGGGCGGCACGTATTGGCCGAACAGCTCGGTGAACTGCCGCTTGGCGCGGGATTCGACGAAATAGCCGTAGGACATGTTGAGCACGAATAGCGCCAGCACCATGAGCAGGCTGGAGCCGAGCGGCAGCACCAGGTTGCCGTAGTGCCAGAAGAACAGGTTGACGGTGAGAACGAACAGCAGCACGACCAGCGTCGCCACGGTGGCGCGCAAGGGCGAGAGCAGCGGCAGCAGCACCATCACCAGCCCGGCAAACAGCAGCAGCAGCACCTCGGCGCCCAGCACATAGGTCGGCTTCAGCTTGATCGTGCCGTCGAGCATGCCGGTGATCAGGTTGGCGTGGATTTCCACCCCGGGGTAGGCCTCGCCCACCGGCGTCGCGCGCAGGTCGAGCAGTCCGGGCGCGGTGGTGCCGACGAGGCCGATCTTGCCCTTCAGCTCGCCCGGCTTGATCCGGTCGGCCATGATGTCGGCAATGGATACGTAGCGGAAGCTGCCCTGGTAGCCGCGGTAGGGAATCAGGGCGGCGACGTTCTCGTCGACGGGGATGCGCAGCGTGCCGCGCGCCGTCGGCAGGTCGATGGCCTCCATACCCTGGTAGCCCTTGCTCGAAAACCAGCGCTCCTCGGGAAACCAGGGCGCCACCTTGGGCTGGCCCAGCACGGCGCGAACCATGGCCAGCGACAGCGCCTCGTAGTACTGGCCCTTGTACTCCGCCAGCATGGGCACGCGGCGCGAAATGCCATCGAAATCCACCAGCGGGTTGAAGTGCCCGCCGGACAGGGCGGCTTTCTGGAACATCTCGAGGTTGCCGCCATGGTTGTTCCAGACGGTGAACGGGATGCTGCGTCCGGTAAAGCTGCCCTCCGGCAGCACCGGCTGCGGCAGGCTGCCGCTGGAAACGCCATCGCTGTGCCCCGACAGGTAGTAGCCGAGGATGACCGGCCGCCCCCGGATCGTCTCGGCAAAGCGTCCGTCGTTGTCGAGTTGCAGCCGCAACTCCTTCAGCGCAGACTGGAATTGGGTGCTGTCCTTGAGCTCGTTCCTGGACAGGTGGTCGAGCACCTTCAGGCCGGAACTGTCGTCGGGCTCGGCAAAAACGATGTCGAAGCCGAGCAGGGCGATGCCATGCTGGTCGAACAGCTTCCTGACGAGCAGGGAGACGCGATCCCTGCCCCACGGCCAGCGGCCGAGTTCGCCCAGGGCCTTTTCGTCGATATCGAGGATGACGACACGGTCGTCGACGTTCTGCGGCATGGTCAGCCGCACCTTGGTGTCGTAAATGATGGCGTCGAGCCTGTTGATGAAGCCGAGCTGGTAGAAGCGGGCGGCATGCCCGAGAAGGGCGAGCAGGACGATCAGCCCCAGCGCATACCTGACGGCGTGCTGCCTCAAATCGATCCCCTCTCCTGGAGGGGAAATTCTAGGCAGTTTCGCATCGGGGCGACAGAAAATATTTCACTGAGCAAGGGCGCCGCCCCGGAAACCCCGACCTTCCGGTCAGGCCTTGATGAAGAACTCCATCTTCACGCCGACCAGTTCGATGACGTCGTGATCCTTCAATTCGCGGGGATGCGCGTCCAGCGTGGCGCCATTGACCACCGGAAAATTGGCACCCTCGACGTGGGTGATGAAGTAGCCGTGCGGCCGGCGGGTGATGACTGCCACCTGCACGCCGGGCTTGCCCAGCGTAGTCAGGTTCTTGGTCAGATCCAGTTCCTTGCCGGCGTTGGCGCCGGTCAACACCTGGATCGCACCCATCACCGGCGGCGCGGCGGCAGGCGCAGGCGCGGCGGCAGCCGGCTTGGCCATTCCGGCTTGGGTGTCGAGGGCCTTCATGCCGACCTGCGTGTCGCTCGGCGAAACCGCCTTGGCCGCAGTCTGCTCTGCCGTCTTTTTCATCAAATCGGGCCTCAGCACCATGGTCTTCTCGAAATCGGCCGCTGTAGTCTGGGTCGGCGTCTCGTTAAGGTACTTGAGCTTGTACTTGCCCAGTTCGACGACGTCGTTGTTCTGCAGAAAGTGCTTCTTGATCGGCTGGCCGTTGACGTACGTGCCGTTGGTGCTGTTCAGGTCCTCGAGGAACGAATCGTTCAGGATCGTCACGATCACCGAGTGCTCGCCGCTGATGGCGAGATTGTCGATCTGGATGTCGTTGTGCGGCTTGCGGCCGATGCTGGTCCGCTCCTTGGTGAGCGGAATCTCCTTGAGCACCAGACCGTCCATGCTGAGGATCAACTTAGCAGACATGTTGCGTCCTTCCCGTCAATTCACTTGAACCATTGCAGCAGCCGCGCCCACCAGCTGCGCGCCGCCGGATATTCGCGCGCAATGCGCACGAGCACTACAGACACATTGTCCCGCCCGCCGCTGTCGTTCGCGGTCTGTATCAGTTGCGTGGCCGCCAGGTCGAGGTTGGCGGAGAGCGCCTGGAGCGTGAGGGCGATCTCCTCGTCCTCGACCATGTCGTTGAGCCCGTCCGAGCAAAGCAGGTACACGTCCCCGGGCATCGTATCGTAATCGCGGATTTCCGCTTCGACCGTCGGATCGACACCCAGAGCCCGGGTGACGAGATTCTTGTTCTGCGAATGGCGCGCCTCTTCCGCCGTAATCATGCCGCTGTCGATCTGCTCCTGCAACAGCGAATGGTCGCGCGTGATGGCCTGGAACTCCTCGCCGCGCAGGCGATACAGACGGGAGTCGCCGATGTGGGCCACCGTCATCATGTTGTCGTAGAACAGCGCCATCACCAACGTCGTGCCCATGCCCGCATACTGGGGCTGGCTCTGGGCGGCTTGGTAAATGGCCGTGTTGGCCCGGGCGATCTCGGCTTCCAGCACGGTGTGGGAGTGCAGCTTGCCGGCGGCATCGATCTGGTGCGGCGCGGTCTTCTGGAAGGCCTTCTCCAATTCGCTGCCGAGCAGCGTGGTCGCCATGCCGCTCGCCACTTCCCCCGCATTGTAGCCGCCCATGCCATCGGCAAGGATGACGAGCCCCATGGCGGCATGGGTGAAGACGGCGTCCTCGTTGTGCGAGCGCACCATGCCCGCGTCCGAACGGCTCACCATCTGCAGGGCCTGGCTGAGATCCATTGTCCCTCTCAAAGATTGAAGTCAACCTGGGGCGCGGCGGCCGCCCCGCCCGTACTCATGCCCATGCAGGCACGCAGATCCGCCGCCATCTCGGCGCCGGTCTGGTAGCGCTGGGCGTTGTCCTTGGCCATCGCCTTGTCGATGATCGCGGCGAGGCACTCCGGCACCTGCGGGTTGAACTCGCGGATGGACGGGTGCTGCTCGTTGGCGATCTTGAACATCAGTTGGGCCATCGAATCGCCCTCGAAGGGCAGTTTGCCGCAGGCCATCTGGAACAGGGTCACGCCGAGCGAGAAAAGGTCGGAACGGCCGTCGATCTTCTTGCCGGCCAGCTGCTCGGGGGACATGTAGCTGGGCGTGCCCAGCACCATGCCGGTCTTGGTCTTCGAGGAATCCGTGATGCGGGCGATGCCGAAGTCGGTCACCTTCACCGCATCGGATTCCGGCTCGTACATGATGTTGGCCGGCTTGATGTCGCGATGCACGACGTTGTTCTGGTGCGCATAGGACAGCGCGTCGGCCACGCGCGCGACGACGTCCATCGCCTTCGGCAGTGGCATCAGGTTGCCGACCTTGGTGTAGGGCACGAGATCCTTGCCCTTGAGGAACTCCATGGCGATGTAGGCCAGGTCGTGCTCCTCGCCGGCGTCGAAGATGGTCACGATGTTCGGGTGGTTGAGGCGCCCGGCCGTCTCCGCCTCGCGGAAGAAGCGCTCCTTGACGTCCTTCAGCTCGTCCTCCTCGAACTCCTGCGACAGCGCCATGGTCTTGATGGCGACAACGCGGTTGATCTTCGGGTCGCGGCCGAGGTAAACCACGCCCATGGCGCCCTTGCCGAGTTCCTTCTCGACCTGGTAGCGGCCGAGCATGGGCTTTTCCACCTGGCCGCCCTCGATGATCATGGTGCCATGCGCTGTCGATCTTCCGCCGCCCAGCATCACCGTTTCGGACATGGCCTTGGCGCGGTTCAGGCGGGTTTCCAGGTCGCGGAATTTCGGGTTGAAGTCGGCCATGTAGCGAAACACCGACTCGGCCTTGTTGAACTGGCGCTTGCGCTCGAAGTCCAGCGCCAGGTTGTAGAGGTTCTCCATCAGCGCCGCGTCCATCGGGCACTTGCGGAACTTGTCGAAGGCGATGTCGAGCTGGCCCTGACCCTGGAAAGCGAGGCCGAGCATGCGGTTCGATTCGGCCGACTCGGCCTCCGACTTCTCCTTGCCCCGCTCGGTGACGAGGAAGCGCTTGGTCGTCAGCAGGGCGTGGCCCACCAGCAGCAGTGTCGCCGGCACCATCAGTTGCAGCCACATCAGCTGGGTCGTCATGAGCACGAAATGCGCGGCCACCAGCAGCACCAGCAGGCCCACTGTCACCCCGGCACCCATGCCCGCCTTCAGGCGCGGCAGCAGCGCGATGAGGTAGGCGGCCACCAGCAGGAAGGTCAGCCGCTCGATCATCCAGCCCCAGGTCGGCACGACGAAGAAATGCTCCTGCAGGATGCTCGACACGGTATGCGCCTGCATCAGCACCGCCGGCATGGCCGGCGACACCGGCGTGACGAAGATGCTGCCGATGCCGGCCGCCGTCGGACCGATCAGGACGATCTTGTCTCGATACTTGTCGAGCGGGATCTTGCCGCTCGTCACGTCGAAGAACGAATCGGCCTGAAAGGCCGGCTTGCCGTCCTTGTCCTTGTAGAAGAACGTGTTCATCTGCATGACCGGATCGGTGCCGATCTTCAGGCTGCCCAGCCTCACGGCTTCGCCGAGCTTGACCTTGATGTCGGCCACGCCCAAGTTGAGGCTGCGGGCGGCCACCATGAGCGAGAACGCCGGATAGATTTCGTTGAAGTGGGCCAGCACCAGCGGCTCGGTGCGAATGCCGCCGTCGACATCGGGGTTTACATTGAGGTGGCCTATGGCGGCCGCACCCTGCCCGAGAGACTCCACCACCGACGCTTCCACGTCGGAAGTCAGCAGCGGCACGTCCTCACCTTTCTCGATCTGGGTGATGCCGTTCTTGCGGATGTATTCCGGCAAGGGATTGTCCGGCCGGCCGCGCGGCTCGCCGAGACGGAAGAGCATGGGCAGCACGACATTGCCCGCCTTGTCGACGGATTCACCCATGCGCCGGTCGGAATTGAGCCTCAGCTCCGCCTCCGCCAGCACGGGCGCGAATTGTCCAAGCGGGGGAGGCTGCGCCGCCAGGATTTCGGGTGCGCCGGCCAACGACGTGCCGCCGGCCTCGCCATAGAGCTCGATCAGCTTGTTGATGTAGGCGAGCCCGGGATCGATCTGGGGCTCGGAGAAAAACACCGTGGACGCGATCACCTTGGCCTTGGCGGCGGTCAAGCCGTCGATCATCCTGGCGTGTACCTCGCGCGACCAGGGCCAGCGGCCGATGTTGTCGATGCTCTGCTTGTCGATGGCGATGACCGCGATCTTGTCGCGGGGCGTACGCGAAACCGCGCCGACGCCGAGATCGTAGGCCTTGCGCTCCAGGCTCTGCAGCAGATCGCTGCCGCCCGCGAAGAGCATCACGAGGCTCACGACGACGCCAATGAACCAGTCGGTTTTCCAGAACGTTTTGGACACGCTGTGCTGCCCTCTCCCGCGAATGTTCTATTTATTGGAGAAGCGTCATGAGCCGGCCGCCATCGCCTGACCGTCCAGCACCGATTCAATCGAACGCCCGCCAAGCTGCAACAAAACAAAATGATCGGCTCAACTTGCGTAGAAACAGCAGTTTAATTTTAGTTCTTACAGGCAAACATGAAGATAGTCAAATATTTCTGGCCCTCGACACGCATGGCCCCGAAACGGAAACGCCGCCCGATAAGGCAGCGCTGCCTGGCCGAAAGCCGAATCCCTTGGCCTAGAGAACGGATTTGAGCAGCTTGCCCATCTCGGCCGGGTTTTTGGTCGTCCGGATGCCGCAGGCTTCCATCACCGCCAGTTTCTCCTGCGCCGTACCCTTGCCGCCCGAGATGATGGCACCGGCGTGGCCCATGCGCTTGCCGGGTGGCGCCGTGACCCCGGCGATGAAGCCGACCACCGGCTTCTTGTTCTTGCACTCCCTGGCGTACCACTCGGCCGCGGCTTCCTCGTCGGAGCCGCCGATCTCGCCGATCATGATGACGGCATCGGTGTCGGGGTCGTTCATGAACAGTTCCAGCACGTCCTTGTGCTTGAGGCCGTTCACCGGGTCGCCGCCGATGCCCACGGCCGTCGACTGGCCGAGCTTGAGGTCGGAGAGCTGGCCCACCGCCTCGTAGGTCAGGGTGCCGGAGCGCGACACCACGCCGATGCGGCCCTTCATGTGGATGTGGCCGGGCATGATGCCGATCTTGATCTCTTCCGGCGTGATGATGCCGGGGCAGTTCGGGCCGCACAGGACGGTCTTCGAGCCGGCCTTGCGCATCTTGTCCTTCACCTCGACCATGTCGCGCACCGGGATGCCCTCGGTGATGCAGATGACCAGGTCGAGTTCGGCCTCGACCGCTTCCCAGATCGCCGTGGCGGCGAAGGGGGGCGGCACGTAGATGACGGAAGTATTGACGCCCGTCTGTTTCTTCGCCTCCTTCACCGAGGCGAAGATGGGAATGCCCTCGTAGGATTCGCCGGCCTTCTTCGGGTTCACGCCGGCGACGTAGCAGTTCGCGCCGTTGGCGTACTCCTTGCTCATCTTGGTGTGGAACTGGCCGGTCTTGCCGGTGATGCCCTGCGTGACGACGCGGGTATCCTTGTTGATCAGGATGCTCATGCTGTATTCCTTCCTCTTCCTTACTTGCCGGAAACCGCGGCGACGATCTTCTGCGCCGCATCGGCCATGTCGCTGGCGGAAATGATGGGCAGGCCGGAATCCTTGAGGATCTGCTTGCCGATGTCCTCGTTGGTGCCGCGCATGCGCACCACCAGCGGCACGGAGAGATGCACCTCGCGCGCCGCCGCCACCACGCCGGTGGCGATGGTGTCGCACTTCATGATGCCGCCGAAGATGTTGACCAGGATGCCTTTCACCTTCGGGTTGGCCAGCATCAGCTTGAAGGCCTCGGTGACCTTCTCGGTGGTGGCCCCGCCGCCGACGTCGAGGAAGTTGGCCGGCTCGGCGCCGAACAGCTTGATGGTGTCCATGGTCGCCATGGCGAGGCCGGCGCCGTTCACCAGGCAGCCGATGTTGCCGTCGAGCGAGATGTAGGACAGGTCGAACTTGGACGCCTCGATCTCGGCCGGATCCTCCTCGTCGAGGTCGCGCATGGCGACGATGTCCTCGTGGCGGAAGAGGGCGTTCGAATCGAAGTTCATCTTGGCGTCCAGCGCGATCACCTTGCCGTCGCCGGTGAGGATCAGCGGGTTGATCTCGGCCAGGCTGGCGTCGGTCTCCCAGAAGGCCTTGTAGAGGCCCTGCAGCACGCTGCGCGCCTGCGCCACGGAAGCGTCCGGCACGCCGATCTTGCGGGCGACGTCGTCGGCCTCGGCGTCCTTCAGGCCGGCGGCGGGATCGACGAACACCTTGTGGATTTTTTCCGGGGTATGCGCGGCGACTTCCTCGATGTCCATGCCGCCTTCGCTGGAGGCCATCAGGCAGACCTTCTGCGTGACGCGGTCCACCACCATGCCGAGGTAGAGTTCCTTCCTGATGTCGGCGCCTTCCTCGACCAGCAGGCGGTGCACCTTCTGCCCCTCCGGCCCGGTCTGGTGCGTCTTCAGCTGCATGCCGAGGATCTGGCCGGCGTACTGGCGGACTTCGTCCATCGACTTCGCCACCTTGACGCCGCCGCCCTTGCCGCGACCGCCGGCGTGAATCTGCGCC
The DNA here is from genome assembly GCA_016868295.1 of Betaproteobacteria bacterium. GTDB lineage: Bacteria > Pseudomonadota > Gammaproteobacteria > Burkholderiales > Rhodocyclaceae > Desulfobacillus. Next base: position 29,982 of record VGHJ01000020.1, on the reverse strand, counting down.
TTGACGACCCACACCTTGCCGCCGAGTTCTTCGGCCGCCATGACCGCCTCGTCGACGGAAAAGCAGGCCTTGCCGCGCGGCGTGGCGACCCCGAACTGCCTCAGGATCTCCTTGCCCTGGTATTCATGGATTTTCATGCTTTTTCCTTGCTGGTTTCGATGCCGAAGATGGCCTGCCGGAAAGGCGGATTTGCGCCTGAAGGCGTTGCGCCTTTCGATGAAACTCCATAGGTTTCATGTAGCAGGTCATAATAACACATTATGACCCTTCCCCAGAGGGAAAACAGGCGTCCGGACGACGATTGCCGGGCTATTGTTCGGGCAGATCGCCCGCGGCTTCGGCCCACTCGGCCTTGGCCTCGATCAAGGGCTTGATCTGGGGCAGGACGATGCGCTTGCGATCCGCTTCCACCTCCGTGAGCGCTGCGGTTTCGATCATGGTGGCGAGGGACCGCTTCGCCAGGTCCCGATAGAGTGCCGTGCCTTCGCTCTTCCAGGCGATTTCCTGTTCGGTCAGCGCCCTGATCGCCTTTGCCGGAATGCCCGCTGCCAGAGTGCGCGGCGGCACCACGGTCCCCGCCTTGACGAAGGCCATGGCTGCCACAATCGCCGATTCGCCCACTTCCGCCTTGTCCATCACCACCGCGTTCATGCCGACAAGGGCGTTGCGGCCGATACGACAGCAATGCAGCACGGCGCCATGTCCGATATGACCGTTCTCCTCGACAACCGTATCGCGTTCGGGAAAACCATGAACGATGCAGCAGTCCTGCACGTTTACGCCGCGTTCGATGAGAATACGTCCAAAATCGCCGCGCAGGCAGGCATTCGGACCGATATAGCAGTCCGGCCCGACCATCACGTCCCCGATAATGACTGCCGACGGGTGTACATAGGAGGACGGATGCACGACGGGCGTGACACCCTCGATGGAATAAACTTTTACCATGCGCCACCCCCTCAGGCAAAATGTTGCAGGTTGTCTCCTTGTGCTGAATTATGTAGCATGACCACCAAGATGTAAAACGATACCAACCTATCCGCAAACAGTGAAATAAACGTATCGCATTCGGGATCATCGAGTGACTGCCGTACTGTATGAGCAACGTGGGCCGATTGTCTGCATCACGCTGAATCGCCCCGATCGCCTGAACAGCATCGACGCCGCCATGCGCGGCGAGCTCCTGCGCGCCATCGCCGCTGCCGGCGGTGGCGGCGCCCGTGCGGTCCTTCTCACCGGCGCCGGCCGCGCCTTCTGCACGGGACAGGATCTCGCCGAACGCATCGTGCCGGAGGGGGTGCCGCCGTCCGATCTCGGCCAGTCCATCGAGGCCTTCTACAAGCCGTTGGTGCTGGCCTTGCGAACCCTGCCGATGCCGCTCATCGCAGCCGTAAACGGCGCCGCGGCGGGCGCCGGAGCCAGCCTGGCGCTGGCCTGCGATATCGTGCTGGCGGCACGCTCCGCCGTCTTCATCCAGGCTTTCAGCAAGCTGGGGCTGGGGCCGGACTGCGGCGGGAGTTATTTTCTGCCCAGGCTGCTCGGCACGGCGCGTGCCATGGGCCTGGTGCTGACGGCCGACACGCTGAGCGCCGAGCAGGCCGAGCAATGGGGACTGATCTGGAAATGCGTGGCAGACGACGAACTGATGCCGCAAGCCGAAAAGCTGGCGAAGCGATTTTCGGAAGGCCCGCCCCTCGCCTACGCCGCCATCAAGCGCGAGATGCATGCTTCGCCCCACAACACGCTGGCGCAACAGCTCGACCTCGAGCGCGACAACCAGCGCGAGCTCGGCTGCAGCGCGGACTATCGCGAAGGCGTGACGGCCTTCATGGAGAAGCGCTCGCCGTCGTTCAAGGGAAAGTAGCCCCAGCCATGAGCCCGACCCGCAAAGCGCAGGACCTCGCCGAAGCCGTCGGCCGCGAGATGTACCGCAGGGACCGCACCTCGCAGTATCTCGGCATCGCCCTGGAAGAGATCCGTCCCGGCTACGCGCGCATGCGCCTGCGCGTGGGCGAGGAGATGGTAAACGGCCACGGCATGTGCCACGGCGGCTTCATCTTCACCCTCGCCGACTCGGCCTTCGCCTATTCCTGCAACAGCCACAACCACAATGCCGTCGCCTCCGGCTGCACGATCGAGTTCCTCGCCCCGGCCCATGTCGGCGACGTGCTCACCGCCGTGGCGGAGGAGCGGGCGCTCGCCGGCCGCAGCGGCATCTACGACATCGACATCGCCAACCAGGACGGCAAGCGCATCGCCGTGTTCCGCGGCAAGTCGCACCGCATCCAGGGCGAGACCGTCAAGACCCAGGGAGAATGAATTGAACGAAGCCTTCATCTGCGACGCCGTGCGCACGCCCATCGGCCGCTACGGCGGCGTGCTCGCCTCGCTGCGCGCCGACGACCTCGCCGCCCTGCCGCTCAAGGCGCTCATGCAGCACCACCCGACTCTCGACTGGAGCGCCGTCGACGACGTCCTCTTCGGCTGCGCCAACCAGGCCGGCGAGGACAACCGCAACGTCGCGCGCATGGCCCTGCTCCTTTCCGGCCTGCCGCTCGCCGTGCCGGGCAGCACGGTCAACCGGCTGTGCGGCTCCGGCATGGACGCCGTCGGCTCGGCCGCGCACGCCATCCGCGCCGGCGACGCGAGCCTGATGATCGCCGGCGGCGTCGAGAGCATGACGCGCGCGCCCTTCGTCATGGGCAAGGCCGACGCCGCCTTCTCGCGCACTGCCAACATCTACGACACCACCATCGGCTGGCGCTTCGTGAACCCGCTCATGAAGAAGCTCTACGGCACCGATGCCATGCCGGACACGGCGGAGAATCTCGCCATGGAGCTGAGGATCGCCCGCGGCGACCAGGACGCCTTCGCCCTGCGCAGCCAGCAGCGCGCCGTGGCGGCGCAGGCCGCCGGCCGCTTCGACGACGAGATCGTGCCGGTCAAGATCGCGCAGAAGAATGGCGAGCCGAAGATCGTCGCCCTGGATGAGCACCCGCGCGGCGACACCAGCCTGGAGAGCCTGGCGAAGCTGAAACCCATCGTCCGCGAGGACGGCACGGTGACGGCCGGCAACGCCTCGGGCGTAAACGACGGCGCCTGCGCCCTGCTGCTTGCCTCGGAAGCCGCCGCGAAACAGCACAACCTCACACCGCGCGCGCGCATCCTCGGCATGGCCACCGCCGGCGTGCCGCCGCGCATCATGGGCATCGGCCCGGCGCCTGCGACGCGCAAACTGCTCGAGCGCCTGGGGCTGAAGCTGGCGCAGATGGACGTCATCGAACTGAACGAGGCCTTCGCCGCGCAGGCGCTCGCCGTGACGCGCGAGCTCGGCCTGTCCGACGACGCGCCGCAGGTGAACCCGAACGGCGGCGCCATCGCCCTGGGCCACCCGCTCGGCATGAGCGGGGCGCGCCTGGTGACGACGGCCATGTACCAGTTGCAGCGGACGGGCGGGCGCTACGCCCTGTGCACCATGTGCATCGGCGTCGGCCAGGGCATCGCGCTCGTCATCGAGCGGATCTGAAAAAAGTACGGGAGAGCATCAAAGGAGGAAACCACCATGACATCGAAAATGCCGAAACCGGGCGAGCTCGAGCCCATCGAGAAGGCGAGTCGCGACGAAGTCGCCGCGCTGCAGCTCACGCGCCTGAAGTGGTCGCTCAAGCACGCCTACGACAACGTGCCGCACTACCGCAGGAAGTTCGACGCCGCCGGCGTGAAGCCGGAGGACCTCAAGCAGCTCTCCGACCTGGCGAAGTTTCCCTTCACCACCAAGCAGGACCTGCGCGACAACTACCCCTTCAACATGTTCGCCGTGCCGCGCGAGCAGGTGGTGCGCATCCACGCCTCGAGCGGCACCACCGGCAAGCCGACCGTGGTCGGCTACACGAAGAAGGACATCGACGACTGGGCCGACCTGATGGCGCGCTCCATCCGCGCCTCGGGCGGGCGCCCGGGCGACATCGTGCACGTCGCCTACGGCTACGGCCTGTTCACCGGCGGCCTCGGCGCCCACTACGGCGCCGAACGCCTCGGCTGCACGGTGATCCCGATGTCCGGCGGCCAGACCGAGAAGCAGGTGCAGCTCATCGCCGACTTCAAGCCTGACATCATCATGGTGACGCCCTCCTACAGCCTGGCCATCGCCGACGAGTTCGAGCGCCAGGGCCTCGACCCGGCGCAGAGCTCGCTCAAGGTCGGCATCTTCGGCGCCGAGCCGTGGACCAACCAGATGCGCGCCGAGATCGAGAAACGCCTCGGCATCGATGCCGTGGACATCTACGGCCTGTCGGAAGTCATGGGGCCGGGCGTGGCCAACGAGTGCATCGAGACCAAGGACGGCCTGGTCATCTGGGAGGATTTCTTCTATCCGGAGATCATCGACCCGGCCACGGGCGAAGTGCTGCCGGACGGCAGCTCGGGCGAGCTGGTGTTCACATCGCTCGCCAAGGAAGCGCTGCCCATCATCCGTTACCGCACGCGCGACCTCACCCGCCTGCTCGCGCCCACCGCGCGCAGCTTCCGCCGCATGGACAAGATCACCGGCCGCTCGGACGACATGCTCATCATCCGCGGCGTGAACGTCTTCCCCTCGCAGATCGAGGAGCTCATCCTCAAGATGCCGAAACTGGCGCCGCACTACGTGCTGGAAGTCAGCCGCCCCGGCCACATGGACGAGCTCGACGTGCTGGTGGAGATGAAACCGGAGTTCGCCCAGGCGCCGGCCGCCGAGCAGGAGGCCTCGGCGAAGGAGCTGCAGCACCACGTCAAGTCCTACATCGGCGTCAGCACCACGGTGCGCATCGTCGCCCAGGGCGGCATCGAGCGTTCCATCGGCAAGGCCAAGCGCATCGTCGACAAACGGCCGAAGTAGTCGTCAGCACGCGACAAAAGGCGGCCTGGTGGCCGCCTTTTTTCTCCCGGCGGGACCTTCAGACCGGCTTGAGAGCAGCCGTAAATGGGTGGAGAATCCCGCATATACCCGTCCGCCATGAAACACACACCGCCCCTTCCCCCGGAAATTGCCTCAGAGGTCGAGGCGCTGAAAACGCGCATCGCCGAGCTCGAGTCGCACGAAGCGGAGCTGGCCTGGGCGCACAACGCGCTGCTCGAGCAGATCAACCGGGAGCAGCGCCAGACCGAGGCGGCGCTGCGCATCTCCGAGGAGAAGCTCTCCCGCGTATTCAATGCCAGCCCCGATGCGATCGCTATCAGCTCCCTGGCCGACGGCCGCTATATCGACGTCAACCCGGCCTTCGAAAAGGTGTTCGGCTTCGCGCCGAAGGAAGCCATCGGTGAAACGGCGGGGCAACTCGGCGTCTGGCCGGATGCGCGCCAGCGCGAGCACGTCGTCGCGCTCATGCCCAAGCAGGGCGAGCTGGTGAACCTGGAGGTCCGCTTCCGCCACAAGTCGGGGCAGCTCTTCGACAGCCTGTTTTCCGCCAGCCTGATCGAGCTCGAAGGCGAGCCCTGCATGCTCTCGATCACGCGTGACATCAGCGATAGAAAGCGCATCGAGCAGCTGTTCCTCGAACAGAACCGCATGCTGCATGCCGTGAGCGAGGCGCAGGCAGACTTCATCACCGAGGCCGAACCGCATCCGACCTTCGACCGCCTGCTCACGCACCTGCTCGACATCACCGACAGCGAGTACGGGTTCATTGGCGAAGTGCTGCGCGACGAGAACGACGCGCCCTTCGTCAGGATCTATGCCATCACCGACATGGCCTGGGACGATGACTCGCGCGCCCTGTACCAGAGCGTGGTCAGGGGCGGCTTCGAGTTCCGCAACCCCAACACTTTGTTCGGTCGCGTCCTCACGACGGGCCAGCCGGTGATCTCCAAAGATCCGGCACACGATCCGCGCCGCAGCGGCATCCCGCGCGGGCATCCCGAGCTCAAGGCCTTCATGGGCCTGCCGCTGTACCGGGCCGACAAGCTGGTCGGCATGATCGCCGTCGCCAACCGGCCGGGTGGCTACTACGACGAGCTCGTCGAACGCCTGCAGCCCTTCAGCACCACCTGCGCCGTGCTGATCGAGGCCTACCGCAACAGCCAGCGCCGCCGCCACGCCGAAGGCATGCTGCGCAAGATGAACGTCGAACTGGAGGACCATGTCAGCCAGCGCACGGCCGAGTTGCAGGCCTCGATCAAGGAACTGGAGAGCTTCAGCTATTCCGTCTCGCACGACCTGCGCTCGCCGCTGCGCGGCATCAACGGTTTCTCCCGCCTGCTGCTGCAGGATTACGGCGACCGCCTCGACGAGCACGGCCGGGAATACCTGCGCCGCATTTGCGCCGCCACGTTGCGCATGAGCGAACTCATCGACGGCATGATCGACCTGGCACAACTGACGCGCGAACCGATCCACCTCTCCGAAGTCGACCTGTCGCGCCTGGCCGAATCCATCGCCAGGGAGCTGCAGGCCACCGAGCCCGGTCGACGCGTCGCCTTCGACATCGAGCCCGGCCTCAAGGCGCGCGGCGACGAACGCCTGCTTCGCGTCGTCCTGCACAACCTGCTGGCGAATGCCTGGAAGTTCACCGCCCGCAAGGAGTCGGCCCACATCGCGGTCGGACGGCAGCAGACGGGAAACAGCTTCGCCTATTTCGTCCGCGACGACGGAGCGGGCTTCGACATGAAGTACGCCGACAAGCTCTTCGGCGCCTTCCAGCGCCTGCACGGCGTCAACGATTTCGCCGGAACCGGCATCGGCCTCGCCACGGTGCAGCGCATCGTGCAGCGCCACGGCGGCCTCGTCTGGGCCGAAGGCGAGATCGGCCAGGGCGCCGCCTTCTTCTTCACCCTGTCCTGATGAGCGGAGCGTTCAAGGATCACTTCTCGCGGCAGGCCCCGGACTATGCGCGCTACCGGCCGAACTATCCGGCGGCCTTGTTCGCCTGGCTGGCGCAGGTCGCGCCATCGACGGGGACCGCCTGGGACTGCGGCACCGGCAGCGGCCAGGCCGCGGTCGGGCTGGCCGCGCATTTCGGGCGCGTCATCGCCACCGACCCGAGCCGCAAGCAGCTCGAACATGCCGAGCCGCATCCGCGCGTCGAGTATCGCGTGGCCACGGCAGAAGTCAGTCTCCTCGACACGGCGAGTGTCGACCTCATCACTGTGGCCCAGGCCATCCACTGGTTCGACCTGGACCGGTTCTACGCCGAAGCGAGACGCGTGCTGAAGCCGGGCGGCGTTATCGCCGCCTGGACCTATACCCTGCTCGACGTCGATGCGGGCATCGACGAACTACTACAGGATTTCTACCGGAACGTGGTCGGCCCCTACTGGCCGCCGGAACGCAGGATGGTCGACGACCGCTATCGCTCGCTGCCCTTCCCCTTCGAGGAGGTGGCGGCACCGGCCTTCGAGATCCGCACCGAGTGGTCACGCGACGACCTGCTCGGCTACCTCGGCACCTGGTCGGCGACGCAAGCCTATATGAAGTCGGTGGGTATCGACCCGCTCGTCGAATTCGACCGCCGACTTACGGCGTTGTGGCCAGGCCCCGAAGTAACGAAGACTTTGCGCTGGCCCCTCCATCTGCGCGTCGGCCGGGCATGACGGCCGTCGGCAGTTTTCAGAGCCTCAACACGAACAGCGTGATCGACGGGAAGGCCACGAGAAGACCGACCCGCAGCAGATCGCTGGCGACGAAGGGCAACACGCCGCGGTAGGTGCTGCGGATGGGGATGTCCGGCGCCATCGACTGGATGACGAAGAGGTTCATGCCCACCGGGGGGGTGATCAGGCCGACCTCGACGACGATCAGCACCAGGATGCCGAACCAGATCGCCATCTCCTCCGGCGGCAGGCCGAAATCGAGCCCCGACACCATCGGGAAGAAGATCGGAATGGTGAGCAGGATCATCGACAGCGAGTCCATCACGCAGCCGAAGATCAGATAGAAGACGATGATCGCCCACAGCACGGCGTAGGGGCTGAGGCCGAGGCCGCCGACCCAGGTCGCCAGCTCCTGCGGCAGTTGCGACAGGGCGAGGAAGGTATTGTAGGCGGCCGCGCCGAGCACGATCATGAACACCATGCCGGTGCCGCTCGCGGTGGCCTCGAAGGCACGCAGCAGTTTTTCCCGGTTCAGCCCCCCCTTCCACCAGGCCAGCAGGCCGGTGGCGACCGCGCCCACCGCCGCCCCCTCCGTCGGCGTGAAAATGCCGGTGTAGATGCCGCCAATGACAGTGACGAAGATCACCACCACCGGCCAGACGTCGCGCTGGGCGCGAATGCGCTCGGACCAGGGCAGCGGCGCGATCTGCCGGCCGCCCCACTGCGGATACAGTCGCACGACGATGCCGATCACCAGCATGTAGCCGAGCGCTGCCAGGATGCCGGGCACGAAGGCGGCGGCGAACAGCTTGGCGATGTTCTGCTCGGCGAGGATGGCGTAGATAACCAGCACGATCGAGGGCGGGATGAGGATGCCGAGCGTGCCGCCGGCGGCGAGCAGGCCGCTGGCCAGGCCGCCGTCGTAGCCGACCTTGCGCAGCTCCGGCAGCGCCACCTGCCCCATGGTCGCCGCGGTGGCGAGCGAGGAACCGCAGATGGAGCCGAAGCCGGCGCAGGCGCCGATGGCCGCCATGCCGACGCCGCCCTTGCGGTGGCCGATGAGGGCTTCGCCGGCCTTGAACAGGGCCTGCGACATGCCGCCGAGCGAGGCGAACTGGCCCATCAGCAGGAACAGCGGCACGATGGAAAGCGAGTGGCTGGAGAAGGTGCCGTAGGCCAGCGTCTTCATCTGGTTGAGCAGCGGCGCGACGCTGCCGTAGACCAGCCACGAGCCGACCAGGCCGAGGGTGAGCATCGACAGGCCGATCGGCACGCGCAGAATAATCAGCAGCAGCAAGGCCGGGAAGGACCAGGCGGCGAGGGACAGCGCATCCATCAGTGCGCGCCCTCCGCCGCCGTGAAGCCTTCGCGCGGTTTGACCAGGCCGATCGTCTCGATCAGGCGCCAGGCATACACCAGGCAGCCGAGCGCGCCCGGCACAAAGGACGCGGCATAGCCCCACCAGACCGGCATCTGCAGGATGAAGCTGACCTCGCCGTTGGCGCGGTATTCGAGCATGGCCACGCCCATGCGCCAGACCAGCAGGCACCAGACGGCGAGCATCAGCGCCTCGACGAGGACGAGAATGAGCCGCCGCATCGCCGGCGGATAGGCGTGCCAGAGCATGGCCACGTCGGCGTGGGCGCGCTTCAGGTGGCACCAGGGCAGGAAGCAGAAGACGGCGAGCGCCGTGCCGGCCTCGACCAGTTCGAAATCCCCGGGAACGGGACCGAAACCGGCGAAGCTGAAGGCCCGGCCGGCGATGCTGAAGACGCTCATGACGGCCAGCAGGGTCAACACGAGGGCGCCGAACCAGGCCAGGAAGCGGCTGGTGCCGTAGATGAAGTTGCTCATGTTTGCGGCTCCGGCCCGCCCGGCCCACGGCCGGGGCTGGGCGCAAGGCCGGGTGTCGTCCTTATTTCTTGTTGTGCTTGGCGATCAGGGCGGCTGCTTCGCTCGCCAACTTCTTGCCGTCGATGCCCTTGCCGCCGACCTCCCTGAACCAGATGTCGCGCACGGCGGAGGCGGTGCGGCGCCAGGTCTGGGTCTCGGCGGCATCGAGCATGTAGATCCTGTTGCCCGCTTTCTTCGCCAGGTCGAGGCCGACCTTGTCGCCCTCGTCCATGGCGCGGCCGAACAGCGCCGCCGTCTCGGCGCCGCTGTTGGCGTCGATGACCTTCTTCAGGTCGGCCGGCAGCTTGTCGTAGGCACCCTTGTTCATCGCCACGACGAAGGTCTGGGTATACAGGCCCTGGTCGCCGACGAAGCCGGTGTGGTTCTTGACGATCTGCTGCACCTTCAGCGCCGGCGTCACTTCCCACGGGATGGTGGTCGCGCTGATGACGCCCTTGGAAAGCGACTCGCCGACGGCCGGCACCGGCATGCCGACGGGGGTGGCGCCGAGCTGCTCGAGCATGATGTTGACGACGCGCGAGCCCCCGCGCACCTTCACGCCCTTGATGTCTTCCAGCTTGGTGATCGGGTCCTTGCTGTGGATCAGGCCGGGGCCGTGCACATGGACGGCGATGACCTTGACGTCCTTGAACTCGTCCATGGCGAACTTCTCGACGTACTCCTGGAAGGCGCGCGAGGCCGGCTCGGCCAGGCCGCTGGAGAACGGCAGCTCGAACACCTCCGACTTCGGGAAGCGGCCCGGCGTGTAGCCGAGCACGGTCCACACGATGTCGGCGACGCCGTCCTTGGCCTGGTCGAACAGCTCGGGCGGCTTGCCGCCGAGCTGCATGCTCGGGAAATGCTGCACCTTGATGCGGCCGCCGCTCTCCTTCTCGACCTTCTGCGCCCAGGGCACGATCGCTTTAGATGGAATCGTCGCCTGCGGCGGCAGGAACTGGTGGAAGCGCAGGGTGAAGTCGGCGGCGTGCGCCAGTTGTGCGGCACCGGCAAGGCAGGCGGCCGCAAGCATGGTTCTCAGGCTGTGTTTCATGTAGGTCTCCTCTAGGCTTTGCGTGGCTGATGGGCGCTGCGCGCGCTCTTTGTTTACTTACTAATGATTGGCTTTCTAGCAGATTCAATTTCCTATGGCAAATGAGAAGGCCGCTTGCAGCCGTTGCCGGCGATCGCCGTCCATTTCGACACGGCCAGGAGCATACGCCCGTAGGGACCGAAACCGCTGCCGGGGCCCGTGCTTGTGGACGGTTCCTGCACTATTTCTCCTCCTTGTCCGCGTTTCTTCTTATTCACCCAATGCCGCACGCACTTCCGGCGGTATCGGCTGCGGCTGAAAGCGGCGCGGGTCGTCCGGGTGCTTCACCACCCAGGCGCGCAGCTCGGAGCCTTCCAGCAGCACTTCCTCGCCGCAGCGCACCACGTGCTTCACCAGAAACGTCTTTTCCCGCCATTCGGCGACCCAGCTTTCCTGGAGCAGGTCGTCGCCCATGTGGCCGGGACGCCGGAACTGCGCGCCCGCATCCACCAGCGGGATATACACGCCGCGCTCGCGGATCAGGTCGCCCGGATAGAAGCCGGCCGTCTCGAACAGCCGCCAGGTGCCCTGGTCGAACCAGCGGAAATAATTCGGGTAGAAAGTTATGGCCGCCGGATCGCAGTCTCCCCACTCGATGCGGATGGCCAGGGTGTTCTTCAGCACGGCGCTCCTTTTTTCCCCGGTGGAAAGCTACGCGGATTTTGTTGGACTTGCAACAATTCGGCTCAATTTCGGCCGGATCTATCCTCCGCCCACTTTCAGCACCACCGCCATGCCCGAATCGCCCGCCGCGCAGCCGGTGAAGAGGCCAGTCCCACCGCCGCGCAACGCCAGTTCCTCGATCAGTTCGATCGCCGAGCGCAAGCCGGTGGGGCCCTGCGGATGGCCCCAGATCAGCGAGCAGCCGTAGTTGTTCATTTTCTCCAGGGGATAGCCGGTCTCGCGGGCGAAGGCGATGTCGTTCACGGCGAAAGGGTTGTGCGTCTTCACGGCATCCACGTCGCGGATCGTCAGGCCGGCCTGCCGGAGCGCCGCCTGCGCGGCCGGCGCCGGCGCCATCGGCATGAAGCCCTTCTCGACCCGCGCCTGGCCGAAGCCGAGCAGCTCGACCTCGATCCCCTGGTCGGTCGACAGCTCGCGCGCCCGCTCGCGCGTCGTGACGATCACGCCGGCGTTACCGTCGGCCGGGTGGGTCTGGGTGCCGAAGCTCACCGTGCCGTTCGGCTTGACCGGCTTCAGCCTGGCCAGCCCTTCCGCGGTGGTCGGAAAGATGCCCTCGTCGGCCGCCAGCACGCCGGTCTGCTTGCGGAAGCCGGCGTCGGAGAGCGGCGCCTCGACCATGTAGCGGCGCTGGAAGGCGCGCTCGCCGGCAAGCGCCGCCTGGTACTGGGCGTAGCGGGCCAGCGTGACCTCGGCCTGCTCGGCGGCGCTCACGTTGAGACGCGCCGCGACGTTCTCCGCCGTGTCGATCATGGCGTTCTTCGCGTAGGGATCGTGGGCGAAGTTGTCGAGCACCCATTTCTCGCTCTGGCCGCTGCCGCCCGGCGCCAAGGCGTCGGGGTAGTAGACGATGGGGCCGTTCGAACAGCGGTCGGCGGTGACGACGAGTGCGCAGCGCGCGCTGCCGGCGCCGATTTCCTGCGCCGCCATCTGCAGCACCCGGGCGCCGGTGGCGCAGGCCTGCTGCACCGTCGGACCGGGCACGTGCTCGAGTCCCATCATGCCGGTGAGCCAGGGCAGGCCGTAGAAGCTGCCGTGCTGGATGTTGGTGATGCCGAGCATGCCGAGGTCGACCTCTCCGCGCAGCGCCGGCCGCGCCTCCAGCCACGGCCGCCCCACCGCGGCGGCTAGGCGGATGCTGTTCAGGTTGGCAAGCGAACCCTGCCACTTGGCGAAGGGGGTGGACCAGTAGGCGCCGTAGGGGATGAAGGCGTTGGCCATGATCAGATCTTCCTTTCCGCCTGCCACTGCGCAAAGCTGCCGCCGGCTTTCGCCAGCCGCTCCAGCAGCGGCGCCGGTTGCCAGTATTGCGGGTCCAGGGTTCTGCCGAACTCGACGATCTTGTCGTAGATGACCTTCAGCCCGACCGTGTCGGCGTAGAACATCGGGCCGCCGCGGTAGCCCGGGAAGCCGTAGCCGGCGGTGTAGACGATGTCGATGTCCGAGGCGCGGCAGGCGACGCCTTCCTCGAGGATGCGCGCGCCTTCGTTGATCATGGCGTAGAGGCAGCGCTCCTGGATTTCCTGCCGCGATGGCTTGCGCTGCGGCACGCCGAGGCGGGCCGCCTCGGCGCGGACCAGGGCGGCCACCTCCGGGTCGGGCGTGCGCTTGCCGCCCTCGTAGCGGTAGTAGCCGCGGCCGCTCTTCTGGCCGAGCCAGCCGCGCTCGGTAAGCATGGCCGAGGGCCGGTAGAAGCTCGGGTCCTTCGGCAGCAGGTGGGCGCGCTCGACGCGCGTGAGGTGGCCGATGTCCACGCCGGCCATGTCGTACACGGCGAGGATGCCCATCGCCATGCCGAAATCCTCGAGCGCGGCATCGACCTCCTCCGGCGCGGCGCCCTCCATGACGCAGCGCTCCGCCTCGCGGCCGTAGGGGTCCATCATGCGGTTGCCGATGAAGCCGTAGCAGACCTTCGCCACCACGCCGACCTTCCTGATCGTCTTCGCGATGTCGAGCGCCGTCGTCACCGCGTCCGGCGCGGTCTTCGCGCACTGCACGATCTCGAGCAGGCGCATGACGTTGGCGGGGCTGAAGAAGTGCAGGCCGATGACGTCCTGCGGGCGCTGCGTCACGGCGGCGATCGCGTCGATGTCGAGGGTGGACGTGTTGGTGCCCAGTATCGCCCCGGGCTTCGCGACGGCGTCCAGCCTGGCGAAGATCTCCTTCTTCAGCGCCAGATTCTCGAACACCGCCTCGATGACGAGGTCGGCATCGCCCAGCGCGGCGTAGTCGAGCGACGGCCGGATCAGCGCCAGGCGGCTCTCCATCTGCTCCGGCTTCAGGCTGCCGCGCGTCACCGAGCGCTCGTAGTTCTTGCGGAGGGTGGCGAGGCCGCGGTCGAGCGCCTCCTGTTTGGCGTCGACGATCGCCACCGGGATGCCGGCATTGGCGAAGCACATGGCGATGCCGCCGCCCATGGTGCCGGCGCCGACGATGCCGACCTTCGCCACCTTGCGCGACTGAACGTCGGCCGGCAGGCCGGGGATCTTGCGCAGCTCGCGCTCGGCGAAGAAGAGGTGGCGGTAGGCGCGGCCCTCGACGGCGCGCTCGACCCGGTTCGACAGCGCGCGCTCGCGGACGATGCCGGCGTCGAAGGGCAGTTCGACCGCGGCCTGCACGGCGTCGAGGATGACGTTCGGCGAATTGCGGTTCCGGTAGGTCTTGGCGACCTGGGCGCGGCGCGCGGCCAGGATCTCGGCGGCCCTGTCGGCGCCGGCGACGGGCATCTCGCGCGTGCGGCGCGGGCCGCGGCCTTCGGCGGCGATCTCGCGCGCGTAGGCGATAGCCGCAGTGGTGACGTCGCCGTCGACCGCCGTGTCCACCAGGCTGACTTTTGCCGCATCGGCCGCGGACAGCGGCTTGCCGGAGAGCATCATGTCGAGCGCCGGCTCGAGGCCGATCAGACGCGGCATGCGCTGCGTGCCGCCGGCGCCGGGAATGATGCCGAGGGTGATTTCCGGCAGGCCGAGCTTCGTCCCTGCTTGCGCAACGCGGTAGTGGCAGGCGATGGCGGTCTCGACACCGCCGCCCATCACCGTGCCGTGCAGCGCCGCCACCACCGGCACCGGGCTGTCCTCGATCAGGCGCAGCACCTCGTGGTAGCCGGGCTCCTGCACGCCGGTATCGAATTCGCGCATGTCGCCGCCGGAAAGGAAGGTCTTGCCGGCGCAGGCCAGCACGACGGCCTTCACCCCCTTTCTGTCGCGCAGAAACGCGAAGGCGGCTTTGAGGCCGGCACGCACCTCGCGCGTCAGGGTGTTGACCGGCGGGCTATCGACCGTGACGACGGCGATATCGCCCTGTGCTGAAACATTCACTACTTCGTTCATGGCGTCGCTCCTGCAAAAAATCGGCGCAAAAAATCCCCGTCCTCCGTTTTCGGAGGTCTTATGCCGTGTTGCGGGGACTGACTTTTAGATTCCGATCACGGCGGCGTCGGGTGGCTCCGCGTGCAGCACGTCGACCAGAGCGGCGCGGCGCGCCAGCACGGCGCGCTGGTTGATGTAACCCTTGTCGGTGATCTCGTTGGCATCGATCGAGGGCGGCTCCGCCATCAGCAGCGCGCGCGCCGCGTAGGTCGAACTGCCGCCGCCCTCCTGTTTCAGCCTGACCATGGCCTGGCGGACATGGTCGACCACGCGCGCGTCCGCCAGCACCTGCCCGAGCGGCGCGTCCGCCGCGAGGTCGGGACACAGGCCGCGGCAGCCGGCCGGGTTGGCGAAGACGAGAAAGCCGATCTCCTCGCGGTCGTGACCGGTGACGACGATGTCCTGCGCCACCGGCGCCAGCAATGCCAGCGCCTTCACGCGCAAGGCGCCGACATGCACCCAGACGCCGCTCATCAGCTTGAAGTCCTCGGCGATGCGGCCGTCGAACTCGATGCCCTTTGCCGGCTCATGCGGATCGGCGAAGCGGCCGGCATCGCCGATGCGGTAGAAACCCTCCTCGTCGAAGGCCGCCCGCGTCAGGTCAGGCTGTTTCCAGTAGCCGGGCGTGACGTTGGGGCCGCGCACGCGCAGCTCGAGCTTGTTCTCGTTGGGCACCAGCTTCAGCTCGGTGCCGGGCGCCGGCAGGCCGATGACGCCGGCGCGGTCGATTTCGAAATGCACGGTGGTCACCATCGGCGCGGTTTCCGTCGCGCCCCAGGCCGAAACCATCACCGTGCGCTTGCCGCGCTCCTGCACGGAGAGGTCTTCCAGCTTCTCCCACAGGTTCTGCGGCAGCGCCGCGGCGGCGTAGAAGATCATCTGCAGGTCGCGGAAGAAGCTCTTGCGCAGCGCGGCATCCTTTTCCAGGAAGGGGATCAGCGCATCGAAGCCGCGCGGCACGTTGAAATAGATCGTCGGCGACACCTCGCGCAGGTTGGCCACCGTCTTCTCGATGAGGCCGGGAACCGGCTTGCCGTCGTCGATGTAGAGCGTGCCGCCGTTGGCGAGCACCATGTTGAAGTTGTGGTTGGCGCCGAAGGTGTGGTTCCAGGGCAGCCAGTCCACGATCACCGGCGGCGTCTCGGCGAGGAAGGGCCACACCTGGCGAATCGCCTGCTGGTTGGAGCAGAGCATGCGCTGGGTGTTGATGACGCCCTTCGGCTCGCCGGTCGAGCCGGAGGTGAACAGGAACTTCGCCATGCTGTCGGGGCCGATGGTCGCGAAAGCCCTGTCCACCTCCGCGCCCGGCGTCAGGCGCAGGTCGGCGAAGGCGGTCGCCTTCAGTCCCTCGGGCGGATTGGCGCCCACCACGATCTCGGCGCCGCCGAAGTCGACGGCGGACAGCACGCCGGCGAACTTCGCGCCGTCGGCGGTGTACACCAGGCCCGGCTGGAGCAGCCCGGCGATGGCCCTGACCTTGGCGTAGTCCTTCGACATCAGCGAATACGCCGGCGAAATCGGCGCCACCGGCACGCCGACATGCATCGCGCCGAGCATGAGCAGCGCGTGGTCGATGGCATTGTCGGAGAGCACCATCGCCGGCCGCTCGGCGGAAAGGCCGCGCGCAAGCAGGGCGGCGCCGACGGCGCGGGCCTCGGCCAATGCCTCGCCGTAAGTCAGCCTGCGCCACCCGACGCCGGCGCGCTCGGCGAGGAAGATTCGCTCGGGCGCCTCGCCCGCCCAGCGTTCGAGGTGCTCGCCGAGGCAGCGCGCGTAGGGCGCGAGTTTCTGCGGCGAGCGCAGCACCTGGGCGCCGTCGGCGCGCCGCTCGACATCTACCGCCGGCGGCGCGAAGCGGATGCTGGCGAAGGGCGCCTTCGTCATAGGACTACCCTCCCCCCGGTCCCCGCCCACTGCCTGCTTTGCATAGCCGGCCTGCTGCGGCAGCGCACAGCGCGGACAGGAATAGGGCGAGCTTGCGGGTCTGCATTTGCCTCCTCCTCATTATCGGTATGCGCTCTGGTCGCGGACGTTGTCGCAACGTCATGCCACGATACGCCGCGTTAACTGACTTTGTCTAACAGATGTTAGGCTAGTCAGTCGGTTTGCGCTACAGTGCGCCATGGCAAGATCAATCCCATCGACAAGCCAACGACAACGGGTCGAGCGCGCCGTCCTGCGCCATGCACGCGAGCACCCGGAATGGGGGCAGGCGCGCGTCGCCGAGGCGATGCGGCGCAAGGGGCTGGCGGTGTCGCCCACAGGCGTGCGCTGGATCTGGCAGCGGCATCACCTGGAAACCACCGCGAAACGGGCCGCGGCGTTGCGGAAGGCCAGCTCCGGCCGTCTCAGCGCGTCCCAGCGGGCGACGCTGGCACGAATCGACGCACGACGTCCCGGCCACTTCGATACGGATGCGCCTGGCGGCGCACGCGAGCATCTGCTCGCCGCGGCGGTGCGCGAATTCGCGCGCCGCGGCTTCGCCCGCACCTCGATCCGCGACATCGCCCGGGCCGCCGGCCTCCAGCCCGGTTCGGTCTACCACCACTTCGCCTCGAAGGACGACCTCTTCGTCGCCGCCCACTCGGCGGGGATGCGCGAGGTATCGCGCATGATGGAGGCCGCCCCGGCCCGCTCGGGCGACCCCTGGGAACGGCTGGAAATCGCCTTCACCGTGCACATCCGCCACCTCATCTCGGGCAACGACCTGACGGCATGGACCGGCGCCAGCCTGTTCCTCTTCGAGTCGCCGGAGATGCAGCGGCAGCTGCGCACCGAGCGCGACCGCTTCGAGGCGGTCTACCGCCGGCTCATCGCCGACCTGCCCCTGCCGTCGGGCATCGACCGCAGCCTGCTCCGCCTGCAATTGCTCGGCGCGCTCAACTGGACGCGCACCTGGTACCGGCCGGGCAAGCGCGGCGCAGGCGAGATCGCTGCGCACCTGGTGAAAATCCTGCGGGAACCCCTGGCCCGTCAGCGGTAGCGCCGCAGGTACCAGGATTCGAAGAAGGCCTTGGCGTTGTGCATCAGGCCGAGCGGCGGCAGGGCGAAGCCGCCCGCGGGCGTGCGCTTGACCAGCATGCCGGCCTCGAGCGAATCCACGATGCACAGCAGCTCGACCCTGAAGGTCTTCTGTGGCCTGCCGCCGCCGAGTTCCGCCAGCAGGTTCTCCGCCGCCGCTTCGGCCTGCAGGTCGGCCATGTGGGCCTGCTTGGGCATCCAGTCGGGGCCGGGGAAACTGCCGGCGTCGCCCGCGACGTAGATCCGCTCGCGTCCCTCGACGCGGCATTGCGCATCGGCCTTGATCAGTCCGCCCGGCGAGCGCGGCAGATCGGTGGCGTCGAACCAGGCGTTGCCGGTGAGGCCTGGCATGAAGACAATCAGGTCGGCGGAAAACTCGCCGCCCTCGGTCCTCACCTTGCCCGGCTCGAAGCCGACCAGCTTGTGGCCGAGGTGGGTGACGATGCCGCGGCGCTGCATCTCGCCGAGCAGGCGCGCAACGGCCTTCTCGCCGAGGCGGTTGCCGGGATTCGGCATGGGGTTGAAGAAGGTCAGCCCGATCCTGTCGCGCCGGCCCTCTCGCCGCAGCTGCGTGTCGAGCCCGAAGAGGAACTCGAAGATCGGCCCGCCGCGCATGGCCGAGGGCTCGTTCGGGTTGCCGGCGAAACCGAGCGCGATGGTGCCGCGCTCCATGCCCTTCACCGCGTCGCGCAGGCGTTCCACCGCCGGGATGCCCTCGCAGGGCGTGATGGCGTGCTCGATGCCGGGCAGCTTCTTGATGAAGCGCCCGCCGCAGGCGATGACGAGGCCGTCGTTGTTCGCCGGACCGGCCGTTGTCAGTACGGTGCGGCCGCCGTTCTCCAGCCCGGTCGCCTCGCCGGCGCGGAAGCCGATGCGGTTGCGCTCGAAGAAATTCTGCAGCGGGATGCGCAGGTCTTCGGCGCGGCGTTTGCCCGAGGGCAGCCAGATCAGGCTGGGCAGGAAGATGAGTTCCGGCCGCGGTCCGACGACGGTGATATCGACTTGCCTGTCGAGCTGGCGCAGCCGGCGCGCCGCGGAAAGCGCGGCGAAGCCGGTGCCCAGGATGGTTATGCGTGTCATGTGATCGAGAATAACAGACAGAGGGCGCCGGAATGGCATTGCCAACGCGAATGATTACTCCTGTGCGATGACGACGGACAGCGTGCCCACCCCCTCGATCTTCCCTTCGAGACGGTCGCCGCACGCCACGCGCCCGACGCCGGCCGGCGTGCCGGTGAAGATGAGGTCGCCCGGCAGCAGCGTCACATAGCCCGACAGGTTGGCGACGATGTCGGCCACCGGCCAGATCATGTCGGCGAGGTCGCCGTGCTGGCGGGGCTGACCATTCACCGCCAGCGTGATGGCCCCCCGCTGCGGGTGGCCGATGCGCGCGGCCGGCACGAGCGGCGAGATCGGCGCCGACTGGTCGAAGGCCTTGCCCATCTCCCACGAACGCCCCTTCGCCTTCAGCTCGGCCTGCACGTCGCGCCGCGTCATGTCGAGGCCGACGGCATAACCGAAGACGCAATCGAGGGCGGCGGCGGCGGGGATGTCGCGGCCGCCGCGCGCCAGCGCCACGACCAGCTCGATCTCGTGCTGCAGATCAGCGGTCAGCGGGGGATAGTCCATGCGGCCGCTCGTGACGATGGCATCGGCCGGCTTCATGAAAAAGAAGGGAGGGTCGCGCTCGGGGCTGCCGCCCATCTCGCGCGCATGCTCGGCGTAATTGCGCCCGACGCAGAAGATGCGGCGCACGGGAAACAGCGCGTCGCTGCGCGCCACCGGCACCGCCGGCAGCGGCCACGGGGGAATGACGGTATTCATGGTTTTCGCTCCATCGCAGGTAGAATACGCTCAGCACCCAACATTTGGCCGTCCACATGAACGTTAAAAGAAAAAACGCCGCGCAGGACCTCAGGCTCGACCTTCTGCCCGGCCTGATCGGCTACCAGCTGCGCCTGACGCAGCTGGCCATCTTCGGCGATTTCGCCGCCGAGTTGAAGGAATTCGACATCTCGCCGGGGCGTTTCGGCGTGCTCGTTCTCATATCCGCCAATCCGGGCATGACGCAAAGCCTGCTCGCCGAGGCCACCCAGCTCGATCGCTCGACCATGGTCGCCGTGATCGACCAGCTCGAGTCGCGCGGCCTCGTGGAACGGCGCGCCTCGCCCACGGATCGCCGCTCCAATGCGCTGGTGCTCACCGCGGCGGGCGAGAAGCTGCTCAGGCAGCTCAAGCGCCGCGTCAAGCAGCACGAGGCGCGCATCGCCAAGACCATGTCCCCCGCCGAGACGGCCACCCTCGTCGAACTGCTCTCCCGCATTCGCTCACGCCTTCATTCCCCGGCGGAACGGACGAAGAGGAAGTAGCTCGCCAGCACCGCCCAGCCGCAAAGCGCAATGGCCGCCGCCATCGGCACCGCCGTGCCATCGTAGGCGTGGCCGACGACGATGCCGACCGCCGCCGCCAGCCCCATCTGCACGAATCCCATCAGCGCCGAGGCCGCGCCGGCCATCTTGGGATAGGGCGCCAGCGCGCCGCCGATGGCGTTCGGCATGACCAGCCCGGTCGCCACCATGTAGGCGAACATCGGCAGCAGGATGATCCAGACGCCGCGCGCCTCCGCCAGCACCAGCGCGACCATGAGCGTTCCGGCCGCGGCGCCGAGCAGCGCCCCCATCAGCACCATGCGCGACGGTCCGAGCCTGAGGGTCAGCCGGCCGGCGAACATCGTGCCGGTGATGTACCCGGTGACGACGAAACCGAAGCTTGCGCCGAACCATTGCGGGCTCAGGCCGTACAGCCCGATGAGGACGAACGAGGAGCCGGAAATGAAAGAGAACAGGGCGGCATAGGCGAAGGCAAAACAGAGCAGGTAGCCCAGGTACAGCCGCGTCGCCAGCAGGGCGCGAAAGTTGCACAAGATGCGCCCGGGCCGCGTCGCCTCGGGGTCGCGATGCGCGTTGCTCTCCTTCAGCATGAAATAGGTTGCCGCCACCTGCACGACGGAAAACAGCGCCAGTGCCGCGAAGTTCGCGCGCCAGCCGAACCACACCGTCAGCCAGCCGCCGAGGAAGGGCCCGACCATCGGCGCAATGGCCATCGCGCCGCTGATGTAGGCCAGCACGCGCGCCGCCTGCAGCGGGCCATATATGTCGCGCACGATGGCGCGGCCAAGCACCGGCCCGGCGCAAGCGCCGAGCGCCTGGAAGAAGCGCGCCACGATCAGCGCATCGATGGAGGGCGACAGCATGCAAACGACGGATGAAAGCAGGTAAAGCGACAGGCCGAAGAGCATGACCGGTCGGCGACCGTAGCGGTCGGACAGCGGTCCGTAGAAGAGCTGGGCGACGGCAAAGCCCGCGAGGAAGACCGACAGCGTCAGCTGCACGCGCGCCACGTCGGTGGAAAAGGCTTCCGTCAGCGTCGGCAGGGCGGGCAGATAGAGATCGGTGGAGAGCGGCCCCAGCGCCACCAGGGTCGTGAGCAGGACGGCAAGGCCGAGGGATTGTTGGGCCATCCAACGATTCTACTCGAAACGCATGGCCCCTCTCACGCCGGATTGTCGAGTTCGACGTAGCGGCAGTCGACGCCGAAGCGCCCGGCGAGATGCGCGCCGAGCGCCTGCACGCCGTAGCGCTCGGTGGCATGGTGCCCGGCGGCCAGATAGGGCACGCCGGACTCGCGCGCCAGATGCACGGTCTGCTCGGAAATCTCGCCGCTCACGTACAAGTCGGCGCCGGCGGCAATGGCCTGCTCGAAATAGCCCTGCGCGCCTCCGCTGCACCAGGCGATGCGCTTGACCTTCCGCGCCGCGTCCCCCGCCAGCAGCGGCCGGCGGCCGAGCTTGAGCGCCAGCCGCTCGGCGATCTCGCCCGCCGTGCCCTCGGCACAACCGAGGAAAGCGACCTCCTGCTCGGCGAAGCGCCCCTGCGCCGTCCACCCCATCAATCGGCCGAGTTGCGCGTTGTTGCCGAACTCGGCATGGGCATCCAGCGGCAGGTGATAGGCGAACAGGCTGATGTCGTTTTCCAGCAGGAGCTTCAGGCGGGCGCGGCGGATGCCGGTGACGCGTCCGTCCTCTCCGCGCCAGAACCAGCCGTGGTGCACCAGCACCGCGTCGGCATCCGCGGCCAGCGCCGCCTCGAGCAGATCCAGGCTGGCCGTCACGCCGCAGACAACGCGGCGGATTTCCCCGCGTCCTTCCACTTGCAGGCCGTTTGGGCAATAATCGCGGAAACGGCCGCACTCGAGCAGCGCGTCGAGATAGCCGGCCAACTCATTTCTGTCCATTCGTCTGCCTCGCGAACAAAACCATGCAACGATTGTGGCTCATTTTCGCCCAGGCCGTCACGGTCAGCGTCGCCGCGCTGTTCGTCGTCCAGACCCTGAAGCCGGACTGGCTCGGCGGCAAGCCGGCGCCGGCCGTGGTGGCCCTGCAGGAAGCGGCCGCCCCCGCCTCGCCCGCGGCGGCCGATCTGCACAAGGCCGCGTCCTACGCCGAGGCGGCGAAGAAGGCCCTGCCCTCGGTGGTGCATATCTACACCAGCAAGGAGGTGAAGGCGCCGCGCCACCCCTTCGCCGACGATCCCGTCTTCCGCCATTTCTTCGGCGACCGCTTCGGCGGGCCGCAGCGCCAATCCGGCCTCGGCTCGGGCGTCATCGTCAGCGCCGACGGCTACATCCTCACCAACAACCACGTCGTCGAGAACATGGACGAGATCGAGGTGGCGACCAACGATGGGCGCCGCTTCCGCGGCCGCGTCGTCGGCACCGACCCGGAGACCGATCTCGCCGTGCTCCAGGTCAAGGCCGACGGCCGGTTGCCCGCCGTCACCTTCGCCCCGACCGAATCGCTGCGCGTCGGCGACGTCGTGCTGGCCATCGGCAATCCCTTCGGCGTCGGCCAGACGGCGACCCACGGCATCGTCAGCGCGCTCGGCCGCACTCATCTGGGCATCAACACCTTCGAGAACTTCATCCAGACCGACGCCGCCATCAATCCGGGCAACTCGGGCGGCGCGCTGGTGGACGGCGCCGGCAACCTGGTCGGCATCAACACCGCCATCTACTCGCGCACCGGCGGCTCGCTCGGCATCGGCTTCGCCATTCCGGTGTCGATCGCCCGCAGCGTGATGGAGCAGATCATCCGCACCGGCACGGTGACGCGAGGCTGGATCGGCGTCGAGGCGCAGGAGATCACGCCGGAGCTGGCGGAGTCGTTCAAGCTGCCGGCAAGCGAGGGCGCGCTCATCGCCGGCGTCATGCGCGGCAGCCCGGCCGACCGCGCCGGCATCCGTCCGGGCGACGTGCTGGTCGCCGTCGCCGGCAAGCCGGTGCGGGACCCGCAGGGCATGCTCGATCTCATCGCCAAGCTAGCGCCCGGCGATGCGGCCAAGTTCACGCTACGTCGCGAGTCGAAGGAACTCGAAGTCAACGTGAGCATCGGCAAGCGGCCGCCGATGCAGCGGCACAACCGCGAGTAGTCAGGCGGCGAAGAAGTCCGCCACCAGCCCGATCTGCGCCGGCACGTTGAGCGCCGGCGCGTGCCCAATGCCGGGGAAGGTGACGACGCGGGCGCGCGGCCCACGCCGCGCCATTTCCTCGGCCGTTTCAGGCAGCAGCAGGTCGGAATCGGCACCGCGCAGGCACAAGGCCTGGCACTCCAGGGTATCCCAGAAATCCCACTGCACCAGTTCGGCCTCGTGGTCGAACATCATGACGATCTTCGGGTCGTAGTGCGGCGTGACCTTGCCGTCCGGCATTCGCCGCACCGAAGTCTCGGTGAGGCGTCGCCATTGT
This sequence comes from Betaproteobacteria bacterium, assembly GCA_016868295.1. Taxonomy (GTDB): domain Bacteria; phylum Pseudomonadota; class Gammaproteobacteria; order Burkholderiales; family Rhodocyclaceae; genus Desulfobacillus. The sequence goes on along the minus strand of VGHJ01000020.1, from coordinate 6,561 downwards.
TCGTCGGTGAGAAAGCCGTAAGGCTTGTAGATGGTGCGGAAGTAGGTCTCCAGTTCGGAGACGCGGTCGAACTGCGCCGGACTGCCGGCATAGGCGCGGATGCGCGCCAGCGCGGCGTCGCCGATTTTCGGCCCCATGTCGTTCAATACCAGGTGGCTGATGCGCCCCTTCAGCGGGCCGGCCGCGGCGGCGGTGCCGATCATGGCGCCCATCGAGGTGCCGAGCCAGCGCAGGCGGCCGATGCCCAGCGCGTCGACGAAGGCCTCGGCCAGTCGCGTGTAGAAGCTGACGCGGTACTCCGCCTCCGGCGCCGGGCTCCATTGCGTCAGGCCGCGGCCGATGGTGTCCGGGCAGACGACGCGGTAGCGGTCGGAAAGCGCCGCGGCAATGTCGTCGAAGTCGCGACCGGTGCGCGCCAGGCCGTGCCACATGACGACCGTCTCGGCATTGCCCGCGCCCCATTCCGTGTAGTGCAGCTCGCGGTCGAGGACGGTGATGTAGTTCGAGGTCATCATGGCCGCTTCGCCTCCGCCGGGCCGTCCCAAGGAGGCGAAAGCCAGCAATGTGGAAGCCGCGATAGCGGCTGAACCACCGTCACCCCCTTCCCCGGGAAGGGGGCTGGGGGGAAGGTACTCATTTCCTGCTTCTCAGCTTGCCGACGATGCCGGTGGGAAAGAAATACACCGACAGCACGAACAGCACGCCGAGCCAGAGCAGCCAGCGGTCCGGGTGCAGCAGGTTGGCGAGCAGCGGCACGGCGGCAAGGCCGTCGCTCGCCTGCTTCATCAGCGCTTGCAGGTAGTTCTGTGCGAGCAGGAATAGCGCCGCACCGACCACCGAGCCGTAGAGCGTGCCCATGCCGCCAATGACGACGATGAGCAGGATGTCCATCATGATGGTGAAGGAAAGCGTCGTCTGCGGCCCGGCATAGCGCAGCCACAACGCCATCAGCGCGCCGGCCAGGGTCGCCGTCGCCGCCGACAGGCAGTTGGCGAGCGTGCGATAGACCACCGTGCGGTAGCCGAGCGCCTCGGCGCGGAAATCGTTCTCGCGGATGGCCTGCAGGACGCGGCCGAAGGGCGAATTGACCACGCGCAGCAGCAGCAGGAACAGCGCCAGCGCGCTGAAGAACACCAGGTAGTAGGTGAGCAGCTTGCCGTTGATGGCCGTGCCGAAGATCTCGTTCTCGACGAGGCGGAAGCCCGGCCGCAGCGCCTCCGGCACGCTGAACGTGCGCCCGTCCTCGCCGCCGGTGAAGTCCGACAATTGCGAAGCGAGCACCGCGAAGGCGGACGCCACCGCCAGCGTGATCATGGCGTAGAAGATGGCCTTCACGCGCAGCGAGAAGAGGCCGATCAGCAGCGCCAAGGCGAGCGACAGCATGAGGGACAAAGTCAGTCCCATGAACACGGCGCCCCAGGTCGGGCCGACGCTGTAGAGCGACAGCCCGACGCCGTAGGCGCCGATGCCGTAGAACATGGTGTGGGCGAAGGAGACGATGCCGGTGTAGCCGAGCAGCAGATCGTAGGACGCCACCAGCACGACGAAGACGCAGATGGTGGCGGCGACGTTGATCGCCCGCGCGCCGGGGAACAGGAACGGCGCCAGCGCCAGGCCGGCGAAGACGACCAGCAGCGCCAGCGCGAGGACGCGGCTGCGCGGGAAATCGCCGGAGAGGATTCTGTGCAGCATCATCGCTTCGCCACCGGATAGAGCCCCTGCGGCCGCCACAGCAGGATGGCGACCATGAGCAGGATGTTGGAGACCAGCGCGATTTTCGGCGCCAGGAAGCCGGCGTAGTTGGCCACCAGCGCCACCAGCAGCGCGCCGATGAAGCAGCCGCCCACCGAGCCGAGCCCGCCGATGATGATGACGATGAACACCAGCACCATGATGTCGCCGCCCATGGCGGCGGTAAGCGTTTCCTTGTAGAGGCCCCACAGCACGCCGCCGAGTCCGGCCAGCGCCGAACCGGCGACGAAGACGCCGACGAAGAGGCGGCGGATGCGGTAGCCGAGGGCCTCGACCATCTCGCCGTTCTCGACGCCGGCGCGGATCAGGAGCCCGATCTTCGTGCGGTTGAGGATGAGGAACATGGCGACGAAGACGATCAGCCCGACGGCCACCGCGATCAGCCGGTACTTCTCGATGGCGGCGTCGCCGACCAGGATGGCGCCGCGGAAGGAGGTCGGCAGCGGCAGCGGGATCTGATCCGGCCCCCAGACGACGTGGATCATCTGCTCGGCGACGATCATGCCGCCCATGGTGATGAGGATCTGCTTGAGGTGCTGGCCGTACACCGGCATGACGACGACGCGCTCGAAAGCCCATCCGAGCAGCCCGGTGACGAGCATGGCGAGCGCCACGGCCAGCCCCAGCGCCGCCAGGTTCAGCAGCACCGAATCGGCCTGCATCCAGCCCTGCATCGGCAGCAGCACCAGCGTGGCGGTGAAGGCGCCGACCGAGACGAAGGCGCCGTGGCCAAAGTTGAGCACATCCATCAGGCCGAACACCAGGGTCAGGCCGCTCGCCATGATGAAAATCATCATGCCCATGGCCAGCCCGGCAACGGTCAGGGTCACCCAGGTGGGAAAGCTGCCGATGAGCGGCAGGGCCAGCAGGGCAAGGATGGGCAGCACCAGCAGCGGCGGCGTGTCCAGCCGCAGCCGGGGCAGTTCGGCATCCGCCGTGGCGGCAGGTGTGGTCGTCGTCATTGATGCGTGTCCAGTGAGAGGCCGAGCAGCTTCTGCTGCAGTTCGCGGTTCTCGGCCAACCCGGCCATCGGCCCGCTGTGCACGATGCGGCCGTCGTCCATCACCGCCACCGTGTCGCCGAGCGACTTGACGAAGCCGAAGTTCTGCTCGACGAGAAGGATGGTCGTTTCCATCGCCTTCAGCTCGCGAAAGGCGACGATCAGGCTCTGGATGATGGCCGGCGCCAGGCCCTTGGTCGGCTCGTCAACCAGCAGCAGCTTTCGCGGCTCGACGATGGCGCGGGCGATGGCGAGCATCTGCTTCTGGCCGCCCGAGAGCGTGCCGGCGGCCTGGTTCCAGAATTTTTTCAGCGCCGGGAAAAAGCCGAAGATCCACTCCAGCCGTGCCGCGTTCGGCTCGTCGGCGCGCGCCGCGAGCAGGAGGTTTTCGCGCACCGTGAGATCCGAGAAGATGCCCATGTTCTCGGGCACGTAGGCGATGCCGGCACAGGCGATGTGCGGCGTGGCGGCGCGGGTGATGTCCTCGCCGTCGAACAGCAGGGCGCCGCGCGAGGCGTGCCAGAGGCCCATGATGGTGCGCAGGGTGGTCGTCTTGCCGGCGCCGTTGCGGCCGAGCAGCACGGTGAGCTCGCCGCGCGGCACCGTCAGATCCACGCCCTGCAGGATGTGGTACTGGCCGATGTGGGTATGCACGCCGGTAAGCGACAGCATGGCCTCAGACATGGTCGGCCACTCCCGTGCCGAGATAGGCTTCCTGCACGATGGGCGAGGCCATCACCTCGGCCGGATCGCCGTCGGCGACGAGGTAGCCGTTGTGCAGCACGACGATGCGGTCGGCGAGCGAGCGCACGACGTCCATCTTGTGCTCGACCAGCAGGATGGTCTTGTCGCCCTGCGCCTTCAGGTGCCGGATCAGCTCCAGCACCACCGGCACCTCGTCCACGCTCATGCCTGCGGTCGGCTCGTCGAACATGAAGATGTCCGGCTCCAGCGCCAGCAGGATGGCCACTTCGAGCTTGCGCTTGTCGCCGTGGGAGAGCGCCGAGGCCGGCTCGTTGCGCCGCTCGGCCAGCGCGACGCGGTGCAGGTAGTGCTCGGCCTTTTCGATCGCCTCGACGTGATCCGCCCACAGGGAGAGCAGGTTGAGTCCCAGCCCGGCGCGGCTCTGCACCGCCATGCGCACGTTCTCCAGCACCGTCAGGTTGGGAAACAGGTTGGTCAGCTGAAAGGCACGGCCGATGCCGCGCCGCGTGCGCTGCGCCGCGCCGAGATGGGTGATCTCCTCGCCGTAGAGCCGCACGCTGCCGGAAGTGGCCGGCAGCTGGCCGGAGATCAGGTTGAAGTAGGTGGTCTTGCCGGCGCCGTTCGGCCCGACGATGGCCGTCAGCGTGCCCGACCGGAACTCGGCGCTGACGTTGTTCACGGCCACGTGGCCGCCGAAGCGGATGGTGAGGCCTTCGGTGGCGAGGACCGGGTGCTCTGCCGCCTGACTGCCTTCCACCCGCCCCCCTTCCCGAGGAAGGGGGTGACGGTCGTTCGCCACGTCGTGGCTCATGGGGTTACCCTCATCGCCGTGCCGCAGCGACTGACTACTGTCAGCGCTTGTTGCGCACCGGCACCGGCAGCTCGCTGGCGGGGATCTCGCGCACCAGCTCGAGCAGGTCCCACTCGCCGGCCTGGGCCTTCTTGATGCGGAAGTGGTACATCGACTGCATCGCCTGGTGGTCTTCCTTGCGGAAGGTCATCTTGCCCTTCGGCGTGTCGAAGTCCATGCCTTCCATCGCGGCGATCAGCTTCTCGGTGTCGCTGGAGCCGGCCTTGGCGAGCGCCGTCAGCGCCGCGCTGGCCGCGGCGAAACCGCCCGCGGTGAAGAAGTCCGGCGGTGCATTGAAGCGTTTCTGGTGCTCGGCCACCAGCCAGTCGTTCATCTTGTTCTTCGGGAAGGCGTAGTAATAGTAGATCGCGCCCTCGGTGCCGGCGTAATTCCGCCAGCCTTTCATCACCGGCAGGATGTTGCCGCCGGGCGCCAGCATGATGCCGAAACGCTCGGGCTTGAGGTCGGCGATCTTGGTCATCGGGTGCGCGCCGGCCCAGATGATGCCGAGCACGCGCGGCTCGGGCTTGTCCTTCAGTGCATCGAACACGCGCTGCGCCGGCGCGGTGAAGTCGGTGGTGTTCTGCGGCGCGTATTCCTCGTGCACCACCTTGGCCTTGCTGCCCACCGCGGCCAGGGCTTCCTTGCCGGCCTTAACGCCGTCGCGGCCGAAGGCATAATCCTGCGCCAGATAGGCCACGCTACCGCCGCTCTTCAGGGTGGCGGCGCTGGCCAGGCCGTCCTGGGCGGAATTGCGGCCGGTGCGGAAGATGTAGCGGTTCCATTTGTCGCCGGTGATGGCGTCGGCCACCGCCGGCTCGACGATCAGCACCTTCTTGTATTCCTCGGCCACCGGCAGCATGGCCAGCGCCACGCCGGAACTGGTGGTGCCGACGGCGATGTCGACCTTGTCGTCGCCGTAGGCCTCGGCCAGCATGGCCTTGCCGAGGTCGGGCTTCAGCTGGTCGTCCTTGACGATGACGCGGATCTTGCGTCCGTTCAGCGCCATGGTGCCGTTGGTCAGGTATTCCAGCCCGAGCATGAAGCCTTTTTCGGTGTCCTTGGCATAGGCTTCAAGGGGGCCGGTCTTGCCGGCGATGAGGGCGATCTTGAGTTCCTGGGCCAGCGCCGACCCGGCCAGCAACAGGGCACTCGCCGCAGTGGCGGCGCACAGGATGCGTTTCAGCATGATGCTTTTCCTCCATGGTTGGTCAGGTCGCGATCTGGGCTCGCAGCCGTGCGAAGGCCATTGCATGGCCCGTGCCAACAGAATCAACACAATGATTTCATGAGGAAAATTATTTGTGAGTGGGTGCCTACGGCTAGTTTGGCGGGAGAACTGTCCGGAAATCCGGACGGCCGGCACGTCTGATTACTACAACTTGCTGATTTAAATGAGATGATTGGCTGTCCGAATTCTCAGACAGCCTCTTTTCTGTCCGGAGGCTCGGACAGCAGGCCATGGGCGGCCAGCTTTTCGTACAGTTGGGCCCGGCTGATGTTGAGGAGCTTCGCGGCGTTCAGTTTGACACCGTGTGCGGCGGCCAGCGCCTTGACGATCTCGGCCTTCTCGGCAGCCGCCACCGCATCCCGCAAGGGGCGCACTTCCCCGTCCGTCGGGGCAGAGATGGCAACCGGTGCGGTCACCGGCAGGTCGGCAAAATGCTCCGGATCGAGCAGGCGTGCATCGTGCCGCGCCGCCGCCAGCTGCAGCGCATTGCCCAATTCCCGCACATTGCCCGGCCACTGATAAGCACCCAGGCGTGCCAGACCGGCGGCCGAAACCGACTTCACCGGCTCGCCGGCCTTTTCCGCGATCTGTTCCAGAAGGGCCTCGCACAACGACGGCAAGTCCTCCACCCGTTCCCGCAGGGGCGGCAAGTGGATCGGCAAGACGTTCAGGCGGTAGTACAGGTCGGCGCGGAAGCTGCCGGCATCGACCATCGCTTTCAGGTCGCGGCTGGTGGCGGCGATCACCCGCACGTCGATGCTGCGCAGCCGGTTCGAGCCAACCGCCTCGACTTCACCCTCCTGTAGCACGCGCAGCAGCTTGGCTTGCAGCATGAGCGGCATGTCGCCGACCTCGTCGAGGAACAGGCTGCCGCCGTCGGCCAGCTGGAACTTGCCCGGCCTCGGCTTCGATCCGGCGCCGGTGTAGGCCCCCGGCTCGACGCCGAACAACTCGGCCTCCAGTAACGCCTCGGGTATGGCGGCGGCGTTGAGGCTGACCAGCGACTTGTCGGCGCGCCGGCTG
>VGHJ01000019.1 GCA_016868295.1 Betaproteobacteria bacterium | reverse complement strand
TGATGCTCACCTACCCGTCCACCCACGGCGTCTTCGAAGAGGCGGTGAAGGAGATCTGCGGCATCGTGCACCGCCACGGCGGCCAGGTGTACATGGACGGCGCCAACCTCAACGCCCAGGTCGGCCTCACCTCTCCGGCCGCGATCGGCGCCGACGTCAGCCACATGAACCTGCACAAGACCTTCGCCATCCCGCATGGCGGCGGCGGGCCGGGCATGGGGCCGATCGGGCTCAAGGCGCACCTCGCGCCCCATGCGCCGGGGCATGTTTTTGCCACGGCGCATCCAACATCTCCGCCGGGACATTTGCTGGCGAGCGACCGGATTGGTGCGCAGGGGGCAGTCAGCGCCGCGCCCTTCGGCTCGGCCTCGATCCTGCCCATCTCCTGGATGTACATCGCCATGCTCGGGGCCGAGGGCCTGACGCGCGCGACGCAGGTCGCCATCCTCAACGCCAACTACGTCGCCGCGCGGCTGAAGGACCACTACCCGGTGCTGTACACGGGAAAGAACGGCCGCGTCGCCCACGAGTGCATCCTCGACATCCGCGCCATCAAGGCGGCAACGGGGATCGCGGAAATCGACATCGCCAAGCGCCTGATGGACTACGGCTTCCACGCGCCGACGGTGAGCTTCCCGGTGGCCGGCACCATCATGGTCGAGCCGACCGAGTCGGAGTCGAAGGGCGAACTCGACCGCTTCGTCGCCGCGCTGATCGGCATCCGCGAGGAGATCCGCAAGGTCGAGCGCGGCGAGTGGCCCGCCGAGGACAACCCGGTGAAGCGCGCGCCGCACACCCAGGCCGACCTTGCCGAAGCCGAGTGGAATCGTCCGTACACGCGCCACGAAGCCGCCTTCCCGCTGCCCTGGGTGGCGGAGAACAAGTTCTGGCCCTCGGTGAACCGCATCGACGACGTGTACGGCGACCGCAACCTGTTCTGCGCCTGTCCGCCGCTGGAGGAATACACGAATGAACGCTGACACCAACCTCGTCCTCACCGTCATCGGCGACGACCGGCCCGGCCTGGTCGGCGAGCTCTCCGCCGCCATCGCCGCCCACCAGGGCAACTGGCTCGAGTCGTCGATGTCCCGCCTCGCCGGCAAGTTCGCCGGCATCGTCCGCGTGGCGGTGCCCGCCGCGCAGGCCGGCGCACTGCAGACCGCACTCGGCAAGCTCGCCGCGCTCAAGGTGACGGCCGAGTCCTCGGCGGAAAAGTCAGTCCCTGCGGGACGGCGCCTGAAGCTCGCCCTGGTCGGCCACGACCGCATCGGCATCGTGCGCGAGGTCTCGCAGGTGCTGGCGCGGCATGCCGTCAACGTCGAGAAGCTGGAGACGCACACCGCCAGCGCGCCGATGTCGGCGGAAATCCTCTTCCATTGCGAAGCCGATCTCGCCGCGGCGCCGGACATCGACACCCGCGCCCTGAAGGCTGAACTGGAAAAGCTCTCGGACGACCTGATGGTCGACATCATGCTGGGTGAAACGCTCTAAATGGCTCTGTTCGCACTGGGCGAGCGCCGGCCCGAACTGCGCGGCGACTGCTGGGTGGCGGAGAACGCCAGCGTCATCGGCTCCGTCGTGATCGAGGACGGCGCCAGCGTCTGGTTCAACACGGTCATCCGCGGCGACAACGACCTCATCACCGTAGGCAGAGGCAGCAACGTGCAGGACGGCGCCGTGCTGCACACCGACGCCGGCATCCGGCTCACGCTCGGCCCGAGCGTGCTGGTCGGCCACCAGGCCATGCTGCACGGCTGCAGCATCGGCGAAGGCTCGCTCATCGGCATCCAGGCCGTCATCCTCAACAACGCCGTCATCGGCAGGGAATGCCTGATCGGCGCCGGCGCCCTCATCCCGGAAGGCAAGGTCATCCCCGACCGCTCGCTGGTGATGGGTTCCCCCGGCAAGGTGGTGCGCCAGCTCAGCGACCAGGAGGCGGCCATGATCCGCCTCGGCTGCGTGCAATACACCGAGCGCGCCCGGCGCTACAAGCGGGAGTTGCAGCGCCTGCCGGAGTAAGCCACACTGCGCCCATGACGATGGCAAGCCACCCCACCCGCATGCCACCGGCGGCATGGCTGGCCGCGTGCGCAATCGCCGTCTTCCTCTCCGGCTGCGGCAAACAGGAGCAGCCCCCTGCAGCCAAGGCCGCCCCTGCTCCGGCGCCCGCAGCCACGCCTGCACCCGACGAGCCGGGCGACACCCGCCAGCCCTCGCGCCTCACCGCCTACCTCTACGGCAAGGAGCAGATCGGCGCCCTCTACGAAGCCGGCCGCCAGTGGGACAGGAAGCTCGGCCTGCAGCCGGACTGCAAGACGCCCTACAACATCCAGCCGCTCAACCTGTTCCTGCTCAAGGGCATCGAGTTTCCCGACGGCCAGCCGCACCCCGTCGCCGGGAGCTGGCAGCACCGCTTCGTCTTCGAGCGCTGCGGCAAGCGCATGACCTACAGTGCCGTCTTCGTCGCCCGGCCCGGAGACAAGCCGGAAGTGCGGGAACACGTGCCCGGCACCACCAACGCCTCCATGCAGCAGGTGGCCGAAGCCCTGAGGACCGCCGCCCCGGCCGCCCAGGCGCGGCTGGCGAAGCGCAGCAAGGGCTGCAAGGATGCAGAACTGATCGACACCCGCCTCACCCACCCCCCGCGTGACCCGAAGGAGGCCGACAAACCAGCCGGCCACTGGGAGGAAACCTGGACCTTTCGCGGCTGCGGCCGCGATGTCGAACTGACCGTCGTATTCACCCCCGACGGCCAGGGCGGCATGCAGTACGCCGTCAAATAGCCCTCAAGTCTGCCGCCGGGCCGCCGTAAAACAGGCATCGGCGTGTTCCTCACCCAAGGGAGGCGGCTATGCAGGACTGGGCGACTTTCTTCTTCACCGGCAGCAGCACGCTGCCGGCCTTCATGGTGCTGGTGAACAGCGAGGCGATCGGCCTCGCCCTGATCGTGTTCCTCGGCCTTCTCATCACCGCCTGCCTGATCGGCCTGCGCGACGAGGACTGTCCGGCGCGCAAGGCTTCGCTCGAAGACATGGAGCGGCGCCACGAGGAAAGGCGGCGGCGCGGGCCGGATTGATTCAGCCTGACGCCTTCCCGAACGCCGTTTCCATCTCCCGCCGCACCTTCACCGCTTCGGAAGACAGGTCCACTTCGACGTCGTCCCAGCCCACCGGCCGGCCGGCGGCGACGGGGCGCTTGAGCTTGAGACGGTGAGCGAGGCCGATGGGCAGGCCACCGGCCTCGAGCGAATCGGCGGCGGGCATGAGCTTGCCGTACACCGTGCAGCCGCCCTCGCCGTCGAGCATTTCGCCCGCCTTCAGGTCTCGCTTGGCGGTGGCGACGACGTCGCCCAGCCAGCCCGTCGGGGCGCCGGTCGGCTCGCGGCGCAGGCCGGCGCTGGCGACGCTGATGCCGAGCTCCAGCCCGATCAGGTGGCAGGGCTTGTACATGGCGGTGTAGCGGCCGGAGTCGTCGGTGACGAGGCCGTATTCCTTGAAACAGCGCTCGACGTAGGCGCGGTTGCGCACGTCGGCGGCGGCGAAGGTGACGTAGACGCCCCAGCGCAGGTCGCGGAACACCGGGCGGCCGTCGCGCTCGACGCTGGAGATCACCTCGACCTGGCCGGCGTGGTGGAGCTGGCCGCCCGCCGCGCGCGGGCGCAGCACGCGGGCGAGGTCGTCCACGCCGCAAGGCGGGAAGAGCAGCCCTTCCGGCGCCGGCGCGAGGCCGGCGGCATTGGCAACCGCCGCCATCTCGATGGCGGACTTGGTACCGTCGAGGAAGGAATTGAACATCTGCGCGTTGAAGTCGCCCGCCGCCACCTGCTCCGGCGTGAAGCCGTAGTGCTGCCACACCGTCTCGGGCGTGGACTGGTGGTAGCCCGGCAGGTACTTGGTGCCCTTGCCGGCGGCGACGACTTCGAAGCCCGCGGCGCGCGCCCAGTCGACCATCTCGCAGATCAGCGCCGGCTGGTCGCCATAGGCGAGCGAATAAACGACGCCGGCTGCGCGCGCCTTCTGCGCCAGCAGCGGCCCGGCCAGGGCATCGGCCTCGACGTTCACCATCACGATGTGCTTGCCGTGGGCGCAGCAGGCGAGCGCGTGGCGGATGCCGGCGGCGGGGCTGCCGGTGGCGTCGATGACGACGTCGATGCCACCGGTGGCGATGACGGCCAAGGCGTCGTCGGTGATATGGGTGCTGCCCTGCGCCAGCGCCTCGGCGAGCGAAGCGGCTGAATATTGCTCCGCCGGCCAGCCGGTGCGCGCAAGGCTTTCGGCGGCGCGCGGCGGGCTGAGGTCGGCGACGGCGGCGACATGGATGCCCGGCGTCACGCGCGCCTGGGCGAGGTACATGGCGCCGAACTTGCCGGCGCCGATCAGGGCGACGCGCAGCGGCCGGCCCGCCGCCGCACGTTCCAGCAACATACGATGGAGATTCATGGATTCTTCTGCGGCACCTGGACGAAGACCTCGTCCGGCTTGATGTAGCCCAGCTCGTAGCGGGCGCGCTCCTCGATGGCCTCGTAGCCGCTCTTCAGGTCGCGCACCTCGGCATCCAGGCCGGCATTGCGGGTTTCCAGTTTCTGGTTCACCTCGCGCTGGGCGCCGAGCTGCTGGTCGGTCTTCCACACCTGCAGCCAGCCGCCCTTGCCGAACCACAGCGGATACTGCAACAGCACGATCAGGGCGACCAGCACCAGCGTGGGCCAGCGCATCGGCGTGGCGACTATTTCCTGAGGTTGTAGAAGGCGTTGCGGCCGGGGTAGCTCACGGTATCGCCGAGGTCCTCCTCGATGCGGAGGAGCTGGTTGTACTTGGCGATGCGGTCGGAGCGGCTGAGCGAGCCGGTCTTGATCTGCAGCGCGTTGAGGCCCACGGCGATGTCGGCGATGGTGGAGTCCTCCGTCTCGCCCGAGCGGTGCGAGATGACCGAGGTGTAGCCCGAGCGCTTGGCCAGTTCGACGGCGGCGAAGGTCTCGGTCAGCGTGCCGATCTGGTTGATCTTGATGAGGATGGAGTTGGCGATGCCCTGGGCGATGCCCTCGCGCAGGATTCGGGTGTTGGTGACGAAGAGGTCGTCGCCGACGATCTGGACCTTCCTGCCCAGCCGGTCGGTGAGCAGCTTCCAGCCTTCCCAGTCGCTCTCCGCCATGCCGTCCTCGATGCTGACGATGGGGAACTTGTCGGCGAGCGTGGCGAGATAATCGGTGAACTGGGCTGAGGTGAGGGAAAGCTTCTCGCCCTCTAGTTCGTACTTGCCGTCCTTGTAGAACTCCGAGGCGGCACAGTCGAGGGCCAGCAGCACGTCCTGCCCCGGCTCGTAGCCGGCGTTGGACACCGCCTCGAGGATCAGGTTGAGCGCTTCCTCGGTGCCGGAGACATTGGGGGCGAAGCCGCCCTCGTCGCCGACCGAGGTCGGGAAGCCGCGCTTGTCGATGAGCTTCTTCAGGGCATGGAAGACCTCGGCGCCGCAGCGCAGCGCCTCGCGAAAGCTCTGCGCGCCGACCGGCATGATCATGCATTCCTGGATGTCCAGGCTGTTGTTGGCGTGGGCGCCGCCGTTGATGACGTTCATCATCGGCACCGGCATCTGCATCGGGCCCATGCCGCCGAAGTAGCGGTAAAGCGGCAGGCCGGCCTCCTCCGCCGCCGCCTTGGCCACCGCCATCGAGACGGCCAGCATGGCGTTGGCGCCGAGGCGCGACTTGTTGTCGGTGCCGTCGAGCTCGATCAGGGTCCGGTCGATGAAGGCCTGCTCCTCGGCATCCAGGCCGATGATGGCCTCCGAGATCTCGGTGTTCACGTTCTCGACGGCCTGCAGCACGCCCTTGCCGAGGTAGCGGCCGGCATCGCCGTCGCGCAGCTCGATGGCCTCGCGCGAGCCGGTCGAGGCGCCCGAAGGCACGGCGGCGCGACCCATGATGCCCGATTCGAGCAGGACGTCGGCCTCGACGGTGGGATTGCCGCGCGAGTCCAGGATCTCGCGGGCGACGACATCAACGATTGCACTCATTTTTCTTGCTCCCTCTAAAGACCTTCGACGACCAGCATGTTCATCGTCGCCGCGCCCCGGCGCTGCTCGCGCGCGGCGCGGTATTCCGGCGAATCGTAGAAGCGCTTCGCCTGCTCGACGGATTCGAACTCGAGGATCACCAGGCGCGGCGGCGCCCAGTCGCCCTCGAGGAGGTGCGTGGCGCCGCCGCGCACGATGTACTTGCCGCCGTATTTCGCCACGGCTGCGCCGGCCAGCGCCTTGTAGCCCTCGTACTGCCCGGGGTCGGTCACCGTGGCCTGGGCTATCACGTACGCTTTACTCATGCCGTCTCCCTGAATCCGTGTTGCTTCACCAGCGCATCGATGTCGCGCAGCGTGGCGAGCAGGTCCTTCATCTTCTCCAGCGGCCAGGAATTCGGCCCGTCCGAGAGCGCCTTCTCGGGGTTCGGGTGGGTTTCCATGAAGAGGCCCGCAACGCCGACGGCCACTGCCGCGCGCGCCAGCACCGGCACGAACTCGCGCTGTCCGCCGGAGGACGTTCCTTGTCCGCCCGGCAACTGCACGGAATGGGTGGCGTCGAAGACCACCGGGCAGCCGGTCTCGCGCATGATGGCCAGGCTGCGCATGTCGGAGACGAGGTTGTTGTAGCCGAAGGAGGCGCCGCGCTCGCACACCATGATGGTATCGGCGCCGCTGTTCGCCTCCTTGGCCTTGGCGACGACGTGCTTCATGTCGCCCGGCGCAAGGAACTGGCCCTTCTTGATGTTGGCCGGCTTGCCCGAGGCGGCGACGGCCTGGATGAAGTCGGTCTGGCGGCAGAGGAAGGCCGGCGTCTGCAGGACGTCGACCACCGCGGCGACGGCCTCGATCTCGGAAATGTCGTGCACGTCGGTCAGCACCGGCACGCCGACCGTCTTCCGCACGTCGGCGAGTATTTCAAGGCCCTTCTCCCTGCCCAGCCCGCGGTAGGACTGGCCCGAGCTGCGGTTGGCCTTGTCGTAGGAGGACTTGAAGATGAAGGGCATGCCCAGCGCGGCGCAGGTCTCCTTGAGCCGGCCGGCGACCTCGATGGCCAGTTCGCGCGATTCGACGACGCAGGGGCCGGCGATGAGAAACAGCGGATGCTGCAGGCCAACGTCGAATCCGCAGAGCTTCACGACGCGGCCTGACGGATCGGCGTCACCGGCGCGCCCTTGCCGCTTTCCTGGTGGGCCAGGGCGGCGCGCACGAAGGCCGTGAATAGCGGATGCCCGACGCGCGGCGAGGAAGTGAATTCGGGATGGAACTGGCAGCCGATGAACCAGGGGTGCGCATTGACTCCCTCTCTCGGCAGTTCGACCATCTCGCACAAACGGCCGTCCTCGGACTTGCCGCTCAACTTGAGCCCGGCCTGCTGCAGGCGGTTCAGGTAAATGTTGTTCACCTCGTAGCGGTGGCGGTGGCGCTCGACAATCGAGTCGGCGCCGTACACCTTGCGCGCCAGCGAATCGGCCGCCAGCGCACAGGACTGGCCGCCGAGGCGCATGGTGCCGCCGAGGTCGGCGCCGGCATCGCGCTTCTCCACCTTGCCCTCGCGGTCGAGCCACTCGGTGATGAGGGCAATGACGGGATGCGGTGTGTCTGCATCGAACTCGGTGCTGTGCGCGCCCTCCATGCCGGCGACGTGGCGGGCGAACTCGATGACGGCGAGCTGCATGCCGAGGCAGATGCCGAGGTAGGGCACCTTGTTCTCGCGGGCGTAGCGGATGGCGGCGATCTTGCCCTCGACGCCGCGCTTGCCGAAGCCGCCCGGCACGAGGATGGCGTCCATGCCGGCCAGCGCGCCGGTGCCGTCGCGCTCGATGGCCTCGGAGTCGAGGTAGTGGATGGCGATCTTGCTGAGCGTGTGGATGCCGGCGTGGATGAGCGCCTCCGACAGCGACTTGTACGACTCGGTAAGGTCGACATACTTGCCGACGAAGGCGATATTCACGCTGCGCTCGGGGTGCTCCAGCGCGTCGATCAGCTTGTTCCAGACCGAAAGGTCGGCGGCGCGCGCCAGGATGTTCAGCTTGTGGCAGACGATCTCGTCCAGCATCTGGTCGTGCAGCATGGCCGGGATCTTGTAGATGCTGTCGGAGTCCACCACCGAGATCACCGCCTCGTGCGCCACATTGGTGAACAGGGCGATCTTGCGCCGCTCGTCGTCGGGCACCGGGCGGTCGGCGCGGCAGAGCAGCACGTCCGGCTGGATGCCGATCTCGCGCAGTTCCTTCACCGAGTGCTGGGTCGGCTTGGTCTTCAGCTCGCCGGCGGTGGCGATGTAGGGCAGCAGCGTGAGGTGGATGAAGCAGGTGTTCTGGCGGCCCTCCTCGATGCCCATCTGGCGGATCGCTTCAAGAAACGGCAGCGACTCGATGTCGCCCACCGTGCCGCCCACCTCGACGATGGCGACATCGGCGCCGTGGGCGCCATTCTTGATGTGCAGCTTGATCTCGTCGGTAATGTGCGGGATGACCTGCACGGTGCGGCCGAGGTAGTCGCCGCGGCGCTCCTTCTTGATCACCGATTCGTAGATCTGGCCGGTGGTGAAGTTGTTGCGCTTGCCCATCTTGGCACGGGTGAAGCGCTCATAGTGGCCGAGGTCGAGGTCGGTCTCCGCGCCGTCCTCGGTGACGAACACCTCGCCGTGCTGGAACGGGCTCATCGTGCCGGGGTCGACATTGATGTAGGGGTCGAGCTTGAGGTGGGTGACCTTGATGCCGCGGGATTCGAGGATGGCGCCGAGGGAGGCGGCGGCGATGCCCTTGCCCAGAGAGGACACGACACCGCCTGTAACGAAGACGTACTTGGTCATTTGGACTACGTCTGCAGGAAAGCCAAATGATAGCCGAAAGTTACCACCCGCTCAACGAAAACGGCGGAAATCGGCGCAAAAAAACACTTGAGAAATTACTTGAGGAATTCGCGGCTGACGGCGCGGAATTCATCCGTGCCGGCCTGCTTCAGCCACTCGAAGGCGACCATCTCGCGCGAGACGATCTCGGCGCCGTGGGCGCGCATGCGCGCCAGGGCCAGCTCCTTGTCGGAAGGCCGGCGCGAGCCGACGGCCTCGGCGACGACGAAGACCTGCTTGCCCTGGCCGAGCAGGTCGAGCACGGTCTGCAGCACGCAGACGTGGGACTCTGTGCCGGCCACCACCACCTGCGGGCGCTCCACCCCCGGCAGGGGCTCGAGGCACTTCGCCGCCACGCAGGAGAAATGCAGCTTCTCGCCGATGGCTTCGGGAAAAGTCAGTCCCCGCAGCACGGCGACGGTGGGGCCGATGCCCTTCGGGTACTGCTCGGAGAGCATCACCGGCACGCCCAGCCTTTGCGCCACCTTGACCAGCCAGACGGCATGGTCGAGCACCGCCTGCCCCTCGTGGATGTGCGGCAGCAGGCGCTCCTGGATGTCCACCACCAGCAGGACTGAGCGGTCGCGGTCGATCAGCATGACAGCTCCGGCCGGTTGCGGTACCAGTCGAGCGCCTCGGGGTTGGCCAGCGCCTCGATGTTCTTCACCGGCTCGCCTTGCACCAGGTTGCGCACGGCCAGCTCGACGATCTTGTTGCTCTTGGTGCGCGGGATGTCGCCGACCTGGAGGATCTTCGCCGGCACGTGGCGCGGCGTGGTGTTCTCGCGGATGACGTCCTTGATGCGCTTCGCCAGCGCGTCGTCGAGCGTCAGCCCCTCGCGCAGCTTGACGAAGAGGACGACGCGGGTGTCCTTCTCCCAGTCCTGGCCGATGACGAGGGACTCGAGCACCTCGTCGAGCTTCTCCACCTGGCGGTAGATCTCGGCGGTGCCGATGCGCACGCCGCCGGGGTTGAGCGTGGCGTCGGAGCGGCCGTAGATGACGAAGCCGCCGTGGGCGGTCTCCTCGATGAAGTCGCCGTGGCACCAGACGTTCTCGAAGCGCTCGAAGTAGGCGGCGCGATACTTCTTCCCGTCCGGGTCGTTCCAGAAGCCGATCGGCATCGAGGGGAAGGGCTTGAGGCAGACCAGCTCGCCCTTGGCCTGGCGCACCGGATGGCCGCCCTCGTCGAAGACCTCCACCGCCATGCCCAGCCCGCGGCACTGGATCTCGCCGCGCCACACCGGGCCGACCGGGTTGCCCAGCACGAAGCAGGAAATGATGTCCGTGCCGCCGGAGATCGAGGCGAGCTGCACGTCGCGCTTGATGTTGGCGTACACGTAGCCGAAGGCCTCCGGCACCAGCGGGCTGCCGGTGGAAAAGAGGGCACGCAGCCTTTCCAGATTGTGCGTCTTCGTCGGCGCCAGATTGATCTTGGCGATGGCGTCGATGAACTTGGCCGAGGTGCCGAAGTGGGTCATGCCCTCGGCCTCGGCGTAGTCGAAGAGGATGTTGCCGCGACCGACGAAGGGCGAGCCGTCGTAGAGCAGCAGCGTCGCCCCCGAGGCGAGGCCGGAGACGAGCCAGTTCCACATCATCCAGCCGCAGGTGGTGAAGTAGAAGAGGCGGTCGCCGGCGTGTATGTCGCCGTGCAGCCGGTGTTCCTTCAGGTGCTGCAGCAGCGTGCCGCCGGCGCTGTGCACGATGCACTTGGGCACGCCGGTGGTGCCGGAGGAATAAAGGATGTAGAGCGGATGATCGAAGGGCAGACGCTCGAAGCGGATCTCGCGCTCGCCGGCGTAGGGCGCCACGAAATCGGCCAGGGCCACGCCCTGCTTCACCGAGTCGATGCCGCCCGCGCTGCCGGCATAGGGCACGACCACCACGCGCCGCAGCGAAGGCATGCGCGCGGCGATCTCGGCCACCTTGCCAAGGCAGTCGATCGCCTTGCCGTTGTAGAAATAGCCGTCGCAGGCGAACAGCACCTTCGGCTCGATCTGGCCGAAGCGGTCGAGCACTCCCTGAACGCCGAAATCCGGCGAGGCCGAGGAAAAGATGGCGCCGATGGAGGCCGTGGCCAGCATCGCCACCACCGCGGCGGGCAGGTTGGGCAGGTAGGCGGCAACGCGATCACCCTTGCCCACGCCCAGATCGCGCAACGCCCAGGCGGTCTGCGCCACCGCCTCGTGCAGTTCGGCGTGGCTGATGCGGCGGCGCACCTTGTCCTCGCCCCAGAACACCAGCGCGTCGGCCGAGTCGCGGCTGCGCAGGAGATTCTCGGCGAAATTCAAACGCGCGTCGGGGAACCACTGCGCGCCGGGCATGCGCCTGGCGTCCGCCAGCACGCGCCCGCCGCGCTCGCCGACGACGCCGGCCCAGTCCCACAGCGTGCTCCAGAACGGCTCCGGATGCGTGACGGACCAGCGGTGCAGCGCCTCGAAATCGTCGAATGCCGTGTCCCAGCGACGGGTCGCCGAGCGCATGAAGGCGGTCAGGTTGGCGGCGGCGATGCGCTGCCGCGAGGGCTTCCAGAGGGGCGCTTTCTCGTTCATGGTGTCACGCTTCGGCAAGTCGTTTCATCTTTTCGGGCAGCGGGATGGAGCGGCCGCTGGCGGGATTGATCCAGACCATCTTGGCGTCGCCGTGGGCGTAGAGAGTCTCCTCCCCCGCGGGGCGAAGCTCGTAGTGGGTCGGCAAACTGCTGCGCCCCGGGTGGCCGACGAACATGCGCACCTCGACTTTGCCCGGATAGGTCAGCGGCACGAGGAAGGTGCAACTGGCGTTCACGATCACCGGCCCCTCGTCCGTCTGCTGGCCCGTGGCATAGCCGATCGACTCGAGCCATTCGATGCGCGCCTGTTCCATGTAGCGGAAATAGACGGTGTTGTTGACATGGTTCATGGCGTCCATGTCGCCCCAGCGGATGGGCAGGATCGCGGTGAATATCAGCTTTCGCTTGTGTTCCATTTGTGCAGGAAGTGGCTGGATCAATCCGAATTATAATGTTGGCCGCTCCAACCGGAACACACAACGGGAAACAGCATGCAGCGCGAATCCATGGAATTCGATGTCGTCATCGTCGGCGGCGGCCCGGCCGGCCTCGCCGCGGCGATCCGGCTGAAACAGCTCGACGCGGGCATCAACGTCTGCCTGATCGAGAAAGGCGCCGAGGTCGGCGCGCACATCCTCTCCGGCGCGGTGATGGACCCGCGCGCGCTCGACGAGCTGTTCCCCGACTGGAAGGACAGGGGCGCGCCGCTCGACACCCCGGTGACGGAAGACCGCTTCGTCATCCTCACCGAGACGGGCGGACTGAAGGTGCCCAACGCCCTCCTCCCCGGCTGCTTCCTCAACCACGGCAACTACATCGTCAGCCTGGGCAACGTCTGCCGCTGGCTGGCGCAGCAGGCCGAGGCGCTGGGCGTGGAAATCTATCCCGGCTTCGCCGGGGCCGAGGTGCTCTACAACGAAGACGGTTCGGTCAAGGGCGTCGCCACCGGCGACATGGGCGTCGGCCACGACGGCCAGCAGACCGCCGCCTACCAGCCGGGCATGGAGCTGCTCGGCAAGTACACCCTCTTCGCCGAGGGCTGCCGCGGCCACCTCGGCAAGCAGCTCGAGGCGAAATTCAATCTGCGCAACGGCGCCGATCCGCAGGTCTACGGCATCGGCATCAAGGAGCTGTGGGAGATCAAGCCGGAGCACCACGTCAAGGGCCTGGTCATGCACACCGGCGGCTGGCCGATGCAGCCGGACACCTACGGCGGCGGCTTCGTCTATCACCTCGAGGGCAACCTCGTCTCGATCGGCTACGTCGTCGGCCTCGCCTACGGCAACCCCCATCTCTCGCCCTTCGAGGAATTCCAGCGCTACAAGCTGCACCCGCTGGTGAAGCCCTTCCTCGAGGGCGGCAAGCGCATCGCCTACGGCGCGCGCGCCATGACGGCGGGCGGCCTGCAGGCGCTGCCGAAACTGGTCTTCCCCGGCGGCGCGCTGGTCGGCGACGACGCCGGCTTCCTCAACGCCGCGCGCATCAAGGGCTCGCATTCGGCCCTCAAGAGCGGCATGCTCGCCGCCGAGGCGCTCGCCGAGGCGCTCGCCGCCGGCCGCAGCGGCGACGAGCTGACCGCCTACCCGCGGAAATTCCGCGAATCCTGGCTCTTCGAGGAACTGCACCGCACGCGCAACTTCAAGCCCTGGATGAGCAAGGGGCTGTGGCTGGGCTCGCTGATGTTCGGCATCGACCAGCAGGTGTTGCGCGGCAAGGCGCCGTGGACGCTGCGCCTCAGCGCCGACCACCTCAAGCTGAAGAAGGCGGCCGATTGCGCGCCGATCGCCTACCCGAAGCCGGACGGCGTCATCACCTTCGACCGCCTCTCCTCGGTGTTCCTGTCGAACACCAACCACGAGGAGAACCAGCCCTGCCACCTGCGCCTGAAGGACGAAACGGTGCCGATCCGCACCAACCTCGCCCTCTACGACGCGCCCGAGCAGCGCTACTGCCCGGCCGGCGTGTACGAGATCGTGCGCGACGAGAACGGGGACAACCCGCGCCTGCAGATCAACGCGCAGAACTGCGTGCACTGCAAGACCTGCGACATCAAGGACCCGACGCAGAACATCACCTGGGTCGTGCCGCAGGGGGGCGAGGGCCCCGTCTACCCGAACATGTGATCAGTTCACGCTGAGACTCTCGAGCACGCCGTGCACGGCGCGCTCGAACATCGGCGTTTCGGTCACCACCTGCGCCATGCCGACCCGCAACTGGTAGGCGAGCGCCTCCTGCGAGATGGACGTGGCGCGCGGCGAGCGCGGGTTGGTGAACAGGAACAGCCCGCGCTGCGGGCTGACCCACGACAGGCGCGCGCGCGCCGGCACGCCGCCCTCCTGGCGGAACTCGACCCAGTCGCCGCGGCTGAGCGCCGCCACCTGGCGCAGGTAGGCGTCCCCCGCCATGACCGCGGCCGGGCTGGCGCCGACCAGCGCCACCTCGTCGATCTGCACGTCGTTCTCCGTGATGCGGGTGATGAACAACTCGCCTTCCGGATTGACGCTGTATTCGGGCGCGGCGGACACCGGGGCGGGCGCCGGCGCCACCAGCGCAGGCGTCGCGCCGGCCGCCGGCTCGGTCCCGTTCAGTCCGGCCTTGACGGCCGCCGAGTGCAAGGCCACCAGTTCGTCGAAGAAGCGGACGCGCAGCTCCTGCGGCAGATTGATCACGTCGAGCCCGACGTGCATGGCGCGCAGCAGGCCCGGCAGGGTGTTCACGAGCTGCTTGCGCTCGTCGCTGCCGCTCTTCGGCTCCACGCTCCAGATGAGGTCGTCCATCATGGCCAGGGCGCTCAGGTAGGCGTGGTGCTCCTCGCCGTGGCGGATGTAGAGCTCCTTCAGCACGTGCTGCCAGTGGTCTTGCAGGAAGCGCGCCACGCCCGGCGGCACGCTCGAGGAAACGCGGCGCGTCACCGCCTCGCCGGCAATGACCCAGGCGATCTCCTCCTTCTCGCGCTTGTGCATGAGCTCCGCCGTGCGCTCGGCGATGCCCTCGGCCAGGGCATCGCGCTCCTCCTGCACGGCATTGAGCAGGTTGACCGCGTCGGCGAACATCTGCACGTCGCGCTCGAAGTCGTTCTGGATGCGCTCGACGATGAAGGCGATTTCCTGGAACAGCGGGTCTTCCAGGTCGACCGCCTCACCCCAGGTGATCGCCGCGTGCGAGATGCCGTCGAGCAGGCGCCGCGCCGGATGGGCCTTGCTCGAGAAGAAGCCCTTGTCGAGCATCGCCACCTTGAGCACGGGAATCTGCAGGCGCCCAACCAGGGCCTTGATGGCATCCGGAATCTTGGCGTCATCGAAGATGAAGTCGAACAGCATGGCGACGATGTCGATGGTGATCGCATCGAGCTGGCCGACACCCTGCGCAACGCTGTTGGCCTTGACCCGGTGCAGCACATTCAGGGTGCCCATCGCCTGCCCCAGGTCGGGCAGGCCCTCGACGTGGCCCTTCTTTTTCATCAGCGTGTCGAGGCGCTGCATCTCGGTGAGGGAGTCGATGAAGACCGCCTGCCGGTTGTCCGCCGCGGGAGCGCCCGCGGGAACGGAAGTCAGCCCCTGCGGCACGGCGCCTTCGGCCTGCGCGCGAACGGGGGCATGCATCAGTTGATGCAGGAAGGAAAGCAGATCGTCGCCGGCCGCCTCGCCCGATGCCGGCTGCTTCGGGGCGTCGGCAGGCTCTTCCTTCTTCGCGGCGGGGCGCGGGGAAGCAGGCGCATTCACCGGCTTGCGGTAGGCGGAGCGCAGGTCGGGCAGGATGTTCCAGCGCACCATCTCGGTGTTGAGGTCGGCATACACCGCGTGCAGGGCCTTCGAGACGTGCTGCTCGATCTGCTTGAGCAGCACCAGCTTCAGCTTGACGCTGCCCTCGATCTCGTCGCAGGCGCGTTTCAGCGCATCGCAGACGGCCTGCGGGCTGATCGGGTTTTCTTCATCCTTAATCTCCTCCTTGCCGAGCAGCATCGCAACCCGCTCGCCAAGAAGAGAAAGCTCGCCCTCGTTCTGCTCGCGCAGCCGCGTCGCCAGATCCTGCAGGGCGATGCTCTCGGCGAGATCGTCCTCCTCGACCAGGCGCAGTTCCTGCGTCGACGCGGAGAGCGACTTCACGGCGGTATCCATCTCGCCGCGCATCTTGAGGTTGAAGACGTCGACGAAATGGCGCGAGAAGGCCGCCTCGATCCTCGGCCAGCTGGCCTTGGCCTTGCCGCGCACCTCGAGATAGAGGTTCTGCATCTCGCGGTCGTAGCTCGACTCGGCCATCCGGAACAGTTCCTCCTCGACGTCGTCCAGCATGCCGCGCAGCGAACCGGACAGGCGCTTCATGGCCAGTTCGCGGCAGTCGTTGAGCATGCGGCTCGATTCCGCCGCGCTCAGCTTGCGCCGCTCGTTCAGGTCAACGACATTGCTCAGTGCGTTCGCAGCCATACTCGCCTCCATTCGCAGCCGGGCCGCGCCCTGGCGCGGCGGACGGCATTCAGGCCGATGCCGGAGCGGCAGCGGCGTCGAGGCGCAGACAAGCGATCGGGGAAGGCGAAGACACATCCCGGGCTTTCTCGCCCGGCGACGCGGTGACAGAAAGAAAGGCACGATGCATTGCGACTCCCATCCGGCAACTCCGCTGCCATAGCACTTCCGATGAGCCGAAAGTCCCTTAGACCGGTTGTTTTGCGCCCCCACCTTTCAGTGGGTTTGCCCTTATCAGATTCATCGACCCGTAGGCCATCCGGCCATCGGATCTATTGCATGAGGCCTTCGAGCCTTGGAGACCTCAGGAGCCGCCGTGATTTTTTTCACGGCTTGGCGTAATCAATAGCACGCCTTTTTTTGATGCGCAACTGTCGTCGACCAACGACAGTATCGCTTTCGTGCCCTTCTAGTTCATGGATTATCAATAGCTTGGATCGATTTGTCTTTGCATCTCCTTTAGGCATGAAATAAAAAAATAAAAGGCGCGGGGCTTTCGCCTCGCGCCTTCCGCAACCTCGTTCCACAGCCTGAACCGGCGCGTCGCCGGTCGAACTCCCCTGGATCATCGCCGTCTGCCCGGCCGCCCATGTGCAGAGGCACTCTCGATCCTGAAGCCCGTCCGCTTCGGCATGCCATCGTCCAGAGCCGGGACGAGTCATGAAGGAACAGTCGCTGGGATGGATCCTAGGGACAACTCCGGAAAAAGTCCGTGAAGTGAGTCACGGACTGGCACGCGGGGCACAAAAAATCCCAACCGCCCCGCGGTCTCTCAGCGCTCCCTTGCCGCCTCGTGCCAGGCCTTCTGCACGGGCGAGAACAGGTATTCGAACACGCTGCGTGTGCCGAGGAGGATCTCCGCCGTGGCCTGCATGCCGGCGGTGAGCGGCAGCCGCTCGCTGTCCTGCTCGAGTTGCATGGATTTCAGCGCCACCAGCGCGCGGTAGGCAGCCTGGCGGCTGACTTCGTCCCGCCCCAGGGCGAGATACAGCGGATGCGGCGTGACGAGCCTGTCCTGCTGGCCAAGGGCGTAGCGACGGTAGCTCGACCAGTGGTACGGGAGGGGTCGGCGACCATGTCGGCGCGCACGGGATTGAGTGCGACGTAGCGCTGGCAGGCGAGGGGGTGTTGATTAATGCATATATTGTATGCATTATCGCCGGGTGAGCTTTGAATTCGTCCCGAAGAAGGCCGCCGCGAATTTGCGCAAGCATGGTGTTTCATTCGCGGAGGCGGAACCGGTGATGTATGACCCGCGGGCACTGACGCGTGAAGATGACGATTCCGCAATCGAACGGCGCTATCTGACGGTGGGCACCGGAGCATTGAGCCGGGTCCTGACGGTGTGCTGAACGGAACGCGGAGAGACCGTTCGCCTGATTTCCGCGCGACTGGCGACTGCACGTGAAAGGAAATGCTATGAAAGCTAACTACGACATGTCCAAGGCCAGGCGTGGCGCCGTGCTGTCCCCCTCCGGCAAGACGCGCATCACGATCTACATCGACGATGCGACGCTGGAAGCCTTTCGCCGGCGCGCCGAAAAAGAGGGAAAGGGCTATCAGACGCTGATCAACGAGGCCCTGAGCGCATCCCTGGGACAGAGCAACGCCCCTGTGACGATCGGCACGTTGCGCAAGGTATTGCGCGAGGAATTGAACGCGGCCTGATTGCGGATTTTCCGCGAGCATCATTCTTCCCCCGGTTGCCGCCATAGATGAGGCACCCGGCCGGGGACGCCGGGCCGGCCTACTTGATGCGCGTGAGATGCGGCCTGGGCGGACCGTCGGAGGGCGGGGGTTCGGGCGACTCGGGTGCGGCTGCCTCGAGGGGGACGCCGGGTTCGCCGGCCGTCTCGCCGACCTCGAAGGCCATGCCCTGCCCGTTCTCGCGGGCGTAGATGGCGGCGACGTTGCCGACGGGGATGGAGAGCGACTGCGCGACGCCGCCGAAGCGGGCCTGGCAGGTGATGAGGTCGTTGCCCATGTGCAGGTTCTGCACGGCCTCGGCGCCGAGGTTGAGGACGATCTGGCCGTCCTTCACGTACTGGCGCGGCACCAGGGTGTGCGCGTCGACCTGCACGGCGACGTAGGGGGTGTAGCCCTGGTCCGCGCACCACTCGTAGAGGGCGCGCAGCAGGTACGGTTTGGTGGAAGCGTCGCTCATGCGAGAGCGCCGGAGAGGCGGGCTCTCAGCGGCGCATCACCTTCTCGGACGGCGTCAGCGCGTCGATGAAGCCCTGGCGGCTGAAGATGCGCTCGGCGTACTTCATGAGCGGGGCGGCGGTCTTGGACAGCTCGATGCCGTAGTGGTCGAGGCGCCAGAGCAGCGGCGCGATGGCCACGTCGAGCATGGAGAACTCCTCCCCCAGCATGAACTTCTGCTTGTTGAACACCGGCGCCAGCTCGGAGAGGCGGTCGCGCACGTGCAGGCGCGCCTTCTCGGCAGCCTTGAGGTTCTTCTCCAGCGCCTCGATGTAGGTGAACAGCTCCTGCTCGAAGGTGAACAGCAGCTGGCGGGCGCGCGCGCGCATGATCGGGTCGGGCGGCATCAGCTGCGGGTGCGGAAAACGCTCGTCGATGTATTCGTTGATGATGTTGGCCTCGTAGAGAACGAGGTCGCGGTCGACCAGCACCGGCACGCGGTTGTAGGGGTTGATCACCGCGATGTCTTCCGGCTTGTTGAAGAGGTCGACGTCGATCACCTGGAAGTCCATCCCCTTTTCGTAGAGGACGATGCGGCAGCGGTGGCTGAACGGGCAGGTGGTGCCCGAATACAAGGTCATCATGGTGTTCCCGCTCCAGGAATAGTCGGCATCGCGCACCACGCGGCGCACGCGCGGTGAGTTGAATTCACGATGTCCAAGGAAATGCATGGCGGCTTCGCTCGGTTAGTGGATGTCTTTCCAGAACGCGCGCTTCATCGCGTAGGCGACGACGAAGAATACGCCCAAAAACAGCAGCACGGCGACGCCGAGCTGCTTGCGGAACTGGGCCTGCGGCTCGGCCATCCACACCATGAAGGCGACGAGGTCGCCGACGGCGTCGTCATACTGCTTCGGCGTGAGCTTGCCCGGCTTGGCCAGGATGAGTTTGTGGTCGGCGCCCATCGTCTGCTCGCCCTGCAGCTCCCACAGCACATGGGGCATGCCGACGCTGGGGAAGGCAACGTTGTTCCAGCCGGTCGGCCGCGTCTCGTCGCGGTAGAAGCCGCGCAGGTAGGTGTACAGCCAGTCGGCGCCGCTGCCGTCGCCGGAGGCGCGCGAGCGGGCAATCAGGGAGAGATCCGGCGGCCAGGCGCCGAAGAATTCCTTGGCGTCCTTGCGCGGCATGGCAATGCCCATCGGCTCGCCGATCTTCTCGGCGGTGAACATCAGGTTATCCTTGATCTGCTGCTCGGCGAGGCCGATCTCCGTCAGGCGGTTGTAGCGCACGTAGCTCGCGCCGTGGCAGTTCAGGCAGTTGCCGACGAACAGCCGGGCGCCGTTCTGCAGGGCCGCCCGGTCGGTGGCGCGGTCGGGCGCGCGGTCGAGCTTGACGCCGCCGGCAGCCATCGCGGCGAGCGGGCTGACGAGCAGCGCGACGAAAATCGTCCTGAGCACGGCGGCACTCATCGGGTCACTCTTTCCGGCTCAGGCTTGCACTTGTCGATGCGGCTGTACCAGGGCATGAGCAGGAAGAAGAGGAAATAGACGATCGTGCAGGCCTTCGACACGTAGTCGCCCGGGATAAGCCCGAAGAACGCATATTCCGGAGGCTTCATGCCGAGATAGCCGAGGATGACGAAGGAGAAGACGAAGAGCGCCAGCGCCCACTTGTAGATCGGGCCGCGATAGCGGATTGACTTCGCCGGGCTCCTGTCGAGCCAGGGCAGGAAGAACAGGATCATCACGCCGAGGCCCATGAAGATCACGCCCCACAGCTTGGCGTCGATCCAGAAGAAGTTCACCGTGTTGGCGCGCAGGATCGAGTAGAACGGCGTGAAGTACCAGACCGGGGCGATGTGCGCCGGCGTCTGCAGCGGGTCGGCCGGGATGAAGTTGTTGTACTCGAGGAAGTAGCCGCCCAGCTCCGGCGCGAAGAAGACGATGGCGCAGAACACCATGAGGAACACCACCACGCCGACGATGTCCTTCACCGTGTAGTAGGGATGGAAGGGAATGCCGTCGAGGGGGACGCCCTTGTCGTCCTTTTTCGCCTTGATCTCGATGCCGTCCGGGTTGTTCGAACCCACCTCGTGCAGCGCCAGGACGTGCGCGGCGACGAGGCCGATCAGCGCCAGCGGGATGGCGATGACATGGAAGGCGAACATGCGGTTCAGCGTCGCGTCGGCGATGACGTAGTCGCCGCGGATCCAGGTGGTCAGGTCGCCGCCGATGAGGGGAATGGCCGAGAACAGGCTGATGATCACCTGGGCGCCCCAGAACGACATCTGGCCCCAGGGCAGCAGGTAGCCGGCGAAGGCCTCCGCCATCAGGCAGAGGTAGATCAGCACGCCGAGTATCCACAGCAGCTCGCGCGGCTTGCGGTAGGAGCCGTAGAGCATGGCGCGGAACATGTGCAGGTAGACCACGACGAAGAAGGCCGAGGCGCCGGTGGAGTGCATGTAGCGGATGAGCCAGCCCCAGGGCACGTCGCGCATGATGTACTCGACGCTGGCGAAGGCCACCGGCACGCCGGCGGCGTTGAGCGAGGCATCCGGCTTGTAGTGCATCACCAGGAAGATGCCGGTGACGACCTGCATCACCAGCACGAGCAGGGCGAGCGAGCCGAAGAAATACCAGAAGTTGAAGTTCTTCGGCGCGTAGTACTCGGAGAGGTGGCCCTTCCAGTTCGCCGTCAGCGGGAAGCGCGCGTCGACCCACTCGAGCAGGTTCCCCGCCGGCGAGCCGTCCGATTTGTACTTGTCGAAATTGCCGCTTGCCATGTCGCGCGTCTCTTCAGGCCTTCGTATCCTCGCCGATCAGGATGCGCGACTCGGACAGATAGGTGTGCGGCGGCACTTCCAGGTTATCGGGCGCGGGCTTGTTCTTGTACACGCGGCCGGAGAAATCGAAAGTCGAGCCGTGGCAGGGGCAGAGGAAACCGCCCGGCCAGTCGGCGGCGATGCCGGATTCGGCGCCTTTCTGGAACTTGTCGGTCGGCGAGCAGCCGAGGTGGGAGCAGATGCCGACGACGACGAGGTATTCGGGCTTGAGCGAGCGGGCCTCGCCCTTGATGTAGGCCGGCTGGTTCGGGCGCCTGGAATCGGGGTCGGCGACCTGGTCGGCGACCGTCTTCAGCGAATCGAGCATTTCCCGGGTGCGGTGGATGATCCAGACCGGTTTGCCGCGCCATTCGATACGCATCATCTCGCCCGGGGCGAGCTTGCTGATGTCGGCCTCGACCGGGGCGCCGGCCGCCTTGGCGCGCTCGGAAGGCGCCATGCTGGCGAGGAAGGGCACGGCGGTCGCCACGGTCGCCACCCCGCCCACGGCCGCAGTGGCGAACACCAGGTTCCGCCGGCTGCAATCGACTTTCTTTTCACCGCCGCTCATTGGCCTCGATTTGACGCTGGAAAGTGCAAATTCAAAATCGCAGGATTATACAGAATAATCAATTGAGAATGGAAGAAAAACCGTCGAATCCCGCGCCTGGCGCGGGATTCCGCTCGATGACCATGCTGATGGAATGGTTAAAGCGGCCGTCGCTCGATCAGGGCCTGGGCGATGGTGCCGGCGTCCGTATGTTCGATCTCGCCCCCGACCGGCAGGCCGCGGGCGATGCGGGAGACCTTCAATCCGCGCGCGCGCAGCATCTCGCCCAGATAATGGGCCGTGGCTTCTCCCTCGTTGGTGAAGTTGGTGGCGAGGATGACCTCCTGCACCTTGCCGTCCGAGGCACGGGCGAGCAGACGATCGAGGTGCAGTTCCTTCGGGCCGATGCCGTCCAGGGGGGACAGGTGGCCCATGAGGACGTAGTACATGCCGCGATAGGCATGGGTCTGCTCCATCATGTTGAGGTCGGCCGGCATCTCGACCACGCAGAGCTGGGATGCATCGCGCCGCGGCGAGCTGCAGCGCTCGCACACCTCGTCTTCGCTGAAGGCATTGCAGCGACTGCAGTGTCGCAGCACCTCTATGGCGTGGCGCAGGGAATGCGAGAGGCGCAGCGCGCCCTTCCGGTCGCGCTGCAGCAGATGGTAGGCCATGCGCTGCGCCGACTTCGGACCGACGCCGGGCAGGCAACGAAGTGCCTCGACCAATTCCTCGAGGGCAGTGGGCAGCGCCATCAGAACGGCAGCTTCATCCCCGGCGGCAGGTTGAGGCCGGCACTGAAGCCGCTCATCTTCTCCGCCACCGTGGCTTCGACGCGGCGCACGGCGTCGTTCACGGCCGCGGCGACGAGGTCCTCGAGCATATCCTTGTCGTCGGCGAGCAGCGAGGGGTCGATGCTGACGCGGCGCACGTCGTGCTTGCAGGTCATCGTCACCTTGACGAGGCCGGCGCCGGACTGACCCTCGACCTCGATGGTGGCGAGCTGCTCCTGCGCCTTCCTCATGTTTTCCTGCATCTGCTGGGCCTGCTTCATCAGGCCGGCGAGTCCGCCTTTCATCATGTGTGCATCTCCGCTAGAGGGGCTTGATGGATTGTTCGTTGATCGTGGCGTCGAACGTCTCGATCATGTCGCGTACGAAGGCGTCCTGCTCGAGGGCCTCGATGGCGCGGTTCTGGCGCTCGCTGCGCGCGCTCTCGGCGCGCTGCGCCGGCGTCTCGCCGTTCAGGCTGCCGATGTCGATCGACAGCCTCACCGGGCGACCGAAGTGGGTAGCCAGGGCGGCCTGCAGCTTTTCCTGCGGCGCCTTGTTCATGAGCAGCGATTTGTGCGCGGGATCGAGGCGCAGCTTGATGCTGCCCTCGCCCTGCTCGGCCAGCTCGCAATGCGCGGCCAGTTCGCGCACCATGCCGCCGAGCTTGAGTCGCTCGAGCAGGGCGTGCCAGTCGCCGGCGCCTTGCGGCGGCGCCGCGTCCTTCGCGGCGGCGGGAGGCGGAGCCTGCGGGGCGGCCGCCGGCGTCGGTGCGCGCGCCGCGGGTTCCGGCGGCGCCCCTGGGGCGAGCGACGACGGCGTCTCGGGATTGAAGGCGACCAGGCGCAGCAGCGTCATCAGGAAACCGGCGTATTCGTCGGGCGCCAGGGAGAGATCGCTGCGCCCCTTGATGGCGATCTGGTAGCAAAGCTGGAGGAACTCCGCATCGAGGCGGCCGGCGTAGCCGGCGAGGCGGGCGCGCTCGGCCTCGTCGACGATGGCCTCGGGGGCGAACTGCACGAGGGCGATGCGGTGCAACTGGGTGGCCAGTTCCTGCAGGGCGGCGTCGAAGGAGAGGCTGCGGGCGTCCATCTCCGCGGCGACGGCCAGCATGGCCTGCACATCGCGCGCGGCGAGCGCGTCGAGCAGGGCGAAGAGGTGGTCCTCCCCCACCGTGCCGAGCATGTCGCGCACGCCGGCCTCCTCGATGCGCCCGGCGCCGTGGGCGATGGCCTGGTCGAGCAGCGACAGGGCGTCGCGCATGCTGCCCGCCGCGCCCTTGGCGATGTGGCGCAGCGCCGCCGGCTCGAAAGGCACCTGCTCGGCCTCGAGGATGCGCGCCAGGTGATCGACGATGTGGCCCTGCGGCATCTGCTTGAGGTTGAACTGCAGGCAGCGCGAGAGCACCGTCACCGGAATCTTCTGCGGGTCGGTGGTGGCGAGGATGAACTTGATGTGCTCGGGCGGTTCCTCGAGCGTCTTCAGCATGGCGTTGAAGGCCGAGGTGGACAGCATGTGCACTTCGTCGATGACGTACACCTTGAAGCGGCCGCGCGTCGGCGCATAGGTGGCGTTCTCGAGCAACTGGCGCATCTCGTCGACCTTGGTGTTGGTCGCGGCGTCGACCTCGATCAGGTCGACGAAGCGCCCCATGTCGATCTCGCGGCAGGCGCTGCACTCGCCGCAGGGCTTCGCGGTAATGCCGGTCTCGCAGTTGAGCGCCTTGGCCAGGATGCGCGCCAGCGTCGTCTTGCCGACGCCGCGCGTGCCGGTGAACAGGTAGGCGTGGTGCAGGCGCTGCTGCTCCAGCGCATGGGTCAGGGCGCGCACGACGTGTTCCTGCCCGACCAGCGTCCCGAAGGAACGCGGCCGCCACTTGCGCGCAAGGACCTGGTAGCTCATGAGCAGATTTTACGTCGACAAAGTGCCCGGTCGATTTGGAAGCGGGAGGGGGCGGCGAGCCTGACCCCCGGCACTTGCAGTCAATGGCTGTGGCTGCTTCCTTCCGGACCTGACCCGATTCACCACCCTGCAATGCGGGGAGACCCGCCGCACGGCATTCTACCGCAATTCAGCCGCCGCCCCGGGCGAAATACAGGTCGAAGCGCCTGAGGAATGCCGCGATTTCGTCTGCGGAATGGCCGCGGAAGGTGAACACCGCACGCTGCCGCTGCAAACGGATGAGGCCGTGCGTCAGGTCGGGCAGCGGCGTCAGCGCGATGCGCCAGCCGCGCTGCCGATCGCCATGGCTGAAGATGCCCTCCGAGACGTCGAACGGCGCGTGAGAGACAGCCGCCGGCAGCAGGCGCAGGAACTCGGCCTGCGTGATGGTCATCTCGCAGTCGCGCGCGACGGAAAAGTCGGCCACCCGCCTTCAACCGCCCGCGATGGGCGGCCAGATGGCGAGCATGTCGCCCTCGGCCAGCGTCCGCCCTGCTCGCTCGGCCGGCTGGATGTAGTTGCCATTGACCAGCACCAGGTGCACCAGCTTCGGCGGCAGGTTGAATTCGTCGATCACCTGCCCGACCGTGCGGCCGTTAGGCAGGTCGAGTTCGATGCTGTTGGTCTTGCGCGCCTCGTCCGGCAGGTGGTCGGACAGCATGGCGTAGAGCTTGAAGGTGATGCGCATCGGCTTCCTAGATCGGCCGTGTGCCCAGGTAGCGGTTCTCGGCACCCTGGGCGCAGGCCAGATAGGCCTCCATGATGCGCGTCGGATCGGCCAGCAGCCGTTCCTTCCATTCGCCCAGGCGGACGCGACCAAAAGTCAGTCCGCGCAGGACGCCGACATGGTCGGTCAGGCCGATGCTGGTGGCGCCGATCAGGACGTCGTCCTTGAACTGCAGGCTGAGGTACTTGCAGCCCTTCTCGTCCACGCGCTCGACCGACTCGCCGCCGGGCTCGCCCCACCACTGGCCGAAGGAGGCCGAGATGAGGCCGAGCGTATCGAGCACGTTGATGGCCATGCTGCCCGGCAGGCTCGCCTGCCCGCCCGCCATGTTGGTCGCCGCTATGCGCGCCTGGTCGGCGGCGTTCGGCTGGATGGCGTTGAGCACCGGCTTGCCGCTGTGGAAATCCGCCGCCTCGGTAACGTCTCCCGCCGCGTAGATGCCCGGCACGCTGGTCTGCATTGCATCATCGACGCGGATGCCGCGCTCGACGGCGATGCCGCTGCCCTTGAGGAAGTCGATGTTGGGCGCCACACCGGCGGCGCAGATGATGAGGTCGGCCGTGATTTCCTGTCCGTTGTTGAGCTTGGCGATCAGTTCCCCGGCCTTGCCGCCGGCACGCAGCGAATCCACCGCGGCTCCGGTATGCACGCGCACGCCCTTGGCTTCGCACCAGCGGCGGATCATGTTGCCGGCCTTCTCCGTCATCATGCGCGGCACCATGCGGTCGCCCATCTCGATGACGGTGAGTTGCGTGCCGCGGGATGCCAGCGCCTCCATGATGATGCAGCCTATGAAGCCGGCGCCGATCTGCAGCACGCGCGCGCCGGCCTTCGCCTGCCTGGCGATGGCGCGCGCGTCCTCGAGCGTCCAGCAGGTGTGCACGTTGGGTGCATCCATGCCGGCGATGGGCGGCCGAACGGGTTTCGAACCGGTGGCGATGAGCAGACGGTCGAAGGGCAGCGCCGCGCCGTCCTGCAGCTTGACGCTGCGCGCATTGGTGTCCACCGCTGCCGCGCGGCCGCGCACCAGCTTGATCTTCAGGCCGTCGAAATGCCCCTTGCCCTTGCGCAGGTGCGTGCCCTCCTCGCCGATGTTGCCGATGAGGAAATAAGGGATCGCCATGCGCGAATAGGGCGGCTCGGCTTCGTCGCCGATCAGCGTGATCTCGGCCTTCGGATCGAGTTTGCGCAGGGTCTCGGCGGCCACCACGCCCGCCGGGCCGTTGCCGATGATGACGTGTTTCATGTGTGCTCCCCAGACGAAAACGCCAAGGCGCCGGTTGCGCCGGCCGCCTTGGCGAGGTGGGTTGTCGGATTAAAGCCCCAGGCGCGACAGCGTGTCCTTGGTCGGCACGCCGTTGGCGTCCCAGCCGCGCGACTTGTAGTACTCCGGCTTCATCTTGTCGATGCCGGAGACGAGGCCCTTGGCCGGGCCGCTCTTCGCCGGTTCGGTCTTCAGTCGCTTGGGCAGATCATCGTCCTTCGCCGTCAGCCCGGCGGCCAGGTTGAACTGGCGCTCCATGTTCCAGATGCGCTCGCCCACCTCGGCGAGGCGCTCCAGCGTCCAGCCGCCCTCGCAGGCGGCATCGATCTGCGGCGCCAGATCCGCCAGGGTCCAGGCGAAGGTCGTGAAAATGCAGGTGCCGGAGGAGTCGAAGGCGGCGGTGGCGTCCTGGAAGGCCTTCACCAGATCGGCCTTGCCGTCCGTGACGAGCGGATCGGTCTTCACCGGCACGCCGAGGATCTCCGAGGCGACGGTGTAGCTGCGCAGGTGGCAGGCGCCGCGGTTGGAAGTGGCGTAGGTGAGGCCCATGCCCTGGATGCCGCGCGGATCATAGGCGGGAAACTCCTGGCCCTTCACCGACATGGAGAGGTCGGGATGGCCGTGCTTCTTGGTCAGCCGCGCCGAACCGAGCGCGATCTCCTTGCCGAAGCCGCGTCCTTCCGCCGTCATGTGCGCCATCTCGATCAGCGCCTGGGCGGATCCGAACGGCGATTCGATGCCGATCTGCTCTTTCTTCAGCACGCCCATCTGGTAGAGCTCCATGACGGCGCCGACGGTGGCGCCGAAGGAGATCGGGTCCATGCCGTCCTCGTTGCAGATCATGTTGGCCACGGTCAGCGCGTCGAGGTCGTCCACGCCGTTGGCGGCGCCGAGCGACCAGGCGTTCTCGTACTCGAGACCGCCGGTGGCGCCCCAGTACTTCGGGCTGTTCACCACGCTCCAGTGGTTCTTGTCCACCTGCGACACGCGGCCGCATGCGATGGTGCAGCCGAAGCAGGCGGCGTTGGTCACCAGGTTCGACTTGCCGTCGCTGGGCCGCTTCTCGTGCATGGCCTCGGCGGAGATGTTGCGCGCACCCTCGAACTGCACGTCGTTGGCGTTGCGCGTCGGCAGCGCGCCGACCTCGTTGATGACGTTCATCAGCACCTGGGTGCCGAACTTGGGCAGGCCCTGGCCTGTGACGGCGTTGTCGGCGAGCACTTTCTTCGCCGCCGCCGCCGCCTTGAGGAAACCCTTGAAATCCTTGATGCCGGTGACGCCCACCGTGCCGCGCACGGCCACCGCCTTGAGGTTCTTCGAGCCCATCACCGCACCGACGCCGGAACGCCCGGCGGCACGGTGCAAATCATTCACGACGCAGGCGTAGAGCACGCCGTTCTCGCCGGCGCGGCCGATCGAGGCGATGCGGACCTGAGGGTCCTGGTGCGCCGCCTTGATCGTCTCCTCGGTGTGCCAGGTGGTGGTGCCCCAAAGGTGCGAGGCGTCGCGCAGTTCGGCCTTGTCGTTCTCCAGCCAGAGATAGACCGGCTTCGGCGACTTGCCCTCGAAGATGATCATGTCCCAGCCGGCCTGCTTCAGTTCGGCGCCGAAGTAGCCGCCCGAGTTCGAGCAGGCGATGGCGCCGGTGAGCGGTCCCTTGGTCACCACCGAATAGCGCCCGCCGGTGGAGGCCATGGTGCCGGTGAGCGGCCCGGTGGTCATGATCAGCTTGTTGTCCGGCGACAGCGGATCGACCTTGGGATCGATTTCGGAAACAAGGTACTTGGTCGCCAGGCCGCGCTGGCCCAGATACTGTTGCGCCCACTCCATGTTGAGCGGCTCGGATGCGCAGGTGCCCTTGGTGAGGTTAACGCGGAGGATTTTCTTGGCCCATGCCATGTTCGGTCTCCTTTCAGGCGCGCGGTTGCGTGTCGGTCTTCTCGGCCCACTGGCGCATCTTGCCGAGGCCGGTCCAGTCGGATTCGACGAAGGTGATGGCCCCCGTCGGGCAAGCCTCGGCGCAAGCCGGCTGGCCGCCGCAGAGGTCGCATTTCTGCACCTTGCCGGTATCGGCGACGTAGTTCACCGTGCCGAAGGGGCAGGCAATGGTGCACACCTTGCAGCCGACGCAGGTGCTCTCGTGCACCACCTTGGCGCCGGTGGCGGCGTCCACGCGAATCGCATCGACGGGGCAGGCATGCAGGCACCAGGCTTCCGCGCACTGGGTGCAGGTGTAGGGCACCTTGCGACCGGCCGCCTCGAAGTTGAAGACCTTGATGCGCGACTTGGAGATGTTGAAGGCACCGTAATTCTCGTAGGAACAAGCCATCTCGCATTGGAGACAGCCGGTGCACTTGTTGGGATCGATGTGCAACGACTTCTGCATGACGCCTCCTTCGGTTCTTGGGTTTTTGCGGTTTCGACGCTGCGACGTGCCGGCAGAACCCGGCCGCAAAGCACACAGTGTGTTCTTGGCTACATATATATGCGCTCGATGGAACTATAGGCGAAATCGAATGAAGGGGGAAGCTTTTCCTCGGCCGAGGGTGCCAGGCCGCCCGAGGCGGTCATGCTGCATCGCACCAAGCGACCCTTTCTGCTAGAATGCGCGCCTTCCGGAGAGATGGCCGAGTGGTCGAAGGCGCACGCCTGGAAAGTGTGTATACGGTAAAACGTATCGAGGGTTCGAATCCCTCTCTCTCCGCCAGTAACACTGGCAAAACCAGTCTCTGACTGGACGTAAGACCCCGCAAGACTGCCGCTCAATCTCATGCTCGCTCTGACCGCCGGAAATAAGCCGTGATCACCTTTGCGTCCGCCTGAATGGCGGAACTTAGGACTCAACTGGCACTGCCGCGTCTTACGGAGTGCACCGGACGCCAGAACAGCTCGCGGAGCAGTGCGCGCAGCCATTGCTGAGCGGGGTCGCGGTCCGTGCTGCTGTGCCAGACGAGCCGGACGTCGTAGTGCAGGGCGAAAGGAAGCTTCCAGACGACAACCCCTTCACAGCTGGCCGCGTACGTAGCCGGGACGATGGCAAGCAGGTCGGAGCTCTTGACCAGGTCCGGCAGCGCACCGAAATGGCGGGCGCGCAGCATGATTCGGTCCGCGAGCTGCTGGCTTTGTAGCATCTCTTCGACGCTGCTGTGGAAGGTGGCCATAGGTGACGCAACGACCAGCGATGACGTGGCCAGCTGCGCGCGGGACAGCGACTTTCCCGCCCGTCCCTTGCCGGGCTTCCGGCTGGGTGCGGTGATGGCGACGTACTGTTCGCGGAACAAGAGCTCGGCATGGATGCCCCTGTGCTTGGGGTCCAAGATACCCACGGCGCAGTCGATCTCCCGCGCCTCCAGCGAGGTCGCGACGGCCGACGCCGCGACCGAGATGTTCGAAATGCGCGTGTGGGGCGCCTGCCGACGCAGTGATGACGCCAGAGCAGGAAGGCACAGCATCTCGCCCAGGTCCGACAAGGACAGCCGCCAAGTGGTGTCGCTGCGCTCCGGCACGAAGGTCTCGATGCCCGTCAGAAGCGCCTCAAGGGATAGCAGGTGCGCACTGACGGCCGGGGCGAGCTGCTCGCAGGCCTGCGTGCGCTGCAGGCCCGAGCGCGAGCGGACGAACAGGTCGTCGCCAAAGAACTCGCGCAAACGCGCGAGCGCGTTGCTGGTAGCGGACTGTGACAGCGAGAGCGCGTCGCCGGCCTTGGTGACGGACCCGGTTCGGTGTATGGCGGCGAGGACCCTGAGAAGGTTCAGATCCAGTTGGCGGAAGTTCATGGCTGCAGGCTTTGAACATTGATGGCGTCAATATATATCATCCTTACAACCCATTCGCCAAATGTCGGAGGCACGGTTAGATTCGCCGAAAAAGGTGCACGATGGCAGAATGTTCATTCACCGCGGAAGTGGAAAAGCTGCGCCTGGGCGCGGGAGAGCATTTTCATGGCGAAGGCATCCTGGCTGTCACGAAGGCGCTGCTGCAGTCGGGCGTGGCCTATGTCGCAGGGTACCAGGGCGCGCCAATCTCCCACTTGATGGACGTGCTGGCGGACGCCAACGACATCATGCGCGAGCTGGGGGTGCGCTTCGAGCACAGCGCCTCGGAAGCCACGGCGGCGGCGACCCTGGCCGCTTCGGTCAACTACCCGCTGAGAGGTGCGGTGACCTTCAAATCCACTGTGGGAACGAATGTCGCGTCGGATGCTATCGCCAACCTCGCTTCGGGCGGAGTAGTCGGGGGCGCTCTGATCATCGTCGGCGAGGACTATGGCGAGGGCTCGAGCATCATGCAGGAGCGCTCGCATGCTTTTGCGATGAAGTCCCAGGTTTGGCTGCTGGACCCGCGCCCGAACCTTCCCAGTATCGTGCGAGCAGTGGAAAACGGCTTCGAGCTTTCGGAGGCGAGCTCCACGCCGGTGATGCTTGAACTGCGCATTCGCGCCTGTCACGTCTATGGAAGCTTCACCTCGAAGGACAACGTCCGGCCTGCGTACACACTGAAGGACGCGATTGAACGGCCCCGCCGCGAAGTCGATCGAATCGTCTTGCCGCCTTCGACCTACCTTCATGAGAAGGAGAAGATCGAGCGCCGCTGGCCAGCTGCCGTCAATTTCATCCAGGAGCGCGGCCTCAACGAATTCTTCTCAGAGGGGGCGCAGGACGTCGGCATCGTCCTGCAAGGTGGGCTCTACAACGGTGTGATCCGCGCCTTGGAGCTTCTGGGCCTGGCTGACCCGTTCGGCAACACCCGGATTCCCCTCTATGTGCTGAATGTGACATATCCGCTGGTGGATGCGGAGTTTGCGCAGTTCTGCGCTGGGAAGCGCTCCATCCTCATCGTGGAGGAAGGGCAGCCCGACTACATCGAGCAGGCGGTCCATGCCATCCTGCGCCGGGGCGACGTCCAGACCCGTGTCCACGGAAAGGACTTTCTGCACATGGCCGGGGAATACACCGGGAGCGTACTGCTCAAGGGTGTCCGCGCCTACATCGACAGCCAGAGCCCGGCGCTCCTCGAGCGGCATGCGCCGCCGGCCGTCTTGGCCCCTGCGGTTGCCGAGGGCGACAGGGAAACCGCCGTGGCGATCCGCGAAGCCGCAGCGCAGGTGCATGGCCGGCCCCCGTCGTTTTGCACGGGCTGCCCTGAGCGGCCGATTTTCACGGCGATCAAGCTCGTCGAACGCGAGCTCGGCTCGCACCACGTGAGCTGCGACATCGGCTGCCACCTGTTCTCGATCCTGCCGCCCTTCAATATCGGCGCGACGACCATGGGCTACGGCCTGGGGTGGGCGGGCGCCGCGGCGTTCAACACCCCAGAGACAAGCAAACGAACGCTGTCCATCATGGGCGACGGCGGCTTCTGGCACAACGGCCTGACCAGCGGTGTCGGCAACGCCGTCTTCAACCAGACGGACAATGTGCTGGTTGTGGTCGATAACGGCTATTCGGCCGCCACCGGCGGCCAGGACATCCTGTCGTCCAAGGCGAGCAATCCCATCCGGGCGACCAACCATCCCATCGAGAAAGCGGTGCGCGGTGTCGGGGTGGAGTGGGTCCGGACCGTCGACCACACCTACAGCCTGGAACGCATGCGTGATGCGCTGCGCTCGGCGCTGACCACCTCCGAGAAAGGGCCCAAAGTCGTTGTCGCCTCCTCGGAATGCATGTTGAACAAGCAGCGCCGCGTCAAGCCTGTGCTCAGGAAGGCGATCAGCGACGGCCGGCGTGTCGTCCGCGAGCGGTTCGGCGTCGACCCGGACACCTGCACCGGCGACCACTCCTGCATCCGGCTGTCTGGCTGCCCTTCGCTGACCATCAGGCCCAACCCGGACCCGTTGCGCAGCGACCCGGTAACGGTGGTGATCGACAGCTGCGTCGGCTGCGGCCTGTGCGGGGAAGCGGCGCATGCGGCGGTTCTGTGTCCGTCCTTCTACAGGGCGGAAATCATCAACAACCCGACCTGGTGGGACCGTTGGCTGCGCCACGCCAGGAGCACCGTCATCGGCTGGCTCCAGACGCGCATCGAACGCCGGCTCGCCGGGCTTGCAGCATGAGCGCCAAGCCGCGTGCCCTGACCATCGCGATCCTCGCCATGGGCGGGGAGGGCGGAGGGGTACTGGCCGACTGGATCGTCGACCTGGCCGAACGCAACGGTTTCGTCGCCCAGGCCACTTCGGTGCCCGGTGTCGCCCAGCGGACTGGCGCCACGGTGTACTACCTGGAGCTCTTTCCCCGCGGCGAGATCCCTGCGGGCGCCCAGCCCGTCCTGGCGCTGGCGCCGGTGTCCGGGGAGCTGGACGTCGTCGTGGCGTCGGAATTGATGGAAGCCGGCCGCGCGCTGCAACAGGGGCTGGTCTCGAAGGAGCGCTCGACTTTCATTGTGTCGACCCACCGCGTGTATTCCATGACGGAGCGAACGTCGCGGGGAGACGGCCGGGTGGATGCGACGAAGCTGCTGGAAGGTGCGCGGGAAGGAGCCGCGCGGCTGATCGCTGCGGACTTCGCCGCGCTTGCCGAGCAATCGCAGGGGCCCATCGCGCCGGCGCTTTTCGGGGCGCTGGCAGCCTCGAAGGCGCTGCCTTTCGACAGAAGCATGTTCGAGGATGCCATCCGGCACGCCGGTGTGGGAGTGCAGTCCAGCCTCCAGGCATTCGACGCCGGATTCACGGCTGCGCTGGTGCCGAAGGCCGCGCCGCTGGATGCGCCCGGGGCCGCGTTGGGACCACGGCTTGCTGCCCTGGGCGAGCGGATCGACCGGGACTTTCCCTCGGAGGCGCACGAAATGCTGCGCCATGCCGTCCTGCGCCTGGCCGAGTATCAGGACACGGCCTACGCTCAGGAGTACCTCGACACCCTGCTGCCGCTTCGCGATGCAGGCATCGTGCTGGTCGAGACGGGCCGGCACCTGGCGCTCTGGATGTCCTACGAGGACGCCGTTCGCGTTGCGGACCTCAAGACGCGACGGTCCCGTTTCCAGCGCGTGGAGGGGGAAGTGCGGCTGGCCCCGTCCCAGCTCTTGGACATCAACGAATTCATGCATCCACGCGTGGACGAGATCGCGGACATCCTGCCCGCTGCCTTGGGCCGCTGGCTGATGCGTCCGGGCTGGGGGAGGACTGCAGCGGCACGCCTGACCCAGCGCGGCCGAATCGTGCGCACCAGCACCATCGGGGGCTACCTCCTGCTTTACATGATTGCTTCGATGCGGTCCTTGCGCCGGCGCTCCTTGCGCTTTCGCGTCGAGCACGATCGCATGGCCGTGTGGCTTGGCGAGGTGCAAAGATTGGCTGCGGCCAAGCCGGCACTCGCGCTCGAGGTCGCGCGGGCCCAGCGGCTGGTCAAGGGCTATGGCGACACGCACGCCCACGGATGGCGCGGCTTCCAGCGGCTCATGGGTGTCCTGCCGGCACTCGAGGCCGATCCCGCCGGCGCCCAGCGCCTGGGCGACCTGGCGAATGCCGCGCTGTCTGATGACACCGGGGCGGCACTGGAGCGCATGCTCGCCACCGTCTGACCGGCCAACCCGACCTCGCCCAGCTTTTTGCAGCCAACCACAAGGAGAAAGACAAATGAAAGCTTCCATTCACAAGCTCGCAGCGTTCCTGCTGGCGGCCGGCTTCGTCGCCGGAGCGGCAGCCCAGGAAACGACTCTGCGCCTGGTCAGCGCATTTACAGAGAATGGCATCTATGTCCAGCGACTCCAGCCCTGGATCAACAAGGTCAACGCCGAGGGCAAAGGCGTGCTGCAGATCAACTTCATCGGCGGGCCCAAGGCCATCCCGCCTTTTGAGGTCGGCAATGCGGTCAAGACCGGCGTGGTGGACATGGCGCTCAATACCGGGGCGTTCTACACCAACGTGATGCCGGAGGCCGACTTCCTCAAGCTCACCCAAGTGCCGGTGGCGGAGCAGCGCAAGAACGGCGCATTCGACGCGATCAACAAGGTCTGGAACGAAAAGGCCAACATGCAGTACCTGGCGCGGATGGTGGAAAACCAGCCGTTCCACATCTACACCACCAAAAAGGTGGACAAGGCCGACCTGGCGGGCCTGAAGATCCGGATCACGCCCGTGTACCGCGATTTCTTCCAGGCCCTGAACGCGACGGTGATCACCACGCCCCCCGGCGAGGTATACACGGCTCTGGAGCGAGGCGTCGTGGATGGCTACGGATGGCCCATCGGCGGGATCTTCGACCTGAACTGGCAGGAGAAGACGAAATTCCGGATCGATCCCGGCTTCTACGACGCGGAAGTGTCCCTGGTCATGAATCTGGCGGCACATCGCAAGCTGACCCAACCGCAGCGCGACTACCTTCAGAAGCAGCTTCTGGCGCTGGAGGCCGAGAACAGCTTCTGGGCCAAGTACACGGCCGAAGAGATGGCTCGCCAGGAAAAGGCCGGCATCCAGACCATCAAGTTCGACGCCGCGGCCACGAAGGCATTCATTGACAAGGCCTACCAGATTGCCTGGTCCAGCGCCGAAAAGCAAAGTCCCGAGATCGCGGCGCGCTTCAAACCTCTGTTTGCCCACAAGTGAACCGCGCGTCCGACCTCTTCGGACGGCTTCTCGCAGGCCTTGCGCTTGTGGGATGCGCCATCCTTTTCGCGATGATGCTCATCATGGTTGGAGATGTTGCGCTGCGAAACATCCCCGTTCCTGGCCTTCCCAGAGGGCTGTCGTGGAGCAACGAAATCTCCGAGCTGATGCTGTACTTGCTGACGATGTGCGTCGCTCCATGGCTGCTGAGGCAGGGCCAGCACATCCGGGTGGACATCCTGTTGCAGGCGATTCCGAAACACCTTGCATGGCTGCTGGAGTGGGTCGGCGATGCTATCGGCTTGGTGTGCTGCTTGGTCATCACCTACTACGGGGCCCAGGCGGCATGGGCAAGTTACGCCCAGGGTGCTGTCACCATCAAGACCTTGGTCACCCCTGAGTGGTGGTCGCTGGCGCCGCTGCCCATCGTCTTCGCCCTGCTCTCCGTCGAGATGGTGTTCAGGATGGCGCGCCTTTGGGCGTCCGAACGTGGTCCACGGCATGACGCCGTGAGCGCGGCATGAGCACCTGGGCCATCGCCGCCTGGTTGATGCTTGGCGGCTCCACCGTGCTTCTGTTCATCGGCATGCCGGTGGCGCTGACATTTATTACCGTGAACATCGTCGGCGCCTGGAT
This sequence comes from Betaproteobacteria bacterium, assembly GCA_016868295.1. Lineage (GTDB taxonomy): Bacteria > Pseudomonadota > Gammaproteobacteria > Burkholderiales > Rhodocyclaceae > Desulfobacillus. The sequence continues at coordinate 14,593 of VGHJ01000019.1, read as the reverse complement.
CTACATGGGCGGCGAGGCGGGGTTGGCCCAACTGGCGCGCAGCAGCGTCAGCTCGGTGACGGCGTTCTCGCTGACGCCCATCCCGCTGTTTGTGCTGATGGGGGAAATCCTGTTCCATACGGGTCTGGCCCTGAAGGTGATCGAGGGGATCGAACGGCTCATCCGGCGCGTGCCCGGCCGGCTGGCCGTGGTTGCGGTTGTCGCCGGAACGGTCTTTTCCGCCATCTCGGGCTCCACCATTGCGACAACGGCCATGCTCGGCTCGCTGTTGCTGCCGGTCATGCTGTCCAAGGGCTACCACCCGACCCTTGCGACGGGGCCGATCATGGCCATCGGCGCGGTCGACATGCTCATCCCCCCCTCGGCGCTCACCGTGCTGCTGGGTTCCCTGTCGGGGATCTCGATTTCCAAGCTCCTGATTGGCGGCGTGCTGCCGGGCCTGATCCTGTCGGTCGCGTTCGTCCTGTGGATCATCCTGCGCGTGCGCATCACGCCCGCGCTTGCGCCGGCGCACGACGACCAGGAGCTTCACACGGGTTGGCAACGGTGGAAGCCGTTCTTCGCGTATGTCCTGCCGACGCTGTCGATCTTCGGCATCGTGGTGGGCGCGCTGGCGATGGGCTGGGCCACGCCGACGGAGTGCGCGGCGTTGGGCGCATTCGCGACCATCGTGCTCGCGGCCTGCTACCGGGCCCTGACGTTGGAGGCGGTGACGAAGGCCCTGAAAGGCACGGCGGGCATCTCGGGAATGATCCTGTTCATCATCCTAGGCGCAACCACCTTCGCGCAGATCCTCTCCTTTTCCGGCGCAAGCAACGGTATCGTGCAGCTGATCACCAGCCAGGGCTGGTCCACCAGCGCCATCGTGGCGGGAATGATGCTGATGCTGATCTTCCTGGGCATCTTCGTCGACCAGGTCAGCATGATGATGATCACGCTGCCCGTCTTCATGCCCATCGTCCAGAGCCTGGGCATAGATCCCATCTGGTTCGGCGTGATGTTCCTCATTTGCATGCAGCTGGGCCTGCTGTTGCCGCCGCATGGCCTGCTGCTGATGACCATGCGCGGTGTGGCGCCGCCCGCGGTCACGATGGCCCACATCTTCCAGGCTGTGGCCCCCTACGTCGTCATGAGCCTGCTTTTGCTTGCAGCCGTGTTCTGGCTGCCTGGCATCGCGACCAGGCTGCCGAAGATGTTCGGCTAGCGTCATCGACTTGTTGCCCACGTGGACGAGTTCGAGAGACAGAGTGACGTCATCGCCCATGCGGCTGATAGCCTTGAAATCGGCCTCCATGCGCACCGTAGGAAGCCCCTGCCTCTTGGTCCCGATTAGGCCGGAGAATCCCTCGGGCATCAGCGTATCGATCCATCCCTCCAGCAGATCGTTGAAGAGGACGAAGTATTAGGGCCGGACTGCGCATCCGGTCCGAGATAAGGTCAGCCTCCACGGGACGGCGCCCGCCGTCCCGCACGGACTGACTCTTAGATTCGCCCGATGAACCCCGCCATAGCCTCGAGCGTGGCCTGGGGCTGGTCCTTGTCGGGGGAGTGGCGGCAGTCGGCGAGCATGAGGACCTCGACCTCGCCCGCTGCCTGGCGGCGTATGGCCTCGACCTGCGCCGGCGTGCCGTACTCGTCGTCCTCGCCCTGGATGGCGAGCACCGGGCAGGTCACGCGCGGCAAATACTCCTCGATGTTCCAGGCGCGGAAGTCGGGGTGTAGCCAGATGTCGTTCCAGCCCCGGAAGGTCTTCGCCGGATCGCGGTGGTACTTGCCGAGCTTCTGGCCGAGGTCGGTGGTCTCGAAGGTCACCTTGGCCTGGGCGATGCTGGCGATCGACAGGTCCTCGACGAAGACGTGCGGCGCCATGAGGATGAGGCCGGCGACTTCCCGCCCCGCCCCGCCGGCGTGGATGAGGGCGATGGAGCCGCCGTCGGAATGGCCCACCAGCACCGGCCTGTCGATGCCGAGCGTGTCGAGCAGCTCCGGCAGCGCGACCAGCGCCTCGTCGTGCATGTAGCGCACATCGAAGGATTCCTCGAGCAGATCGGACTCGCCATAGCCGTGTCGCGAGTACACCAGCGTGCGGCAGCCGGTGGCATTCGCCACCTTGGCTGGAAAGTCGCGCCACATGGCCACCGAGCCGAGGCCCTCGTGGAGGAACACCAGCGTCGGGCGGTTGACCTGGTGGGCGGGGATGAGGCGGTATTCGAGATTGTGGCCGGCGGCTTCGATGAATCCTGACTGCATGTTGTTCCTTACCATCACCCCTGCCCTCTCCCTGGGCGGGAGAGGGCGTTATACGCCGAGGAAGCGGTGCATCAGTTCTTCGTTGTCCGTCAGCTCGTTCGAGGAACCGGCGAAGACGACGCGGCCCTTGAGGATCACCACGCTGCGGTCGGCGAGCGCCATCACGGCGCCGTAGTTCTTGTCGACGATCACCGTGGCGATGCCGGAAGCGCGGATGGTGCGGATGATGTTCCAGATCTCGCGGGCGATGAGCGGTGCCAGGCCCTCGGTGGCTTCGTCGAGGATGAGGAGATCTGGATTGGTCATCAGCGCGCGGCCGATGGTGAGCATTTGCTGCTCGCCGCCGGAGAGCTGGCCGCCGCCATGGTTGATGCGCTCGCCGAGGCGCGGAAAGGTGGCCATGACGCGGTTGAAATCCCACTCCTTGCGGCCGTCGACGCCGGGGCGCGCCGCCATGACGAGGTTCTCGCGCACCGAGAGGTTGGGGAAGATGCCGCGCCCCTCCGGCACGTAGGCGATGCCGGCGCGGGCGATGGCGTGCGGCGCCGTCTGGGTCATGTCGCGGCCGCGCACGCGCACCGAGCCCTGCCTCGGCCGCACCAGGCCGAGCATGGATTTGATCAGCGTGGTCTTGCCCATGCCGTTGCGGCCCATGAGGCCGATGGTCTCGCCGCGCGCGACCGAGAAGTCGACGCCGTGCAGGATGTGGCTGACGCCGTAGAAGCTGTGCAGGCCTTGCGCCTCCAGTAACAGTTCAGCCATGGAGGTTGTCCTCCCCGCCGAGGTAGGCGAGCTGCACGGCGGGGCTGGCGCGCACGGTTTCCGGCGTACCGGATTCGATGACCTCCCCGTTCACCATCACGGTCAGCTTGTGCGCCACGGCGAAGACGGCGTCCATGTCGTGCTCGATGAGCATGATGGCGTGGCCCTCGCTGAGCTTTCTGATGAGATCCACCATGCGATGTGATTCGTGCGGTCCCATGCCGGCGAGCGGCTCGTCGAGCAGCAGCAGGCGCGGCTGGGTGGCCAGGCACATGGCGATTTCGAGCTGGCGCTGCTCGCCGTGCGAGAGCGTGGCGGCGACGCGTTCGCGCCGGTGCGCGAGGCCGGCCGCCTCCATCGCCGCCTCGGCCTGGCGGTTGGTGTCGCCGAAGACGCCGGCGCCCCGCCAGACGCGCCAGGCGCGCGGCGCGCGCGACTGCGCGGCCAGGCGGCAGTTCTCGAACACTGTGAACGGCAGGAAGATGTTGGTCTTCTGGTAGCTGCGGCCGACGCCGAGGCGCGAGATGCGGTCGGACGGCAGGCCGGCGATGTCGCGGTTCTCGAACTGCACCGTGCCCGAGGTCGGCGGCAGGTCGCCGGAAAGGAGATTGGTCAGGGTCGACTTGCCTGCGCCGTTCGGCCCGATCACGGCATGCACCTCGCCGACGTGCAGTTCGAGCGAGACCTTGTCGACGGCAACGAGGCCGCCGAAGCGCTTGGTCAGCTCGTGCGTGCGGAGGATCGGTTCGCTCACGGCTTCTCCTTCGGCTTTTCCTCTTCCTCGACGGCTGGCTGCGCCTTGCGTTCGATGAGGCCGGCCAGGCCTCGCGGAAGGTAGAGCGCCACCAGGACGACGAAGCCGCCCATGGCAAGCTGCCAGTGCTTGGCCAGGGAGCCGAACCAGGCCTGGTTGGAGAACGTTTCCTGCAGCAGCACGAAGGCGAAGGCGCCGAGCACCGGGCCGTAGAGCGTGCCCATGCCACCGAGGATGACCATCATCATCACCTGTCCCGACTTGTGCCAGGACAGGATTTCCGGGTTGACGAAGCCGAACTGCACCGCGGCCAGGTAGCCGGAAAGGCCGCCCAGCGCGCCGGCCAGCACGTAGCTCGCCAGCTTGTAGCGGAAGACCGGAAAGCCGAGCGCCTGCATGCGGTGCTCGTTCACCTTGATGCCGACAAGCGCCCGGCCGAAGGTGGAGCCGAGCACGCGGCGCAAGAGGAGGTAGACGGCCAGCATCAGGATCAGCACGAAGTAGTAGAAGTGTTCGATCTTGTCGAGGTTGGCCAGGGCGAAATCGCCGATCTTGAGTTCCGGCTTGTTGTAGATGTAGATGCCGTCCGAGCCGCCGCCGAGCTTGGTGTCGTGGAAGACGAAGTACAGCATCTGGGCGAAGGCCAGCGTCACCATGATGAAGAAGATGCCCTTGGTGCGCAGCACCAGCAGGCCGGTGACTAGCGCGAACAGCGCGCACACCGCCATCGCCGCCGGCAGCGACCACCACAGGCTGGCCGCCTCGTATTTCGGCCCCAGCAGGGCGAGCGCATAGCCGGCCAGGCCGAAGTAGGCGGCATGGCCGAAGCTGACCAGGCCGGTGTAGCCGATCAGCAGGTCCAGGCTCATGGCGAAGATGGCCAGGATCATCACCTTGGCGATGAGTTGCACGTAGAAGGTGCCGCCGAATAACGGGAACAGCGCCAGCAGCAGCGCGCAGGCGAGCAGGGCAAATAGTCGGGTGCGCGCCGGCGTCACGTCACGCTTTCCCGAACAAGCCGGCCGGCCGCCACACCAGCACGACGGCCATCAGCAGGTAGACGATCATGCCGGCCACCTCCGGTACCAAAACCTGGCCGAAGGTGTCGGCCAGGCCGATCATCAGCGAGGCGGCCATCGCTCCCTTCACCGAGCCGATGCCGCCGATCACCACCACCACGAAGCAGATGATCAGCACCTGCCCGCCCATGTTGGGGAACACCGAGGAGAGCGGCGCGTTGATCATGCCGGCGAAAGCCGCCAGCGCCACGCCGATGGCGAAGACCAGCGTGTAGATGAGCTTGATATTGATGCCGAGCGACTGCACCATGTCGCGGTTGCTGGCGCCGGCGCGGATCATCATGCCGAGCCGGGTCTTCTGGATCAGCAGGTAGAGGCCGAACGCCAGCAGCAGGCAGACGCCGGAAATGAACAGGCGGTACACCGGATAGGACAGCGTCTCGGTGAGCGGGATCGAGACATTCAGCAGCGCCGGCACCGGCAGGCCATGCACGTCGTCGCCCCACAGGATGCTGCGCATCTCTTCGAAGACCAGGATCAGGCCGTAGGTGAGCAGCACCTGGAACAGGTGGTCGCGCTCGTAGAGGCGGCGGATCAGCAGCCACTCCAGCGCCATGCCGAACAGGACGGTGAGCGGAATGCCGACGGCGATGGCCGCGGCGAGGCTGCCGGTCAGGCCGGCGAGCGACCAGGCCAGGTAGGCGCCCAGCATGTAGAAGCTGCCGTGGACCAGGTTGATGATGCCCATGATGCCGAACACCAGCGTCAGGCCCGAGGCGACGAGGAACAGCAACAGGCCGTATTGCAGGCCGTTGAGCAACTGGATCAGGAAAAAGGCCAAGTCCATTGTTGATATGATAGCGGCGGCAAGCCATTGCCGCCGCTATCGAAGCTTTCCGGTGAATCGTCATCCCCGCGAAAGCGGGGATCCACGGTAAACCCCGGGTCCCCGCTTGCGCGGGGACGACAAGTCCTTACGCCTTGCAGCCGCGCGCCGGGTCGGCCAGCGCCTTCCAGGCCACGCCCTGCACCAGGTTCTGCTTGCCGACGACCTTGCGCAGGTACATGTCCTGCACCGGGTTGTGCGCCTTGGACAAGGTGAACGGGCCGCGCGGGCTGTCGATCTTGGCGGCTTCCATGGCCTTGATCAGGCCCGCCTTGTCGCCGACGTTGCCCTTTACGGCATCGAGACCGGCCGCCAGCAGCTGGCCGGCATCGTAGCCCTGCACGGCGTAGACATCCGGCTGCAGCTTGTAGGTCTTGGCGTAGGCCAGGCGGAAAGCGTTGTCCTTCTTGGTGTTCAGGCTGTCGGCGTAGTGCAGCGTGGTCTCCACGCCCTCCGCCGCATCGCCCACGGCCTCGAGCACGCCGTCGGTGAGGAAGCCCGAGCCGTAGAGCGGGATCTTGCCCTTGAGGCCAGCCGCCTGGTAGTCCTTGAGGAACTTGGCCGCGCCGCCGCCGGCGAAAAAGGTCGCCACAGCATCCGGCTTGATGCTGGCGATTTCGGTGAGCAGGGCCTGGAACTCGACTTGCGGGAAAGGCAGAAACAGCTCCTTGACCAGCTTGCCGCCTTCCTTCTCGAAGCCTTCCTTGAAGGCCGCCATCGCCTGATCGCCGGCGGCGTATTTCCAGGTGATGAATACGGCATTCTTGTGCCCGCGTTCCTTGAGCACCTTGCCCAGGGCATAGGTGGTCTGCCAGTTGGAGAAGGAGGTGCGGAAGATATTGGGTGCGCACAGTGGCCCGGTGACCTCGTCGGCGCCGGCATTAGGGTTGATCCACAGCGTGCCCGATTCGCGGATCACCTTGGCCATGCCCATCGCCACGCCGGAGTGCACCGTGCCGACGACGACGTCGACCTTGTCGCGCTGGATCAACTTGTTGGCGTTCTCCGGCGCCTTCGCCGGGTTCGATTCGTCGTCGACCACGATGTACTCGATCTCGCGGCCGCCCAGCTTGCCGCCGCGCTCCTCCACCGCCAACTTGAAGCCGTTGGTGATCGCCACGCCGAGCGCGGCGAAGGTGCCCGTATAGGGCAGCATCAGGCCGACCTTGATCTTGCCCGCCTGCGCATGGGCCAGGCCGAAGGGCGCCAGCGTGCCGACGGCGGTGGCGCCGGCCACCGCAGCCGTGCCCTTGAGGAACTCGCGGCGATCGAAACCTTTTTCGTTGCTGCTCATGTTTGTCTCCTCCAGGTGATTATTCGTTGTGGATGACATGACCCCGTCGAGGCCATGGTTCAGCCGGGCCAGTCTAGCCCGGCCGGGTCAAATCCGTGTCATGGGTTTGTCAAATCCACGTCAAATCAGCACAAGCTCCACGCGCGTGCCGCCCTCGGCGCGCGGCTCGATGCTGATGCGCCAGCCGGCCTGCTCGCAGATGCGCTTGACGATGGCCAGACCGAGGCCGAAGCCCTCCCCGCGCACGTCGCCGCGGCGGAAGCGGCGGAACAGCTCGGGCAGCTGCTCCGGGGCCATGCCGCGGCCGGTGTCGGTGATCTCGACCGTGCCGCCCTGCGTGCGCAGTGCCACCGTGCCGCGCTCGGTGTAGCTCACCGCGTTCGCCAGGAGGTTGGAGAGCACCACGTGGAGCGCCCGGCGCGGCACGCGCAGGGGCATGCTTTCAGGGACATCGACCAGCAAAGTCAGCCCCTTCGCCACGGCGCGCTCGCGCACGCCCTCCGCCACTTCCTCGACGCACTCGCGCAGATCCACCTCGCCGCGGACGCCGTCGGCCTCCTCGCGCGCCATCAGCAGGAAGGCGTTGACCAGCTCGGCCAGGCGCGCCGCGGCGGCATCGATCTTCTCCAACCGCTCGCGCGCCTTTGGCGAAAGGCTTGCGTCCTCGAGCATCAGCTCGCAGCCGGTCTGGATGGAAGTGAGCGGCGTGCGCAGTTCGTGGCTGACATCGGCGGTGAAGGCCCGCTCGCGCTCCAGCAGCCGCGCCATGCGCGCGTGGTAGGCATCGAAGGCGGCGGCCAGCTCGGCCACCTCCCGTTCCGGATAGTATTGCTCGAGGGCGCTCTCGCCGCTGCGGCCGTCCAGCTCGCGCACCCGTCGCGCCAGGTCGACGACGTGGCGCGTCAGCCAGCCCGAAGCCCACAGGCCGATCAGCGCCGTTACCAGCGCCGTGAACGCGGCGCCCAGCACCAGCGCGCGTGTGAAGGCACGCGCCCGCTCCTCGTGCAGCGACACCGAATAAGCGAGGTAGAAGCGCATGCTGCCGATCTCGCGCACCTCGACGCGGTAGCGGTCGGCGCCGCTGGCGACGTCGTGGAAACCGGGATCGAGGTCGCGCAACTCGACCGGCAGCTGGCGCTGCTCCTCGACGCCGCGGGTGGCATAGCCGTGCACCAGCCAGCTGGCGCGGAACCACTTGCGCAGGGACAGTGCCTGGGTGTCGGCGCGCACGTCGAAGCGCTCCAGCTTGCGGTAGGGCGGTCCGTCGAGGGCGCCGACCCGCTCGTACTGCTGCAGCAGGTTCTCCATCTCGTCGGAGACGATCTGGTCGATCAGCTGCGCCTCCTGGTGGCGGTTGAGCTGCAGGATGACGAAGGCGTGGATCAGCACCAGCACCGCGCCGACCAGGGCGAAGGTCAGCGCGAAGCGGAGGCGGAGGCTATGCCGGACTGCCATCGTGCGCGGCGAAGCGGTAGCCGACGCCATGCACCGTCTCGATGGGCGAGTGTCCGCGTCCGTCGGTGAGCGCGCGGCGCAGCAGGTGCATGTGGCTGCGCAGGGAGTCGCTCTGCGGGTGCTCGTCGCCCCACAGCGCCTGCTCGAGCTCGGCGCGCGAATACACCCGGTTCGGCGCCGACATCAGCATCTCCAGCAGGTGCAGGCACTTGCGCGAGAGGTGCACCGGTCGGCCGTCGACGGCGACGGCCAGGCTGGCGGTATCGAACTCGATGACCCCGGCGACCAGCTTGCGGTCGACGACGCGGCCGCGGCGGCGCGACACCAGCGCCTTCAGGCGCGCCTCGACCTCGCGCAGGGCGAAGGGCTTGACCAGATAGTCGTCGGCGCCGCAATCGAAGGCGGCCAGCTTGTCGTCGAGCACGTCGCGCGCCGTGAGCACCAGGATGGGCACGTCGCGCCGCGCCTCGCGCCGCAGCTTGCCGCACAGGGACAGCCCGTCGATGCCCGGCAGTCCCAGGTCGAGAACGATGGCGTCGAACTCGTCGGAGACCGCGAGGTGCATGCCGGTCACGCCGTCGCGCGCCAGATCCACGACGTTGCCCCTGCCCTCCAGGAAATCGTACAGGTTGGTGGCAATGTCGAGGTCGTCCTCGATGATCAGGACGCGCATGGGCTGATCAGCTGCGTAGTTTGAAACGCTGGATCTTGCCGGTGGCGGTCTTCGGCAGCTCGGCCTTGAACTCGAGCCAGCGCGGGTACTTGTAGGGCGCCAGCTTGTCCTTGACGTGCTGCTTCAGCTTGTCGGCGAGCGCGTCGGAGGAGTCGATGCCCGGCTTGAGCACGACGAAGGCCTTCGGCTTGATCAACCGGTCGGTGTCGGCGTGGGCGACGACGGCGGCCTCCAGCACCGCCTCGTGCGTCATCAGCGCCGCCTCGACCTCGAAGGGCGAGACGTAGATGCCGGAGACCTTGAGCATGTCGTCGGTGCGGCCGCAGTACTGGTAGTAGCCGTCGGCGTCGCGGATGTACTTGTCGCCGCTGCGCGTCCATTCGCCCATGAAGGTGTGGCGCGACTTCTCGCGCTGGTTCCAGTACATGACGGCCGCGGACGGGCCGCTGATCTGCAGTTCGCCGATCTCGCCGTCGGGCACCGGCTGGCCGTCCTCGCCCATCAGGCGGATGGCGTAGCCGGGCACCGCCTTGCCGGTGGTGCCGTAGCGCACCTCGCCGGGGCGGTTGGAGAGGAAGATGTGCAGCATCTCGGTGGAGCCGATGCCGTCGAGGATCTCGACGCCGAAATGCCCGGTCCAGCGCTTGCCGATGTCGGCCGGCAGCGCCTCGCCGGCCGAGGTGCACATGCGCAGGCGCAGTTCCTCCCGCTTCGGCAGCTCGGGGCTGGCGAGCAGCGCGGCGTAGAGCGTCGGCACGCCGTAGAAGATCGAGGGCTTGTGCTCGCGCAGGCGCTTGAACACCGACTGCGCCGTCGGCCGCTCGGCCATCAGCATGGCGGTGGCGCCGACCGACATCGGGAAAGTCATGCCGTTACCGAGGCCGTAGGCGAAGAACAGCTTGGCCGCCGAGAACACCAGGTCGTCCTCGCGGATGCCAAGCACCGGCCGCGCGTAGAGCTCGGCGGTCTGGATCAGGTGCGAGTGCAGGTGCACCGTGCCCTTGGGCGAGCCGGTCGAACCGGAGGAGTACAGCCAGAAGCACATGTCGTCGCAGGTCGTCGCCGCCGGCTCGAATTGCGCCGAGGCCTTGGCCATCAGGTCGGAGAGGAGCAGCCGGCCCCTGGCGTCCTTGCCCGAGACGATGACGTGTTTAAGATGCTTGTGCTTGCCGACGATGCCCTCGAACTGCGGCCACAGCGCCCCGGAAACGATCAGCGCGCATGCACGCGAATCGCCCAGCATGAAATCGTAGTCGACAGACGTCAGCAGCGTGTTGGCGGCGATCGGTACGACGCCGGCCTGGATGGCACCGAGGAAGGCCGTCGGAAAATCGATGGTATCGAGCAGGCACAGCATGATGCGCGATTCCGGCCCGATGCCGAGCCCGGCCAGCGCGTTGCCGAAGCGGTTGGCCCGTTCGGCCACATCGCTGTAGGTATAACTGCCGGCGTCGTCGATGAAGGCGGTCCTGCCGCCGCGGCCGGCCTGCAGGTTGCGCTGGATCAGGTCCCAGGCGGCGTTGTAATCGCGCGGCACCGTGACGCGCGGCGGCGAGACGCTGTGGTCGGCCGTGGATAGCTGCGGCATGTCTTCTCCTTCAGTTGCCAGTTTCCGGCGGCCGGTTGCCAGTACCCGATTTGTCCGGCAACTGGCAACTGACAACCGGCAACTGCTATTTTGTGAATTCTATGGCGCCGCCCGGCAGCAGGTAGAGCACGATGGCCTTGCCGCCGGTCACGGTCGGATAATGCGCGTGCCCGGCCGGATAGACAAGCCAGCCGCGCCCGACGCCGTCGAATTTCGCCCCTTCGTCGAGCGGCATGATCATGTCGATCTCGCCGTTGGGATGGCGATGGTGCGGCCCCTTGCAATCGTCCATCACGACGACGTCGACGCTGAAGCCGTGGATGGCCTCGCACGGCTTGATGACGCGGCCGAACCTGATGCCGCCCGCCTCGCGGTTGCACATCCAGCCCGCGGCGATGGCCGACTGGCAGGCTTCGGCGATGCGCGCGAAGGCCTCGCCGCCGCCGGGAAATTCGGCGTTCAGCCCCGCACCCAGCCGGGCATCGAGCGCCTGTCCGGCGATTCTCCCGGTGATGCCGGCAATCAGATCGGTAAACGCTTCCAGGGTGATCGCGCTCATTATTCAAACCCCAATCCGTTGTTTGCAGTATAGTTCCTGGTGACAACGTGAACTTGCATTACCATTTGTGGCTGCAGGCTGTATTTCCAACGGGCCGTCTGTCGTTGAAACGACTTTTTTGGTCAGTATAATGCATAACAATAATATGGCAAGTGGTATAGTGCATTAATCTGTGCTTATATGAAATGACCGGCAGGCAATGCCGAAAAGGGGGACTTGAATGACGGTCGAACCTTCCAGCCCGACAGCAGGCCCGCAGGACGAGCAGAGTTATCTCCAGCAACTGGGAGCGCGGGTGCGCGATGCCCGCACCCGGCAGGGGCTCTCGCGCAAGGCGCTGGCCGCCAAATCCGGCGTGTCCGAGCGCTACCTGGCCCAATTGGAAAGCGGCCAGGGCAACATTTCCATCCTGCTGTTGCGCCAGGTGTCCGCCGCCCTGGAAACCCCCCTGACCGAACTGCTCAGCGAGCGCGACGGCCACCCCATCGAACTGACCCTGCTCATCCAGTACCTGGAGAAGCTGTCGCCGAAAAAACTCCTGCAGGCCAAGGCCATCCTCTCCAGCGCCTTCGGCGAGCAGGATCCGCTCGAGCGACGCAACCGCATCGCCCTCATCGGCCTGCGCGGCGCCGGCAAGTCCACCCTCGGGCGCCGTCTCGCCGATCACCTCGGCATCCCCTTCGTCGAACTGAACGAGGAAATCCAGCGCGAGGCGGGCGTACCGATGAGCGAGATCTTTTCCCTCTATGGCGACAACGCCTACCGCCGCCTCGAGCGGCGCTGCCTCGAACGGGTTCTGGAGCGCCACGACCGGGCCGTCATCTCCACCGGCGGCGGCCTCGTCACCGAGGAGGCCACTTACGAGCTGCTGCGCAACGCCTGCTTCACGGTCTGGGTGAAGGCCTCGCCCGAGGAGCACATGCAGCGGGTCATCGAGCAGGGCGACCTGCGCCCGATGCAGGGTCGCGAGGAAGCCATGGCCGACTTGCGCCGCATCCTCGCCGAGCGCAGCGATCTATATGGATTGGCCGACGCTGTCATTGACACCTCAAATAAAACAGTTGACGCAAGTCAAGAAGATCTGCAGAATATGTACAATATTTCGTGTTAATGCTTATGCCTGCACTTTAATGCATCTGTGTCGGCCGGAGCCTTAAACCCCAACCCGGAGGCACAGAGAGAATGATCACCTACGACACCGACCCTTCCCGCTACGCCCACTGGCGTCTGAGCTTCGACGGCCAAACGCCCCATGTGGCCACCCTCACCCTGGACATCCAGGAAGACCGCGGCATCAAGCCCGGCTACAAGCTGAAACTCAACTCCTACGACCTCGGCGTCGACATGGAGTTGCACGACGCCGTGCAGCGCATCCGCTTCGAGCACCCCGAAGTCAAGACCGTGGTCATCACCAGCGGCAAGTCGCGCATGTTCTGCTCCGGCGCCAACATCTACATGCTGGGCCTGTCCACCCATGCCTGGAAGGTGAACTTCTGCAAGTTCACCAACGAGACGAGGAACGGCCTCGAGGACTCCAGCGAGCACTCGGGCCTGAAGTTCCTGGCGGCGCTCAACGGCGCCACCGCCGGCGGCGGCTACGAGCTGGCGCTCGCCTGCGACGAGATCGCCATGATCGACGACCGCTCCACCGCCGTCAGTCTGCCCGAGGTGCCCCTCCTCGGCGTGCTGCCCGGCACCGGCGGCCTCACCCGCCTGGTCGACAAGCGCAGGATGCGCCGCGACCTGGCCGACGTGTTCTGCACCACCTCCGAGGGCGTGCGCGCCGAGCGGGCGAAGGAATGGAAGCTGGTCGACCACATCGCCAAGCCGCAGCAGTTCGAGGAGATGGTCAAGGCGCGCGCCGCCGAGCTGGCCAGGCTGTCCGACCGCCCCGGCGGCCAGGGCATCAGCCTCACCCCGCTCCAGCGCAAGGCGGATGAAAAGGGCTACCACTACACCCACGTCGACGTCGACATCGACCGCGCCGCCCGCACCGCCACGCTCACCGTGACGGCGCCGATGGGCCGCCAGCCCGATGAACTGGAGGAGATCCTCACCCAGGGCGCGCGCTGGTGGCCGCTGGCGATGGCGCGCGAGCTGGACGACGCCATCCTCATGCTGCGCACCAACGACCTCGACGTCGGCCTGTGGAGGATCAGGACCCGCGGCGACATCGCCGCCGTGCTGGAAGCCGACGCCACGATGGCGAAGTTCAAGCACAACTGGTTCGTGCGCGAGACCATCGGCATGCTGCGCCGCTGCCTGCGCCGCCTCGACGTCTCCTCGCGCTCGCTCTTCGCCGTGCTCGACGAGGGCTCCTGCTTCGGGGGGCTCTTCTTCGAGCTGGCGCTCGCCGCCGACCGCAGCTTCATGCTGAAGATCGAGGACGACTTCGCCCGCGCGCCGAAAGTGGCGTTGTCGGAAGCCAACTTCGGCCTCTACCCGATGAACAACGGCCTCTCGCGCCTCGCCACGCGCTTCGCCAATGAGTCCGCGCCAGTGGAGGCCGCCCGCGCCACGTTGGGCAAGATGCTGGAAGCGGATCAGGTCGCCGAACTCGGCCTCGTCACCTTCACGCCGGACGAACTCGACTGGGACGAGGAAGTGCGCATCGCCATCGAGGAGCGCACGGCGCTGTCGCCCGACGCGCTCACCGGCATGGAGGCCAGCCTGCGCTTCGCCGGCAGCGAGACGATGGACACGCGCATCTTCGGCCGCCTCACCGCCTGGCAAAACTGGATCTTCAACCGCCCGAACGCGGTGGGCGAGGCCGGTGCGCTGAAAGTGTACGGCACGGGCGCAAAAGCCAAGTTCAACTGGGAGCGGGTGTAGCCCCCTCTACCGAAGGGGAACCCCCTCTCCCAACCCTCTCCCCGCTGGGGAGAGGGCAACAAAGTGACCTAACGGAGAAACGAGACCATGAGTATCGACTACAGCCAGAAGATCCCCAACAACGTCGACCTCTCGTCGAACAAGACCCTGCAGCGCGCCCTCGAGCACTGGCAGCCCGCCTACCTCGACTGGTGGAACGAGATGGGGCCGGACAAGACCTCGACCGCCGAGGTGTACCTGCGCACCGCCATCAGCGTCGACCCGAAGGGCTGGGCGCACTTCGACCATGTGCGCATGCCGGACTACCGCTGGGGCATCTTCCTCGCGCCGGCGGAGGTGGACCGCAAGGTGAATTTCGGTGAGCACAAGGGCCAGCCGGCCTGGCAGGAAGTGCCGGGCGAGTACCGCTCGACCCTGCGCCGCATCATCGTCACCCAGGGCGACACCGAGCCGGCCTCGGTTGAGCAGCAGCGCCACCTCGGCATGACCTGCCCCTCTCTCTACGACATGCGCAACCTGTT
>VGHJ01000018.1 GCA_016868295.1 Betaproteobacteria bacterium | reverse complement strand
GAGATCGTCATCGGCGGCGACCTGGTCGTGCTGGCCACGCCGGAGATCGCCGGCCTGCCCTACGTGATCTCGGGTCTCGTCGCTGCCGGCGGTCTGGCTGCGGCGCTGTCCACCGCCGACGGCCTGCTGCTGACCATCGCCAACGCCCTGTCGCATGACCTGTACTACAAGATGATCGACCCGAACGCCCCGACGGTGCGCCGTATCGCCGTCTCGAAGGGCCTGCTGCTCGTGGTGGCCGTGCTGGCCGCCTACGTCACCAGCATGAAGCCGGGCGACATCCTGTTCCTGGTCGGCGCGGCCTTTTCGCTGGCGGCCTCGGGCTTCTTCCCGGCCCTGGTGCTCGGCGTGTTCTGGAAGCGCGCCAACAAGCTCGGCGCCATCCTCGGCATGTCGGCCGGCCTCGGCACCTGCGCCTACTACATGTACATGACCTATCCGTTCTTCAAGGTCAATGCGCCGCTGTGGTGGGACATCAACCCGATCTCGGCCGGCACCTTCGGCATTCCGGTCGGCTTCATCGGCGTCATCATCGGTTCGCTGATCTCTCCGGCGCCGTCGAAGGAGATCCAGGAACTGGTCGACCACGTCCGCTACCCGAACCTGGCGGGCGACATCGACACGTCGGGTCGCTAAGAACTACGAGGAGGAGGGGGGAGACCCCCTTTGTTAGAGCCCGCCCAACGGCGGGCTCTTTTTTTAGGGTGTGCCCTTGAGGGCGGCCCTAAAAAAAGACTGTCTTACCCGCGGTAGGTTTCGAAGAAGCGCCGCACATCCTCGGGCACGAGGTGGACGAGGTCCGGACGTTCGGCGTCCTTGATGAGCTTCATGGCGCGCTTGGGATCGAAGCCGATGAGCTGCTTGACGACCTTGGTGACCTCGTCGGGCCGGAAGGCATGATGGCAGGCCATGCCCCACTGGTAATAGACTTCGCCGCTCATGGGCTGCAGTTCGGCGGCCCGGGCGAAGGCGGCGGCGGCCTCGGCATGCTCGCCCAGGCGGGCATGGGCGAGACCCATGCCATAGAAGGCGCGATCGAGCGAGGGTTTCAGGCGTACCGCCTCGGCGAAGGCGGCGATGGCCTCGCGCGAGCGGCCGGCCTCCTCGAGGATGAAGCCGCGGTTGAAGTGGCTGTCGGCGTCCCCGGGCTCCAGGCGCAGGGTCTCGACAAACCACTTGTCGGCGACGTCGTATTGCTGCCGGCGCGCGGCGATGTGGGCCAGGTGGCGCGCCGTCTGGGCGTTGTTCGGCCGCAGGCGGTAGGCGGCGGCGAAGGCGTTGAAGGCTTTTTCTTCCTGACCGAAGAAATGCAGCACCCAGCCGCGGGCATAATGGCGAAAATGTTCGAAATCCATTGCATCACCCCTGAATCGAAGGCAGGAACGATACCATGAGTCACCCGGATATTTTCATCGTCGCGATCCTTCGCGCACTGGTCGAAGTGGCCCTGCTGGCGCTGCTCGGCCAGGGCGTGCTGGCCCTGCTCGCCGGCGGGCGACGCCACACCAATTTCGTGTACAAACTGTTTCTCATCATCACCGACCCGGTGATCAAGGTCTGCCGCTGGATCACCCCGCGGGTGATCATCGACAAGCACCTGCCCTTCGTCGCCTTTTTCTTTCTGTTCTGGCTGTGGCTCCTGCTCGCCTGGGTCAAGCGCGAGCTGTGCGTGCTCAGCAATCTCGCCTGCTGATCACAACGTCGGCTGGAACTTTTCCGGCTGCTGTGTCAGCAGCGCCGAGACGGTGAAGCGGCGGCGCGGGAACACCGCCTGGGCCATCGTGCCGCGGCCGTCCGGGCCGGGCTTCAACTGCACGCTGCCGCGGTGCAGCTCGGCGATCTCGCGCACGATGGCGAGCCCCAGGCCGCTGCCCGGCGCGTCGTTGCCGAGCACGCGGTAGAAGCGCTCGAAAATCAGGTCGCGCTCGTTGTCCGGGATGCCCGGGCCGTTGTCCTCGACTTCGAGCACGGCGAAATCGGCAGCGCGCGTGCGCACCGTGACGCGCCCGCCCTCCGGGGTGTACTTCACGGCGTTGTCGATGAGATTGACGATCAACTCTCTCAGCAGCAGCGGGTTGCCGCTCACCTGCAGCGGCCAGCCGGTGCCCTCGAAGCCGAGATCGATGTTCTTGGCCATTGCGGCCGGCACCCACTCAAGGGCCGCCTGACGTGCCAGGGCCTCGATGTCGACGCGCTCAATGGCATGCGTCTTCTCCGAGCTCGCCTCCGCCCGCGCCAGCGCCAGCAGCTGGTTGATCATGCGAGCGGCGCGATCGGCGCTTTCCGCGATCTGGCGCAGCGAGGCGCGCATCAGTTCCGGATCGGCTTCGCGCAGCGCCAGCTCGGTCTGCATCTTCAGACCGGTGAGCGGGGTGCGCATCTGGTGGGCGGCGTCGCCGATGAAGCGCTGCTGCGCCTGCAGATTCTGCTCGAGCCGCGCCATCATGTCGTTGAAGGCGCGAATGACGGGCTTCACCTCCTCCGGCACGCCGGCGGTCGGAATGGGCGAGAGGTCGGTCGGCAGGCGGCGGCGGATGACGGCGCCGAGCCGGTTGAGCGGGGCGATGCCGCGCGTGAGGCCGAACCAGACCAGCAGCACGGCAAGCGGGATCACGGCGAACTGCGGCAGCGTCACCCCCGAGATGATGCGACTGGACAGCGCGTTGCGCTTGTTGCGCGTCTCGGCCACCTGCACCAGGATCGGCTCCTTGCCGGGCAGGGCCTGGTGATAGAGCGTGGCGACGCGCACCGGCTCGTTGTGGATCTGGTCGTCGCGGAAATAGGGCTTGCCGAACTCGATCTTGAGCGGGGGCTCGACCCAGCGTATGCCAACTTCGCCGGCCACCAGTTCGTTCCTGAAGCCGAGCACCTGGAAATACACCATGTCGAGCTCATCGCGCTGCAACAGGCTGCGCGCCTGCTGCGGAATGTCGGCCTTGATGCGTCCGTCCTTGACGCTGACCAGGCCGGCGATGGCCTGCGCGCTCTCCGCCAGCGCCTTGTCGTAGGGGTCGTCGGCAATGCCGTTGGCCACGCCCTGGATGAGGATGACGCTGAGCGGCCAGATCAGCAGCAGCGGCATCAGCATCCAGTCGAGGATCTCGCCGAACACCGACTGGCGCTCGGCATCGTCCTGCCAGCGGCGCAGCAGCCGGTCGCTAAGCGCCATCCGGCCGGTCCAGGCAGTAGCCGAGGCCGCGCACGGTGCTGATGCGCACGCCGCCGGCCTCCAGTTTCTTGCGCAGGCGGTGCACATAGACCTCGATGGCATTGGTGCTGACTTCCTCGCCCCAGCCGCACAGGTGATCCACCAGTTGCTCCTTGCTCACCAGCCGGCCGGCCCTCAGGATGAGGATTTCCAGCAATGCCAGTTCGCGCGCGGAAAAGTCCACCGCATGTCCGTCCAGCCGGGCGCTGCGCTCTGCCTGATCGTAGGTCAATGGGCCAAGCTCGATCCGGGTCGGATTTCCCGTGCCGCGGCGAGTCAGCGCGCGCACCCTCGCTTCCAGCTCCGGCAGGGCGAAGGGCTTGGTGAGATAGTCGTCGGCGCCGGCGTCGAGCCCGCGCACGCGGTCTTCCAGCCCGTCCTGCGCGGTGAGGATCAGCACCGGCAGGGGCGACTTGCGTCCGCGCAGGCGCTTCAGCACCTCGATGCCGTTCAGCCTGGGCAGGCCGAGGTCGAGGATGAGGAGATCGAACTGCTGCGAGAGCAGGGCCGCATCGGCATCGGATCCGTTGGTGACGTGGTCCACCGCGTAGCCGGACTTGCGCAGGGCGCGCACCAGCCCGTCGGCGATGATGCGATCGTCTTCGGCAAGCAGGATATGCATGGGCAAGGCGCGCTTGTAAGGCAACTGTAAGCGTCACAGTTTAGCCTTGAATCGCTGTTCTCCTTTTACTCGGTCTTAGGGGGTGGCCGGCGACTGCCGGTGCGCCTCGGGGAGCGGGCAGCCGCATCGTTCGCTCCCTGCCGTTTTTTCCTCGTTCAGGTTCAGGCCGCCGGCAGGCGCTGCTGAACGCCGTTCCAGAACTCTTCCGCCCTGCGCTTCTTGCCGCTGTCCTGGAGCGCATCGCGGGTCTTTTCCAGACGCGCCTTCAGATCCGGCAGGGTCTTGCACCGCTCGATGGCCTCGGACATGGAATCCCCATCCGGCCCCAGGGTGTCGTAAATGAAGCGTTGCGCATAAAACTATAACACTTACTCCCGGCACCGAGAAAGTTTGTCATCCATCAAAAAACAAACCCCGCCGCAGCGGGGTCCGTCTTCGGAAGGAAGGGGGTAACGGGGGAAACCTGGGTTTCCCCTGTTCGTTTGATTGGGCTGGACATGTAATCGGCAAGGCCGATTACATGTCCATGCCCATGCCACCCATGCCGCCCATGCCGCCCATGCCGCCGGGCATGCCGCCGCCGGCCGGCTTGTCTTCCACCAGCTCGGCCACCATGCAGTCGGTGGTGAGCATCAGGCCGGCCACGGAAGAGGCATTCTGCAGCGCGGTACGCGTCACCTTGGTCGGGTCCAGCACGCCCATCGCCACCATGTCGCCGTACTCGCCGGTGGCGGCGTTGTAGCCGAAGTTGCCCTTGCCCTCGGTGACCTTGTTCACCACCACGCTCGGCTCGTCGCCGGTGTTGGCGACGATCTCGCGGATCGGCTGCTCCAGGGCGCGCAGCACGATCTTGATGCCGGCTTCCTGGTCGTGGTTGTCGCCCTTCACCTTGACCGCGGCGCGGGCGCGCAGCAGGGCCACGCCGCCACCGGCGACGATGCCCTCTTCCACCGCGGCGCGGGTGGCGTGCAAGGCGTCCTCGACGCGGGCCTTCTTCTCCTTCATCTCGACTTCGGTGGCGGCGCCGACCTTGATCAGCGCCACGCCGCCGGCGAGCTTCGCCACGCGCTCCTGCAGCTTCTCCTTGTCGTAGTCGCTGGTGGCTTCCTCGATCTGGGCGCGGATCTGCTTGACGCGGGCCTCGATGGCCTTGGCTTCGCCGGCGCCGTCGATGAGGGTGGTGTTCTCCTTGCCGATCTCGATGCGCTTGGCCTGGCCGAGATCCTTCAGCGTGGCCTTCTCCAGCGACAGGCCGACTTCCTCGGCGATGACCTGGCCGCCGGTGAGGATGGCGATGTCTTCCAGCATGGCCTTGCGGCGGTCGCCGAAGCCGGGCGCCTTGACGGCGCAGGTCTTGAGGATGCCGCGGATGTTGTTCACCACCAGGGTGGCGAGCGCCTCGCCCTCGACGTCCTCGGCGATGATGAGCAGCGGGCGGCCGGCCTTGGCCACCTGTTCCAGAACCGGCAGCAGGTCGCGGATGTTGGAGATCTTCTTGTCGAAGAGCAGGACGAAGGGATTGTCGAGGATGGCGATCTGCTTGTCCGGGTTGTTGATGAAGTAGGGGCTGAGGTAGCCGCGGTCGAACTGCATGCCCTCGACCACTTCCAGCTCGTTTTGCAGGCTCTTGCCGTCCTCGACGGTGATGACGCCTTCCTTGCCGACCTTGTCCATGGCGTCGGCGATGATCTTGCCGATGTCGGCATCGGCGTTGGCCGAGATGGCGCCGACCTGGGCGATTTCGGTCGAGGTGGTGCACGGCTTCGACAGCTTCTTCAGCTCGTCGACGACGGCGACGACGGCCTTGTCGATGCCGCGCTTGAGGTCCATCGGGTTCATGCCGGCGGCGACGAACTTCATGCCCTCGCGCACGATCGACTGGGCCAGCACGGTGGCGGTGGTGGTGCCGTCGCCGGCGACGTCGGACGTCTTCGAAGCGACTTCCTTCACCATCTGCGCGCCCATGTTCTGGAACTTGTCCTTGAGCTCGATTTCCTTGGCGACCGAGACGCCGTCCTTGGTCACCGTCGGGGCGCCGAAGGAGCGCTCCAGCACGACGTTGCGGCCCTTCGGGCCGAGCGTGACCTTGACCGCGTCGGCCAGGATATTGACGCCTTCCACCATGCGGTGGCGGGCGGAATCACCGAATTTGACTTCTTTAGCAGGCATTGCGTTTCTCCTTGATGTTCGTTACTTGGCTTCGACCACGCCCATGATGTCTTCTTCGCGCATGACGAGCAGTTCCTCGCCCTCGACCTTGACGGTCTGGCCGGCATACTTGCCGAAGAGGACGCGGTCGCCAGCCTTGAGGTCCATGGCGATGCGATTGCCCTTGTCGTCGCGCTTGCCGGGGCCGACGGCGACGATTTCGCCTTGATCGGGCTTCTCGGCGGCGGTGTCGGGAATGACGATGCCGGAGGCCGTCTTGCGTTCCTCTTCGAGGCGCTTGACGATCACGCGGTCATGCAAAGGACGAATTTTCATAGAGTTATCTCCTTGTTACAGATTGATTTTCACGAAAGTGAGCAATCGCTCACAATTGAAAAGCCTTGGATCATTGCCATTAGCACTCACTGCTAACGAGTGCTAATAGTAAAGGCGTTGGCTGCCGATTTCAAGGGGGGCGTTTCTTCTCTGCCGCTACAATGTCGCTGTGATAACCGTCATTCGTCTGCTCGCGCTGCTCCTGCTGCTGCCACCCCTGCCCGGCCGCACCCAGTCCGACGAACAGCTCCCCGCCCCCGTCTCCCGTGCCCTGAAAGCGGCCAACGTGCCGGCCTCGTCGGTCGCCGTACTGGTGCAGGACGTCGATGCGCGCATGCCGCGCACGAGCTTCAACGCCGACAAGCCGATGAACCCGGCCTCGGTGATGAAGCTCGTCACCACCTACGCCGCGCTCGAACTGCTCGGCCCGGCCTACGCCTGGAAGACCGAGGCTTACGCAAGCGGACCGCTCAAGGACGGCGTGCTCGAGGGCGACCTGGTGCTCAAGGGCAGCGGCGACCCGAAGCTCGGCTTCGAGCAGTTCTGGCTGCTGTTGCGCCAGTTGCGCGCCAAGGGGCTGCGCGAGATCCGCGGCGACCTGGTGCTCGACCGCAGCCACTTCGCCCCCGACGGCCACGATCCGGCCCGCTTCGACGGCGAGCCGCTGCGGCCCTACAACGTCGGCCCCGACGCGCTGCTGCTCAACTACAAGGCGCTGCGCCTCACCTTCCTGCCCGATGCGGCGGGGAAAACCATCGCCGTCGCCGCCGAGCCGGCGCCGGCGCAACTCGACCTGCTCAACCTCGTCAAGCTCACCGAGGGCGCCTGCCCCGGCGCCTGGTACGAAGGCATCCGCATGGATCTCGGCCACACCGATGCGGCGGCGCGCCTGATCCTCACCGGCAATTACCCCGCCGCCTGCGGCGAAAAAAGCCGCCACGTCGCCGTGCTTGGCCATGCGCAGTTCGTCGCCGGCGTCTTCCGCCAGTTGTGGGCGGAACTCGGCGGCACCCTGCAGGGCGCCTGGCGCGAGGGAACCCTCCCCAACGGCGCGCGCCTGCTCGCGCGCACCGAGTCGCCGGCGCTGGCCGAGGTGGTGCGCGAGATCAACAAGTACAGCAACAACGTCATGGCGCGCCAGATCTACCTGACGCTGGGCGCGGAACACGCGAAGCGGCCGGCGCGCGCGGAGGATGCCGAGGCCGCCGTGCGCGCCTGGCTGGCGCAGAAGGACCTGCGCATGCCGGAGTTGTCGATCGAGAACGGCGCCGGCCTGTCGCGCAGCGACCGCATCAGCGCCGAGAGCCTCGGCCGGCTGCTCCTCGCCGCCTGGGCCAGCCCGGTGATGCCGGAGTTCGTCGCCTCGCTGCCGCTCGCCGGCATCGACGGCACCATGAAAAAGCGCGTGAACGGCAGCGGCGTCGCCGGCCAGGCGCACGTCAAGACGGGCTACCTCGACGGCGTGCGCGCGCTCGCCGGCTACGCGCTCGATCGGCGCGGCCGGCGCGCCGTGGTGGTGTTCCTCGCCAACCATCCGAATTCGGCGGCGACCAAGGCGGCGGAGGACGCGCTGCTTGCCTGCGCCTGGGAGCGGAGCTGCTGATGCGGCGCCTGCTGCTGCTCGTCGCCGGCTTCGCCTACATGGTGCTGCTCATCGAGGCGGTGCGCGCCGCCGTCGCCTGGTGGCGCGGCGAGGCGGATCCGGGGCCGCTCGACTTCGCCTTGATCGGCCTGCTGCCGATCCTCGCCTGGATCTGGTGGCGCCATCTCTCGATGTTCCGCAAGGATTGCGGCAAGGCGGCGTGCGCCCTGCCGGAAGAACGCTCAGGCCGCTGAAGGGCGCAGCAGCTCGATCTTCAATGCGCTCTCGTAGGGCGGCACGTTGCACTCGACGACGTCGCCCGCCGCGATCTGCAGCTTGACGCCAACGATGTTGGCGCGGATCGGCAGGCGGGCGACGCAGCGGTCGGCCAGCACGGCGATGCGCACCGTCGGCGCGTCGCGCCGCGAAAGATAGGACAGCACGCGCGCCAGCGAATGCCCCTCGTAGAGCACGTCGTCGACCACCAGCACCGTGGCGCGCGACAGGTCGCGCGCGGAGAACTCCGCGTTCTCGGTGAGTTCGGTCTCCGGATGCAGCAGGGTCAGATCGTCGGCGTAGCGCTTGAGCTTCAAGCCGTAGCGCGGCACTTCGAGACCGTGATTCGCCTTCAGCCGCGCTTGCAGCATCTCGGCCAGCGGCGCGCCGCGGCGCAGGATGCCGAGCAGCAGCGGATCGGCCTCGCCGGCGAGAAAGGTCGCCGCCTGCGCCGCCATGCGCTCGAGCACGGCCTGCAATGCGGCCGTGTCGTAGAGGCAGAAACGCTCGCCGCGGACCTTCTCTTCACTCATTGCGGCGCTCCGGGAAAAGTCAGTCTGTGCGGTACGGCGACTGGCGACCGCTTCACAGCCCCAGCTCCTGCCACAGCGCGTCCACGCGCCGCTTCACCGCCTCGTCCTGCGCGATCGGGCGGCCCCATTCGCGCGCCGTCTCGCCCGGCCACTTGTTCGTCGCGTCGATGCCCATCTTGCTCCCCAGCCCCGCCACGGGCGAGGCGAAATCGAGGTAGTCGATCGGCGTGTTCTGCGCGATCAGTGTGTCGCGCGCGGCGTCGACGCGGGTGGTCAGCGCCCACACCACCTCCTTCCAGTCGCGCACGTCGACATCGTCATCGGTGACGATGATGAACTTGGTGTACATGAACTGGCGCAGGAAGCTCCAGATGCCGAACATGACGCGCTTGGCGTGGCCGGGGTACTGCTTCTTCATGCTCACCACCGCCAGGCGGTAGGAACAGCCCTCGGGCGGCAGGTAGAAGTCGACGATCTCGGGGAACTGCTTCTGCAGCAGCGGCACGAAGACCTCGTTCAGCGCCACGCCGAGCATGGCCGGCTCGTCGGGCGGCTTGCCGGTGTAGGTGCTGTGGTAGATCGGGTCGCGGCGCATGGTCATGCGCTCGATCGTGAACACCGGAAACTCGGCCTGCTCGTTGTAATAGCCGGTGTGGTCGCCGAAGGGGCCTTCGACAGCGGTTTCGTTCGGAAGGATCACGCCTTCCAGCACGATCTCGGCGGAGGCCGGCACCTGCAAGTCGGAGCCGAGGCATTTCACGACCTCCGTCCGCGCGCCGCGCAGCAGCCCGGCAAACTGGTATTCCGACAGCGCATCCGGCACCGGCGTCACGGCACCGAGGATCGTGGCCGGATCGGCGCCGAGCGCCACCGCCACCGGAAAGGGCTGGCCCGGATGCTTGAGCGTGTGGTCGCGGAAATCCAGCGCACCGCCGCGCTGCGGCAGCCAGCGCATGATGACCTTGTTGCGGCGAGGTGACGCAACTAAGACCTGCTGGCGGTAGATGCCGAGGTTCTGCCGCGCCTTCAGCGGCCCGCGCGTGACGGTGAGACCCCAGGTGATGAGCGGCGCCACGTCGCCCGGCCAGCAGGTCTGGATCGGCAGGCGCGAGAGGTCGACGTCCCTGCCCTCCCACACCACCTCCTGACAGGGCGCGGAAGAGACTTCCTTCGGCGCCATGTCGATCAGCTTCTTCAGCAGCAGCAACTTGTCCCAGGCGTCCTTCAGGCCGTGCGGCGGCTCGGGTTCCTTCAGCGTGGCGAGCAGCCGGCCCACGTCGCGCAACGCCGCCGTGGACTCGGCGCCCATGCCCAGCGCCACCCGATGCGGCGTGCCGAACAGGTTGCCAAGCACCGGCATCGTGTGTCCTTTCGGACGCTCGAACAGCAGCGCCGGCCCGCCCGCGCGCAGCACGCGGTCGCACACCTCGGTCATCTCGAGATGCGGATCGACCTCGGCGGCGATGCGCTTCAGTTCGCCGCGTTGTTCGAGTTGCGCGATAAAATCGCGCAGGTCGCGGTATTTCATGGAGGCGGATGGGATGGGATTGCGGACGATTATAGGATGAAACACCGCTGGCTCGTCGTCGCCAACCCAATTTCCGGCCAGGGCCGGGCGATGCACCACCGCCACGAGATCGAGGCGGTGCTGCGACGGCACGGCCTCGAATTCGATTTCGTCGTCAGCGAGCACCCGGGGCATGCCATCGAGCTGGTTGCCGTGGCCGTCGCGGACGGCTGCCGGCACGTGCTGGCCGTCGGCGGCGACGGCACGGTTCACGAATGCGCCAACGGCATATTTCGACAGCGTGCGGTGCCGACGGAAGAAGTGACGCTCGGCGTCATGCCCATCGGCACCGGCAACGACTGGGCGCGCACGCACGGCATTTCGAAGGATTACGCCGAGGTCGCCGCGCTGATGGCCGCCGGCACGCATCGTCTGCACGACGTCGGCGTGGCGGAATTCGGCGACGGCTCGCGACGGCATTTCGTCAACGTCGCCGGCCTCGGCTTCGACGCCCACGTCGTCGAATCCCTGCCCGACCGCACGCTCGGGCCGCTGGCCTACCTGGTCGGCCTGGCGAAAGGCCTGCTCAACTACCGCGCCGTGCCGCTGGGACTGACTTTTGCCGGGCGCAGGATCGACGCGCGCGCCTTCGTGCTGTTTTTCGCCATCGGCCGCTACTGCGGCAGCGGCATGAACGTCGCGCCGAAGGCCGAGGCCGACGACGGCCTCTTCGACATCACGCTGGTGCAGGAGTTGTCGCGCTGGGAGGTGCTGAAGAGCCTGCGCCGGCTCTTCGACGGCACGCTGCTGACCCACCCCAAGGTGATCGCCCTGCGCGAAGCGGAGGCCAACGTCGAGGCCGGCCCGGTGCCGGTCGAGGCCGACGGCGAGCTGATCGGTCATGCTCCGGTGCGCTTCACGCTGCTGCCGCGCGCGCTGCGCGTGCTGGCGCCGGCGGGAGACGGATAGTCGTCCCCGCGAAAGCGGGGACCCGTGGATTCCCGCTTTCGCGGGAATGACGAATTTGCTTCCGGTCACGGCTGCAAGCTGCTACACTGCGCGCCGCGCTGGCCTTCCATCAGTCTGTCTGCCGCGCGCCGCGTAATTCCCAATTCGCGTCTTTTTCCCCCAACGAGATCCCGCCCAGACTGATCGCCGCCCGTGCGAGGCCGATCCAGGTAATACACCATGAGTTTCATCGAACTCGGCCTGCGCGCCGAGATTCTTCGCGCCATCGCCGAAGAAGGCTACACCGAGCCGACGCCGATCCAGGCCAAGGCGATTCCCGCCGTGCTCGCCGGCCGCGACCTGATGGCCGCCGCCCAGACCGGCACCGGCAAGACCGCCGGCTTCACCCTGCCCATCCTGCAACTGCTCAGCACGCGCCCGGCGCGCCAGCGCGGCAAGCCGCGCGTGCTGGTGCTCACGCCAACGCGCGAGCTGGCCGCACAGGTCGAGGAAAGCGTGCGCACCTACGGCCGCTTCCTGCCGCTGAAGACGGCGCTCGTCTTCGGCGGCGTCGGCATGGCGCCGCAGGTGAAGGCGCTGAAGGCCGGTGTCGACATCCTGGTGGCCACGCCCGGCCGCCTGCTCGACCACGTCGGCCAGAAGACTGCCGACCTCTCCGCCGTCGAGATCCTCGTGCTGGACGAGGCCGACCGCATGCTCGACATGGGCTTCATCCACGACATCAGGAAGGTGCTCGCGCTGCTGCCGCAGCAGAAGCAGACCCTGCTCTTCTCGGCCACCTTCTCCGACGAGATCCGCGGCCTCACCAACGGCCTGCTGCGCGACCCGCAGCTGGTCGAGGTGGCGCCGCGCAACGCCACCGCCGATCTGGTGAGTCAGCGCGTCTACCCCGTCGACAAGGCGAGGAAGCGCGAGCTGCTGATCAAGCTGATCGATGACCACCACTGGCACCAGGTGCTGGTGTTCACGCGCACCAAGCACGGCGCCAACACGCTGGCCGAGAAGCTCGACAAGGCCGGCATCAGCGCCGCCGCCATCCACGGCAACAAGAGCCAGAACGCCCGCACGCGGGCGCTGGCCGACTTCAAGAACCTCAAGCTCAATGTGCTGGTGGCCACCGACATCGCCGCGCGCGGGCTGGACATCGACCAGTTGCCGCACGTGGTGAACTTTGAACTGCCCAACGTGCCGGAGGACTACGTGCACCGCATCGGCCGCACCGGCCGTGCCGGCAGTTCGGGCCACGCCGTCTCGCTGGTCTGCGTGGACGAGCACGGCCTGCTGCGCGACATCGAGCGGCTGCTCAAGCGCCCGATCGAGAAGCTCGTCGTGCCCGGCTTCGAACCCGACCCGAGCATCCGTCCGGAGCCGATCGAGAACGGCAAGCGCTCGCAAGGGCAGCGTTCAGGGCAGCGCGGCGGAAGGCAGGGCGGCCAGCGCCAGGGCAATCAGCCCAAGGCAGGCGCGCCGCGGCCGCAAGGCAAGCCGCCGCAGCGCGGCACGCCTGCGCGCGGCAACAGCGCCCGCCATCATTCCGGCTCGCGAGGCCGCTGAAAAACACGCCGTCATCCCCGCCTTCGCAGGGATGACGGGTGTTACTGGATATTGAGGATCTTCATCGCCTTGCCCAGGGTGTCGACCGACTCCTGGTGCTTGCCGGCCTTGTGCAGCGCCTCGCCGTCGGCGCGCAGCTTCTTCACCTCCGTCATCTGGGCATCGGACAGCTTGGGATTCTTCGCCATCGCCTCGTCGATTTTCTTCATGTCTGCGGGACAATGGAAGGCAAACACCGGGGTGCCGGCCAGCGCGAGACCGGCGAGCAGTGTGAGTTGACGAATGTTCATGGGGTCTCCTTTGTCCGTAGGGGTACCGCCTTTCCATCATAGACAAACTTGATTACCAACGAGGCTCAGCCAGTGAGCCAGTAGGGGCAGCAAACTGGAATCGCTTGATTTTCCAAGGAGATAAGCGATGCTGGAGCGCGATGCCGGTCGGCACCTCAAAGGGCTGGTGCAATTGGACGATGCCTGCTGGGCGGCGTCGGCCGCCTGTCGGGCGTCGGCTTCCGCCTTCGCCCGGAGCTGCTTCTTCTGACTTCCCGCGGCGGAAAGCAGGGCCGGCTTTCCATCGAGCGGAGGCGTTATTGGGTGATGGACACCGTGCCGCCGTTGGTCAGGGTGCCCGACAGGGCGAACACCGAGGCGGCGGTCGCCTGCCTCAGCGTGAAGTTCTTGTAGCTGGTCGTCACGTTGATGCTGGCCGAGGAGCCGGCGCCGCTCTGGGTGATGCCGAACACGTTGTTGCTGCCGGTGGCGGCGAGCGTCACGCTGTTGGTGCCGGTGGCCGAGCCGTTGAGGGTCACGGTGTTCAGGTTGCCGACGAGCGTGATGCTGTCCGTGCTGCTGGTAAAGGCGCCGCT
Source organism: Betaproteobacteria bacterium (assembly GCA_016868295.1). Taxonomy (GTDB): domain Bacteria; phylum Pseudomonadota; class Gammaproteobacteria; order Burkholderiales; family Rhodocyclaceae; genus Desulfobacillus. The sequence continues at coordinate 38,214 of VGHJ01000018.1, read as the reverse complement.
GCGGCTCACCGTCACCTTGTTCTCGTTCCCGGTCAGGTTGATGGTGTTCGAGTAGTTGGTGCCCCCGCTGGAGGTGACGCTGACCACGTTCTGGTTGCCGGCCGTCGTTTCGGCAACGGTGATGTTGCCGGAATGGTTGCTGTTGCCGGTCTGCGAGATGCCGATCACCGTGGTGCCGCTGCTGGCCGTGGTGCCGGCCAGCGCGAGACCGGCGAGCAGTGTGAGTTGACGAATTTTCATGGGGTCTCCTTTGTCCGTAGGGGTACCGCCTTTCCATCATACCTCCAATTACTTTAGGTTTAAAGTATTAATAGACAAAAAGCCTTAGAGTGCAAGAAGACCCTGCCTACCTTGATGGCATGACCACGGACGCCGCATCCTCCATCTCGATCCGAACCCTCGCCGCCGGCGAGCGGAAGGCGATCGAACACTTCTTCCTCGAGGAACTGGACGACATCGCCCTCTACTGGCGTTTCTTCCGCACCATGACGCCGATGACGGTGCACGCCTACGTCGCGCAGATGCGCTTCGGCAACGGCTGCGTCGTCTTCGGCGCCTTCTACGGCGAGCGCCTGGTCGGCGTCGCCGAGCTCTCCGCCGTCCCCGGCAGCGAGATGTGCGCGGAGAATCGCCCCGGCGCGCTCTCCTGCGCCGAGCTCGGCATCGCGGTATCGAACCAGTTGCGCCACAAGGGCGTCGGCCGTGCGCTGCTCGACTACCTGCTAATGCATGGCTGGAGGCGCGGCCTGAAGCGCATCCAGCTCTCCAGCCTGCGCGACAACCGGCCCATGCTGGGTCTCGCCGAGCAACTCGGTTTCAGGGCGCTGCGCGAGGAATCGGGGGAGGTCATCATGCAGGCGCTGCGGCCCGCCGACTGGCCGCAGGAGATGGTCCGGCAGTCGCCCGCCGCCGCGCCGGAGCCGGCGCTCAACTGCACGGCGAAAACCAGCAACGCCCGCTGTCGCTAGCGGCTAGGCCGCCAGACGCTGCGTGTGGCGGGCGATCATCAGCTCTTCGTTGGTCGGAATCACCCAGACATTGACGCGGCTGCCCGGTGTGCTGATGCGCGGCCCGCCCTGGGCGTTCGCCGCGGCGTCGAGCTCGACGCCGAGCCAGGCGGCATCGCGGCAGATGCGCGCGCGGATCTCGGCGCTGTTCTCGCCGATGCCGGCGGTAAACGCGATGGCGTCGACGCCGCCGAGGGCGGCGGCCAGCGAGCCCATCTCGCGCCGGATGCGATAGGTGTAGACATCGACCGCCAGCCGCGCGCGCGCATCGTCCGATCCGAGCAGCTTGCGCATGTCGCTCGAGATGCCGGAGACGCCGAGCAGCCCCGACTGGTTGTAGAGCAGCTTCTCGATGGCGCGCGCGTCCATGCCGCGCTGGTCCATCAGATAGAGCAGCACGCCGGGATCGATGGCGCCGCAGCGCGTACCCATGGGCAGGCCGTCGAGGGCGGTAAAACCCATCGTGCTGGCGACGCTGCGGCCGACTTCGAGGCCGCACATGCTCGAGCCGTTGCCCAGGTGCAGGATGATGGTCCGGCCGGCGGCCGCCTTCGCGTCGTGCCGATCGAGCACCGAGGCGATGTATTCGTAGGACAGGCCGTGAAAGCCGTAGCGGCGCACGCCGGCCTCGTGCAGCTCGGCGGGAATGGCGAAGCGGCGCGACACCTCCGGATTGGTGGCGTGGAAGGCCGTGTCGAAGCAGGCGACCTGGACGAGTTGCGGTCGCTGCCCGAGCAGCAGGCGGATCGGCCCGAGGTTGTGCGGCTGGTGCAGCGGGGCGAGCGGAATGTATTTTTCCAGCGCGCCCAGCACGTCCGCATCGAGGCGCACCGGCTGCACATATTCGGTGCCGCCATGCACCACGCGGTGCCCGACGGCATGCAGTTCCAGCTCGCCGCGCAGCTCGCCCAGGAAATCGGTGATGTGCCGCACGGCGCCGTCGTGGTCCAGCCTGTCCCCCTCGCCCCACGTTTGTTCCGCCAGTACCTTTCCCGTCCCGTCGCGGGCGATGAAGTGCGGCGCGGTGCGGATGCCTTCGATCTGGCCGCGGACGACCGCCTGCAGGCCCCCGGCCTCTTCGGCGAAGAGGAGGAACTTGACGCTCGAGGAACCGGCGTTGAGGACGAGGATGGCGGGGCGCATGGGTGGGCCGATTGTACCGGTCAGCCCGGCGCTTTTCCCAGCCTGGCCGCGCAGTACTTGAATTCCGGAATCTTGCCGAAGGGATCGAGCGCCGGGTTGGTGAGCAGGTTGGCCGCCGCCTCGGCGTAGCAGAAGGACATGAACAGCGTGCCGCGCGCGAGGCCGGCGTCGGCACGTGCGCGCGCCGAGACTTTTCCGCGTCGCGTCTCGAGCGTGACGAAATCCCCTCCGGCGCAGCCGAGCGCCGCCAGGTCGTCCGGAGGGACGTCGACATGCGCCTCCGGCTCGAGCGCATCGAGCACGCTCGAGCGGCGCGTCATGGCGCCGGTGTGCCAGTGTTCCAGCACGCGCCCGGTGATGAGCACGAAGGGATATTCGGCATCGGGCAGCTCGGCGGCCGGACGGAACTGCGCCGGGACGAAGCGGCCGCGCCCGCTCACGGTCGGGAAGAAATCGGTGAAGATCACCGGCTGGCCTGGATCGTCTTCGCCGTGGCAAGGGTAGGTCACCGCCCCCTCTCGCTCGAGGCGCTCCCAGGATATGCCGGCGATTGAAGGCATGGCGCGGCGCATCTCGGCAAACACGTCCTGCGGTCCCGCGTAATGCCAGCCGAGACCGAGCCGGCGCGCGAGTTCCTGCACGATCCACAGGTCCTGCCGCGCCTCGCCCGGCGGCGAAACGGCGGCGCGTCCGAGCTGCACGGTGCGGTCGGTGTTGGTGAACGTGCCGGCCTTCTCGGCGAAGCCGGAGGCCGGCAGCACCACGTCGGCGAACGCCGCCGTTTCGGTGAGGAAGAGGTCCTGCACGACGAGATGCTCGAGCGCGGCGAGACCGGCGCGCGCGTGGGCGAGGTCTGGATCGGACATCGCCGGGTTCTCGCCCATGATGACCATGCCCTTGATCTCGCCGCGGCAGGCGGCGTCGAGGATCTCCACGACGGTGAGCCCCGGTTTGGGGTCGAGCGGCGCGACCCACAGCTTCTCGAAGCGCGCACGCACCGTGGCGTCGGTGACGCGGCCGTAGTCGGGCAGCGCGATCGGGATGAGCCCGGCGTCGGAGGCCCCCTGCACGTTGTTCTGCCCGCGCAGCGGATGCAGCCCCGTACCGGGCCGGCCGATCTGGCCGGTCATCAGCGCCAGCGCGATGAGGCAGCGCACATTGTCGGTGCCGTGGGTGTGCTGCGAGACGCCCATGCCCCAGAAGATCATCGCCGCGCGGGATCGGGCATACGTGCGCGCCACGGCGCGGATGGTTTCCGCGTCGATGCCGCAGACGGGCGCCATCGCCTCGGGCGTGGCGGCCAGCACGTTGTCGCGGAAGGCGTCGAACCCTTCGGTGCGTTCGGCAATGAAAGTCTGGTTGGTCAGCCCTTCCGTGACGATCACGTTCGCAATGGCATTGAGGAGCGCCACATCGCTGTCGGGCCTGAACTGCAGGGCGTGGGTCGCGTGGCGCGCCAGCTCGGTCTCGCGCGGGTCCATGACGATCAGGGTGGCGCCGCGCTCCGCCGCGTTCTTCATCCAGGTCGCCGCCACCGGGTGGTTCACCGTCGGATTGGCGCCGATCACCACGATCACGTCGGCGAGCGCGACGTCCCGCACCGGGTTCGACACCGCGCCCGAGCCGATGCCCTCGAGCAGCGCCGCCACCGAGGAGGCATGGCACAGCCGCGTGCAGTGGTCGACGTTGTTCGTGCCGAAGCCCGTGCGCACCAGCTTCTGAAAGAGATAGGCCTCCTCGTTCGAGCCCTTGGCCGAGCCGAAGCCGGCCAGGGCGTATTTGCCGTCGCGCGCGAGAATGCGCTTCAAGCCCTCGGCGGCGAAGTCGAGCGCCTCCTCCCAACTCGCCTCGCGGAAATCCGCCATCGTGCTGTCGACCGACTTCGCCACACCCGGCTTGCGGATGAGCGGCCGGGTCAGGCGCTGCGCATGGCGCAGGTAGTCGTAGCCGAAGCGGCCCTTGACGCACAGCCGCCCGCGGTTGGCCGGACCGTCGCGGCCGTCGACGCCGACGATGGCATCGTCGCGCACGCGGTAGGTGAGCTGGCAGCCGACGCCGCAGTAGGGACAGAGGGAGTCGACGCATTTCACTCCCGCTCCCCCGCCCGCGGGGGAGCGGGTTGGGGAGAGGGGGAGAAGGGCGCCGGTCGGGCAGGCGGCGACGCACTCGCCGCAGCCGACGCAGGAACTCGCCCCCATCGGGTCGGCGCAGTCGAAGACGATCTCGCCGCGCCGCGCGTAGCCGATGACATCGTTCACCTGCACTTCGCGGCAGGCGCGCAGGCAGCGCGTGCACTGGATGCAGGCGGCGAGATTGACGGCGATGGCCGGATGCGAAGTGTCCGCCGCCGGCTGCGCGCGGTGCGGGAAGCGCGGCGCGCCGACATTCATTTTCCTCGCCCAGGCGTCGAGTTCCGAATCGGCACACACGGCTTCGGCCGGCATGTCCGATTGCAGCAGCTCCAGCACCATCTTCTGCGCCGCCACGGCGCGCGCGCTCTGCGACCGCACCTGCATGCCGGCCTTCGGCGCGCGGCAGCAGGACGGCGCCAGCGTGCGCTCTCCGTCGATCTCGACCACGCAGGCGCGGCAGTTGCCGTCCGCACGCAGGCCGTCCTTGGTGCAGAGGTGCGGGATGTCGACGCCGTGGCGCTGCGCCGCCTGCAGGATGCTCTCGCCCTCGCGCGCCTCGACCTCGCGGCCGTCGAGGGAGAACTTGACCGCGCTCACGGCTTCTTCTCCAGCTCGTGCGGAAAGAACTTCAGCACCGAGAGCAGCGGGTTGGGCGCCGCCTGGCCGAGGCCGCAGATCGAGGCGTCCTGCATCGTCTGTGCCAGTTCCTTCAGCAACCCGGTGTCCCATTCGTCGCGCGCCATGAGTGCCGCCGCCTTCGCCGTGCCGACGCGGCAGGGCGTGCACTTGCCGCAGGACTCATGGGCGAAGAAGCGCATGGCGTTCAGCGCCGCGGCGCGCGCCGAATCGTGCTGCGAGAGCACGATGATCGCCGCCGAACCGATGAAGCAGCCGTGTTCCTGCAGCGTGTCGAAGTCGAGCGGCAGGTCGGCCAGCCGCGCCGGCAGGATGCCGCCCGAGGCGCCGCCGGGGAAATAGGCATACAGCTCGTGGCCGGGCAGCATGCCGCCGCAGAACTCGTCGACCAGCTCGCGCAGGGTGATGCCGGCCGGCGCGAGATGCACGCCCGGCTTCACCACGCGCCCGCTCACCGAAAACGAGCGCAGGCCTTTGCGGCCGTGGCGGCCCTGCGCGGCGAACCACTCCGCGCCGCGCTCGACGATCTCGCGCACCCAGTACAGCGTCTCCATGTTGTGCTCGAGGGTCGGCCGGCCGAAGAGGCCGACTTCCGCCACATAGGGCGGGCGCAGGCGCGGCTGGCCGCGCCTGCCCTCGATGGATTCGATCATGGCCGACTCCTCGCCGCAGACGTAGGCGCCGGCGCCGCGGCGCAATTCGATTTCCGGCGCCTGCGGGAAGGCGGCGCGCAGCGCGGCGAGCTCCTCGGCCAGCAGCGCGCGCAGGCCGGCGTACTCGTCGCGCAGGTAGATGTAGATCTTCTCGATGCCGACCGCCCAGGCGGCGATCAGCATGCCCTCGAGGAAGCGGTGCGGCTCGCGCTCGAGATAGTGGCGGTCCTTGAAGGTGCCCGGCTCGCCCTCGTCGATGTTCACCGCCATCAGGCGCGGCGCCGGCTGATCGCGCACGACGCGCCACTTGCGCCCGGCCGGGAACCCCGCGCCGCCGAGGCCGCGCAGGCCGGCGTGCTCGAGCGCGGCGATGATCTCTTCCGCCGTGCGGCGGCCGGCGACGCAGTCCGCATAGAGCTTGAAGCCGCCGGCGGCGCGGTAGTCGGCCAGGCGGCGCGCGCCCCCCGGCAGCGGCGCCTCGGTGGCGCCCGCCTCGATCGCATAGCGCACGGCGTGCGCATCGGCCTCCTCGACGGGATTCCGCCCGACCACCGCCAGCGGCGCGCACTCGCAGCGGCCGACGCAGGGCACGCGCTGCACGCGCACGCCGTCCCCCAGCGACTGACTTATGGCCGCGAGGAGTTCCTCGGCCCCGGCCAGGGCGCAGGCGAGCGAATCGCACACGCGCACGGTCAGTTGCGGCGGCGGCGCCTCGCCCTCGCGCACGACGTCGAAGTGGTGGTAGAAGGAGGCGACCTCGAACACCTCGGCGCGTGACAATTTCATCAACTGCGCCAGCGCGGCGAGGCGCCCGGCATCGATGCAGCCCCATGCGTCCTGGATGCGGTGCAGATACTCGACGAGCAGGTCGCGGCGCGGCGCTACGCCGACGAGGCTGCGGACTTCTTCCAGCACGGCGGCGGGGACGGGACGGACATGGCGGCGGGACATGCGAGGATTGTAATACCAGCCGGGCAAAGCTTCTGGCACAATGCCGATGCCATCCACCACGGAGACCGACGCCATGAAAAAGACCCTTCTTGCCCTGAGTCTTCCCCTGCTCGCCGCCCCCGCCCTCGCCGGCGACATGAAGGCCGGCCTGTGGGAAGTGAAAACCCTCAGGCAGGTCGTCGATGGCCAGGACATGCGCGCCCAGATGCAGCAGATGCAGCAGCAGATGGCCAGCCTGCCGCCGGAGCAGCGCAAGCAGATGGAGGCCATGATGAACCGCCAGGGCGTCAGCATGGGCCCGGGCGGCGCGACACGCATGTGCATCAGCGAGGAGATGGCGAAGCGCGACACGCCGGTGGTCGATCCGGACGGACGCTGCCAGCCGACGAAAATGAGCCGCAGCGGCAACACGATGCGCTACGAGATCGACTGCACGATGGACGGGCGCCGCTCGCAGGGCAAGGGCGAGAGCACTTTCTCCGGCAACACGGTGCACTCGCGCATGGACATGGTGACGACGGATGCGACCGGCCGCCACACCATGCAGAGCGAATCGCAGATGACGTATCTCGGGCCGGACTGCAAGGGCCTGGCGCCGGTCGGCGGCGGGCGCCGCTGAGCGATATCAGAGGGTCGGCCAGCGGCCGGAGCGCAGCGCGTAGTCGGCGAAGAGGCCGGCGAAGATCGCCGCGCCGACCCAGTTGTTGTCCATGAAGGCGCGGAAGCAGGCCATGCGCTCGCGGCCGCGGATCCAGAAGAAGTGGCGCAGCATCATGCCGGCCGCCACGGCCAGCCCCGCGTAGAAGAAGATTCCCCTTCCCGCCTGGGCGCCGACCCAGGCGAGGATCGCCAGCGTCGTCGCGTAGCTGGCCATCACCGCCGCCACGTCGAAGCGGCCGAAGGTGATGGCGGAAGTCTTGATGCCGATCTTCAGGTCGTCTTCGCGGTCGACCATGGCGTAGCAGGTGTCGTAGCCGACGGCCCAGAAGACGTTCGCCAGCAGCATGACCCAGGCCAGCGGAGGAACTTCATACAGTTGCGCGGCGAAGGCCATCGGGATGCCGAAGCCGAAAGCGATCCCGAGGTACGCCTGCGGGATGGCGAGGAAGCGCTTGGTGAGCGGATAGCTCATGGCGAGAAACAGCGCCACCACCGAGAGCGCCCACACCAGCCTGTGCAGCGGCAGGATGAGGAGGAAGGCGCACAGCGTGACGCCTGAAGCGAGCAGCAGCGCCTCGCGCTCGGAGACGATGCGCGCGGCGAGCGGCCGGTTCTTCGTGCGCTCGACGTGCGGATCGAAATGCCGGTCGGCGTAGTCGTTCATCACCACCCCGGCCGAGCGCATCAAGAGCGTGCCCAGCGCGAAGATCCAGACGATGAACAGGCTCGGCGCGCCCTCGGCCGCGATCCACACCGCCCACATCGTCGGCCACAGGAGCAGCAGCGTGCCGATCGGCTTGTCGAGCCGCATCAGGCGCTCGTAGGCGTCGAGGCGCTGGCGCAGGGTCAGTTCGGACATAGGGGATTCTACATCGCCGCCCCGCCGCCGGGCCGCCCCAAGGCGGGGCCAGTCAACGACATGGAGCGAAGCGAACAACCGTCACCCCCTTCCTCGGGAAGGGGGCTGGGGGGCAGGTCAATCGTCTTCCTCATGGAGGCGGAACTTCGCCGCCATCTGGCCCTGCGTCTGCGGCGGCACCTGGGCATAGTGGCTGAACTCGATGGCGTAGCTGCCGCGCCCGCCGGTGAGCGACTTCAGGCGCGACTGGAAGTCGGTCAGCTCGGCCAGCGGCACCTGGCCGGAGACGGCGCCCATGCCGCCGCCGCGGCTGTCGGTGCCGGTGATGTGGCCGCGCTTGCCGGAGAGGTCGCCGGTGAGGTCGCCGATGGCCGACTCCGGCCCGACGATCTCGATGTTCACGATCGGCTCGAGCACGATCGGCGCCGCGGCGCGGATGGCCTCGACCGTGGCCTTGCGCCCGGCCGTGGCGAAGGCGACCTCCTTGCCGTCCACCGGATGGGTCTTGCCGTCATAGACGATGACGCGGATGTCCTCGACCGGAAAGCCGGCGACGACGCCCTCGGCGAGCGCACGGCGCACGCCCTTCTCCACCGCCGGGATGAACACGCCGGGAATGACGCCGCCCTTGACGTGGTCGACGAACTCGAAGCCGGCGCCGCGCTCGAGCGGCTCGATGCGCAGGAACACCTCGCCGAACTGGCCGGCGCCGCCGCTCTGCTTCTTGTGCCGGCAATGGCCCTCGGCGCGGCGCTGCACGGTCTCGCGGTAGGGAATCAGCGGCGGCGCCGTCTTCACCTCCATCTTGTACTGCTGGGCCATTTTCTCCAGCTTCGACTTCAGGTGCATCTCGCCGAGGCCGCGGATCACCGTCTCGTGGGTGGTCGGATGGCGCTCGACGACGAAACAGGGATCCTCCAGCTCCAGCCTGTGCAGCACGTCGAAGAGGCGCTGCTCGTCGCCCTTGCGCGTGGTTTCCACGGCCAGGCCCTGCATGGGCTTGGGCAGCTCGAGCGGCCTGAGGTGGATGTGGTCCTCGTCGTGGGAGTCGTGCAGCACGCTGTCGAAGGCGATCTCCTCCACCTTTGCCACGGCGCCGATGTCGCCCGGCAGCAGCTCATCCACCTCGACGTAGTCCTTGCCCTGCAGCATGAAGAGATGGCCGGTGCGGAAGGGCTTCTTGCCGTCGCCGACGAAAAGCTGGGTGTCCTTGCGCACCGTGCCCTGGTGCACGCGAAAGACGCCGAGCTTGCCGACGAAGGGATCGACGATGACCTTGAAGACGTGGGCCAGCACGTGCTTCGATGCATCGGGCACGGCCTGGAAGGCCTGCGTCGGCCCGCCCGGCTCGCCGCGATAAAAGGGCGGCGGATTGCCTTCGGCCGGATTCGGCGCCAGCGTCGCCAGCACGTCGAGCAGTTCGCGCACACCGGCGCCGGTCTTGGCCGAGACGAACAGGATCGGCACCAGGTGGCCGGCGCGCAGCGCCTTCTCGAAGGGCGCATGCAGCTCCTCCGGCGTCGGATCGGCGCCGTCCTCCAGATAGCGCGCCAGCAGGGTCTCGTCCTCCTCGACGACCTGGTCGATGAGGGCGCGGTGGGCCTCCGCCACCGAGGAGAAGTCGGCATCGCCTGCGGCGTGGCCGAGCACCTCGACGACGTCGTGGCGCTCGTGGGCGGGCAGGTCGAGCAGCATGCACTCCTTGCCGAAGCGCTCGCGGATCTGCCGCACCAGGCCGGCGAGATCGAGGTTGTCGGCGTCGATCTTGTTGATGACGATCATGCGTGCCAGGCCGCGGCCGGCGGCGAGCCGCATCATGCGCTCGGTGGCGAGCTCGATGCCGGCCTGGGCGTTGATCACCGCCAGCGCCGTCTCGACACCGGCGAGCGCGCCGATGGCCTGGCCGGAAAAGTCCGGGTAGCCCGGCGTGTCGATGAGGTGCACGTGGGTGTCGCGCCAGGCGAAGTTGACCAGGGCCGACTGCAACGAATGACCCGCCGCCTTCTCCAGCGGGTCATGGTCGCAGACGGTGTTGCCCTTCTCCACGCTGCCCGGCGTCTTGATCGCGCCGGCGGCGGCGAGCAGGGCCTCGGCCAGGGTGGTCTTGCCCGCACCGCCGTGCCCGACGAGGGCGACGGCGCGGATGGCATCGGTGCTGTATTTCGGCATTGCGGCTTTCTCCCCAAGAATGGGGGAATTTTACCCGGGAGCGGCCGCGACCGGTTCAAACCTTGAGCAGCTCCCTTCGCCCGCCCAGCCAGCGCTCGACGTGGCGGTCCGCCGCGTCGGGGTGTTCCCTGAGCATCGTCTCCGCCGCCGCGCGCGCGGCGTCGAGCAGGTCGGCGTCGGCCTCGAGGTCGGCGTAGCGCAGCAGCGGCACGCCGCTCTGGCGGCTGCCGAGGAATTCGCCGGGGCCGCGCAGGTGCAGGTCCTGGCGCGCGATCTCGAAGCCGTCGGCGTTTTCGAAGATCACCTTCAGGCGCGCCCGCGCCGTTTCACCGAGCGGGTGCGCGTAGAGCAGGATGCAGGCCGATTCGTCGGCGCCTCGGCCGACGCGGCCGCGCAGCTGGTGCAGCTGCGAGAGGCCGAAGCGCTCGGCATGCTCGACCACCATGAGCGAGGCGTTGGGCACATCCACGCCGACCTCGATCACCGTGGTGGCGACGAGGAGCTGGATTTTCCCGGCGGCGAAGTCGCCCATCACGGCGGCCTTCTCCTCGCCCTTCAAGCGGCCGTGCACCAGGCCGACCTTCAGCTCCGGCAGCTCGGCGCGCAGGCGCTCGAAGGTGTCCACCGCCGTCTGCAACTGCAGCTTCTCGGACTCCTCAATCAACGGGCAGACCCAGTAGGCCTGCCGCCCCGCCGCGCAGGCGTCGCGGATGCGGGCGATGACTTCGTCGCGGCGCGCTTCCGACACCAGCTTGGTCAGCACGGGCTTCCTGCCCGGCGGCAATTCGTCGATCACCGAGACGTCGAGGTCGGCGTAATAGCTCATGGCCAGCGTGCGCGGGATCGGCGTGGCCGACATCATGAGCTGGTGGGGATTCTTCCCCTTCTCGCGCAAAGTCAGTCGCTGGCGCACGCCGAAGCGGTGCTGCTCGTCGATGATGGCGAGGCCGAGGCGCGAAAAATCCACCGTCTCCTCGATGAGGGCATGCGTGCCGATGGCGAGCGGCGCGCGGCCGGATGAAATCGCCTCGGCCATCGCCGCCTTGTCCTTCTTCTTCAGGCTGCCCGAGAGCCAGGCGATCTCCAGGCCGAGCGGCGCCAGCCACTGCGTGAGCTTCCGGTAATGCTGCTCCGCGAGGATCTCGGTCGGCGCCATCAGCGCCGCCTGGTGACCGTTTTCCACCGCCTGCAGCATGGCCAGCGCGGCGACCACGGTCTTGCCGCTGCCGACGTCGCCCTGCAGCAGGCGCTGCATGGGATGCGGCTCACCCAGATCGTGCGCGATCTCGCGCCAGACACGGATCTGCGCGGCGGTGAGCTTGAAGGGCAACGCGGCGAGCAGCTGCTTCGTCAGCGTACCTTTCACCGGAAGACGCGGTGCGGTCTTGGCGCGGCGCGCTTCATGCGCGCGACGCAGGCTGAGCTGCTGGGCGAGCAGTTCGTCGAACTTGATGCGGCGCCAGGCCGGATGCGCTCGGTCGGAGAGTTCGGCCAGCGAGGTTGCGGGCGTCGGGTGGTGCAGCAGCGCGACGCTGTCGGAAAAAGGAACGAGGCGATGTTTCTTGCGCAGCGGCTCGGGCAGGGTCTCGCCGAGACCGGCCTGTTTCAGCGCGAGGTCGATGCACTTGCGCAAGGCGAGCTGCGAGAGGCCGGCGGTCGTGGGATAGATCGGCGTCATCGCCTCCGGCAACGGCTCGTCCTCGGAGACGAGGCGGTAGCGCGGATGCACCATCTCGTCGCCGAGGAAGCCGCCGCGCGGTTCGCCGAAGATGCGCAGCCGGCGGCCGACGGCAAGCTGCTTCGTCTGGCTGCCGTAGAAGTTGAGGAAGCGCAGCACCAGCTCGCCGCCGCCGGCGCCCTGCACGCGCACCACGAGCTGGCGGCGCGGCCGGTACTGCACGGAGGATTCGACGATCTCCGCCTCGACCTGGGCGGGAACGCCGGGCCGCAGGTCGGCGATGGCGGTGAGGCGGGTTTCGTCCTCGTAGCGCAACGGCAGGTGCAGGACGAGGTCGTCCCGCGTGCGGATGCCGAGCCTTGCCAGCCTGGCCGCCAACGGACCGCCTTCCCCCCGACCCCCTTCCCCGGGAAGGGGGTGACGGTTGTTCGCCGCTGCGCGGCTCCGTGCCTTTGGCTGCGCCGTCCTTGGGGCGGCCCGGCGGACGGCGCTCACCCCAGCACGAGCACCGCGTCGATTTCCACCAGCGCGCCGCGCGGCAGCGCCGCCACCTGCACCGTGGCGCGGGCCGGGTAGGGCTGGCTGAAGGCCTGCGCCATGGCGTCGTTCACCTTGGCGAAGTTGGCGAGGTCGGTGACGTAGATGTTGACCTTGACGGCGTCGGCGAGCGAGCCGCCGGCCGCCGCCGCGACGGCCTTCAGGTTGTCGAAGACGCGGGCGATCTGCGCATCGATGCCTTCGGCCATCTGCATGGTGGCCGGGTCGAGGCCGATCTGGCCGGAGAGGTGGACGGTGTTGCCGCTCTGCACGGCCTGCGAATAGGGGCCGATGGCGGCGGGAGCGTTTGTCGTGGCGATGATCTTCCTGTTCATGGCGCGTCCTGTAGAATCGGCAGGATTCCAATATTACTGGACCGGTTTCCCGGATGGACGAGGATACTCGAAAAACCCCGAGCGGCATCGCCTTCCCGGCCGGCGCCGACGGCCGTCGCAGCACGCTGGCGGCCGGGCGCGAGATTTTCGCCGCGGCGCTGGCCGCGGTCTCGCCCGACGCCGCGCGCGCCGCCCTTGCCGAGGACCGCTGGCACACCGGCTACATGCGCCACGCGCGCCGCACGGTCGAACTCGGCCTGGCGGACGCGTCGGCGATGCGATCGATCGCCCGCGCCGGCCTCGCCGCCCTGCACGACCGCTTCGAATTCCTGCGCGCCGGCGGCGCCCTGCCGCTGCGAGAGGCGATAGCGCAGCCCGGACAGCTCGCTTTCGAGACCGTCACCCTCATCGGGCGCGGCGATGCGCGTCCCGAACTCGCCGTGCCCTATCGGGGGCGTCGCCTGGGCGGGGACGATCTGCGCCGCCAGCTCGACGCCTGGGTCGCCGCCGGCGCCGTCGAGCCCTCCTTCGCAGCGGCGATCGGCGAGGTAATCGCCCATCCAGACTGGCTCGACCTGTCCGACTGGCATGTCGCGGTGCTCGGCGCCGGGGCCGAACTGGGCCCGCTGCCGACGCTGGTGAGCTGGCGCGCCAATCTCGCTGTCATCGACCTTCCCGGCACGCCGGCCTGGGGCCGCATCATCGCCACCGCCCGCAGCGGCAACGGCCGCGTGTTGCTGCCCATGCACGAACCGCTCCCGCCCGACGACCCCACGCTGGCCTACAAGGCGGGCGCCGACCTGCTCACCGAAACGCCGGAGATCCGCGACTGGCTGGCCGCCCTGCCTGGCCCGCTGGCGATCGGCAGCTATGCCTATCTCGACGGCGCGGAGCACCTGCGCGTCTCGCTCGCCATGGACGCCATCGTCGCCAGCCTGATGGCGCGGCGCGAGGACATCGTGCCGGCCTGGCTGCTCAGCCCGACCGATGTGTTCGCCGTACCGGAAGCGGCGGCATCGGCGGCCATGCAGGCGTGGGAGGCGCGCGGCGCCAAGGCCGTCCTGCAGGCGCCGCTGCACGCCCTGAGCGGCGGTCGCTTCTTCGCGCCGAACGTGGACGGTCTGGTCGATTGCGGCGGCGGCCGCGCCGGCGTCGTCGACGCGCTGGTGGCGCAGCAGGGCGCCAACTACCTGCTCGCCAAGCGCCTGCAGCAGTGGCGCGCCATCGATGCGGGCAACCGGCGCGTCTCGGCCAACGTGGCGCCGGCCACGCGCACCCGCTCGGTGGTGAAGAACAAGGCGCTCGCCGCCGCCTACGACGGCGCCCATCACTTCGGCGTGGAGGTCTTCGAGCCGGACACCGCGAACGCGCTGATGGCGGCGCTGCTGGTGCACGACCTGCGCATCGGCGCGAACGACTATTCGCATCCGGCGCAGCGCTTCATGGACCGGGCCGCCCACGGCGGCCTCTGGCGCATCGCCTACCGGCCGCGCTCGGCCCTGCCCTTCGCCGCGGTGCTGGGTCTTTTCTAGGTAGCTATTTTTTCTGTGGGGGCAGCAGCAGGCCCGGGCCGAGGCCGAGTTCCTTCAGCTTGCGCCGCGCCGCTTCGGCCTCCTGCTGCGACTTGAAGGGGCCGACCTGCACGCGCGACTCGACGTAGGCCGGAATGCCCGCCTGCTCCAGTTTCGTGCGCAGCTCCTCGGCATTCGACGCGCTGGTGAACACGCCCATCTGCACGCGGTAGCTGCGCGCGACGGCCGGGGCGGGGTCGGCATTCGGCGGCGGCGCGGCCGTCTCGGCCTTCTTCACCGTCGTGGCCGTTTCCTTCCTCGCCGGCGCAGCCGGCGCGGCGGCGGGCGGCGGCGCCAGCGGCGTTTCGGTCTTCTCGGGCTCGGCCCTGACCTCCTCCTTCTTCTCCTCGGGCGGCGGCGCTTGCTTCCTTTCCTCCGCCGGCGGCGCGGGCGGTGCGGCGGGTGCGGCGACGGGCGGCGCCGAGGCCACCGGCGCCGGCCCTTCGCTCAGGAACTGCTCGAACAGCGCCAGTCCGCCAAGCAACGCGGCCGCCACCACGCCGGCAATGGCGATGCGGCGCACCAGCTTTTTTTTCAGTTCGCCCTGGTCTTCTCCGTCCGGCGCCATGTCCCCTCCCTGATGTGCCTCATTCGTTCTTCGCCCTGCTCAAGGCGCGCACCATCTCCGCTTCCGACACGGAGATGCCGCAGCGCTCGGCGATCTGGTGCGCGGCGAGGCCCTGCTGCGCCAGCGCCACCGCCTCGCCGTACTGCGGCGAGACATTGCGCGCCGCCTCGAGCAGACTGACTTTATCCTTGAGCGCGGCGATCTCGCCGCGCAGCTCGTCCAGTTCCGCCTCGATGCCGCTCTTCACCACCTGCTGGCCGAATTCGGCCGGATCCTTCTTCCACACCGGCCCGGGCGGAGGCGTGCGGTTCATGCGCGCCAGGCGGATGATGACGATGCCGGAGTAGATGCCCAGCAGCACGGCGGTGCCGATCACCATCTCGCGCAGGCCGAAGGATTCCAAAAGCTCCATGTCCCCTCCCTCTCAATGCGCGCTCTTCTCGAGCGCCTGGTCGATGTCCCACAGGATGTCGTCGAGCGTCTCCAGCCCCACCGACAGGCGAATCATGTCGGGCGAGACGCCGGCCTTCGCCTGCTGTTCCTCCGAAAGCTGGCGATGCGTGGTCGAGGCCGGATGGATCACCAGCGTCTTGGCATCGCCGACATTGGCGAGGTGCGAAAGGAACTGCACGCTCTCGATGAACTTCTCGCCGGCGCCCCTCCCGCCCTTCTCGCCGCCCTCGATGCCGAAGGTGAAGATGGCGCCGGCGCCCCGCGGCAGGTATTTTTGCGCCAGCGCGCGGTAGGGGCTGTCGGGCAGGCCGGCGTAGTTCACCCAGGCGACGCGCGGATGCGCGGCGAGGTGCTCGGCCACGGCCTGTGCATTGCTGACATGGCGCTCCATGCGCACGTGCAATGTCTCCAGCCCCTGCAGCAGCAGCCAGGCATTCAGCGGCGCGAGCGCCGGGCCGAGCGTGCGCAGGGTTTCGAAGCGGGCGCGCATGGTAAAGCCGAAGTCGCCGAAGGTTTCAAAGAAACGCACGCCGTGGTAGCCGGCCGAGGGCTCGGTCATCTGCGGAAACTTGCCGTTGCCCCACGGAAACTTGCCCGACTCGACGATCAGCCCGCCCATGGTGGTGCCGTGGCCGCCGATGAACTTGGTGGCGGAATGCACGACGATGTCGGCGCCGTGCTCGATCGGCCGGCACAGGTACGGCGAGGCGAAGGTGTTGTCGATCACCAGCGGAATCCCCGCCTCGCGCGCGATCGACGCGACGGCGGCGATGTCGAGCACGTTGCCGCGCGGGTTGCCGATGGTTTCTGCGTAGAGGCACTTCGTCTTCGGCCCGATGGCGCGGCGGAAGTTCTCCGGCTCGTCCGGATCGACGAAGCTGGTGTCGATGCCGAGCTTGCGGAAGTTGAAGTCGAACTGCGAATGGGTGCCGCCGTAAAGGGTGCTCGCCGAGACAATGTGGTCGCCGGCCTCGCACAGGGTGAGCAGCGCCACCATCTGCGCCGACTGGCCGCTGGCGGCGGCGAGCGCGGCACGGCCGCCCTCGAGCGCGGCGACGCGCTCCTCCAGCACCGCCACCGTCGGGTTGGAAATGCGCGAATAGACGTTGCCGAAGGTCTGCAGGTTGAACAGGCTGGCGGCGTGGTCGGCGGAATCGAAGACGAAGGAGGTGGTCTGGTAGATGGGCACGGCGCGCGCGCCGGTGGCGGCGTCGGGCTGGCCGCCCGCATGCAGGCACAGGGTTTCGAAGCCGTATTTCCGGTCCGACATAGTGGTTCATTATGCCAGCCCGGAAGATAAAAAACGGGCGCCCTCGCGGCGCCCGAAACGGGGAGGAAGACGGACTTACTTCTGGAAGGCGGGGCGCGGCGGGCGTGGGCGCCACGGCCGGCTCCGGACGCGCCGGGAGCATGGCCGGTTCGCCCGGGCGCCGCGCCGCCGCCGCAATTTTCCTTCCGCGGAATGAACCCTTACGCGGCAAGGGCTTGCGATGTCGCCGAAGCACGACGCCTGCGCTATGCTTGCGTTTTGCGGGCGCGAGACAACAACAACAGCCCGCGCCGGGCACCCATCCCGGACTGGAGGAGACAGCATGCGAACCTACAAGAGCGACGTCGTCGTCATCGGCGGGGGGCTGGCCGGCATCTGCACCGCGCTCGAACTGCTCGATGCGGGCAAGAGCGTGACGATGCTCGATCGCGACGCCGAGGAGAACTTCGGCGGCCTGGCGAAGGAGAGTTTCGGCGGCATCTTCGTCGTCGGCAGCCGCGAGCAGCAAAAGAACGGCATCCAGGATTCCCCCGCACGGGCCTTCGCCGACTGGTGCGCCTTCGCCGAATTCGGCGCGGAAGACCACTGGCCGCGGCGCTGGGCCGAGGCCTACACCGGACGCTGCCACGACGAGGTCTACCTGTGGCTGAAGCGGAACGGCATCGCGTTCTTTCCCGTGCCGCACTGGATCGAGCGCGGCCTGCACGTGCAGGGCAACTCGGTGGCGCGCTTCCACATCGTCTGGGGCACCGGCCGCGAGCTGGCCATTCAGCTCATCGCCCGGCTGCGCCACCATCCGAACGCGGCGAAGCTGGCCGTGCACTTCGGCCATCGCGTCGAGGGCTTCACCACGTTGATGGGCGAGATCAGCGGCTGCAACGGCATGCTCGAAGACGGCGGCGAGCCCTTCGAGGCCTTCGGCGAGGCCATCGTCGTCGCCGCCGGCGGCCTCAACGGCGGCGATCTGGCGAAAGTGCGGCAGCACTGGCACCGCGACTGGCGCACGCCCCCGACGACGCTGCTCAACGGCTCGCACAAGTTCGCCGACGGCCTGCTGCACGACGCCGTGGGGAAGCTCGGCGGCAACCTCACCCACCTCGACAAGATGTGGGACTACGCCGCCGGCGTGCGCCACTGGCAGCCAAGGAAGCCCAACCACGGTCTCTCCGTGGTGCCGCCGCGCTCGGCGCTGTGGGTGGACTGGCAGGGCCGCCGCTTCGCCCCGCCGCTGGTGACCGGCTTCGACACGCGCGATCTGGTGACGCGCGTCTGCGCCACCGAGCGGCAATATTCCTGGCAAATCCTCAACCGCAAGATCGCGCTGAAGGAACTGGCCGTCTCCGGCGCCGAGTTCAACCCCTCGATCCGCGACAAGAAGAAGCTGGCCTTCCTGCGCGATCTCCTCTTCGGCAACCGCTGGCTGGTCGACACCCTGGTGGAGAAGTGCGCGGACGTCGTCGTCGCCGACACCCTGCCGGCGCTGGTCGACAAGATGAACGCCCTGCAGGGCGACCGGGCGGTTGACCTGGAGGCCCTCGGCGAAGCCATCAGCCGCTACGACGCGGAGATCGCGCGCGGCCCGGCGCACTTCGAGGACGAGCAACTGAAGCGCATCGCCCTCCTGCGCCAGTGGAAGGGCGACCGCGTGCGCACCTGCAAATTCCAGAAGATCCACGACCACAAGGCGCTGCCGCTGATCGCCATCCGCGAGTCGATCATCAGCCGCAAGAGCCTCGGCGGCATCCAGACCGACCTGGAGAGCCGCGTGCTCGACACGGCCGGCAACCCCATCCCGCGCCTCTACGCCGCGGGCGAGGCGACCGGCTTCGGCGGCGGCGGCATGCACGGCCTGCGCGCCCTCGAAGGCACCTTCCTCGGCGGCTGCGTGCTCTCCGGCCGCATCGCCGGACAATCCATCGCTGGACAAGCGACATGAAGAAGACCGCCGCCTGGCTCGCCGTGCATGCCCTCGAGCAGCTCGGCGTGAAATACACCTTCGGCATCCCCGGCGTGCAGAACACCGAGTTCTACGACGAGCTGAACAAGTCGGAGCAGATCGTGCCGGTGCTCGTCACGCACGAGGGCAGCGCCTCCTTCATCGCCGACGCG
This sequence comes from Betaproteobacteria bacterium, assembly GCA_016868295.1. GTDB lineage: Bacteria > Pseudomonadota > Gammaproteobacteria > Burkholderiales > Rhodocyclaceae > Desulfobacillus. The sequence continues at coordinate 19,483 of VGHJ01000018.1, read as the reverse complement.
GTGAGCCGCGTCTCCGGCACGGTCGGCACGCTGGCCATCGTCCCCGCGGCGGGACTGACGCACGCGGCGAGCGGCATCGCCGAGGCGCTGCTCGCCGGCGTGCCGATGCTGGTCATCACCGGCGGCATCCGCACCGACCTCGGCAAACGCTACCAGTTGCACGAGATCGACCAGCACGCCTTCATGAAGCCGCTGACCAAGGCCACTTTCCATATCAAATCGCACGCCGAGGTGGTGCCGACGCTCCATGAGGCGTATCGCATCGCCACTTCAGGCATGCCGGGGCCGGTGTTCGTCGAGCTGCCGGTGAACCTGCAGCTCTTCCCGGAAGAGATGGGCGAACTGCCCGCCTACGCGCCGCCGGCCGCGCCGGCGCGGCCGGCCGAGGACGACCTCGCCCGCGCCGCGGACCTCCTGCTGGCGGCGCAGCGCCCGGGCCTCTTCGTCGGCTGGGGCGCGGTCGATGCCCTGCCGCAGCTCGTCGAACTCGCCGAGTTCCTGCAGGCGCCGGTCGCCACCACCCTGCAGGGCCAGTCGGTGTTCCCGCACCAACATCCGCTGCACGCCGGCTTCAGCTTCGGGCCGCACGCCGTGCCGGCGGCGCGCAACGCCTTCGCCGAATGCGATGCCCTGCTTGCCGTCGGCACGCGCTTCGGCGAACTCGCCACCGGCAGCTTCGGCGCGCCGGTGCCGGAAAACCTGGTGCATGTCGACATCAACCCCGAGGTCTTCCACAAGAACTATCCGGCGGCAGTCGCGCTGGGGGGCGATGCCGCCGCCGTGCTGCAGCGACTGACTTTTGCCCTGCGCGCCCGCGGCACGGCGCGGCCGGCCGGCAGCGGCCCGCAGGAACAGATCCGTCGCGACAAGCAGGCCTACCGCGAGGCATGGTATGCCCACGATTCGAAAGGCCGTGTCAACCCGGCGCGCTTCTTCGACGAGGTGAGGAAGCAGATGCCGAGTGATGCCATCGCCACGGTGGACGACGGCAACCACACCTTCCTCACCGCCGAGCTCTATCCGGTGCATGCCTCGCGCTGCCTGATCCTGCCGACCGACTTCAACTGCATGGGCTACGCCGTGCCGGCGGCAGTCGGCGCCAGGCTGTCGCAACCCGAGCGCGAGGTCTTCTCCATCGTCGGCGACGGCGCATTCATGATGACCGCCATGGAAATCCTCACCGCGACGAAGGAAGGCCTCGGCATCGTGTATTTCGTCTTCCACGACGGCGAGCTGTCGCAGATCGCCCAGGCGCAGGAGATTCCCTACAACCGCAAGCCCTGCGCCGTGCTCGGCTCCGTCAATATCGAGGGCATCGCCCAGGCCACCGGCGCCGCCTACGTGCGCATGGAGAACGACGCGGCCATCGCCGATTGCATTGCCGAAGCACGCCGCCTCGCCGCCGCGGGGCGGCCGGTGGTGGTGGACGTGAACATCGACTACTCGAAGCGCAGCGCCTTCACCGCCGGCGTGGTGAAGACCAACTTCAAGCGCTTCCCGCTGGCGCAGCGCCTGCGCATGGTGAGCCGCGCCCTGGTGAGGAAGGTCACGGGCTGATGCCCTGGCTCGTCAAGAAGATACTCTCGGCGCTGGTGCTGCCGCCGGCAGGCCCATTGCTGCTCGCCGCCCTCGGACTGCTCCTGATGCGGCGCTGGCCGCGGCTCGGGAAAACCCTGGCCTGGGGCGGCATTGCCCTGCTCTGGCTGCTCGCCACGCCACTTGTTGCACTCGCCCTGATAGCGCTGATCGAAGATGTCCCCCCGCTCGACGCAAGCCGGGCCCGGCATGCGCAGGCCATCGTTGTACTCGGCGGTGGCAACTACGCCAACGCTCCGGAATATGGCGGTGACACCGTCAGCGATAGCGGACTGGTGAGGATTCGATACGCCGCGCGACTCCACCGTGAAACCGGACTACCGGTACTCGTCACGGGTGGAGCCCCGATGGGGGGGGTACCGGAGGGCATTACGATGCGGGACGCGCTGGAGCGCGATTTTGGCGTTAAGGTGCGTTGGGTCGAGGACCGTTCCTACGATACCGCGCAGAACGCCAGCAAGAGTGCTCCAATCCTTGCACGGGCGGGCATTGACCGCGTACTGCTGGTAAGCCATGCCATGCACCTGCGGCGCGCACGTGATGCCTTCGAACGGCATGGCCTGGAAGTGATTCCGGCACCCACAGCCTACTTCGGGCGTACGGAATTCACGCTGCTTCACCTGCTCCCAAGTGCTGGAGCGCTGCGCAATTCGTATTTCGTCCTCCATGAAGCGCTAGGTGTTCTCGTGCAGAACCTGACCGCCAAAGATAAGACGCCTGCGGACGGGCACTAAGGCTTGTTCACTGCGAACAGGCGTCCGGATCGCTCCGGAAGCTGTTAGTCACGGCGCGCCGACTCGGCGCGTCGCAAGGAAATCTTGTGACTGTCGTCCTCCTTGTTGGCGGTGCTCTAGTGGCGGCGAGGAAGGCTAGGACAACGAAAGCGGCCAACAACCACGAGTCGGCTTTGCATTGCATCCCTCCCTTGCGGGTTGGAATGTCAGTTGCCCTTGAACGATGGCTTGCGCTTCTCGACGAAGGCGCTGACGCCCTCGGTGAAATCGGCGGTCGCACTGCAGCGGGCGAACGAGGCGGCTTCAGCCATCAACTGGTCGGCCAGACTGGCCGTCAGCGAGCGGTTGAGCAGGCGCTTGGCATTGGCATAGGCGAAAGTCGGGCCCGAGGCGAGCCGGCCGGCGAGCGCCTCGCAGGCCGCGTCCAGTTCGGCCGCCGGCACGACACGGTTGACCAGGCCGAGGGCGAGCGCCTGCTGCGCGTCGAGGCGCTCGGCGAGAAAGGTCAGCTCGGCCGCCTTCTTCGCGCCGACCAGGCGCGGCAGGAACCAGGTGCCGCCGCCGTCGGCGGTCGTGCCGAGCAGCGAGTAGCCGGTGGTGAAATAGGCATTGTCGGCCGCCAGCACCAGGTCGCAGCCGGCCATCAGCGAGAAGCCGAAGCCGGCGCAGGCGCCGCGCACCTTGCCGACGAGCGGCGCCGGCAGGCTGCGCAGGATTTCCACGGCCGGATTGATGACTTCGCCGATCAGCTGGCCGAAGGCGCGCTCGCGCTCCTCCGGCGCCGCCGCCACCATGGCGTGGAATTCCTTGATGTCTCCGCCGGCCATGAAGTGCTCGCCGGCGCCAGTGACGACGACGACCTTGACGCCCTCCGCCCGGCGCAGTTCCTGGGCGCGGGCGAGGAAGGCCCGGCCCATCTCCAAGCCGAGCGCATTCATCGCCTGCGGGCGGTTGAGGGTCAGCGTGGCGACGGCGCCGCGGATGTCCAGCAAGACCTGTTCGTTCATTTCGAGTCCCCTTTCGCCGCATTGAGCAGCAGGCGATGATAGAAGCGGATCAGCTCGGCGTGGTTGGCGACCGAGATGCGCTCGTTGGTGCCGTGGAAGCGCGTCAGGTCCTCGCTCCTGGCGCGCACCGGCGAGAAGCAGTAGATGGCGTCGGCGATCGGCGCCATGTGGCGCGAATCGGTGGCGGCGATCATCAGGCCCGGGGCGACCACGGTGCCGTGAAACAGCTCGCGGATGGTGCGGTTGATCAGCTTGAAGGAAGGCGCGGCCGAGGGCGATATCGCCCTCGGCTCGTTGGCGTGCCCGCTGCGCGCGACGGCGACCGACTCGTTGGCGACCGTCGCCCTGACATGCGCCGTCACGCCCTCGATGCTGTCGCCCGGCAGGATGCGGAAGTTCACCTCGATGGCCTCGATGATGAGGTCGCAGCCGCGCAGCAGTTCGAGGCCGGAATCGTAGTTGGCGGCGTCGACGTAGGCAACGCGGTCCTTGGCGGCGAGGGTTCCAGCTTCTTCAGGCCGTCGAGGGCCTTTTCACTATCCCGTTGGGATCGCCTTCCTTCGCCGGCAGGTCGAACAGCACGACCGGCACGTTGGCGTTGGCGCAGTGGGCGGCGATCTGCGCGTCCATGACGCCGGCGCCGAGCACGGCGACTTTGCGTACGATGAAGTTGCTCACGTTGTTTCTCCTGGTTGAATGAGGCGGCTGCGGGAATGCGGAAATGCGTTGAAGCCACAGCCCCACACCCCGCAGCCAAAAACGGATTACTGCTCGGGCGGAACCTCGCGCTTGCTGCCGTCGGCGTTGAGCGCAACGTAGGTGAGCTGTGCCTCGGTCACCTTGACCACCAGCGGATTGGTGGGGTGGCGCTCGGCGTAGACCTCGACGTTGATGGTCATCGAGGTGCGGCCGACCCTGATCACCTCGGCGTAGAAGGACAGCACATCGCCGACCGACACCGGCTGCTTGAAGAGGAACTCGTTCACCGCGATGGTGGCGACGCGACCGCGGGCGCGGCGGATGGCGACGATGCCGCCGGCCAGGTCGACGTTGGCCATGATGTAGCCGCCGAAGATGTCGCCGGCGTGGTTCACGTCGGCCGGCATCGGCATCACGCGCAAGGTCGGCTGCTTGTCCGGCAGCCGGGTCGGTTGTTCACTCATCCCGCCTGTTCCTTGAGGTAATTCATCGGCCCACCGCGAAACGGCGCGAAGCCGGTGCCGAAGATCACGCCGGCGTCGGCCAGCTCGTCGTCGGCGACGACGCCCTCGTCGACTGCGCGCTGCGCGGCCGCCAGGAAGGGCTTCACCAGCCGGTCGGCGAGGCCTTCCGGGACCTGGCCGACCGCGTTCTTCTGCGGCTTGCCCTGATTGTACGTGTAAAAGCCGCGCCCGGTCTTGCGGCCGAGGTGGCCGGCATTCACCAGTTCCATCAGCTTCTTCGGCGGCTCGGTGAGGCCGCTCGCCAGTTGCTGGCCGGCGGCCACCGTGATGTCGAGGCCGACCGTGTCGGCCAGTTCGATGGGACCCAGCGGCATGCCGAAGGCCAGCGCCGCCTCGTCGACCACTTCCGGCGCGATGCCCTCGTCGACGCAGCGCATCGCCTCCTGCATGTAGGGCGCCAGCACGGCGTTCACCAGGAAGCCGGGCGCGCTCTTCACCGGCAGCGCCAGCTTGTCGATCTTGCGCACGAAGGCGAGGCCCTTGCTCAGCGCCTGCGGATCGGAATCCTTGCCCTCGACCACCTCCACCAGCGGCATCTTGGCCACCGGGTTGAAGAAGTGGATGCCGATCAGGCGCGACGGATCCTTCAGCGCCACGGCGATGTCCTCCAGCTTGAGGCTCGAGGTGTTGCTGGCGAGCACGGCGTCGGGCTTGGCGATGGCCTCGAGGTCGGCGAACAACTTTCGCTTGGCCTCCAGGTTCTCGAAGATCGCCTCGATCACCACGTCGGCCTGGCGCGCGCCCTGGCCGGACGGGTCGGGAATGAGGCGGTCGAGCGCGAAGCGCACCTGGGTGTCGTCGCGCAGCTTCTTCTTGAAGGCCGCCGCGGCGCGCCGGATGGCCGGCGCGATGCGCTCGATGTTCTGGTCCTGCAGCGTCACGGTGAGGCCGCGCAGCGCGCCCCAGGCGGCAATGTCGCCGCCCATGACGCCGGCGCCGATGACGTGCAGGTGCTTCGGCGCGAAATCGCTGTCCTTGCCGAAGCCCTTCAGGCGCTCCTGCAGGTAGTACACCCGCACCAGGTTCTTCGTCGTCGGCGAGGCGGCGATGGCGTCCATCGAGGTCGGCTTCTCGGCCGGCACGGCCAGCGCATTGCCGCCGTGGTTCGCCCACATGTCGAGGATGGCGTAGGGCGCCGGGTAGTGCCCGGGGCGCGCGCGCCGCATGACCTGCTTCTTCGCCTGCGAGACGACGAAGCCCTTGAGCGGTCCATTCATCAGCTTCTGCATGAAGGGCAATTCCCGCTTCGGCCGGCCCGACACCACCAGCATGCGCGCGGCGTTCTCCATGACGCGCGGCGGCACGCACTCGTCGGCGAAGCCGAGCTGCTTCGCCCGCTTCGCGTTCAGCGCACGGCCGGTGAGCATCATGTCGAGCGCGGCGGCCGGGCCGATCGTCTGCGGCAGGCGCAGCATGCCGCCCCAGCCCGGCACGATGCCGAGCATGACTTCCGGCAGGGCGATGCGCGTGCCCGGCTCGTCCACCGCGACGCGGTAGCGGCAGGCCAGCGCCAGCTCGGTGCCGCCGCCCATGCAATGGCCGCGGATCAGCGCCAGCGTCGGGTACTTCACCGCGGCGAGGCGGTTGTAGAGGTCCCAGCCGCGCTGCGCCAGCGCCTTGGCGTCGGCGACCGAGGCGACTTTCGTGAACTCCTCGATGTCGGCGCCGGCGATGAAGCCGGCGCTCTTGCCGGAGCGGATCACCAGGCCCTTGGGCGGCTCGCGGTCGAACTCGTCGAGGGCGAGCGCCAGCTCGCGCATGGCCTCGGCGGACAGCGTGTTGGTGGACTCGCCGGCCTTGTCGAAGTTCAGCCAGGCAACGCCATCGGGTTCGCGCGCGATGCGCCAATGTTTGAGTTCGGTCATGGGTTCCTCGCTACTACAAAATGCTTTCGCTGGATGGACGCAGGTGGCCGACGATGGCCGGTCGTTCGTCCTCATTCACATGCAGGGCGAAGCGGCAGCCGTCGCTGCCGGATTCGCGGCGCATCCTGACCGGCGCGCCGTAGAAAACCGGCCCCTTCAGCCAGGCGTCGAGGCGCAGCGGCAGCCCGGCGGCCGGCGGCTCCAGCCGCGCCAGGCACTGGCCGAGCACGCGCTGCGGGTGGAAGAAGGCCCGGGCGAAGCCGTGCTTTCTCGCGTAACCGCTCCACAGGTGCAGCGGGTTGTAGTCGCCCGACAGGCCGCCGTACTGCCAGCCGCCGCCGGCCGGCATGCGCCACTGCGCCGTGTCGCCGGGACTGACTTTTGGCGCCTCGGGCACTTCGCCCGCCATCGGCGCGCCGAAGCGGCCGCGGGCGTAGAAGGTGTTCAGGCTCTCCCAGGCGAGGACGCCGTCCGCGCGCACCGTGGCATGCAGGTCGAACTCGACGCCCTTGTCGAGCACGCGGTGGCCGACGAGGCGCACCCCGATCGCCTGCTCCGCCGCGCGCAGCAGCGGCGCATGTTGCACGATGCGGTTGCGGACCTGCAGCATGCGCCAGATCGGCAGCGGAAAGGCCGGCTGCGTCAGGATGGCCATGTGCAGGGGAAAGGCGATGGTATGCGGGTAGAGCAGCGGCAGGGCCTCGCCCTCGGCAAGACCGGAGAGCGCGTGGAAGCGCACCACTTCGGCCGCCGCCGGGCGATGGTGCCAGTTCGCCGCAATGGCCGGCACGCCGCCCCGCTTGAGTCCGGGCGACGGCCGCACGGCGCGGGCCACGAAGGCCAGCGCCGATGGGCGCGCGCGGTAGTCGAGGCGAATTTCATGCCGCATGGCCGTCAGTCGGTTCAGGCCGTCTCCACCAGCATGGCGCCGCCCTGGCCGCCGCCGATACAGATCGCGGCCATGCCGCGCTTGCCACCCGTACGGCGCAACACATGCAGCAGATGCAGCACGATGCGGGCGCCGGAGGCGCCGACCGGGTGGCCGAGCGCGACAGCGCCGCCGTCGGCGTTGAGCTTCTCCTCGTCGAGCGCGCCGAGCGGCGCGTCGAGGCCGAGCTGCTCCCTGCAATAGGCGGCGTCCTTCCAGGCCTCGATGCAGCCGAGCACCTGGGCGGCGAAGGCTTCGTTGATCTCCCAGGCGTCGAGGTCGCTCAGGTCCAGCCCGTGGCGCTGCAGGATGGGCGTGGCGGCATGCACGGGACCCAGGCCCATCTGCGCCGGGTCGAGACCGGCCCATTGCGTGTCAACGATGCGACCGATCGGCTGCAGTCCATGTCGATTCACCGCCTCCTCGGAGGCGAGCACCAGCCAGACGCCGCCGTCTGTGATCTGCGAACTGTTGCCGGGCGTGACCTTGCCGTACTTCTTGTCGAAGAAGGGCTTCAGCTTGGCCAGGCCCTCCATCGAGGAATCGCGCCGCACGCCGTCGTCGTCGGCGTAGACCTTGCCGTCGCGGCCGACCAGCGGCACCACCTCGGCGGCGTAATGGCCGGCATCCTGGCCGGCGACGACGCGCCGGTGGCTGCGCACCGAGAAGGCATCCATCTGCTCGCGCGTGATGCCGAAGCGGTGCGCGAGATTCTCAGCCGTCTGGCCCATGAGGAGATTAACCACCGGGTCGGTGAGCCCCTTCATGATGCCGATCACCGGAGAGAGCAGCGCACCGGGTTTCAATTTGGCGAAGAGCGCCGCCTTCTGGCCGGCCGTCCTCGCCTGCGCCATCTGCGCGAACCACAGCACCATGGTGCGCGAATACAGCAGCGGCGCGTGCGACAGCGCATCGACGCCGCCGGCCAGCACCAGCTGCGAGCGGCCGGCGTTGATGTTGGAAATGGCCGAGTCGAGCGCCTGCATGCCGGAGGCGCAGTTGCGCATCACCGTCCACCCCGGCACCTTCTGCCCGCAACCCATGCGCAGCGCCGCGACGCGGCCGATGTTCACCTCGTCCGGCGAGGGCGAGGCGCAGCCGAGGATGACCTCGTCCAGCTCCTCGGCGGCGAAGGGCTGGCGCACCAGCAGCGCTCGCCCGGCGGCGGTGGCGAGGTCGCCCGCCGAGAAGGGGCCGGGGGCATTGCGCGCCTTGAGGAAGGGTGTGCGGGCGCCGTCGATGATGTAAACCGGTTGCATGATTCAATTCTCCTTATGCGGCGGCGCGGTGCGCGACGGGCTTCGGCTCGCTGCGCTGCAGGCCGAGGTCGAAGGGGAAATCGTCCACCTTGATCACGTTGGCGGTGAGCTGGTGGGCGCGCTCGAGCTGGGCGTGCTCGTCAGCGGTGATGACCTTCTTCTCCAGGGCCGAACGGGCGATCTCCTGCGCCGTGCGGCCCGAGAGCACACCGGTCTTCTGCGCGGCGCGGATCTTGGCCTGGATGGCCTCGGCCTTGAGGGTGGCCTCCAGCGCCAGTTCGATGACGCCGACCGGATCGTTCTCGTCGCGCGGGATGTACATGTCCGCCGTGAGGCGGTCGCGCGTCGCCGAGGGGGCGATGAGGAGATCCGCCACCTGGCCGCCGAGGCGGTCGGACGGCACCACGTAGGGCCGGCCGAGCGGGAAGATGGTCCGGCGCAGGAAGGTCGACACGAAGCGGTTGGGGAAGTTGGAAACCACGCCCTCGAAGGCGTTCTGCGCCTTGAACATCGCGTCCCACATCGCCCAGTGCATGAGCGGCGCATCGGCCTGCTGGCGGCCTTCCGACTCGTAGCGCTTGAGCACCGCCGAGGAGAGGTACATCAGCGAGAGGATGTCGCCCATGCGCGCCGAGAGCTTCTCCTTGCGCTTCAGGTCGCCGCCCATCACCAGCATGGAAATGTCGGCAAGAAAGGCGAACGAGGCGGAAAAGCGCGTCAGCTGCTGGTAGTAGCGGCGCGTCTCGGGCGCGACGTTGGCCGGCACGCGCACGAAATGCGAGCCGGTGATACCGGTGAAAAAGGCGCGCAGACCGTTCCCGACCGTATGGCCGATGTGGGCGAAGAGCGCGCGGTCGAAGGCGACCAGGTCGTCCTTCTGCGCCGCCTGCATCTCGGCCAGCACGTAGGGATGGCAGCGGATGGCGCCCTGGCCGAAGATGATCAGGCTGCGCGTCAGGATGTTGGCGCCCTCTACGGTGATGCCGACCGGGATCTGCTGATAGGCGCGGCCGAGGAAATTGGACGGGCCGAGGCAGATGCCCTTGCCGCCGAGAATGTCCATGCCGTCGTTCATCGACTGGCGCGCACGCTCGGTGACGTGGTACTTGACGATGGCGGAGACCACCGAGGGCTTCTCGCCCAGGTCGATCGCGGCGGCGGTCATGGTACGCGCCGCGTCGCACAGGTAGAGGTTGCCGCCCATGCGCGCCAGCGGCTCCTGGATGCCCTCGAACTTGCCGATCGCCGTCTTGAACTGGTTGCGCACGCGGGCGTAGCCGCCCACCGTGCGCACGGCCAGCTTCTGCATGCCGGTGTTGGAACCGGGCAGCGAGATCGAGCGGCCGGCAGCGAGGCACTCCATCAGCATGCGCCAGCCCTGGCCGGCCAGCGCCGGCCCGCCGATGATGAAATCGAGCGGCATGAAGACGTCCTTGCCGCGCGTCGGGCCGTTGTGCCAGGGGGCGTTGAGCGGGAAGTGGCGGCGCCCGGTTTCCACGCCGGGATGATTGTGCGGCACCAGCGCGCAGGTGATGCCGAGATCCTCGGTCTCGCCGAGCAGGTGTTCCGGATCGAACAGGCGGAAGGCGAGGCCGACTACCGTGGCAACCGGCGCCAGGGTGATGTAGCGCTTGTCCCAGGTGACGCGCATGCCGACGACCTCGCGGCCCTGCCACATGCCGCGGCAGACGATGCCCTGGTCGGGGATCGAGGCGGCGTCCGAGCCGGCCCAGGGGCTGGTCAGCGCGAAGCAGGGGATGTCGAGGCCCTTGGCCAGGCGCGGCAGGTAGTGGCTCTTCTGCTCCTCGGTGCCGTAGTGCAGCAGCAGCTCGGCCGGGCCGAGGGAGTTGGGCACCATCACCGACACCGCCGTGGCGGCGCAGCGCGTCGACAGCTTGGTCACCACCTGCGAGTGGGCGTAGGCGGAGAATTCCAGGCCGCCGTACTTCTTCGGGATGATCATGCCGAGGAAGCCCTTCTCCTTCAGGTATTGCCAGGCCTGCGGCGAGAGGTCGTGGTCGTAGTGCGAGGACACCCAGTCGTCGGTGAGGCTGCACAGATCCTCGGTCTCGTTGGCGAGGAATGAACGCTCCTCGGCGCTGAGCTTCGGCTGCGGGTAGGCGAGCAGCTTCTCCCAGTCGGGATGGCCATGGAAGAGCTCGCCTTCCCACCAGACGGTGCCGGCCTCGAGCGCTTCCTTCTCGGTCTGCGACATCTGCGGCAGCATCCTGCGATAGGCGGCGAAGATCGGCCGCGTCACGGCGGCACGGCGCAGCGGCGGCACGGCGAAGAGCGCCACGAGGGCCGCCAGCGGCAGTGCGATGAGCAATGTCCAGGTCATGCTGTTCTCCTTTCACTTCTCCGGCGGTCGGCCCGCCTTGTGGTGGTACTGCTTTGTTTATTAACGGCGGCGGCGGCCTTAGCTCAGACGGCGCGGCGCGAGCCCTTTTCCTTCGCCTTGCCCGCGTGCCCGGCGAGTGGCGCACGCAGTCCGCCGAGCAGGAAGGGCATCAGGCGGCGCGAAAGCGCCTCGGGATCCGTCTCTTCGAGTTCGTATTCGGCCATCAGCTGCAGGGCGTCCGTCCCGGCGATGGCGTAGGACATGGCGCCCAGCATGAAATGGAAGCGCCAGAGGATCTCATCGGGCGGCACGTCCGGCAGCGAGCGGAGCAGCGCCTGCTTGAAGCGCGGCACGACGACGGCGTACTCCTCGGCGAGGAACTGGCGTACGAAGGCGGTCGGCTCGGTGTAGGTGCGGCCGAGCAGGCGCATGAAGGTATGGCCGCCACGCTCGGTGTCGGCCGCCATGCACAGCGAAACGCCGAAGAAGGCCTCGACGATCTGGTGCGGCTTCAACGGCGCACCCTTCGCCTCGGCCTCGAAACGGTCGAGCGCGTGCAGACGCTCCTGGTTGAGCCAGGTCAGGCGACGGCGGAAGACGTTCTGGATGAGGGCATCCTTGCTGCCGAAGTGGTAATTGATGGAAGCCAGGTTGACGCCGGCGCGGCCGGTGATCATGCGCATCGAAGTCGCCTCGAAGCCGTGATCGACGAAGAGGGACTCGGCGGCGTCGAGGATGCGCTCGCGGGTATCGGTGTGCTGCCGGAGATCGGCGGTTCGCGTCATAAAAAGGGAACGCTCGTTTCAAACGGTTGTTTGAATCATAATACGTTGATCGCCCCCCCTGTCAAGCACCCTCGGGGCAATTAGGCAGCGGCGACCAATCAGACTTCCGCGGCGAATTCATCGAATAATTTGATACGTGCAGCGAGGCGACAAATGTGAATGTTGATGTCTAAAATAACATTACTCTTCTTGGAATCGGCCATGGGCTCACCCTCCGACAGGGCACGGTACGACAGCGGACCGCCGGCCCCGATTTCGCCGAGCGACCGCGAACTCGCCGATTACCTGAAGATGATCATCGAGTTCCTGCCGAGCGGCGTGTCGCTGGTGGATGTCGAAGGCAACGTGATCGTGTGGAACCAGCGATTCAAGCGTCTGCTCGACTATCCGGAGGAACTCTTGTGGCCGGGCAAGGCACACCTGGAGGAGCTGATCCGCTTCAACCTCGCGCGCGGCGATTTCGGAGCGGACAAGCCCGAAGGCGCAGCCGACGAAATCCTCGCCCGATTCAGCCGCCGTGAGCCCTTTATCTTCGAGCGCGTCCGGCCCGACGGGATCGCGCTCGAAGTCCGTGGCCAACCACTGCCGGAGGGCGGTTTCGTCGTCCTTTGCAATGACATCTCCGACCGAAAACGGGCGGAGCGCGAAGCCATCCGCTTCGCCACCTACCTGCGTGCCGTCCTGGACAACCTGCCTCACGGCATCAGTGTTGTCGACGACACGCTCGGACTGGTTTTGTACAACCAGGCGTTCCTCGATCTGCTGGATCTGCCCAGGGATCTGGCCGACAACGGTCGCTACGATGAGCTCATTCGCTACAACGCCCGCCGCGGCGAATACGGCGCCGGCGACGCCGACGCCCTCACCGAGGAACGGCTTGCCCTGATGCGCCGTTTCGAGCCCCACCATTTCACCCGCACCCGACCGGATGGCACCGTGCTCGACATCATCGGACGCCCGATTTCCCTCGACGGACTTTCCGCCGGCTTCGTCTCGGCCTTCATCGATATCACAAGCCACAAGAAGGCCGAAGACGCGATCCGCAGCCTGAACGCCGAGCTCGAGCGGCGTGTCGCCGCCCGGACGACGGAGCTCGAAGCGGCGAACCGCCAGCTGGCGGCCTTCAACTCATCGGTGTCGCATGACCTGCGCGCGCCGATGCGGGCGATCGGGGGTTACCTGGGCATGTTGCGCGAGGAGTTGCCGGGGCCCCTCGACGAAACCAGCCGCGCCCTGTTTGCCCGCATCGGCGGCACGCTCGGTCGCATGTCGAATATCATCGACGACCTACTGGCGCTTTCCCGCGTCGGCCAAGGCGCACTGCAGGCCGGACGCACCAGCCTGTCGCAAATAGCCCGCGAGATCGTGGCCGACATCGTTGCTGCAGAGCCCGCATGCCGCGCCGACTGGCAGATTGCCGAGCATGTGGAAGCCTGCGCCGATGCCGGCCTGTTGCGCTGCGCACTCGAGAATCTGTTGCGGAACGCCTTGAAGTATTCGAGCAAGGTCGACAAGCCGCGCATCGAGTTCGGCTCCCGCGACGAGCGCGGGAAACGCGTCTACTACGTCCGGGACAACGGAGTCGGCTTCGACATGGCCAATGCCAAGAAGCTGTTCGGCCCCTTTGTTCGCCTGCACGACCGGCGCGATTTTGAAGGGACGGGCCTCGGCCTGACCATTGTCGATCAGGTGATCCGGCGCCACGGCGGCGAAGTCTGGGCCGACGCCGCGCCGGGAAGGGGCGCGACTTTTTGCTTCACCCTGACCGACCGCCCGGGCCGAGTCGGATAGGATGGCTGCGGCTCACGTCCGCCTGGGCGCATCCTTTAGAATGCGAGGATGCGCCGCGCCGCCACCACCCCTCTGCCCGCCCCCGCCACCGGGGAGCGCCGCGACTGGCAGACCCTACGCACCCTGTTCCCCTACATCTGGGCCTACCGGGGGCGCGTGCTGTTCGCGCTGGCCTGCCTCGTCGCGGCCAAGCTGGCCAACGTCGGCGTGCCGCTGGTGTTCAAGGAGATCGTCGACGCCTTCACCGCCGAGCGGGCGGCGCTGGTCGCGCCGCTGGCGCTGCTGGCCATCTACGGCGCGCTGCGCTTCTCGATGTCGCTGTTCACCGAGCTGCGCGAGCTGCTGTTCACCCGCGTCACCCAGCGGGCGGTGCGCAATATCGCCCTGCAGGTGTTCCGCCACCTGCACGCCCTCTCGCTGCGCTTCCACCTCGAGCGGCAGACGGGGGGGCTGACGCGCGACATCGAGCGCGGCACCCGCTCCATCGGCACGCTGATCAGCTACACCATTTACAGCATCCTGCCGACCCTGGTCGAGGTCGGCCTGGTGATCGGCATCCTGGCGACCCGCTACGAGGCGAGCTTCGCCTGGATCACTGTCGGCGCGCTTGTCGTCTATGTCACCTTCACCGTGCTGATCACCAACTGGCGCACCCGGCTGCGGCGCGAAGTGAACGAGATCGACTCGGCCGCCAACTCGCGCGCCATCGACAGCCTGCTCAACTACGAGACAGTGAAATACTTCAACAACGAGGACTTCGAGGCGAGCCGCTACGACCAGCAGATGCAGAAGTGGGAGTCGGCCCAGGTGCGGAGCCAGGTCTCGCTGTCGTTTCTCAATCTCGGCCAAGCGGCCATCATCGCCGTGGCTGTGACGCTGATCATGTGGCGCGCGTCCGTCGGCGTGAGCAACGGCAGCATGACCGTCGGCGACATCGTGCTTGTGAACGGCCTGCTCATCCAGCTCTACATCCCGCTCAACTGGCTGGGTGTGCTCTACCGCGAGATCCGCCAGGCGCTCACCGACATCGAGCGCATGTTCGCACTGAAGGCCGAGCACCGCGAGATCGCCGATTCGCCCGATGCGGCGCCGCTCGCCGCCGGCCCCTGCGCCGTACGCTTCGAGCACGTCGGCTTTGCCTACGAAGCCAAGCGGCAGATCCTCTTCGACGTCGATTTTTCCATCCCCGCCGGCGGCACCGTGGCGGTGGTCGGCCACTCGGGCTCGGGCAAATCGACGCTGTCGCGCCTGCTCTTCCGCTTCTACGACGCGCAGTCGGGCGCCGTGAAGGTGAACGGCACGGACATCCGGCGGTTCACGCAAGCCAGCCTGCGCGCGGCGATCGGCATCGTACCCCAGGACACGGTGCTCTTCAACGACTCGATCTATTACAACATCCAGTACGGCCGCCCCGAGGCGAGCCGCGAAGAGATCATCGCCGCGGCGCAGGCCGCCCACATCCACGATTTCGTCGAGTCACTGCCGGAGAAATACGGCACTCGCGTCGGGGAACGCGGCCTGAAGCTCTCCGGCGGCGAGAAGCAGCGCGTCGCCATCGCCCGGGCTCTGCTGAAGAACCCGCCCATCCTGATCTTCGACGAGGCCACCTCGGCACTGGACTCCAAATCCGAGAAAACCATCCAGGTCGAACTGGAGCGCATCAGCGTCGGCCGCACCACCCTGGTCATCGCCCACCGCCTGTCCACCGTCATGAACGCAGACGAGATTCTCGTCCTCGACCGGGGGCGCATCGTCGAGCGCGGCACGCACCGGGCACTGCTCGACAGCGGCGGCGCCTATGTCCAGATGTGGGCGCTGCAGCAACAGGAAGCGGAAACCGAAGCGGCTTAACAAACCGTCTGGCCTGGCATAGAATGCCCGCTCCAAAACAACCCACCCGGAGGAGACCACCATGAAACCAATCGCCGTACTGCAGGGACTGACTTTTGCCGCCAGCCTGCTTGCCGCCCTGCCCGCCCTGTCGCAGGACGGCGGCACGCTGAAGAAGATCAAGGACGGCGGCAGCGCCACCATGGGCGTGCGCGAATCCTCCGGCGGCCTGTCCTTCACCGTGGGCGACGGCAAGTTCGCCGGCTTCCACGTCGAACTGTGCCAGCGCGCGCTGGCCGACGTGCAGAAGCAGCTCGGGCTGGCGAAGCTCGACATCAAGTACCAGCCGGTCACCTCGCAGAACCGCATCCCGCTGGTGCAGAACGGCACGGTGGACATCGAATGCGGCTCGACCACCAACAACGCCGCGCGCCAGAAGGATGTCGCCTTCGCCGTCACCACCTACGTCGAGGAAGTCCGCATCGCCGTGAAAGCCAATTCCGGCATCGGTTCGATCGCCCAGCTGAACGGCAAGAACGTCGCCACCACGACCGGCACGACGTCGGTGCAGCATCTGCGCAAGCACGAGCGCGCCACCGGCATGGACTTCAAGGAGGTGTTCGGCAAGGACCACGCCGACAGCTTCCTGCTGCTGGAATCCGGCCGCGCCGAGGCCTTCGTCATGGACGGCCAGATTCTCGCCGGCAACATCGCCAAGGCGAAGAACCCGGCGGATTTCAAGATCGTCGGCGAAGTGCTCTCGGTCGAGCCGATCGCCATCATGATCCGCAAGGACGACCCGGCCTTCAAGAAGACGGTGGACGACAGCCTCAAGGCGCTGATGGCCTCGGGCGAAATGGCGAAGATCTACGACAAGTGGTTCATGCAGCCGATCCCGCCGGCCAACACCCGCATCGGCCTGCCGGCATCGGAAGCCACCAGGGCCGCCTGGGCCAACCCCAACGACAAGCCGATGGAAGACTACGCGAAGAAGTGACCTCTCTCCCCTCTCCCGCCTGCGGGAGAGGGGCCGGGGGAAAGGGTGGCAGGCTGCAGCCCCTCTCCCCAGCCCTCTCCCCGCAGCCGCGGGGAGAGGGGGCAACCAGCGGAGCATCATGTCCACCTGGGACTGGCAGGTCTTCTGCAAGGACACCATCGACGGCGAGATCGTGTCGCGCTGCTTCGGCGGCGCCGGCGACGTCACCTACCTCGACTGGCTGTTCTCGGCCTGGGGCTGGACGCTGTCGGTGTCGCTGCTGGCCCTCATCGTGGCGCTGGTCTTCGGTTCCCTCATGGGCATCCTGCGCACGACGCCGAACCGCGGCCTGGTGCTCGCCGGCAACGCATGGACGGAACTCTTCCGCAACATCCCCCTGCTGGTGCAGATCTTCCTCTGGTACCACGTCGTGCCGGCGCTGATCCCGCCGCTGCGCGGCGTGCCGAGCTTCCTGCTGGTGGTGCTCGGGCTGGGCCTGTTCACCTCGGCGCGCATCTCCGAGCAGGTGAAAGCAGGCATCCAGTCGCTGCCGCGCGGCCAGCGCATGGCCGGGCTGGCGATGGGATTCACCCTGCCGCAGACCTACCGCCACGTGCTGCTGCCGATGGCCTTCCGCATCGTCATCCCGCCGCTCACCAGCGAGGCGATGAACATCGTGAAGAACTCCTCGGTGGCCTTCGCCGTGAGCATCTCCGAGCTGACGCTGTTCGCCCTGCAGGCGCAGGAGGAGACGGCACGCGGCATCGAGATTTACCTGTCCGTCACCGGCCTGTATTTCATCACAGCCTTCGCCCTCAACCGGGCGTTCCATTTCATCGAGGCGCGGGTGCGCGTGCCGGGCATGATCGGGGGTGGCCACTGATGCTCAACCTCGATTTCGCCTTCCTCACGCCGCAAATCATTTCCAGCTACGTGCTGAAGGGCTTCGCCTTCTCGCTGCAGCTCACGCTCGTCGCCATGCTCGGCGGCATCGCCCTGGGCACCGTGCTGGCGCTGATGCGCCTCTCCAGCCGGCCGTGGCTGGCGCTGCCCGCCGCCGCCTACGTGAACACCATGCGCAGCATCCCGCTGGTGATGGTGATCCTGTGGTTCTTCCTGCTCATCCCGCTGGTCATCGGCCGCCCGCTCGGCGCCGAGATGTCGGCCGTCATCACGTTCACCCTGTTCGAGGCGGCCTACTACTCGGAGATCATGCGCGCCGGCATCCAGAGCATCCCGAAGGGCCAGGTCGCCGCCGGCTACGCCCTCGGCATGAACTACGGACAGACCATGCGCCTCATCGTGCTGCCGCAGGCCTTCCGCAACATGCTGCCGGTGCTGCTGACCCAGACCATCATCCTGTTCCAGGACACTTCGCTCGTGTACGCCATCGGCGCCTACGATCTGCTCAAGGGCTTCGAGGTCGCCGGCAAGAACTTCAACCGCCCGGTGGAGACCTACCTCGTCGCCGCTACGCTCTACTTCGCCATCTGTTTCAGCCTGTCGATGCTAGTGCGAAAGCTGCAGCAGCGCATCGCCATCATCCGTTAGCCGGAACGCCATCATGCCCATGATCGAAATGAAGAACGTCAGCAAGTGGTACGGGGAATTCCGGGTACTGGCGGAGTGCACAACCCAGGTCGAGAAAGGCGAGGTGATCGTCGTTTGCGGCCCCTCCGGCTCCGGCAAGTCGACCCTCATCAAATGCGTGAACGGCCTGGAACCCTTCCAGCAGGGCGAAGTCCTCGTCAACGGCATTTCCGTCGGCGACCCGAAGACCGACCTGCCGAAGCTGCGCGCCCGCGTCGGCATGGTGTTCCAGCACTTCGAGCTGTTCCCGCACATGTCGATCACCGAGAACCTCGCCATCGCCCAGATCAAGGTGCTCGGCCGCGGCAATGAGGAAGCGCGCGACCGCGGCCTCAAGCTGCTCGACCGCGTCGGCCTGCGCGCGCATGCCGACAAGTTCCCCGGCCAGCTCTCCGGCGGCCAGCAGCAGCGCGTCGCCATCGCCCGCGCGCTCTCCATGGACCCGATCTGCATGCTCTTCGACGAGCCGACCTCGGCACTCGACCCGGAGATGATCAACGAGGTGCTCGACGTCATGGTCGAGCTGGCCCAGGAAGGCATGACCATGATGGTGGTGACCCACGAGATGGGCTTCGCGCGGAAAGTGGCTCACAGAGTCGTCTTCATGGACCAGGGCAGAATCGTCGAGGACGACAGGAAGGACGCCTTCTTCGGCAGCCCGCGCTCCGAGCGCGCACAGCAGTTCCTCTCCAAGATCCTCCACCATTAAGGGAGCAAGAAATGGCCGCGCAGACCGAAACAAAAAACATGGCGCTGTTCTGCGACTTCGAGAATATCGCCCTCGGCGTGCAGGAAGCGAAGTACGCCCAGTTCGACATCCGCAAGGTGCTCGAGCGCCTGCTGCTGAAGGGCAGCATCGTCGTCAAGAAGGCCTACTGCGACTGGGCGCGCTACAAGGAGTTCAAGGCGCCCATGCACGAGGCCGCCTTCGAGCTGATCGAGATCCCCCATGTGCGCCAGTCCGGCAAGAACTCCGCCGACATCCGCATGGTGGTGGACGCCCTCGACCTCTGCTACACGAAATCGCACGTCGACACCTTCGTCATCATCAGCGGCGACTCCGACTTCTCGCCGCTGGTCTCCAAGCTGCGCGAGAACAACAAGCTGGTGATCGGCGTCGGCGTGAAGAAGTCGACCTCCGACCTGCTGATGGCCAACTGCGACGAGTTCATCTACTACGACGATCTGGTGCGCGAGGAGGAGACGAAGAAGCGCGCGGCGAAGAAGCGCACCGCCAAGCCGGCCGCCGCCAAGGGGGCGCAGAAACCGGAGAGCAAGGCGCCGGCCGAGGAGGAAGACCGCAAGCAGGAAGCGCTCGACCTCGCCCTGGAAACCGTCGAGGCGCTGGTCGCCGAGCGCGGCGCCGGCGAGCCGATCTGGGGCTCGATGGTGAAGCAGGCCCTCAAGCGCCGCAAGCCCGGCTTCAGCGAGTCCTACTACGGCTTCAAGTCCTTCAGCGAGCTGCTCGAGGAAGCGCAGTCGCGCAAGCTGCTCGAACTGCAGCGCGACGAGAAGTCGGGCGGCTACATTCTGCGTCTAACCAATCAAACTTGACAGA
>VGHJ01000017.1 GCA_016868295.1 Betaproteobacteria bacterium | reverse complement strand
CTGCGGCGGCCAGGCGCGCGCGCTCGCGGGCATGCCATTCCGCGGCTTCGGCCGCATAGGGCAGCACCGGGAGCTCGGCCCGGGCCAGCGACTCGAGGTAGGCGGCGATGGCCGTCTTCTTCCGAGAGGAAGGCATCAGCGCCAGGCCATGATGCAGTTCATGCCAGGACACCGCCGAGGTGGCGATCCGGTCGCCATGGCGAAGCAGGTGCGACATCACCCTGGCATCGGGCGTGGCGCGCGTCGCTTCGGAAAGGACATTGGTGTCCAGCAGGTAGCGAAGACTCACGGCCGCCACGCGCTCCTGCCCGATGAGGCGTCGCGCTCGGGTAGCCAATCGGCATCTTCGAGACTGGCGCCGTGATCGCGCCGAAAAGCATCGATGGCCGCCGCCACCGCACGGCGCTGCGGCGCCAGTCGGGCAAACTCGCTGGCCGACACGACGACGGCCACCGGGCGGCCGCGACGCGACAAGGTGACCGGCCGGCCGGCCTCGGCCTCGCGCACCACGCCCGAGAGATCGTTGCGGGCTTCCGCGATCGAGTAAATCTTGTCCATGGCAAAACTCCAGATGGCTATCTAGATGGCTATATTATCCGATGCTTCGTTCAGCCCCGCAAGAAATTCTGCAGCAGGCGGTGGCCGTGCTCGCTGCGGATGGACTCGGGGTGGAACTGCACGCCTTCGAGCTGGAAATCCTTGTGGCGCACGCCCATGATCTCGCCGTCGTCGGTCCACGCCGTCACTTCCAGGCAGGCCGGCAGCGTCTCGCGCTCTATGGCGAGCGAGTGGTAGCGCGTGGCGGTGAAGGGATTCGGCAGGCCGCGGAAGACGCCCTTGTCAGCGTGGCGCACCGGCGAGGTCTTGCCGTGCATGAGCTGGCGGGCGTGCACGATCCTGCCGCCGAAGGCCGCGCCGATGCTCTGGTGGCCGAGGCAGACGCCGAGCAGCGGCACCTTGCCGGCGAAGGTCCGGATCGCCGCCACCGAGATGCCGGCCTCGGCCGGGGAACACGGACCGGGCGAGACGACGAGGCGGTCTGGCTTCAGCGCGGCGATCTGCTCGACGGTGATCTCGTCGTTGCGGAAGACGCGGACGTCCTCGCCCAGCTCGCCGAAGTACTGCACGAGGTTCCAGGTGAAGGAGTCGTAATTGTCGATCACCAGAAGCATCGAAGGAACCTCTTTCAACACAGAGGACACAGAGACACAGAGGGAAATCTAATAACCATTCGTCACCCGTTTGACGCCGTTCTTGAGTGCCGCGACATTGAAATTGACGAGCAGCCCATGTCGTTTGCCGGTCAGGCGCAAATAAGTCAAAAGCTGGGCTTCGTGCAGCGGCACAAGCTGCTCGACCGCCTTGATCTCGACCAGCAACAATTCGTTCACGAGAATGTCTATGCGGAAACCGTCGCCCAGGCTCGCCCCCTTGTACTGAAGCGGGACCGGTATCTGGCGCCGAATGTCGAGCCCGAGCAGCAGAAGCTCCCGCTCCAACGCCAATTCATAGGCCGATTCAAGCAGTCCCGGCCCGAGCACCCGATGCACCTCGATGGCGGCGCCGATCACCTGACCGGAAAGAACATTGTCTTCCATCTCTGTGTTCTCTGTGTCTCTGTGTTCTCTGTGTTCTCTGTGTTGAAAGCGGTTTACTCCAGCCGTGTATCCAGCCCAGACTCGGCCATCTCGGCGGCGCGCAACTGGGCGAGCGCCTTGTTCTGCGTCTCCTGCCATTCCGCGGCCGGGTCGGAGTCGGCGACGATGCCGGCGCCGGCCTGGACGTGGATCTGGCCGTCCTTGATCAGCGCGGTGCGGATGGCGATGGCGAGGTCCATGTCGCCATGGAAGCCGAGGTAGCCGACGGCGCCGGCGTAGATGCCGCGCTTGACCGGCTCCAGCTCGTCGATGATCTGCATCGCCCGCACCTTGGGCGCACCGGACACCGTGCCGGCCGGGAAGGTGGCGCGCAGCACGGCGAGGGCATCCAGCTCCGGCTTCAGCCGCCCCTCGACGTTGGAGACGATGTGCATCACGTGCGAGTAGCGCTCGATGACGAACTGCTCGGTGACGCGCACCGTACCGGTCTGTGCGACGCGGCCGACGTCGTTGCGCCCGAGGTCGAGCAGCATGAGGTGCTCGGCGCGCTCCTTCTCGTCGGCGAGCAGTTCGGCGGAAAGCGCCTCGTCCTCCTCGACGGTTTTTCCCCGCTTGCGCGTGCCGGCGATGGGGCGCAGCGTGACGTTGCCGTCCTCCAGCCGCACGAGGATCTCCGGCGAGGCGCCGACGACGTGGAAGTCCTCGAAGTCGAAGTAGAACATGTAGGGCGAGGGATTGAGCGTGCGCAGGGCGCGGTAGAGCGCCAGCGGCGTCGCGGCATAGGGCTTCGACATGCGCTGCGAGAGCACCACCTGCATGATGTCGCCGTCGACGATGTACTGCTTGGCGCGCGCCACGGCCTGCTTGAACGCCGCTTCGCCGAAGGAGGACACGGCCACCTGCGGCGCGGCAGGCCGCTCGGCGGGAATCTGCACCGGCTCGCGCAATCGCGCCAGCAGCTCCTTCAGCCGCGCCTGGGCGCGCTTCCAGGCGCCGGGCACGCCGGGCTCGGCATACACCACCAGGGTCAGCTTGCCGGAGAGGTTGTCGACGACGGCGATCTCCTCGGAGAGGAGCAGGAGGACGTCGGGCGTGCCGAGCGCGTCGGGTTTTTGCGTCGTGGCGAGCTTCGGCTCGATGTAGCGCACCGTGTCGTAGCCGAAGCAGCCGACGAGGCCGCCGCAGAAGCGCGGCAGGCCGGCGCGCGGCGCCAGCCTGAAGCGCGCCATGAACTCGCCGACGAAGACGAGCGGGTCGCAATCCTCGCGCCGCTCGGCGATGCGGTTGCCGGTGAGCACCATGACGTCGCGGCCGTAGGCGGCGATGCGCGTCGGCGCCGAGAGGCCGATGAAGGAATAGCGGCCGAAACGCTCGCCGCCCTGCACCGATTCGAGCAGGTAGGTATACGCGCTGTCGGCCAGCTTGAGGTAGATCGAGAGGGGGGTGTCGAGGTCGGCGAAGGTTTCCAGGGTCAGCGGGATGCGGTTGTAGCCCTGGGCGGCCAACGCGTTGAATTCGGCTTCGGTCATCTTGACTCCACAACTTGAACTGCGGGAACAAAGCAGGCGTGCGCCTGCTGCTTGCGCGACTCAGTCAGGCAAGCGACGCCAGGGCCAGGCCTCCCCGCCGACGGCGTATTTCCTCACGCGTTTCAAGTCCAGATGGAGCACGATCCCCTCACCCTAGCCCTCTCCCCGCGGGGGAGAGGGCAAATTCGCGAGGCGATGAACCGCCTCCTCGAGGGTTGCCACTATAGCATCGGCGCCGAGATCGCGCACGTCCTCGCCCTCGCTGTAGCCGTAGGGCACGCAGAACACCGGGCAGCCGGCCGCGCGCGCGCCGGCGACGTCGTTGCGCGAATCGCCCACCACCAGCGCCTCGGCCGGCGCGATGCCGAAACGCTCGCAGAGGTGCAGGAAGGGCAGCGGATGCGGCTTCTTCTCGGCCAGGGTGTCGCCGCTCACCGTCAGGTCGATCAGCGGCGACAAACCGGTGGCGACGAGCAGCGGCCCGGTGAAGGCGCCGGCCTTGTTGGTGACGCAGGCGGTCTTCAGTCCCGCCGCGCGCATGGCCTGCAGGCCTTCCAGCACGCCGGGATAGATGCGGGTGTTGCGGCCGTTCACAGCGGCATAGTGGCGCTTGAAGACCGCCAGCGCCTCCCTCGCCTCAGGAGCATCCGACTCGCCCGGGTAGCCGAGGCAGCGGCCGACGAGGTTGGGAATGCCCTTGCCGACGAAATCCCGGATGGACTCGACGGGCAAAGTCAGCCGCCCCAGCTCGGCGAGCATGGCGTTGGCCGCCTCGGCGAGGTCGGGAACGGTGTCGAGCAGCGTGCCGTCGAGGTCGATGAGTACGGCTTTGATGGGCATGGGGAAACCACTTCTAACACAGAGGGCACAGAGACACGGAGGACACAGAGAAAGGCAGGAACAAGAGAGAAGCTCTCTCTGTGCACTCTGTGCCTCTGTGTCCTCTGTGTCGAAGGCGGTTGCCTTCAGACTTTTGCCAGCTCGGCGCGCAGGGCGGCGATGATGCTGTCGTAGCGGTTGGGGTCGCTCTCCCTGCCGGCGCCGAAGACGGCCGAGCCGGCGACGAAGGTGTCGACGCCGGCCTGGGCCACCTCGCGGATGTTGGCCGGGCCGACGCCGCCGTCGATCTCCAGGCTGACGTCGAGCTTGCGCGCGTCGATCATCTTGCGCACCTGGCGCGCCTTGTCCAGCACGTGCGGGATGAACTTCTGCCCGCCGAAGCCCGGGTTCACGCTCATCAGCAGCACCATGTCGATCTTGTCGAGCGTCCACTCCAGCACGTCGAGCGGCGTCGCCGGATTGAACACCAGGCCCGGCTTGCAGCCCGTTTCGCGGATCAGCGCGATGGTGCGGTCGATGTGCTCGGAGGCCTCGGGGTGGAAGGTGATGTAGCTGGCGCCGGCCTTGGCGAAGTCGGGCACGATCCGATCGACCGGCTTGACCATCAGGTGCACGTCGATGGGCGCGGTGACGCCGTGCTTTCTCAGCGCCTCGCACACCAGCGGGCCGATGGTGAGGTTGGGCACATAGTGGTTGTCCATGACATCGAAGTGCACGATGTCGGCGCCCGACTTGAGGACGTTGTCCACCTCCTCGCCCAGCTTGGCGAAGTTGGCGGACAGGATGCTCGGTGCAATGCGGTAGTTCATGGCGTCTCCCGGTTGACGCCATGATTCTAAACGGATTTGTCGCGACGCCCGGCTAAAAGAAATTATGGCAACCATAAGACGCCCCCCTATAATGGCCCCCATGGCGGAAAGCAGGAAATACGAGATCACGGTGGCGGCCGAATCGCAGTACCTGGCCGACCAGTCCAAGCCGGATGACGACCGCTATGTCTTCGCCTATCACATCACCATCCGCAACACGGGCAGCGTCCCCGCCCAGCTGATTTCACGCCACTGGATCATCAAGGACGCGGACGCGCACGTGCAGGAGGTGCGCGGCCTGGGCGTCGTCGGCCACCAGCCCCTGCTCCAGCCGGGCGAGAGCTTCGAGTACTCCAGCGGCTGCATCCTCACCACGCCCGTGGGCACCATGAGCGGCAGCTACCGGATGGCGGCGGAGGACGGCACGCAGTTCGAGGCGCCGATCGCCGAATTCGCGCTGGCCATGCCGCGCGTGCTGCACTGACCTAGCTGCGGTAGTCGGCGTTGATCTTCACGTAGTCGTAGGAAAAATCGCAGGTCCACACCGTCGCCCGCGCTTCGCCGCGGGCGAGGTCGACGCGCACGGCGATCTCGGCCTGCGCCATGACGCGGGCGCCGTCCTCCTCGCGGTAGCTCCCCGCCCTGCCCCCGTTTTCCGACACCAGCACCTCGTCGAGCCGCAATTTCACGCGCGCAACGTCGAGGTCGTGGATGCCGGCGTTGCCGATGGCGGCGAGGATGCGGCCCAGGTTGGGATCGGAGGCGAAAAAGGCGGTCTTCACCAGCGGCGAGTGGGCGATGGCGTAGCCGACGGCCTTGCACTCGGCGGCGTCGCGCCCGCCGCTCACCTCGATGGCGATGAACTTGGTGGCGCCCTCGCCGTCGCGCACGATGGCCTGCGCCAACTCCGCCGCCACGGCCGTGACGGCTTTCTTCAGCGCCGCGTACTCGGCCGAGCCGGCGTCCGCGACGGGCGCGTTGCCGGCCTTGCCCGAGGCGATCAGGACGAAGGAATCGTTGGTGGAGGTGTCGCCGTCGACGGTGACGCAGTTGAAGGAGGCGTCGGCCGCCTCGCGCACCAGGCGCTGCAGGATTGCCTGCGCCACGGCGGCGTCGGTGGCGACGAAGCCGAGCATGGTGGCCATGTTCGGGCGGATCATGCCGGCGCCCTTGGCGATGCCGGTGACGGTGACCGCCGTGCCGCCGAGACTGACTTTTCTCGACGCCGCCTTCGGCAGGGTGTCGGTGGTCATGATCGCTTCGGCAGCGGCCGCCCAGTTGTCCTCCCGCAGGTCGGCCGCGCAGGCGGGCAGCCCGGCCACGACGCGCTCGACCGGCAGCGGCTCCATGATGACCCCGGTCGAGAACGGCAGCACCTGGGCCGGGTCGCAGCCGAGCTGCCGCGCCACCGCGTCGCATGAAGCGCGCGAGGCGGCCAGTCCCGCCTCGCCGGTGCCGGCGTTGGCGATGCCGGTATTGACCACCAGGGCGCGGATGGCGCCGGAGCGCAGGTGTTCGCGGCAGACCAGCACCGGCGCGGCGCAAAAGCGGTTCTGCGTGAACACGCCGGCGACGGCGGCACGTTCGTCGAGGCGGATGAGCAGCAGGTCGCGGCGGTTGGCCTTGCGGATGCCGGCCTGGGCGATGCCCAGCGCGACGCCTTTGACGGGCAGAAGGCGCTCGGCGGCCGGCGGTTTCAGGTTCACGGGCATGACAGGTCTCCGGGCGGTTATTGCGGGATGAAGCGCGCGGCCTCGCCGGCGCCGTAGCACTCGGCAAGCGTGGCGGCCTCGGCGGCATTCTGCCTGACCGATTCGACCACGTCCTCGATCGGCAGTTGCAGGTAATCCGCCGCTTCCTTCAGGCGCGCGCGGCCCTGCTCGGAGCGCCAGCCCGTCTCCGCCGCCTCGGCCAGGCGGTAGGCCAGCACCACGGCATGCTCGCGCGAGCGCTTCGGGTAGCCGCCCTTGAGGACGCTCTGCAGCAGGGGGCTGACGCGCCAGACCCGCGTCAGCGCCGCCGTCATCTGGCTGAGGCGGAAGCCGAGGAGCGCCTGCTCCGTGTCGCCGGGGTATTCCGGGTTGAGGCGCAGGGCCGCGTCGAGCCGCTCGCCCTCCTTGCCGGAAAAGCACCAGAAGGCCAGCTCGCCGAAGCGGCAGAGCAGCGCGGCGATGATGATTCCCTCGGGCTGGGCGTCGTGCCGCCTGGCGGCCAGCCAGTGCGCCTGTACCGCGGCGTGGAAGGAGCGGCCCATCTCGCGCAGCACATGCTCGCGCACATGCCCCTTGAGGAAGGTGTCGACGAAGGCGACCGAGAGGGCGATCTGCCGCACCATGTCGAAGCCGAGCATGACGACGGCCCGGCTCACGGTGGTGATCTGCACGCCGCTGGTGTTGAAGATCACGCTGTTGGCGATGCGCAGCAGCTTGGCCGTCATGCCGGCGTCGCGCAGGATGGCGTCGGCCAGTTCGGACACCGCCGACCTCTCGCTGTCGGTGAGCGCGCGGATCTCCTCGGCGGTGCGACCGAAGATGGGCAGCTCCTGGTCGCGGATGCGGCCAAGCCAGGCCTCCAGTCCGAGCGCCCCCTGTTTTTTCTGCATGGTCTTGCGCGCCGCGAGCGAGCGTCAGCTCAGCTTGCCGTGGCAGTGCTTGTACTTCTTGCCCGAGCCGCAGGGGCAGGGGTCGTTGCGGCCGATCTTCTCGCCTTGCCGCACCTGGGGCTGGGTCGGCTTCTCCGCGTCGGACGCGGCGCCGAGCGCTTCGTCGTAGTCGGCATGGTGGTACTGCACGTTCTCCACCGCCGCCTGCGGCTCGCTCTCGGCGATCTGCTCCTGCGAGCGGATCTCGACGGTCATGAGCACCTTGGTCACCTCGTTGCGCACCGTCTGCAGCAGGCCCTCGAACAGTTCGAAGGCTTCGCGCTTGTACTCCTGCTTCGGGTTCTTCTGCGCATAGCCGCGCAGGTGGATGCCCTGGCGCAGGTGGTCGAGCGCCGCCAGGTGCTCGCGCCAGTGCGTGTCCAGGCTCTGCAGCATGATGTTGCGCTCGAAGTGGTGGAAGGGCTCGGCGCCGACCAGTTCGACCTTGTCGGCATAGCGCCTGTCGGCCTCGTCGAGGATGCGGCGCACGATGGCGTCGTCGGTGATGTTCGGCTCCGCCTTGAGCCACTCGCCGATCGGCTGCTGCAACTGGTACTCGGAGGCGAGCGCGGCCTCCGCGCCGGCGATGTCCCACTGCTCCTCGACGCTGTCGGCCGGCACGTGGGTGCGGAAGGCGTCGTGCAGCACGCCCTGGCGCATCGCCGTGACGGTCTCGGAGATGTCGTCCGTCTCGAGCAGCTCGTTCCTCTGCTGGTAGATGACCTTGCGCTGGTCGTTGGCGACGTCGTCGTACTCGAGCAGCTGCTTCCTGATGTCGAAGTTGCGCTGCTCGACCTTGCGCTGGGCGGACTCGAGCGAGCGCGTCACGAGGGGGTGCTCGATGGCCTCGCCCTCGGGCATCTTCAACCGCACCATGATGGCGTTGAGGCGCTCGCCGGCGAAGATGCGCAGCAGCGGATCCTCGAGCGCGAGGTAGAAGCGGCTGGAACCGGGGTCGCCCTGGCGGCCGGAGCGGCCGCGCAGCTGGTTGTCGATGCGGCGCGACTCGTGCCGTTCGGAGCCGATGATGTGCAGGCCGCCGGCGCTGACCACCTGCTCGTGCAGCTTCTGCCATTCGCCGCGCATCTGGGCGATGCGCGACTCCCGGCCGGTTTCGGCGATGGCGCCGTCGGCAAGCAGCGCGTCGACCTGCTTCTCGACGTTGCCGCCGAGCACGATGTCGGTGCCGCGGCCCGCCATGTTGGTGGCGATGGTGATCATGCCCGGACGGCCGGCCTGGGCGACGATGAGCGCCTCTTTCGCATGCTGCTTGGCATTGAGCACCTGGTGCGGCAGCTTCTCCTTCTCCAGCAGGCCGGAGATCAGTTCGGAGTTTTCGATGGAGGTGGTGCCGACCAGCACCGGCTGGCCGCGCTGGTGGCAGTCGCGGATGTCGGCGAGGATGGCGCGGTATTTTTCCGGCGCGGTGCGGTAGACCTGGTCCATGCGGTCGTCGCGCACCATCGGCTGGTTGGTCGGGATGACCACCGTCTCGAGGCCGTAGATCTGGTGGAATTCGTAGGCCTCGGTGTCCGCCGTGCCAGTCATGCCGGCGAGCCTGCCGTACATGCGGAAGTAGTTCTGGAAGGTGATCGAGGCGAGCGTCTGGTTCTCGTTCTGGATCGGCACGCCTTCCTTCGCCTCCACCGCCTGGTGCAGGCCGTCGGACCAGCGCCGTCCCGGCATGAGGCGGCCGGTGAACTCGTCCACGATGACGATCTCGCCGTTCTGCGAGACGTAATGCTGGTCGCGGTGGAACAGGTTGTGCGCGCGCAGGGCGGCGTAGAGGTGGTGCATGAGCAGGATGTTGGCCGGCTCGTAGAGGCTGCCGCCCGCCGGCAGCAGGCCCATGCGGGCGAGGATCTCCTCGGCGTGCTCGTGGCCGGCTTCCGACAGGAGCACCGAGTGCGCCTTCTCGTCCACCCAGTAGTCGCCTTCGCCCTTCTCCTCCTTCTGCCGCGTGAGCAGGGGCGCCACCTGGTTCATGCGCACGTAGAGGTCGGTGTGGTCCTCGGCCTGGCCGGAGATGATGAGCGGCGTCCGCGCCTCGTCGATGAGGATCGAGTCGACCTCGTCGACGATGGCGAAATTCAGCTTCTTCTGTACGCGGTCCTTCGCCGCATAGACCATGTTGTCGCGCAGGTAGTCGAAGCCGAACTCGTTGTTGGTGCCATAGGTGATGTCGGCGGCGTAGGCGGCCTGCTTCTGCTCGTGCGGCATCTGGGAGAGGTTGACGCCGACCGTCATGCCGAGGAAGCGGTAGAGCTTGCCCATCCACTCGGCGTCGCGGCTGGCGAGGTAGTCGTTTACCGTGACGATGTGCACGCCCTTGCCCGACAGGGCGTTCAGGTAGGCCGGCAGCGTGGCGACCAGGGTCTTGCCCTCGCCGGTGCGCATCTCGGCGATCTTGCCGTGGTGGAGCACCATGCCGCCGACGAGCTGGACGTCGAAATGGCGCATGCCGAGCGTACGCTTGCCTGCCTCGCGCACCACGGCGAAGGCTTCGGGCAGGACGTCGTCCAGCGCCTGGCCGTCGGCCACCTTGCGCCGCAGTTCGTCGGTCTTGCCGCGCAGCTGCTCGTCGGACAGCGCCCCGATGGCGGGCTCGAGGGCATTGATGGCGCCGACGGTCTGCGCGTACTGGCGCAGCAGCCGGTCGTTGCGGCTGCCGAATATCTTCTTGAGGAGGCCGGAAATCATGCGGAAACGCGGTAGGCGGCTGGAAAAAAGGGGAATTTTACCATGCCGCCCCTCTTTGACCGCGGCATCGACAGGGGGGAGCGAAGCGCACAGCCGTCACCCCCTTCCGCGGGAAGCGGGCCGGGGGAAGGCTGAATTTTTACTTGCGGCGGTAAGCCGCCAGCTTCTGCGGCCGGGCGTTCTGCAGGAAGCGGTTGGGGTTCTGGGCGATGCCCTTGAAGCGCACCTCGAAATGCAGGTGCGGACCGGTGGAGCGGCCGGTGGAGCCGACCTCGGCTATCTTCTGGCCGCGCTTGACCAGCGCGCCCTGTTTCACCAGCACCTTCGAGGCGTGGGCATAGCGCGTGATCAGCTCGTTGCCATGGTCGATTTCGACCAGGTTGCCGTACTGGGGATGGCGCTCGACGGTGACGACGATGCCGGCGGCGGCGGCATGGATCGGCGTGCCGGTTTCGGCGATGAAGTCGATGCCCTCGTGCATGGCCTGCTCGCCCGTGAACGGGTCGATGCGCCAGCCGAAGCCGGATGCGTTCCACTGCGCCTCGACGGGCAGGGCCGTGGGCAACTGGTTCTTCTTCACCCGCTCGTCCATCATTTCGGTCTCGATCAGGCCGAGGTAGTCGCCCTTCGTGTCGATCTGGCGGGACAACTGGTCGATCTGGCGCTGCAGGTCGTCGGGCGTGAGCGGCCTGGCCGGCGCGATGAAGGGGCCGCCCTGGCCCGGCTTGTCGGCCGCCTTGTCCGAAGGCTTGATGCCGGAGATCTGGCCGAGTCGCTCGCCGAGCGAATCGAGGCGCATGAGCTGGGCCTGGAGCTGCCCCAGCCGCACGGCCATGGCGTTCAGGTTCTCGCGCAGGAATTCCTGCGTCTTCTGGGTTTCCTGCTCGCGCACGCTCACCAGCAGGCTCTGCAGGAAGGGCAGGCGCACCTCGGCGGCATGGCGCACGGTGAAGTAGGAAAACAGCGAGGACAGCACGATCACCGCCAGCACGAGGCCGACGGTCGCCAGCGCCAGGTGGCGGGCGGTGAGGGTGATGGTCTTGGCGGTTGCCAGTCGGTCGGAGACGAGAATAATATGCACGCCGTCCCTCCTATCTAATCCACATGTCAGCGCGTTCTCTCGACGCTTACCTGAACACCACCGGCGGTCTGGCGCGGCTCTCCGCGCATGCCGGGCGGCTGGTTAAACTGCAGCGCGTTTTCGAGCGGATCGCGCCGTCCTATCTGGCCGCGGCGAGCCGCGTGGCCAATTTCAAGTCGGGGGTGGTTGTTATCCACGCCGATTCCGGCGCGGTCGCCACCAAGCTGAGGCAGATGCTGCCGAGCCTGATCGACGAATTTTCTTCGAAGGGGTCAGAGGTTACCGAAATACAGGTCAAAGTGCAACCCAGCCATATTGCATTGCAACAAAAGCGGGGGCGGCCTACGCCCGCAGTAAGCGCTCACGCCAAGGCTGCGCTGACGCAACTTGAAGCTGATTTGCCTGAAGATTCACCACTAAAGGAACCGCTTGCCCGACTCGTCAAGCGCAGCCGAGAATAATGCTGCGCTACAACACGATCAAGCGCTCGAAGAACATCAGCGCCAGCACCAGCAGGGCAAACAGGCCGGCGTACTTGGCCACCTGCCAGGACAGCCGGAGGTAGCGTCGGTCGCGGGTAAACAGGAAAGCGACGATGCCGGCGCCGACGGTGATGGCCACCAGGACGCCGACGATTCTGAGGAGGAGCATCAGGCCGGCTCGGCGAACAGCCGCGCCACGGACGGCGGGGCGTCCTCGATCCTGTCGAAGCTGACCATCTGCCAGGCCGTCCGGTCGGACAGCAGGGCGCGCAGCAGCTTGTTGTTGAGGGCGTGCCCGGACTTGTGCGCGGCAAAGGCGCCCAGCAGGGGATGGCCGAGGAGATAGAGATCGCCCACCGCGTCGAGCACCTTGTGCTTGACGAATTCGTCGCCGTAGCGCAGGCCGTCGGCATTGAGCACGCGGTATTCGTCCATCACGATGGCGTTCTCCAGGCTGCCGCCGAGGGCCAGGCCCTGCGAGCGCATCGCCTCGACGTCCTGCATGAAGCCGAAGGTGCGCGCGCGCGCCACCTCGCGGATGTAGGACTGCTCGGCGAAATCCACCGTCACGCTCGGCCGCGACTTGTCGAACACCGGGTGGTCGAAGACGATGGAGAAGGTGAGCCGGAAGCCGTCGTAGGGCGACAGTTCGGCCCATTTGTCGCCGTCCTCGACGCGCACCGTCTTCTTCACGCGCAGGAAGCGCTTGGGCGCGTTCTGCTCCTCGATGCCGGCCGACTGGATGAGGAAGACGAAGGGCGCCGCGCTGCCGTCCATGATGGGCAGTTCGGGCGCGTCGACGTCCACGTACACGTTGTCGATGCCGAGCCCGGAGAGGGCGGACATGAGGTGCTCTACGGTGGCGATCTTGGCGCCGTCCTTCTCCAGGCAGGAGGCGAGGCGCGTGTCGCCGACGGCGAAGGGCTCGGCGCGCAGATCGACCGGCGGGTCGAGGTCGACGCGGCGAAAGACGATGCCGGTGGCGGGCGCCGCCGGGCGCAAGGTCATGGTGACCTTGACCCCGGAATGGAGCCCGACGCCGGTGGCGCGGATCAGCGATTTCAACGTGCGCTGCTGCAGCATGACGACGACGCCATGACAAAGAGGCGAATTTTACCATAGCAGGGCCCCGCGCTGCCCTGCGCACGCCGTTGCGCCGACCCGCGCGCCATCAGTCGGCCTGCTTGCGCAGGAAGGCGGGGATGTCGTACTTGTCCACCCCGCTGGCGGCCATCGCCTCGACTTGGGCATGGCGCCGACCGCTGCGGAACACCACCGGCGTCTCAAGTTCGCCGTAATTGATGGTCTCGACGATCGGCGCGTTGTCCGTGCCGGTCTTCTGCGCCACCACCTCCATGCGCGGGCGGAACTGCTGCGCCGCCGTGGCCGCGCCGAGGCCGGTGGCCACCACCGTCACGCGCAGGCCGTCCTCCATGGCGTCGTCGAACACCGTGCCGAAGATGATGTGGGCGTCCTCGGCGGCGTAGGCGCGGATGGTGTTCATCACCTCGCGCACCTCCTTCATGCCGAGCGCGCTGTTGGCGGAGATGTTCACCAGCACGCCGCGCGCGCCGGAGAGCTCGATGCCCTCGAGCAGCGGGCTGGCGACGGCCTGCTCGGCAGCGAGCCGTGCGCGGTCCATGCCGGAAGCCATGGCAGAACCCATCATGGCCTTGCCCATCTCGCCCATCACCGTGCGGACGTCCTCGAAGTCGACGTTCACCAGCCCCGGCACGTTGATGATCTCGGCGATGCCGCCCACCGCGTTCCTCAGCACGTTGTCCGCCGTCTTGAAGGCGGCCATCATGCTGATGTCATCGCCCAGCACGTCGATCAGGCGCTCGTTGAGGATGACGATGAGGGAATCGACGTGGCGCGCCAGTTCGGCCAGGCCCTGCTCGGCCACCGCCATGCGCTTGGCGTTCTCGAACTCGAAGGGCTTGGTCACCACGGCGACGGTGAGGATGCCCAGCTCGCGCGCCACCTCGGCGACGATCGGCGCGGCGCCGGTGCCGGTGCCGCCGCCCATGCCGGCGGTGATGAAGGCCATGTGCGCGCCCTGCAGGGCTTCGGCGATGCGCTCGCGCTCCACCTCGGCCAGGGCGCGCGCCTTCTCCGGCTTGCCGCCGGCGCCCAGACCGGGGCCGAACTGCAGCTTCCGGTGCGCGTCGCTGCGGTTGAGCGCCTGGGCGTCGGTGTTGGCGCAGATGAATTCCACGCCCTGCACGCCCTCGCGGATCATGTGGTCGACGGCGTTGCCGCCGGCGCCCCCCACGCCCACCACCTTGATGACCGTGCCGCTCGGTTCCTTGTCGATGATTTCAAACATGCTCGCCTCCTTGTCAAAAGTTCAGTTGCCTGTTGCCAGTTTCCGGTTGCCAGTTGAAACCTGTGCGCTCTGACTGCCGGCAACTGGCAACCGGCAACCGGCATCTGCTCAAAAATTCTTCTCGAACCACGATTTCATGCTGCCCAGCACCTGCTTGAAGGTGCGCGTCCGGTGCGCCTGGATGCCGCGCTTCTTCTGCGCCATGCCCTCCA
This sequence comes from Betaproteobacteria bacterium, assembly GCA_016868295.1. GTDB lineage: Bacteria > Pseudomonadota > Gammaproteobacteria > Burkholderiales > Rhodocyclaceae > Desulfobacillus. The sequence goes on along the minus strand of VGHJ01000017.1, from coordinate 38,968 downwards.
TGAGCAGGCCCATCGCCGTGGCGTAGCGCGGGTGCTGCACCACCTCAGCCAGGCTGCCGCCGTACTTCGGGATGCCCAGGCGCACCGGCATGTGGAAGATCTCCTCGCCCAGCTCGACCATGCCGAGCATCACCGAGCTGCCGCCGCTGATGACGATGCCCGAGGAGAGCAGGTCCTGGTAGCCGCTGCGCCTGAGCTCGGCCTGGATCAGTTCGTAGAGCTCGGTGACGCGCGGCTCGATGACGTCGGCCAGCGCCTGGCGCGACAGCCGGCGCGGCCCGCGCTCGCCGATGCCGGGCACCTCGAACAGTTCGCCCTCGTCGGCCAGTTGCTGCAGGGCGACGCCGTAGTGCACCTTGATCTCCTCCGCTTCCGGCGTCGGCGTGCGCAGGGCGTGGGCGATGTCGTTGGTGATCTGGTCGCCGGCGATCGGGATCACCGCCGTGTGGCGGATGGCGCCCTGGGTGAACACCGCTATGTCGGTGGTGCCGCCGCCGATGTCGACGAGGCAGACGCCGAGCTCCTTCTCGTCCTCGGTCAGCACGGCGTAGCTGGAGGCGAGCGGCTGCAGCACGAGGTCCACCACCTCGAGACCGCAGCGGCGCACGCACTTGACGATGTTCTGCGCCGCCGAGACGGCGCCGGTGACGATGTGCGTCTTCACTTCCAGCCGCACGCCGCTCATGCCGATCGGCTCGCGCACGCCGTCCTGGCCGTCGACGATGAACTCCTGCGTCAGGATGTGCAGGATCTGCTGGTCAGAGGGGATCGGCATGGCGCGCGCCGTCTCGATGACGCGCTCGACGTCCATCGGCGCGACCTCCTTGTCCTTGATCGCCACCATGCCGTTCGAGTTGAAGCTCCTGATGTGGCTGCCGGCGATGCCGGTGTAGACCTCCTTCACCTTGCAGTCGGCCATCAGCTCGACTTCCTGGACGACGCGCGAGATGGCGTTCACCGTCGCCTCGATGTTCACCACCACGCCCTTCTTCAGGCCGCGCGACTCCTGATGCGTGCCTAGGCCGAGGATCTCGAGCCGGCCCTCGGGCGTCAGCTCGGCGACGATGGCGACGATCTTCGAGGTGCCGATGTCCAGACCGACGATGAGATTCTTGACTTCCTTAGACATGAACCACCTTCCCCCCATGCCCCTTCCCACGGAAGGGGGTGACGTTTGTTCGCGAGCTGCGCTCGCTCCATGTTGTTGGCTGCGCCGCACTTGGGGCGGCCCGGCGTACGGCGCTCATCGCTTCCCTTCCCCTGCCCGCGCCACGCGCATGGCGAAGCCGTTCGGATAGCGCAAATCGATGACATCGGCGCGCGCCTTGAGCCGCTCCGTCGCCTGGCGGTAGGCCGCCGTGAAGCGCTGCAGCCGCTCGTTCACCCGCGACTTGGCCTGGTCGCGCCCGAGGTCGAGCAGCACGCCGTCGTCGAGCCGCACCTGCCAGGCCTGGCGCGCGCTGAGCGCCACGGCTCTCGGCTGCCGTCCGATCGGCTCGAGCAGCGGGCCGAGCTCGCGGTAGCGCTCGAGCATCAGCGGCGCGGACCCTTCCGGCCCGACGAAGAACGGCAGCTCGGCGTTGCTCGCCGCGGCGAACACCTCGCCCTCTCGGTTGACCAGGCGCGCCTCGGCGCCGTCGGCCTGTTTCCAGCGCGCGGCGGCGACGTGCTCCTCGATCTCCAGCTCGATCGCGTTCGGCCAGCGCCGCCGCACCTCGGCCTTGCGCACCCAGGGCAGCTTCTCGAAGGCGGCGCGCACGGCGTCGAGGTTCACCGTGAGGAAGTTGCCGGTCATGGCATTGCGTGCGGCGTACTCGATCTGCGTCGGCGTCACTTCGCTCAGCGTGCCGCCCACCACCACCTCGCGCAGCGGAAAGAACGGCAGGAACGCCACGGCCAGCGTGGCGGCATAGCCGAGCGCCAGCGCGGACGCGAAGAACAGCAGATCGGCGATCAGGTTCATCAGCGGCGGCCTGTCCCAGAATCCCGCACTGTCGTTTGCCTTTCTCTTAGCCAAGCGTCGCCCGCTCCAGAATCCCCAGGCACAGTTCCCCGAAATCGATGCCGACGGCGCGCGCCGCCATCGGCACCAGCGAATGCCCGGTCATGCCCGGCGAGGTGTTCATCTCCAGCAGCCAGGGCTTGCCCGCCGCATCCAGCATCAGGTCGGCGCGGCCCCAGCCGCGGCAGTCGAGCAGCCGCGCCGCCTCCATCACCAGGTCCTGGATCGTCTCCTCCGCCGTCTCGGGCAGTCCGCTCGGGCAGAAATACTGCGTCTCGTCACTGAAGTACTTGTTCTGCCAGTCGTAGTTGCCTCCGGGCGCGACGATGCGCACCAGCGGCAGGGCCTGCTCGCCGAGGAAGGCGGCGGTCAGTTCCTCGCCGGCGATGAACTGCTCGGCGATCACCAGCGGGTCGTGCTTCACTGCCGCCTCGTACGCCGCGCGCAGGTCGGCGGCGCGCGTCACCTTGGCGGCGCCGACGCTGGAGCCCTCGCGCGCCGGCTTGACGAAGACCGGCAGGCCGAGCTCGTCGGCGACGGCATTCCAGTCGCTGTCGGCCCTGAGGATGTGCCAGGCCGGCGTCGGCAGCTGGTTGGCGTGCCAGACCATCTTGGTGCGCCACTTGTCCATGGAGAGCGCCGAGGCCATGACGCCGCTGCCGGTGTAGGGAATGCCGAGCACCTCGAGCGCGCCCTGCAGCGTGCCGTCCTCGCCGCCGCGGCCGTGCAGGGCGATGAAGGCGCGCGCGAAGCCTTCCTCCTTCAGCGCCCACAGCGGCCGCTCGGCCGGATCGAAGGCGTGGGCGTCGACCCCGCCTTTCTTCAGCGCCGCCAGCACCGCGTTGCCCGACATCAGCGAGATCTCGCGCTCCGCCGACGATCCGCCCAGCAGCACCGCCACCTTTCCGAATTCCCTGCTCACGGTTTATCTCCTACGATCCTGACTTCCCGCACCAGCTCGACGCCGAACTTCTCGCGCACAGTCTCCTGCACCCGCTCGATCAGCGCCTCGATGTCCGCCGCGCTTGCCCGCCGCTCGGCGTTCACGATGAAATTGGCGTGCTTCTCCGACACCCGCGCGCCGCCCACCTGCAGCCCCTTCAGCCCGGCCGCCTCGATCAGCCGCGCGGCGTGGTCGTCCGGCGGGTTGCGGAACACCGAGCCGGCGTTGGGCAATTGCAGCGGCTGGCTGGCGATGCGCTTCTCCAGCAACTCGCGGATGCGCGCGCGCGAGGCCGCGCCTTCCCCCGTCGGCAGGCGGAACCAGGCGGCGGCGAACACTTCGTCGCTCGCCTCGGCCAGGCCGACATGGCGGTAGCCGATCTCGAAGTCCTCCGCCGTGCGGCTGCGCAGATTGCCGCGCCGGTCGAGCGTCAGCACGCGCTCGACGATGCCCCAGGTCTCGTCGCCGTAGCAGCCGGCGTTCATGGCCAGCGCCCCGCCGACCGTACCGGGAATGCCGGCGAGGAACTCCGCGCCGGCGAGACCGTGGTTGGCGGCGAAGCGCGCCACCTTCGGGCTGGCGACGCCGGCTTCCGCATACACCAGGCCGTCGGCAAAAGTCAGTCTCCCCAGCACGGCGTGGAGGAACACCGCGGTGCCGTCGAAGCCGCCGTCGCGCACCAGCAGGTTGCTGCCGAGGCCGACGAAGAGCAGCGGCTCGTCGATGCGCGTGGCGCGCAGGAAGGCGGCGAGGTCGTCGAGGTCGGCCGGCACGTAGGCGCGCGCCGCCGCGCCGCCGGCGCGCCAGGTGACGTGCCGCGCCATCGGCTCGTTGAACCGCAGTTCGCCGCGCAGCGCGTGCTCGATGCGGGTCATCTCAGACAGGTCCATGCGCCAATTTCCCCGGCACGCCGCCGATCGATCCGGCGCCCATGGTCAGCACCACGTCGCCGTCGCGCGCCACGCTGATGATCTGCTGCGGCATCTCGGCGATGTCCTCGACGAAGATCGGCTCCAGTGCGCCGGTGACGCGGATCGCCCGCACCAGGGAGCGACCGTCCGCCGCGACGATCGGCGCCTCGCCGGCCGGGTACACCTCGGCCAGCAGCAGCACGTCCGCGCTGGTGAGCACTCTGACGAAGTCCTCGAAGCAGTCGCGCGTGCGCGTGTAGCGGTGCGGCTGGAAGGCCAGCACCAGGCGCCGGCCCGGGAAGGCGCCGCGCGCGGCGGCCAGCGTCGCCGCCATCTCCGCCGGATGGTGGCCGTAGTCGTCGATCAGCGTGAAATTCCCGCCGCCCTTGAGCGCCACCTCGCCGTAGCGCTGGAAGCGGCGGCCGACGCCCTTGAATTCCGCCAGCGCCTTGACGATGGCCGCGTCGGGCACGCCCACCTCGTCGGCCACGGCGATCGCCGCCAGCGCGTTCTGCACGTTGTGCACGCCGGGCAGGTTGAGCACGACGTCGAGCTTCGGCGCGGAACCCGGCCGCAGCACCGAGAATTTCATCCGTACGCCCTCGTGGCGGATGTCCACGGCGCGGACGTGCGCGCTCTCGGCCAGGCCGTAGCGCACGATCGGCTTCGAGACCGAGGGCATGATCTCGCGCAGGTTGCGGTCGTCCTCGCACAGGATGGCGGCGCCGTAGAAGGGCAGGTGCTGCAGGAAATCGACGAAGGCCTGCTTGAGGCGGCCGAAGTCGTGGCCGTAGGTCTCCATGTGGTCTGCGTCGATATTGGTCACCACGGCGATGACCGGCGTCAGATGCAGGAAGGAGGCGTCGGACTCGTCGGCTTCGGCGACGATGAACTCGCCCGAGCCGAGCGCCGCGTGCGCGCCGGCGCTGTTCAGCCGCCCGCCGATGACGAAGGTCGGATCGAAGCCGCCCTCGGCCAGCACGCTCGCGACGAGACTCGTGGTGGTGGTCTTGCCGTGCGTGCCGGCCACGGCGATGCCCTGCTTGAGGCGCATCAGCTCGGCCAGCATCAGGGCGCGCGGCACGACGGGGATCTGCCGGACGCGCGCCAGTCGCACCTCCGGGTTGTCCTCCTTCACCGCGGTGGACACCACCACGGCGTCGGCGCCGTCGATGTTTTCGGCGCGGTGGCCGATGCGCACGTCGGCGCCGAGTCCGGCCAGGCGCCGCGTGGCGGCGTTCTCGGCGAGGTCGGAGCCGCTCACCTCGTAGCCGAGGTTCACCATCACCTCGGCGATGCCGCTCATGCCGGACCCCCCGATGCCGACGAAGTGGATATGCCTGACCTTGTGCTTCATCGGGCAATCTCCATGCAGATTTCCGCCACGTAGCGCGTCGCCTCGGGCTTGGCCAGCGCGCGCGCCTTCTGCGCCATGGCCGCCAGCTTCGCGCGCGTTTGTTCGCGCAGCAGGGCGGCGAGCCTCTCCGGCGCGAGTTCGGACTGCGGCAGCAGGATGGCCGCGCCGGCGTCGGAGAGGAAGCGCGCATTGCCGGTCTGGTGGTCGTCCACCGCGTGCGGGAAGGGCACCAGCACGCTGGCGACGCCCGCCGCCGCCAACTCGGCGACGGTGAGCGCGCCGGCGCGGCAGACCACCAGGTCGGCCGCGGCATAGCGCGCCGCCATGTCGTCGATGAAGGGCAGCAGTTCCGCCTCCACGCCAGCCACGGCGTAGGCGGCGCGCAGGGCGTCGATCTGCTTCGCGCCGGACTGGTGCGTCACGCGCGGCCGCTCCGCCTCGGGGATCAAAGTCAGCGCCCGCGGCACGGCGTCGTTGAGTGCCTGGGCGCCCAGGCTGCCGCCCACCACCAGCACGTCGAGCCGGCCGCTGCGGGCGGCATAGCGCTGCGCCGGCGCGGGCAGGCCGGCAATCTCCGCGCGCACCGGGTTGCCGGTCCACTCCCCCTTCCTCACCACGCCGGGAAAGCCGGTGAGGATGCGATCGGCGACGCCGGCCAGCACCCGGTTGGCCAGACCCGCCACGGAGTTCTGTTCATGCACCACCAGCGGCCGCCCGGTGAGCGCCGCCATCATGCCGCCGGGGAAGGTGACGTAGCCGCCCATGCCGAGCACGACATTCGGCTTGACGCGCGACAGTTCGCACAGCGCCTGGCGGAAGGCGCGCAGCAGATTCACCGGCAGCAGCAGCGCGCGCAGGAAGCCCTTGCCGCGCAGCGCGGCGAAGCGCACCCAGGCCATCTCGTAGCCGCGCGCCGGCACCAGCTTCGCCTCCATGCCCTCGGGGTTGCCCATCCAGACGATGCGCCAGCCGCGCGCATGCAGAAAGTCGGCCACCGCGAGGCCCGGAAACACATGCCCGCCGGTGCCGCCGGCCATGACCAGAATCGTTTTCATACGGGTTGCCCCCGCATCAGCGCCCGGTTCTCGTAATCCACGCGCAGCAGGATCGCCAGCGCCACGCAGTTGGCGAGGATGCCCGAGCCGCCGAAGCTCATCAGCGGCAGGGTCAGGCCCTTGGTCGGCAGCAGGCCCATGTTGACGCCCATGTTGATGAAGGCCTGCACGCCGATCCAGATGCCAACGCCCTGCGCCACCAGCCCGGCATAGACGCGCTCGAGCAGCAGCGCCTGGCGGCCGATGGCGAAGGCGCGCTGCACGATGAGGCCGAAGAGGACGATCACCGTCAGCACGCCCGCCAGGCCGAGCTCCTCGGCAATCACCGCGAGCAGGAAGTCGGTGTGCGCCTCGGGCAGGTAGAACAGCTTCTCGATGCTGGCGCCGAGGCCGACGCCGAGCCACTCGCCGCGGCCGAAGGCGATCAGCGCGTGCGAGAGCTGGTAGCCCTTGCCGAAGGCGTCGGCCCACGGGTCCATGAAGCCGAAGATGCGCTCGCGCCGGTAGGGCGAGGTCCAGATCAGCACGACGAAGGCCGCGGCAAGGACGACGAAGAGCAGCGCGAACAGCCGCGCATTGATGCCGCCGAGGAAGAGGATGCCCATGGCGATGCAGATGATGACGACGAAGGCGCCGAAGTCGGGTTCGCGCAGCAGCAGGCCGCCGACCAGCGCCATCACCAGCGCCATCGGCACGAAGCCGCGGCGGAAACTGCCCATGTCGGCCAGCTTCCTCACCGTGTAGTCGGCGGCGTAGAGCACGGCGAAGAGCTTCATCAGTTCGGAAGGCTGCAGGTTCACCAGGCCGAGCGGCAGCCAGCGCCGCGCGCCGTTCACCTCGCGCCCGATGAAGGGAACGAGCACCAGCACCAGCAGCGCCACGCCGAGCAGGAACAGCCAGGGCGCGCCCTGCTGCCAGACGCGCAGCGGCACCTGAAAGGCCACCACGGCGGCAATCAGGCCGACGGCGAGGAAGACGCCGTGGCGCATGAGGAAATAGGCCGGCTGGTGGCCGGTGAAGCGGCTGCCTTCGGCCGTGGCGATCGAGGCGGAATACACCATGACCAGGCCGAGCAGCAGCAGCGCCACGGCCGGCCACAGCAGCATGGCGTCCAGCTCCTGCGGCCGAGCCGGGCCGCCGGTGCGGTAGCCGTGCATGGCGTGCGCGCTCACGACGCCTCCCTGCGCAGCGCGGCCAGTTCGCGCACCGCCTGCGCGAAGACCTCGGCGCGATGCACGTAGTTGCGAAACATGTCGAAGCTGGCGCAGGCCGGCGAGAGCAGCACGGCGTCGCCGCCGCGCGCCGCCACCGCCGCCTTGCGCACCGCCTGCTCCATGTCCTGGGCGTGGATGAGCGGGATGCCGCACTCGCCCGCGGCGGCCTCGATCTTCATGGCGTCGCGGCCGATCAGCACCAGGGCGCGGCCATGTGCGGCGAGCGCCGCTCCGAGCGGGGAAAAATCCTGCCCCTTGCCGTCGCCGCCGGCTATCAGAACAATCTTGCGATTGCTCTGATAGCCGGCGTTCGCCGAAGGTGCGCCCTCCCTCCCGACCTCCCTCCCCGGGGGAGGGAGGCGACCGGCTTGGGCGGCCATCTGGCCGCCAAGACCTTCAAGGGCGGCAACGGTGGCGCCGACATTGGTGCCCTTGGAGTCGTCGTACCAGGCAACATTGTCTATCTCGGCGATGCGCTCGACGCGGTGCGGCAGCCCCTTGAAGTCGCGCAGCGCCGGCACGAGCGGCGCCAGCGGCAGGCCGATGGCGCGGCACAGGGCCAGCGCGGCCAGCGCATTGGCGGCGTTGTGCAGGCCCGCCAGCGCCAGCTCGTCGGTGCGCAGCAGGCGATCGTTGCCCTGCATCAGCCAGCCCTCGGCGAGACCGAAGTCGTCCGGGCCGCGCGGCGCATCCAGGCCGAAAGTCAGCCTGCGTGACACGGCGTTCGCCATGGCCATGACGCGCGCGTCCTGGCGGTTGAGCACCTGCGCGCCGCCGCCTTCGAAAACGCGCGCCTTGGCGACGGCGTAGTCGTCGAGGCCGGCATAGCGGTCCATGTGGTCGTCGCTGACGTTGAGCACGGTGGCGGCATCCGCCGCCAGGCTCACCGTCGTCTCGAGCTGGAAGCTGGACAGTTCCAGCACCCACACCTCGGGCAGCCTGCCGGCGTCGAGGCAGGTCATCAGGGCGGAGAGCGCCGCCGGGCTGATGTTGCCGGCCACGGCCGTCACCTTGCCCGCGGCGCGGCAGAGGGCGCCGGTGAGCGCCGTGACGGTGGTCTTGCCGTTGGTGCCGGTGATGGCGATCACCTTGCAGGCCTCGCGCACGCCCAGGCCGCGCAGCGCGCCAGCGAAGAGCTCGATCTCGCCGACGACGGGAATGCCGCGCCGGGCCGCCTCCGCCACCACCGGCTCGTTGAGCGAGAGCCCGGGCGAGAGCCCGATCAGCTCGGCGCCGTCGATCAGATCGTCGTTGAAGGAGCCGGCCAGCAGTACGGCGCCCGGCGCGCTGCGCTTGAGCTCGGCGGCGAAGGGCGGCTCGCTGCGCGAATCGGCCACGCGCACGCGGGCGCCCTGGCGGGCGAGCCATTGCGCCATGGCCAGGCCCGACTCGCCGAGCCCCAGCACCAGAACCGTTTTGCCTTGCCAGCTCATCTCAGTTTCAGGGTCGACAATCCGAACAGCACGAGCATGATCGTGATGATCCAGAATCGCACCACGACCTGCGTTTCCTTCCAGCCCTTCAGCTCGTAATGGTGGTGCAGCGGCGCCATGAGGAAGATGCGCTTGCCGCCGCTGGCCTTGAAGTAGGCGACCTGGATCATCACCGAGAGCGTCTCGACGACGAAGACGCCGCCCATGATGAAGAGCACGATCTCCTGGCGCACGATCACCGCCACCGTGCCGAGCGCCGCGCCCAGCGCCAGCGCGCCGACGTCGCCCATGAACACTTCCGCCGGATAAGCGTTGAACCAGAGGAAGCCCAGCCCCGCGCCGCACAGCGCGCCGAGGAACACCGCCAGTTCGCCGGCGCCGGGGATGTAGGGCAGGCCGAGGTATTTCGAGAAGCCGACGTGGCCGGCGACGTAGGCGAAGATGGCCAGCGCGCCGGCCACCATCACCGTCGGCATGATGGCCAGGCCGTCGAGGCCGTCGGTGAGGTTCACCGCGTTGCTGGTGCCGACGATGACGAAGTAGCTGAGGATGACGAAGCCGACGATGCCGAGCGGATAGGCGACGGTCTTGAAGAAGGGCACGATCAGCTCGGTCTGCGCCGGCAGCGTCGCGCTCGTCGCCAGAAACACTGCCGCGCCGGCGCCGAGCAGCGACTGCCAGAAGAACTTCGCCTTCGCCGAGAGGCCCTTCGGGTTGCGATGCACCACCTTGCGCCAGTCGTCCACCCAGCCCACCGCGCCGAAACCCAGCGTCACGATCAGCACGACCCAGACGAAGCGGTTGGACAGGTCGCCCCAGAGCAGCGTGGTGACGCCGATGGCGATGAGGATCAGCGCGCCGCCCATGGTCGGCGTGCCGGTCTTGGCGAGGTGGCTCTGCGGACCGTCGTCGCGCACCGCCTGGCCGATCTTCTTCTCCGCCAGCCAGCGGATCACCGCCGGGCCGAAGAGGAAGGAGATCACCAGCGCCGTCATCGCCGCCAGCACGGTGCGCAGCGTGATGTAGTTGAAGACGTTGAAGACGCGCAGGTCCTTCGCCAGCCATTGCGCCAGTTCAAGCAGCACGGTCGGCCTCCTTCCTGCGCGCATGGAGACCGCGGAAGACATGGGGTGTGTTTAGCATGGTCGCGCCAAGCAGCCCCCTCCGGGCCTCAGCATCAATGCTGGCTTGTCTCTCCACCGTCATGTCCCCCATGTCTTCCGCGCTCCCCACGCTCAATGCGCCCCGCTTCCGGCCGCCCCGTCGTCGGCGACGGCATCGGCCACGCGCTCCATGCGCATGAAGCGCGACCCCTTCACCAGCACCACCGTGTCGGCGCCCAGTTCCGGCGGCAGCGCCGCCACCAGCGCGTCGACGCCGCCGAAGTGCCGCCCGCCGGCGCCGAAATTGCGCGCCGCCAGCTCGCTGTGCTCGCCCAGCGCGAAGAGGAGGTCGACGCCCTGGCTCTTGGCATAGCCGCCGATCTCGTCGTGAAACTGCCCGGCCTGTCCGCCGATCTCGCCCATGTCGCCCAGCACGAGGATCTTTTTCCCCGGCGTGGCGGCCAGCACGTCGATGGCCGCGCGCGCCGAGTCGGGGTTGGCGTTGTAGCTGTCGTCGATGAGCAGCGCGCCGCCGGCGGCTCGGCGCACCTGCAGCCGGCCCTTGACCCCGGCGAAGGAAGTCAGTCCCCGCGCCACGGCGTCGAGCGTCGCGCCCGCCGCCAGCGCCGCCGCCGTGGCGGCCAGGGCGTTCCGCGCGTTGTGCAGGCCGGGCACCGCCAGCGCCACCTCCAGCGCGCCCTGCGGCGTGCCGATCGCGATCACGCTGCCAAGTCTGCCGTGTGCGCCGAGTTCGGCGCGCCCATGCACGTCGGCTGCCTGTTCGAGGCCGAAGGTCAGCGTGCGGCGTCCGGCGTTCATGCCGCGCCAGAGCGCGCAGAAAGGGTCGTCGGCATTGACCACCGCCGTGCCGCCGGCACGCAGGCCGTCGAAGATCTCGCCCTTGGCGCGCGCCACTTCGGCGACGCCGCCGAGGCCGGCCAGGTGGGCGCGCTGGGCGTTGTTCACCAGCGCCACGGTCGGCTGCGCCAGGCGCGTCAGATAGGCGATCTCGCCTGGATGGTTCATGCCCATCTCGATCACGGCGGCGCGGTGCGTGCCGTGCAAACGGAGCAGCATCTGCGGCAGGCCGATGTCGTTGTTCAGGTTGCCTGTCGTCGCCAGCACGGCGAGCGCCGGGTCGTAGCCGTCGAGCAGCGCCTGCGCGCGGAGGATTGCGGCGGTCATCTCCTTCACCGTCGTCTTGCCGTTGCTGCCGGTGATGCCGATGAGCGGCAGCTCGAAACGCGCGCGCCACCAGGCGCCGAGATAGCCGAGGGCGAGGCGCGTATCGGCCACCACCAGCGTCGGCATGACCGGCAGCCGGCCCTCGGCCCAGGCCGCGTCGACCATCACGGCGGCGGCGCCGCGCTCGGCGGCCGCCTCGACGAAGGCATGGCCGTCGAAGCGCTCGCCGCGCAGGGCGATGAACAGCTCGCCGCTGGCGAGGGTGCGCGAGTCGGTCGACACGCCCTCGATGCGCGGGTTGCCGTTGAGCGCGGTGCCGCCGGTGGCGAGCGCGGTTTCCATGAGGCTCATCATGCCGAGCGCCCTCCCCGCGCCGCCAGCGCGGCGGACGCCTGCTCGACGTCGGAGAACGGCCGGCGGCGTCCGCCGATCTCCTGGTACGTCTCGTGGCCCTTGCCGGCGATGAGCACGACGTCGCGCGCACCCGCTTCGGCGAGCGCCGTGCGGATCGCCTCGGCGCGGTCCGCGACGATGCGCGCCCGCGGCGCCCCGCGCGCGATGCCGTCGAGGATGGCGCGCGGGTCCTCGTCGCGCGGGTTGTCGCTGGTGAGAATGACTGCGTCGGCGCCGCGCGCCGCCGCCTCGCCCATGAGCGGGCGCTTGCCCGGGTCGCGGTTGCCGCCGCAGCCGAAGACGCAGACGAGCCGCCCGCCGCGCGCCGCCGCCGTATCGCGCAGCGCGGCCAGCGCCTGCGCCAGCGCATCCGGCGTGTGGGCGTAGTCGATCACCGCCAGCGGCGCGCCCTCCCCGCCGACGGCCTGCATGCGGCCCGGCGCAAAAGTCAGCCCCTGCAGCACGGCGGCGGCTCGATCGAGCGGCGCCTGTGACGCCAGCAGCACGCCGAGCACGGCGAGCAGGTTCGAGACGTTGAAGCGCCCGAGCAGGGCGCTCTCGATGTCGGCGCACCCCTGCGGCGTGACCGCAGTGAAGCGCACGCCGCGCGCGGTCGCCTCGATGCGCTCGGCGATCAGCGCGGCGCCGCTGTCCGGGCGCAGGCTGTAGCCGCTCACCGCGACGCCGCTGCCGGCCAGTTCCTGCGCGATCCCGCGCCCGAGCGCGTCGTCGAGATTCACCACCGCCGCCTTCAGGCCTGGCGTGCGGAACAGCACCGCCTTGGCCGCGCCGTAGGCTTCCATGCTGCCGTGGTACTCGAGATGATCGCGCGTGAGATTGGTGAACACCGCGACGTCGAAATGCACGCCGCTCACCCGCCCCTGGTGCAGGCCGATCGAGGAGATTTCCATCGCCGCCGCCTCTGCGCCCTGCTTCAGGTAGCCGGCGAAAAGGCGGTGCAGGGTGAGCGCGTCGGGCGTCGTGTTGAGACTTTCCTCCAGCCTGCCCGGGAAGCCGCAGCCGAGCGTGCCGACCACCGCGCAGCGGCGACCGAACAGCTCGAGCGCCTGGGCGATCCACTGGCTCACCGAGGTCTTGCCGTTGGTGCCGGTGACCCCCACCGTCCACAACTTTTCCGACGGCCGGCCATGGACAAGATGCGCCAGCCAGCCGGACAGCGCCTGCAGGTCATCGACGCCAACGTTCGGCACGGCAAGGGCGGGCGCTTCATTCATGCCCTGCCGCTCCCACAGCACCGCCGCGGCGCCGCGCGCCACCGCGTCGGCAATGAAGCGGCGGCCGTCGGCGTGCGCACCGGGAAATGCGACGAACACGTCCCCCGGCGCCACCGCGCGCGAGTCCGCGCACATGCTCTTCGCCGTCACGCCTTGCCTTTGCAGTTCATCGAGCACGCGTTGTGCTTCTCCCGGTTCACGCTTCACAGACTCTCCGGCACCAGCGCGGCATCGCGCGCCACCTGGACGGGCTTGAGCGGCGCGTCCGGCGCCACGCCCAACGTGCGCAGGCTGCCCGCCATCACCTGGGCGAACACCGGCGCCGCCACCTCGCCGCCGTAATACTTGCCGGCGGAAGGCTCGTCGACCATCACCGCCACCACCAGCCGCGGATCCGATACGGGCGCGAGGCCGACGAAGGCCGCGACATAGCGATTGGCGTACTGGCCGCCCTCCAGCTTGTGCGCCGTGCCGGTCTTGCCGGCGACGCGATAGCCCGGAATCTGCGCCCTGGGCGCGGTGCCGCCGGGCTGCACGGCCATCTCCAGCATGACTCTCACCTCCCGCGCCGTCTGCGCGGAAAAAATGGATTTGCCCGCGACCGGCGCCGAATCCAGCCGGGTCAGAGTCAACGGGATCATGTCGCCGTCGCGGGCAAATACCAGGTAAGCGCGGGCCAGCTGCATCAGCGTCGCCGAGATGCCGTGGCCGTAAGCCATGGTGGCCTGCTCGATCGGCCGCCAGGTCTTGTGCGGACGCAGCCGGCCGCCGACCTCGCCCGGGAAACCGAGCTTCATCGGCTGGCCGAAGCCGAGCGCGTCGAACATCTGCCACATCTCCTCGGGTGCGAACGTGCCGGCGATCTTCGCCGCGCCGACGTTGCTGGATTTCTGGATCACCTGCGCCACGGTGAGCATGCCGTGCGGATGGGCATCGGAGATGGTGGCGTTGCCGATGGTGAGCCGCCCCGGCGCCGTCTGGATCTGCGAGTCGAAACGGTAGCGTCCCTTCTCCAGCGCCAGCGCGGCGGTGAACGGCTTCATGGTCGAGCCTGGCTCGAAGACGTCGGTCAGCGCCCGGTTCCTCAGCTGCGCGCCGGTCAGCTTGAGGCGGTTGTTCGGGTTGTAGGTGGGCAGGTTGGCCAGCGCCAGCACCTCGCCCGTCTTGGCATCGAGCACGACGACGCCGCCGGCCTTGGCCTTGTGATCGGCGAGCGCCTGCTTGAGATGCGTATAGGCGAGGTACTGCACCTTGGCATCGAGGGACAGCGTGATGTCCCTGCCCTCCTGCGGCGGCCGGATGCTCTCGACGTCCTCGACGATGCGGCCGAGGCGGTCCTTGATGACGCGGCGGCTGCCCGGCTTGCCGGCGAGCTGCTCCTCGAAGGCGAGCTCGATGCCCTCCTGCCCCTTGTCCTCGACGCCGGTGAAGCCGAGCATGTGCGCGGTCACCTCGCCGGCGGGGTAATAGCGGCGGTACTCGCGCTGCTGGTGGATGCCGGGCAGGTTGAGCGCGGCGATCATCGAAGCGGTGTCGGGCGGGATCTGGCGCTTGATGAAGACGAAATCCTTCTCGGCGGCGAGGCGGCGATTGAGCTCGCGCACGTCCATCTCGAGCAGCGCCGCCAGTTCGCGCGCCTGCGCCGGGGTCAGCCGCGCGTCCTCCGGAATCGCCCAGATCGACTTCACCGGCGTGGACACCGCCAGCATGTCGCCGGCGCGGTCGGTGATGCGGCCGCGCGTGGCGGAGAGCTCGATCACGCGCGAGTAGCGCGACTCGCCCTTCTGCTGCAGGAAATCGTTCTTCACCACCTGCAGCCAGACCGAGCGCGCCGCCAGCACGCCGAAGGCGAGCAGGATGAGAGCGGCGACGAAGCGCGCACGCCAGGCCGGCAGCAGCTGCGAGAGGAGCGGGCTGTTGGCGAATTTCACTTGACCGCCTCCACCGCCAGCACCTGCCCCGCCGCCGGCGGCTTCATGTGCAGGCGTTCGCGCGCAACCTTCTCGACGCGGCTGTGCGTCGCCCAGGTGCTCTGCTCGAGCTGCAGCTGGCCCCACTCCACCTCGAGGCTGCGCATGCGCTCCTGCTCGCGCTCCATCTCGGTGAACAGCTTGCGTGCCTTGTGCTGGGAGGCCACCGCCCCCAGCGCGCTGACCAGGACGATCGCGATGAGGGCGAGGTTCAGCCGGAGCACGTTAAACCTTCCTCCCCTCCCCCTTCCCAGGGAAGGGGGTGACGGCGGATCGCGGGCTGCGCCCGCTCCGCACATGGCTGGCCCCGTCTCGGGGCGGCCCGACGACGGGGCCGGTCCTTTCCGCCACGCGCAGGACGGCGCTGCGGGCGCGCGGGTTGACGGCGATCTCCGCCTCGCCGGGCGTCGTCGGCTTGCCGACCAGCCGGAGGCGCGGCGGCGGCAGCTCGGCGGCGCGCAGCGGCAACCGTGCGGGGAGCTGCGGCGGGCGCGCCTCGTCGCGCAGGAAGCGCTTGACGATGCGGTCCTCGAGGGAATGGAAGCTGATGACGGCGAGGCGGCCGCCGCAGCGCAGCGCTGCCACGGCTTGCGGCAGGACTAGCGACAATTGCGCAAGCTCCTGATTGACGTGAATCCGTATAGCCTGAAAGCTGCGCGTCGCCGGATGCTGGCCTTGCTCGCGCGTGCGGACGGCCGATGCCACGATCTCGGCAAGTTGTCGTGTGGTTGCGATAGCCCCCCCTGCCCGAGCAGCAACAATCGCCTTTGCAACCGCATCAGCAAACCGTTCTTCGCCATAATTTTTTATCACCTCCGCCAGTTCCCGCCGGCTTGCCTGCGCCAGCCATTCCGCGGCGGTCTGCCCGCGGCTCGTATCCATGCGCATGTCGAGGGGCGCATCGAGGCGAAAGCTGAAGCCGCGCTCCGCCTCCTCCAGCTGCGGGGACGACACGCCCAGATCGAGCAGCACGCCATCCACCCCCTCCACGCCTTCCGCCTTCAGCACCCCCTCCAGGCTGCCGAAGGCGGCATGGATCACTTTCAGGCGCGCATCGGCGATCTTCCCGCCCGCCGCGACCGCCGCCGGATCCCGGTCCAGCGCGATCAGCCGCCCCGTTTCGTTCAGCCGCTCGAGGATCAGCCGGCTGTGTCCGCCGCGCCCGAAGGTCGCATCCACGTACACCCCGCCCGGCTTCAGCGCCAGGGCGTCGACCGCCTCCTCCAGCAGCACTGTCCTGTGCTGCACTGCTTCACTCACAGCGTGAGCGTCTCCAGTCCCGGCGGCAGCAGCTTGTCGCCCAGCGCGAAGATCGCTTCCTGCTGCTGCTTCCAGCCGGCCTCCGACCAGAGTTCGAAATGATTGCCCTGCCCCACCAGCCAGACTTCCTTCTCCAGGCCGGCGTACTGGCGCAATTCGGGCGCGATGAGCACGCGGCCGGCGCCATCCATTTCCTCCTCGCGCGCGAAGCCGATGAGCAGACGCTTCAACAGGGCGGATTGCTGTTCGAGGCTGGGCGCCTGGAGCACCTTGTCGCGAATGGGCTCCCAGGCCGGCAGGGGATAGATCAGAAGACAGCGATGGGGATGCGCCGTGAGCACCAGCGTGCCATTGGCGAGGGAAGCAAGTCGCTCGCGATGCCGTGACGGCACCGCCAAGCGCCCTTTCGCGTCGAGATACAGCGCTGCAGCCCCCTGGAACATCCAACCCCCCTCCTTGCGCAGGAAACTCAAATCATCGGTTTCCCACTTTTTTCCACTATTTCCCACTTTAGAGGAGTTTTATTTCAGGGTCAAGCTGGAAATTGCGATTTTTTCCAGTCGCAACAAAGACTTAAGAGAGCGTGCCGAGAGAAAATCTTGAAAAAATTATCCTTAAAAAACAATGTGTATAGAAAACGAAGTGAAAGTAGACTCTGAAGATAAGTGGCTGCTCGCCACCCGGAGGGGGATTGGAAGTCCGCCGGTAAGCCGGGTTCTGTAAGGCAGCCGAAGCTGCCCGGCAGCCATTCCTCTGGGCGACGCGTTGCCGCGGCGCTCTAGCAGCCTACCCGGAAGCGGCGCGAGCAGCGCCATGGCTTCCCTATTTGGCCTTGCCCCGGATGGGGTTTAGCGTGCCAGCCGTGTTGCCACGGTCTGCGGTGAGCTCTTACCTCGCCGTTTCACCCTTGCCGGCCCTTGCGGACTTAGGCGGTCTGTTCTCTGTGCCACTTTCCATCGCCTCGCGGCGTCCGGCCGTTAGCCGGCATCCTGCTCTATGGGGCCCGGACTTTCCTCCATGCGCGCGAAGCGCACAGCGGCTGCCTGGCGGACTTCCGAGCCCATTATATCGAAACAACATCCTTGTTTTTCAATAGCTTGGAAAATATTTTCGCTTCGAGCTTGATCTGCCCCCCGGCTCGCCGGAAAATATAGGGGGAACGGATTGGGCTTCTTAGCAGTAGCCATCTCAAACCTCCGCTTCCATTCAAGCCCCGCTCATGCGGGGCTTTTTTTTCTGGGCGGGCGGAACTGGCGTGTGTCGTCGTAGTAATCGCGCTCAGCGTTGTGCGGCACCACGCCGGGAATGCCGAGCAGCGGCAGCGGCTGGAAGTCGCGCGGCCGGGAATAGGCCTCGTGGCGCGAGAAGATTTCCGCCAGGCGTGCGTCCACCGCCGCGATCTGTTGCGAGAGCGGCTGCGCCGGCCAGTCCGCCGGCACCTCGAGCAGCACCGCCTTCGCCGTCAGGCCGAAGAAGGGCGCGCGCAACTGGTCCCAGGTGGCGTGGCCGAAGACGAAGAAGCGCAGGTCGCGCGCCACCTGCGCGCGGCGCTGCCAGAACAGTTCCTTCCAGGCGTGGCCGCGCAACAGATCGAGCAAAATCGGATCGGCGCCGGCGACGACGATGCCGCACTCGTCGAACTGCGTGACAGCGTCGCGCACGGCGCCGCGCTCGCGCCGGCCCGCCGCGCGCTGCGCCACGAGCGCCGCATGGTGGCGGCCGTTGAGCACGCGCTTGGTGCGCGGGTAGGCGAGCCAGGCCAGCGCGTTGAAGCAGTCGTGCCAGTTG
This sequence comes from Betaproteobacteria bacterium, assembly GCA_016868295.1. Taxonomy (GTDB): domain Bacteria; phylum Pseudomonadota; class Gammaproteobacteria; order Burkholderiales; family Rhodocyclaceae; genus Desulfobacillus. The sequence goes on along the minus strand of VGHJ01000017.1, from coordinate 21,119 downwards.
TCCGGCCGAGTCTCGACCTCGCTCCGCGCGAAGACGCGCTCCTCGTAGCCGCCGTCGAAGCCGCCCGGCGGCACGAAGCGGATCGGCGTGCCGCCGGCGGCCCGTGGCGGCACGGCACAGCCTTCGATCAAAGCGTTGAGCGCGGCCAGTGCGGGCAGCGAAGCGCCGCCGAAGCGGCCCAACCATTCCGCGATCGGCTCGAACAGCGGTTGCCGCGCAAGTGAACAAAGATCCTCAATCTGGGCCATAATCCACGCCATTATGGCCGAGACGAAATCCTCCCGCACCCTGACCCAGGACGTGACCCGGCGCGAGGCCTGGGCCTGGGCCATGTACGACTTCGCCAACTCCGGCTACACCACGGTGGTGATCACCGCCGTCTTCAGCGCCTACTTCGTCGCCGTCGTGGCGGAACGCGCGCCCTGGGCGACGCTGGCGTGGACGGCGACGCTGGCCGTCTCCTACGCACTGATCGTGCTCACCGCGCCGCTGATCGGCGCCTGGGCCGATGCGCGCGCCGCCAAGAAGCGCCTGCTCGCCATCACCACCGTCGGCTGCGTGCTGTTCACCGCCGCGCTCCACTTCACCGGTCCCGGCACGCTCGTCGTCGCCGTGGCGTTCGTCATCCTGTCGAATTACTTCTTCGGCACGGGGGAGAACCTCATCGCCGCCTTCCTGCCCGAGCTGGCGAAGAGCCGCGCCATGGGCCGCGTCTCGGGCTGGGGCTGGAGCCTCGGTTACCTCGGCGGCCTGCTCTCGCTCGGCTTGTGCCTCGCCTGGCTCTCGCAGGCCAAGGCCGCCGGGCGTGGCACGGCGGAAGCCGTGCCGGAGACCATGCTCATCACCGCCGCCCTCTTCGCCCTGGCCAGCCTGCCGACCTTTCTCTTCCTGCGCGAGCGCGCCGTGCCGCAGGCGCCGGCGGGCGGCATCGCGCACACCGCCTGGTCGCGCCTCGCCGGCACGCTGCGCCATGCGCGGCGCTTCCGCGACCTGTCGCGATTCCTGATCTGCATGCTGTTCTACCAGGCCGGCATCCAGGCCGTCATCGCCCTGGCCGCCATCTACGCGCAGGAGGCGATGCGCTTCACGACGGAGCAGACGCTGGTGCTGATCCTGGTGGTCAACCTCACCGCGGCGGTCGGCGCCTTCTGCTTCGGCTATCTGCAGGACCGCATCGGCCACGTGCGCGCCATCGCGCTCACCCTATGCGGCTGGATCGTCATGATCGTGCTGGCCTGGCTGGCCGAGGGGGCGACGCTGTTCTGGGTGGCGGCCAACATCGCCGGTCTGTGCATGGGCGCCTCGCAGTCGGCCGGGCGCGCCATGGTGGGTTTTCTCGCGCCGCCTTCGCGGCTGGCGGAGTTCTTCGGCCTGTGGGGCTTCGCCGTCAAGCTCGCCTCGATCTTCGGCCCCCTCACCTACGGCCTGGCCAACTGGCTCTCCGGCGGCGACCATCGCACGGCGATCCTCTTCACCGGCGCCTATTTCGTCGTCGGCCTGATCCTGCTCTCCGGCATCGACATGGCACGCGGGCGGCGCGCCGCGCTGCGATCCGACCGGGAGGAGAGGCTTACTGCGGCTGGGCGGGTGCCGGGGTAGCCGGCGCAGGGGCGTACTTCAGCTTTTTCTCGCCCTCGCGCCGGAACGTGCCGAGGCGCGTGCCGGGCTTGGCCGGCGCCGCCTTGAACTTCTGCAGTTCGCAGTTCGCCGTGCTGACGGCATAGAAATTCGCGCCCTGCTTGAGAAGCAGGATCGGCTCGGCGTGCTCGCCCGCCTCGGGGCGATAGACATCGACACTCACCTCGTTCAGCGTGACCGCATCGAGCCGGCTGCGGCGATGGCAGTCCGGCTGGCGCGACATGACGGCTTCCAACTCGACCGTCTGGCTCCAGAAATACGGCTGGCGCGCCTGCAGGGTCAAGGCATGGTCGTTGCCGCCGAGGCGCAGGGATGCGGTGTCGTCGAAGCAGCCGCCGAGCAGCAGCGCCGCCGGCAGCAGATAGTAAGCTCTCATGCCTTCAGTCTCCAGGTCATGCTCTCGCCGGCGCGCAGGGGCACCAGCACGTCGTCGCCGAAAGGCAGGGTCTCCGGCACGCGCCACGCCGTCCGTTCCAGCGTGACGGTCGACGTGTTGCGCGGCAGGCCGTAGAAGTCGGCGCCGTGGAAGCTGGCGAAGGCTTCCAGCCGGTCGAGCGCGCCGGCGGCCTCGAAGGCCTCGGCATAGAGTTCCAGTGCGGCGAGCGCGGTGTAGCAGCCGGCGCAGCCGCAGGCCGTCTCTTTCGTGCCGCGCGCGTGCGGCGCCGAATCGGTGCCGAGAAAGAATTTCGGATTGCCGGAAACGGCGGCCTTCACCAGCGCGCGGCGGTGCGTCTCGCGCTTGAGCACCGGCAGGCAGTAATGGTGCGGGCGCACGCCGCCGGCGAGCAGCGCGTTGCGGTTCAACAGCAGGTGGTGCGCCGTGAGCGTGCCACCGACGTTCGGCCCCATGGCCTCGACGAACTGCACGCCCTCGAGGGTGGTGATGTGCTCCAGCACCAGGCGCAGGCGCGGGAAGCGCTGCAGCAGCGGCGCCAGCACGCGCTCGATGAAGACGCGCTCGCGGTCGAAGATATCCACCTCGGCGTCGGTCACCTCGCCGTGCACCAGCAGCGGCAGGCCGGTTTCCTCCATGCGCGCCAGGGTGGCGAAGCAGTTCTCGACGGCGGTGACGCCGGCATCGGAATGGGTGGTGGCGCCCGCCGGGTAGTACTTCACGGCGTGCACGATGCCGGAGGCCTTCGCCCGGTCGATCTCCGCCGCCGGCGTGTTGTCCGTCAGGTATAGCGTCATCAGCGGGGCAAAAGTCAGTCCCTGCGGCACGGCGCCGAGGATGCGCTCGCGGTAGGCGGCCGCCTGCGCCACGGTGGTCACCGGCGGCTTGAGGTTCGGCATGACGATGGCGCGGGCGAACTGCCGCGCCGTGTGCGGCACCACGGTCGCCAGCGCGGCGCCGTCGCGCAGATGGAGGTGCCAGTCGTCGGGACGGGTCAGGGTGAGCGTCTGCATGCGCGAATTATACGCGGCCCTTCTTCTCGAGCGCCCGCTCGTAGAGGGCGTTCTTCGAGGCGCCGCTGATCTCGGCGGCGAGCTTCACCGCCTGCTTGAGCGGCAGTTCGGCGAGCAACGCGTCGAGCACGCGCTCGGCCCCGGCCGGCACGCCCTCGTCGGGCGGCGGCGAAGAGACGGCGAGGACGAATTCGCCGCGGCGGCGGTCCTCGTCCGCCGCCAGCCAGGCGGTAGCGTCCTCCAGCGGCAGGCTGACGATGGACTCGAACAGCTTGGTCAGCTCGCGCGCGATGACCAGCGTGCGGCCCGGCTCCAGCACCGCGGCGAGGTCGGCGACGGTCTCCTCGATGCGGTGCGGCGCCTCGTGGAAGACCAGCGCGCAGGGCAGGCCCTTCAGCGCGGCGAGGGCCGTGCGCCGCGCCGCCTGCTTCGCCGGCAGGAAGCCGTAGAAGAGGAAGTGCGGATCGGTCAGGCCGGAGGCGGAGAGCGCGGCGACGGCGGCGTTCGGCCCCGGCACCGGGATCACCGCGAAGCCGGCCGCGCGCACTGCCGCCACGGCGCGCGCGCCGGGGTCGGACACCGCCGGCGTGCCGGCGTCCGACACCAGCGCCACGCTGCGCCCCTCGCGCAGCAGGCGGATCAGGCGCTCGGCGGCGGCGGCCTCGTTGTGCTCGTGCAGGGAGAAGGTCTCGGCGCGGATGCCGAAGTGGTCGAGCAGCCGGCGCGTGTGGCGCGTGTCCTCGCAGGCGACGGCGTCGGCGCCGCGCAGCACCTCGAGCGCGCGCGCGCCGATGTCGCCGAGGTTCCCCAGCGGCGTGGCCACCACATATAATGCCGCTGTCTTGAGCCCGGCTCCCGTATCCCGATGCCTCATCGCGCCGCCCTGTTCGATTCGACTGCCGGCATTGTCGGGCGGCATGCGTCCGCGCGCAAGCCATGAACAGGCGCGGCGATGCGGCGGAAGCGCAGGCCGCCGACTTTCTCGTCCGGCACGGCCTGAGGATTCTGGCGCGCAATTACCGCTGCCGCGGCGGCGAGATCGACCTCGTCTGCCGCGACGGCGCGACGCTGGTCTTCGTCGAGGTGCGCCTGCGCACGAACCGCGGCTTCGGCGGCGCCGCGGACAGCATCACGCCGGCCAAGCAGCGCCGCATCGCGCTCGCCGCGCGCCACTATCTTGCCGGCAAGGCGATGCCCGCCTGCCGCTTCGACGCCGTGCTCTTGGACGGCGAGAACATCGACTGGATCCGCAATGCCTTCGAAACGAGCTAGCCTGCTTCTCGCCCTGACGCTGTGCCTGGCGGTCCCCGCCCGCGCCGAATCGGTCAAGGTGATGGTGCAAAGCTCGCCCCTGGCCGGCTTCCAGTTCTATGCCGGCCGCGAATTGTGGGACGAGATGAAGGTGGGCGATGCGCTGGCGCTGGTGCGCGAACCGGACAACCGGCATGACACCCACGCCGTGCGCATCGAGTGGCGCGGGCGCAGTCTGGGTTACCTCCCGCGCAAGGAGAACCGCGCCGTCGCCGCCGAGATGGATCGAGGCGGCAAGGTGGAGGCGCGCATCGCGCAGTTGAACCGTCATCGCGACCCCTGGCAGCGCATCCGGATCGAGGTGTATGTCGTGTTGTAGCGACAGCGGGGAACCTTGTCCTCCATGCTAGAATCAGACGCGCAACCCTATGAACCTTCTCGCCCGCATTTCCCGCCAGTTCGAGGACAGCGCCCAGACCAAGCTGGCCGCCATGGAGTCGCTCGCCGCTCCGATCGCCCAGGCGGTCGAGGCGATGACCGGCGCCCTGCTCGCCGGCGGCAAGATCATGGCCTGCGGCAACGGCGGCTCGGCCGCCGATTCGCAGCACTTCGCCGCCGAACTGCTCAACCGCTTCGAGAAGGAACGCCCGCCGCTCGCCGCCGTGGCGCTCACCACCGACACGTCGACGCTGACGTCCATCGCCAACGACTACGCCTACGACCAGGTCTTCGCCAAGCAGGTGCGCGCGCTCGGCCAGCCGGCCGACGTATTGCTGGCGATCTCGACCAGCGGCAACTCGCCCAACGTGGTCGAGGCCATCCGCGCCGCGCACGAGCGGGAACTGCGCGTGGTCGCGCTCACCGGCAAGGGCGGCGGCGCCATGGCCCCGCTGCTGAAGGACACGGACGTGCACATCTGCGTGCCGTCCGACCGCACGTCGCGCATCCAGGAAGTGCACCTGCTGACCCTGCACTGCCTGTGCGACGGCATCGATTGCATGCTGCTAGGAGAGGACGAATGAAGAGAACCTTGCTTGCCGCCACCCTGCTCGCCCTCGCGCTGCCCGCCCTGCAGGGCTGCGTGCCGGCGGTCGCCACCGGCATCGGCGCCGGCGCGCTGATGATCGTCGACCGACGCAATGCGGAGACCTACCTCGCCGACGAGGCGATCGAGATTCGCGCCTTCAACCGCATCAACGAGAAATTCGGCGACAAGGTGCACGTCAATGTCACCAGCCACAACCTCAAGGTGCTGCTCACCGGCGAAGTGCCCGACGAGGGCATCAAGTCCGAACTGGAGAAGGCCGTCGCCGGCATCGCCAACGTCAAGGGCGTCACCAACGAGGTGGCGCTGGGTCCCGCCAGCGGCTACCAGGCGCGCAGCAACGACACCTTCATCACCTCCAAGGTGAAGGCGCGCTTCATCGACGCCAACAAGTTCAAGGCCAACCACGTCAAGGTGGTGACGGAGGCCGGCACGGTGTTCCTGCTCGGCCTGGTGACGCGCCAGGAGGCCGACGACGCCGCCGAGATCGCCCGCACCACCGCCGGCGTGAAGAAGGTGGTGCGCGTCTTCGAGTACGTGCAGATCCGCGAGGCGCAGCAGCTCGACAGCCGACCGCCGGAAGCGACCGCGCCCAAGCCGGCCGAGGCGAAGTGAGCCCGGCGGCGCCCGGCTTCGAATCCAGGCTCTGCGCGCCCTCCGCGCTGGCGGCGCGCCTGGCCTCCCTGCCCCGCCCGCTCGTGTTCACCAACGGCTGCTTCGACATCCTGCACCGCGGCCATGTCACCTACCTGGCGCAGGCGCGCGCGCTCGGCGCCTGCCTCGTCGTCGGCGTGAACACCGACGCCTCGGTCAGGCGCCTCGGCAAGGGCGGCGACCGGCCCGTCAATGCCCTCGAAGACCGCATGGCCGTGCTGGCGGCGCTGGAAAGCGTGTCGCTGGTGACCTGGTTCGACGAGGACACGCCGCTCGATCTCATCCGGATCGTGCAACCGGACGTGCTGGCGAAGGGCGGCGACTGGGCGCCGGAGAACATCGTCGGCGCCGAGCTGGTGCGCGCGCGCGGCGGCAGCGTGCATTCGATCCCCTTCCGCCACGACCGCTCGACCAGCGCCCTGCTGGCGAAGATCAGGTCGCTTTAGTTTCCGCCGGCACCGTCAGGGGCGCGCGCCGCAGGATGGTGGCGCGCACCAGCCCGACGTGGCTGCGCAGGGTGTACAGCATGTCGGCGAAGGCCAGCGGCGTCGGAATGTGCTGCACGTCCTCGTCGATGCGATCGAGCTTCTCCAGCCATTCCGCCCGGCTGTGCAGCGCCGGGTTCGTTTCCAACTGCGCTTCGAGAAACTTCAGCTCGCCGTAGCGCTGCAGGAAGGGCTTGCCCGACTTGTAGAAGCGTTCGGTCTGCGGCGCAAGCGGAAAATCAGCGTCGCCGGCACGGGGAGATTCGCCCGGGCGCTGGAAGATGCCCGGCTCCCGATGCACCTCCTGCGCCGCCAGCCAGAAGCCGCCGAAGAGGATCGCCAGCGCCGGAACGCCGACCACCAGCAGATCGCGCAGCGAGAATTCGCGCAGGGGCTTCAGCTTGAGCTTGCGCAGCCGTTCCGACACCTGACGCCCCGGGTTCGCGTTAGAACGGGATGTCGTCGTCCATGTCGCCAAAGCCCGTCGCCGGCGCCTTCTTGCCGCCGCCGGCGGGTGCGGGCGCGGCCTCGCGCTCGCGCGGCGGCGCGTCGCCCATGCCCTCGCGGCGGCCGAGTATCTGCATGCGGTCGCCGCGGATTTCTGTCGAGTAGCGGTCCTGGCCGTCCTTGTCCTGCCACTTGCGGGTGCGGATCGATCCCTCGATGTACACCTGGCTGCCCTTCTTCAGGTACTGGCCGCATACCTCGGCCTGGCGGCCGAAGAAGGAGACGCGGTGCCACTCGGTGGATTCCTGCTTGTTGCCGTCCTTGTCCTTCCACGTGTCGGTGGTGGCCAGGCGCAGGTTCGCCACCGCCTCGCCGCTGGGCAGGTAGCGCATCTCCGGGTCCGCGCCCAGATTGCCGACCAGGATCACTTTGTTGACCGATGCCATATCTATATCTCTCCTCCGATTAACCGGCGCACGCGCCGTTCGTCCCAACGTTCCAGATTCACCTTCAGGTAGGCGATGCGCTTCTCCGGCTCCACCACCGCCTCGCGCACGCCGGGCAGCAGAACGAGCTCCGCGCGCAGCCTGTCGAGATCGACCTGCGGCTGGATGAGGTACTCGCGCAGCGCGACCACGGCCGGCGCCTGCATCGTAACCGCGATCGCCAGCCACAGCAATGCCAATGCGATGCCGACGCCGAAGACGCCGGCCGCGCCCCAGTACTGCGCCAGCCAGCCGCCGACGGCGCCGCCGGCAAACAGCCCGAAGGCCTGGGTCGTGTTGTAGATGCCGAGCGCCGTGCCCTTGGCCTGCGGCGGGGCGATGCGCGAGACGAGCGAAGGCAGGCTCGCCTCGAGGATGTTGAAGACGACGAAGAAGACGACGAGGTTGGCGACGAGGGCGTTGAACATGCCGCTGCCGTAGAGGAAGCCGCCCTGGGCCAGCACCAGCACGAGCACCGAGCCGACGAACACCGGCTTGATGCGCGCGCGCCGCTCGGCGTAGAAGATCGGCGGCAGCATCAGCACGAAGCTCGCCAACACCACCGGCAGATAGATTTTCCAGTGCCCGGCCACCGGGATGCCGCCCGTGGCGATGAGCGCTCCCGGCACGACGACGAACATCGCCATCTGGATGAAATGCAGGGCGAAGATGCCGAAATTCAGGCGTGCCAGCTGCGGATTCATCAGGACGTCCGTGAAGCCGACCGGGTCATGCTCGTGGTGCTCGGCCGCGGGCGGATCGGGCACCACCTTCGCCACCAGCCAGATCGCCGCCAGCGCCAGCAGGCCGGTAAGGACGAAGATGCCGGCCAGGCCGACGAGCGCGTCCAGCGCCGGCGCCGCCACCAGGGACAGCGCGAACATCAGCCCGATCGAGGAGCCGATCAGCGCCATCACCTTGGTGCGGTGCTGCTCCCGCGTGAGGTCCGCGGCGAGCGCCGTGACCGCCGCCGAGATGGCGCCGGCGCCCTGCAGGGCGCGGCCGGCGATGGTCCACCAGATGTCCGGCGCGACGGCGGCGACGAAGCTGCCCGTGGCGAAAATCAGCAGCCCGAAGACGATGACGCGCTTGCGCCCGTAGCGGTCCGAGGCCATGCCGAACGGGATCTGCAGCGCGGCCTGGGTCAGGCCGTAGACGCCGAGGGCGATGCCGACGAGGGTCAGGTTGTCCCCGCCCGGCATCCGCGCCGCGGCGACGGCGAACACCGGCAGGATGAGGAACAGCCCGAGCATGCGCAGGGCGAAAATCGACGCCAGCGACAGACCGGCGCGAAGCTCCTGCCGGGTCATGCGGTCTGGGTTTGCGATGGACATCGAACGAGCTTGGCTTGAGGCGCGGGAATTGCGTATATTAGCAGATTGCCCTTTTCGCCCTGCCGTCCCATGGACGAGATCCGCATCCGCGGCGCGCGGACGCACAACCTGAAGAACCTCAGCCTCGATCTGCCGAGGAACAAGCTGACGGTGATCACCGGCCTGTCCGGCTCCGGCAAGTCCTCGCTCGCCTTCGACACGCTCTACGCCGAGGGCCAGCGCCGCTACGTCGAGTCGCTCTCGGCCTACGCGCGGCAGTTCCTGCAACTGATGGAGAAGCCGGACGTCGACCTCATCGAGGGCCTCTCGCCGGCCATCGCCATCGAGCAGAAGGCCACCAGCCACAACCCGCGCTCGACCGTCGGCACGGTCACCGAGATCCACGACTACCTGCGCCTGCTCTATGCGCGCGCCGGCACGCCGCACTGCCCCGAGCACGGCCAGCCGCTCGCCGCGCAATCCGTCTCGCAGATGGTCGACCACGTGCTGGCCCTGGCGGAAGACACGAAGCTGATGATCCTTGCGCCGGTCGTGGCCGGCCGCAAGGGCGAGCAGAGCGATCTCTTCACCGAACTGCGCGCGCAGGGCTTCGTGCGCCTGCGCGTCGACGGCAAGGTGCACGACATCGACGCCCTGCCGAAGCTGGCGAAAAACAGCAAGCACGACATCGACGTGGTGGTGGACCGCCTCAAGTTGCGCGCGGAGGCGCGCCAGCGCCTGGCCGAGTCCTTCGAGACGGCGCTCACCCACGCAGACGGCCGCGCCGTGGCGGTGGAGATGGATTCCGGCCGCGAGCACCTCTTCTCGGCGCGCTTCGCCTGCCCGGTGTGCAGCCATGCCCTGCCGGAGCTGGAGCCGCGCCTGTTCTCCTTCAACAACCCGATGGGCGCCTGCCCGAAGTGCGACGGCCTCGGCCAGATCAGCTTCTTCGATCCGGCGCGCGTCGTCGCCTACCCGCACCTGTCGCTCGCCTCCGGCGCCATCCGCGGCTGGGACCGGCGCAACCAGTTCTACTACCAGCTGCTCGCCAGCCTCGCCGCCCACTACGGCTTCGACATCGAGCGGCCCTTCGAGGCCCTGGACGAGGAGCACCGCCAGGTCGTGCTCTACGGCTCCGGCCGCGAGAAGATCGCCTTCCGCTACCTCTCCGAGAGCGGCCGGGCGAGCACGCGGGAACACGCCTTCGAGGGCATCGTGCACAACCTCGAGCGCCGCTACAGGGAGACCGACTCCGTCGCCGTGCGCGAGGAGCTGGCGAAATACCTCAACACGCGCCCCTGCCCGGAGTGCGCGGGCACGCGCCTGCGGCGCGAGGCGCGCCACGTCCTCATCGGCGGCCGCAATCTGCCCGAGGTGAATGCCCTGCCGCTGGTCGCCGCGCGCGACTTCTTCAACCTGCTCGCCCTCGAGGGCCAGCGCGCCCAGGTGGCGGAGAAGATCGTGCGCGAGATCACGGCGCGGCTGACCTTCCTCATCAACGTCGGGCTCGACTACCTCTCGCTCGACCGCGCCGCCGACACGCTCTCCGGCGGCGAGGCGCAGCGCATCCGGCTGGCCAGCCAGATCGGCTCCGGCCTCACCGGCGTCATGTACGTGCTCGACGAGCCCAGCATCGGGCTGCACCAGCGCGACAACGCGCGCCTGCTGTCCACGCTGGCCGAGCTGCGCGACCTCGGCAACACCGTCATCGTCGTCGAGCACGACGAGGAGGCCATCCACGCCGCCGACCACGTCGTCGACATGGGCCCCGGCGCCGGCGAGCATGGCGGGCGCATCGTCGCCGAGGGCACGCCGGCCGCGATCGCCGCCCACCCCGACTCGCTCACCGGCGCCTACCTCTCGGGCCGGCGCGCCATCGCCCTGCCGAAGCGGCGCCGCGCGCCCGACGCGGCGCGCCAATTGCGCATTCTCGACGCGCGCGGCAACAACCTGAAGCGCGTCTCGCTCGGTCTCCCGGTCGGACTCCTCACCTGCATCACCGGCGTCTCCGGCTCGGGCAAGTCGACCCTCATCAACGACACGCTGTATGCCGCCGCCGCGCGCCATCTCTACGGCTCGAGCGCCGAGCCGGCGCCGCACGAGGCGATCGAGGGCCTCGAGTTCTTCGACAAGGTGATCAGCGTCGACCAGTCGCCGATCGGCCGCACGCCGCGCTCAAACCCGGCCACCTACACCGGCCTCCTGACGCCGATACGCGAGCTCTTCGCCGGCGTGCCGGAAGCGCGCAGCCGCGGCTACGGCCCGGGCCGCTTTTCCTTCAACGTCAAGGGCGGCCGCTGCGAGGCCTGCCAGGGCGACGGCCTGATCAAGGTCGAGATGCACTTCCTGCCCGACCTCTACGTGCCCTGCGACGTCTGCCACGGCAAGCGCTACAACCGCGAGACGCTGGAGATCCGCTACAAGGGCAAGACCATCCACGACGTGCTGCGCATGACGGTGGAACAGGCGCACGCCTTCTTCGAATCGGTGCCGGTGGTGGCGCGCAAGCTCGACACGCTGATGGACGTCGGCCTCGGCTACATCGAACTCGGCCAGTCGGCCGTCACGCTCTCCGGCGGCGAGGCGCAGCGCGTGAAACTCGCGCTCGAGCTGTCCAAGCGCGACACCGGCCGCACGCTCTACATCCTCGACGAGCCGACCACGGGCCTGCACTTCCAGGACATCGAGATGCTGCTCAAGGTGCTCGAGCGCCTGCGCGACCACGGCAACACCATCGTCGTCATCGAGCACAACCTCGACGTCATCAAGACCGCCGACTGGATCGTCGACCTCGGCCCCGAGGGCGGCGAGAACGGCGGCCGCATCGTCGCCGAGGGCCCGCCCGAGCCGATCGCCCAGCAGGCGGGCAGCCACACCGGCCGCTACCTGGCGCAAGCCTTGGCCGCCGCGGCGAAACGCAAGGCGCGCTCGGCATGAGCCTGCTGCGCTGGCTGCTGCTGGCCCTCCTCGTCGTCGTCGGCGCCGGCTGTTCCACCCGGAAGGCCGAACCGCTGCCGCCCGGCACCGTGGTGCTGGCGCTGGGCGACAGCATCACCGCCGGCTACAGCCTGACGCCGGAACAGGCCTGGCCGGCGCACCTGGCCGATAGAACGGGATGGAAGATCGTGAACGGCGGCGTCAGCGGCAACACGGCCGGCGACGCGCTGGCGCGCCTGCCGGCGCTGCTCGACGAGCACGCGCCGCGGCTGACGCTGGTGACGCTGGGCGGCAACGACATGCTGCGCAAGCTGCCCGAGGCGCAGACGCGCCAGGACCTCTTCCGCATCCTCGAACTGGCCAAGGACCGCCACGCGCCGCCCGTGCTGCTCGCCACGCCGAAGCCGAGCGTGGCCGGCGCCGTGTTCCAGAATCTATCCGCCCCGCCTTTCTACGCCGAGGTGGCCAGGGAACGGCAGGTGCCGCTGATCGCCGACGCCGTGCCCGACGTCCTCTCCGATCCGGCACTGAAGCTCGACCCGCTGCACCCCAACGCCGAGGGGCAGCGCGTCCTGGCCGGCAAGGTGTTTGACGCCCTGCGCAAGCTGGGGTACGTTCGTTGAAGAGGAAATGAAATGACCGCCCAGACCGACACCCTGATCGAAATCTCCGGCCTGCAGTTCTCCCATGGCAGCCTCGAAGTGCTCAAGGGCCTCGACCTCGCCGTGCCGCGCGGCAAGGTCGTCGCCATCCTCGGCGCCAGCGGCTGCGGCAAGACCACGCTGCTGCGCCTCATCGGCGGCCAGTTGCGCCCGGCGGCCGGCCACGTCAGGGTGGACGGCCAAGTGATCCACGAGCTGAACACCGACGCCCTCTACGAGATGCGGCGCAAGATGGGCATGATGTTCCAGCAGGGCGGGCTGTTTACCGACCTGTCGACCTTCGAGAACATCGCCTTCCCGATGCGCGAGCGCACCGACCTGCCCGACGAACTGATCCACGACATGGTGCTGATGAAGCTGCACTCGGTCGGCCTGCGCGGCGCCCATCCGCTCATGCCGAGCGAACTCTCCGGCGGCATGGCGCGACGCGTCGCCCTCTCGCGCGCCATCGCCATGGACCCGCTGCTGATCATGTACGACGAGCCCTTCTCAGGCCTCGACCCGATCTCGCTCACCCAGATCGGCAACCTGATCCGCGGCCTCAACGACGCGCTCGGCGTCACCTCCATCGTCGTCACCTACGACGTCGCCGAGTCGCTCAAGGTGGTCGACTACGCCTGCTTCATCTCGGACGGGAGGATCGTCGCGCAGGGCACGCCCGACGAGATCCGCAGCTCGACCGACCCCTTCGTGCGCCAGTTCGTCGACGGCCTGCCCGACGGGCCGGTCGCCTACCACATGCCGGCAAGGCCGCTCGCCGACGATTTCGCCCTGACGCCGTGAAAAGTCAGTCTGCACAGGACGGCGCGCGCAACGCCCTCGAGGCGCTGCTGCTGGAATTCCACGCCGGCGCCCTCGAGGCGGAACAGTTCGCGCGCCGCCTCATCGACGAGCATGTGTTCCTGCCCGTCAGGGACGACAAGCGGCAGATCGCCGGCTTCCAGTCCTCGACGCTGGCCGACCCGCTGGTGGTCAGCGTCGAGGAAGGCGAACGCGTGCTGGTGTTGTTCTCCGATCCCTCCCGCGCGCGGGATTTCCTCGCCCACTTCCCCGACTACGGCGGCGGCATGCTGGTCGAGCTGTCCTGGATCCTGCGGCGCATGGGCGCCGGCCTGTCGATCTCCATCAACCCCGACCAGGAACCCGGCTTCGACCTCGATCCGGACATGGTCGCCATGCTCGTGGCGCTGCTGCCGGAAGAAAACCAGTAGGAATAGTCAGTCCGCGCAGGTCGGCGGTGGACGTGAAAAAGCCAGCGTGAAGCTGGCTTTGGTATTCTGGTGGACCGGAGGAGGATCGAACTCCCGACCTTCGCATTGCGAACGCGACGCTCTCCCAGCTGAGCTACCGGCCCGAAAGAGGGGCGGATTATAGCCGGTTTTGAGGAGAGGCTGCCAGATTTCCCCTCTCCCCGACCCTCTCCCCGCAAGCGGGGCGAGGGGGAATGGAGGGCGGCCCTCTCCCCGAGGGGAGAGGGAGGAAACCTCAGGTCTCGTCGTCCTCGCCGGCGCCGGCCGCGGCGCGGCGCAGGCGGTCGTTGACGGCCAGCCAGGCCTCGCCGGCGGGGGGCTGCTGGACGAGGATGCGGGCGCAGCCGAGGGCATCCAGCGCGCGCAGGCTGGCGTACAGATCGTGGGCGAAGCCGGCCGGTTCGGCCGGCACCTGCTTCCAGGTGACGAGGTCGTGCGTGATGGCCTGGGCGGTCGGCGCCAGCACCGCCACCCGCTCGCCCGCCACCAGGGCATTCCTCAGGGCGAAGAGCAGGCCGTCGGAGGACACCAGCGCGAGCGGCGTGCGCGGCGCGTAGTGGGCTTCCAACGAACCCGACACGCGCGGCGCGTCGGCCTGCGGCGCCGTCTCCGGCACGCGGCCGAGCACGCGCGCGAGATCGGCCGGGCCGATCGAACCGGGGCGCAGCAGCACCGGCGTGCCGCGCGAGAGGTCGAGGATGGTCGACTCGATGCCGACCGGGCAGGCACCGCCGTCGAGCACCAGCGGCACGCGGCCGCCGAACTCCTCGCGCACGTGATCGGCGGTGGTCGGGCTGATGCGGCCGAAGCGGTTGGCCGAGGGCGCGGCAATGCCGCCGTCGAAGGCTTGCAGGAGTTCCAGCGCCAGCGGGTGGCCCGGCACGCGCAGGCCGACGGTGTCCTGGCCGCCGGTGACGGCATCGGACACCTCGGGGCGGCGCTTCAGGATCAGGGTCAGCGGGCCGGGCCAGAAGGCGGCGGCGAGCGCTTCCGTCTCGGCGGGAGTTTCGCGCGCCCAGCGCGAGAGGTGCGCCGCCGAGGGCAGGTGCACGATGAGTGGGTGGTCGGCCGGGCGGCCCTTGGCGGCGAAGATCTTCGCCACGGCGGACGCATTGGCGGCGTCTGCGCCGAGGCCGTAGACGGTTTCGGTGGGGAAGGCGACCAACTCGCCGCGCCTGAGCAGCGCGACGGCGCGTTCGATATCAGGTGTCATCGGGGGCGCCGGCAAAAGTCAGTCTGCGCAGCACGGCGCCTGATGGCGGAATCAGACTTCCGGCAGGTTCTTCGCCAGCACCTTCTCGGTCTGACGCACGCGGAAATCGGACAGCTTCTTCGCCAGCTCGGCGTCGGAGAGCGCCATCATGGCGACGGCGAACAGGGCCGCGTTGGTGGCGCCGGCCTCGCCGATGGCGAAGGTGGCGACGGGAATGCCGCCGGGCATCTGCACCATGGAGAGCAGCGAATCCAGCCCCTGCAGGTGCTTGGAGGGCATCGGCACGGCGAGCACCGGCAGTTCGGTCTTCGCCGCCAGCACGCCGGCGAGGTGCGCCGCGCCGCCCGCCGCGCCGATCAGCACCTTGATGCCGCGCCCGGCCGCCATGCTGGCGTAGTCGAGCGCCGCATCCGGCGTGCGGTGCGCCGAGAGGACTTTCGCTTCGTATGGCACGCCGAAGCTCTTCAGCGTCTCGGCGCAGGCCTTCATGACGGGCCAGTCGGAATCCGAGCCCATGACGATGCCGACGAGGGGATGCTTGGTCATTGTCTTTCCTTTCCTATTTTCCAGCAGCGCGGTCCGCGCTCTCGATGGTGTTGGCGAGCAGCATGGTGATGGTCATCGGACCCACGCCGCCCGGCACCGGGGTGATGAGCGAAGCGACTTCCTTCGCCGTTTCGAAATCCACGTCGCCGCACAATTTACCGTCCGGCAAACGGTTGATGCCGACGTCGATGACCACCGCGCCCGGCTTGACCATGTCGCCGGTGATCATCTTCGCCTTGCCCACCGCGGCGACGAGCACGTCGGCGCGGCGGGTGTGGAAGGCGAGGTCCTTCGTCTGCGAGTGGCAGACCGTGACGGTGGCGCTGGCGCCGATGAGCAGCAGGGTCATCGGCTTGCCGACGATATTGCTGCGGCCGACCACCACCGCCTCCTTGCCGCGGAGCGAGATGCCTTCCGAACTCAGCATTTCCATGACGCCGTAGGGCGTGCACGAGATGAAGCGCGGGTTGCCCTGCGCCAGCAGGCCGACGTTCTCGGCATGGAAGCCGTCGACGTCCTTCTCGGCGGATACGGCCTCGAGCACTTCGTCCTCGTCGAACTGCGGCGGCAGGGGCAACTGCACCAGGATGCCGTGGATCTTCGGGTCGGCATTCAGCGCGGCGATCTTCTTCAGCACCTTTTCCGGCGGCGTGTCGGCGGGGAACTCGTATTTCTCGGAGTGCACGCCGACCGCCTCGCAGGCCTTGATCTTGTTGCGGACGTACACCTGGGAAGCCGGGTTCTCGCCGACCAGGATCACCGCCAGTCCGGGCTTGAACCCCTGGGCGGCCAGCTCGGCCGCGCGGTGGCGGAGGGATTCGCGGAGTTTGGCGGAGAGGGCGTTGCCGTCGAGGATCTTTGCGGTCATGGTGAGGCGAAAATGAGCGCGGAGCCGAGGGGCTCCGCAAGCACGCGTATTTTACCGCTGAAAACCGCTTTCAACACAGAGAGCACAGAGGCACGGAGGGCACAGAGAAAAACAGTTGTTTCCCCTCTGTGTCTCTGTGTCTCTGTGTCCTCTGTGTCCTCTGTGCTAAATGCGGTTGACCTTAAGCCGTGGCCGGGGCGGTGGCCTGCGCGGCGGCGGCGCGGCCGGCGGCGAAGGCCTTGCGGTTTGCTTCCACCACCTGCTCGCCCTTGCGCGCGAAGCGCTTGACGATGCAGTCGAGCAGCACCTCGGCCGAGAAGGGCAGCTGGTCGGCGATGGCTCCCAGCATGACGGTGTTGCCGAGGCGCAGGTCGCCGAGGTCGCGGGCGATGCTGGCGGCGTCGAAGGAAACCGTGCGCACGCCGCGGGCGCGCATCTCGCCGATCGGGTCGTCCGGGTACTTGAACAGGCCCAGTTCGACGATGGGCGGCACCAGGCGCGCGTCGTTCACCAGCGCCAGGGCGCCGGGCTTGAGATAGTGCGCCCAGCGCAGCGCCTCGGCCGCCTCGAAGCCGAGCAGCACGTCGGCGGTGCCCGGCGCGATCTGCGGCGAGAGCACCTTCGGCCCGAAGCGCAGGTGCGAGGTGACGACGCCGCCGCGTTGAGACATGCCGGCAACCTCGGTCTTCTTCACGTCGTGGCCCTCGGCGATGGCCGCCTCGGAGAGGATCTCGGTGGCGGTCATGACGCCCTGGCCGCCGATGCCGCAAACCAGAATGTTCGTCGTGTTCGGCATGGCGTCCTCAGGCGGGCTGGATGTTGATGAGCGGGCGCACCGGCTCGAAATGCACGATGGCCTCGGGCGCGCAGGGCTGCACGCACAGGCCGCAGCCGGTGCAGGCGATGCTGTCGATGCGGGTGAAGGCAAGGTCGACTTCCTTGCCGGAAGGCTTCACCGCCTTCTCGCGTCGCGTGACGTGGATGGCCGGGCAGCCGACCTCGACGCAGTTGCCGCAGCCGGTGCACTTGTCCTCCTCGACCATGTAGGGCCGGAAGGGCTTGAAGTCCTCGGTCAGCACGCAGGGGCGGTTGGCGATGATGACCGAAACGTCGTCGATCTTGGTTTCGTCGCGCACCGTCTTGAACAGCACCGGCAGCTCGTAGGGGTCAACCACCTTGATGCGCTCGGGCTTGACGCCGAGCGCCTCGATCAGCTTCGGGAAATCGACGCGCGGCGCCTGCTGGCCGTGGATGTCGCGGCCATTGGCCGGCGTGTTCTGGCCGCCGGTCATGCCCACCGTGCCGTTGTCGAGCAGCAGCACGGTGACGTTGCCGCGGTTGTAGGTTATGTCGAGCAGTCCCTGCATGCCCATGTGCATGAAGGTCGAGTCGCCAATGACGGCGAGGATGCGCTTGTTCCTGTCCGCCTCGCCGCGGCCCTTGTCCATGCCCAGCGCCACGCCCATCGAGGCGCCCATGCAGATGGTCGAGTCGAGCGAGTTCCACGGGTGGCCGGCGCCCAGCGTGTAGCAGCCGATGTCGCCCGAGATGGTCAGGTTCTTCAGCTGCGACAGCGTGTAGTAGATGCCCATGTGCGGGCAGGAGGCGCACAGGGTGGGCGGGCGCGGGAACAGCGGCGGCGCATTTGCCAGCACTCCGGCAGTGCCGGCCGGCGCGGGCGCGGCTTCCTTGCGCAGCAGGCGCTCGACGGCAGGCTGGAGTACCTCGGGGGCGAGCTCGCCGATGCGCGGCAGGAAATCCTTGCCGTGCACGCTGAATCCGGCGGCCTTGAGTTCGGTCTCCAGAATCGGCTCGACTTCCTCCACCACTACCACGGTGTCGGCCATTTCCGCGAGTTTCGCCACCTTCTCCAGCGGCCAGGGGTAGGAGAGGCCGAGTTTCAGCACCGGCGCGTCGGGGAAGGACTCGCGCACGTGCATGTAGGCCGGGCCGCTGGTGACGAAGGCGACGCGGCGGTCGCTGCCCGGCTCCAACACGTTGAGCGGCGTCTGGTCGGAGAGGCGCTTCAGCTCCTGTTCGCGGGCAAGCATCAGCGGGATGCGGCGCTTGGCATGGCCGGGCACCATGACCCAGCGCTCGGCGTTCTTGCTGAAGCCCTTGGCCTTGTGCTCGACGCGGCTGCCGACCTTCACCAGTCCCTTGACGTGGCAGATGCGCGAAGTCAGGCGCAGAATCACCGGCACCTGGTATTCCTCGGAGAGCTCGAAGGCGTAGCGCGCCATGTCGTAGGCCTCCTGCGAGTCGGCCGGCTCGAGCATGGGCACGTGGGCGAAGCGGCCCCAGAAGCGCGAGTCCTGCTCGTTCTGCGAGGAGGACATGCCGACGTCGTCGGCCACGGCAATGACGAGGCCACCCTCGGCACCTGTCAGGGTGACGGTCATGAGCGCGTCGGAAGCGACGTTGAGGCCGACGTGCTTCATGGCGCTGAAGGCGCGCGAGCCCATCATCGAGGCGCCGATGGCCACTTCCAGCGACACCTTCTCGTTCACCGACCACTCGGTGTACATGTCGGGATAGGTCGAGAGCTGCTCCAGCATCTCGGTGGCCGGCGTGCCCGGATAGCCGGCGCAGACCTTCGTCCCCGCCTCCCACACCGCGCGCGCCACGGCCTCGTTGCCCGACATCAGGAGCCGGCTCGACGCCGGCGCCGGCATGACTGCTGCCATTTGCCTTACCCCACTGAGAAATTGCGAAAAAAAGAAGGATGAAGCTACTTGGCGCAGGGCGTTTGGCCCTTGATACAAGTCAAAGGTGTTTCAGAGAGGCGGATGAATCAGGAACGGGCTTCGCCGAGGGGGCGCAGGCGCCAGGCCGGAAAGACCGCGGCGAACGTGCTGCCCGCCCCGGCCACCGAACCGATTTCCAGCGCGGCCTGGTGGCGCAGCAGGATGTGCTTGACGATGGCCAGCCCCAGCCCCGTGCCGCCGGAAGCGCGCGAGCGGCCGCGGTCGACGCGGTAGAAGCGCTCGGTCAGGCGCGGGATGTGCTCCTCGGGGATGCCGATGCCGCTGTCCTCGACGCTGAAGACGCCCTTGCCCTCGCGCAGGGCCCAGTGCAGCACGATGCGGCCGCCCTCGGGCGTGTAGCGCACGGCATTGCTGACCAGGTTGGAGAAGGCGCTGCGCAGTTCCTCGCGGCTGCCCTTGAGCAGCGTCGGCGCCACCTCGCAGGTGATCGAGTGGCGCCCGCCGGAGAGCCGCCGGCCCTCCGCGGAAATGTCGTAGATGAGGTCGCGCACGTCGAATTCCTCCTCGCCCGGCGGCTGCGTGTCGTCCTCCAGCCTCGAAAGCGTGAGCAAATCGTCCACCAGGCGCAGCATGCGCCCGGCCTGATCGTTCACCATCTCCATCTGCCGCTTCCATTCGGCCGGATCCGGCGCGGCATCGTCGTGCATGTGCTCGATGTAGCCGGAAATCACCGTCAGCGGCGTGCGCAGCTCGTGCGAGACGTTGGCGACGAAATCGCGCCGCATGTTCTCCGCCCGCTCGATGTGCGAGACGTCCGTGCTGATCAGCAGCTTGCGGTCCGTGCCGAAGCGGATGGCCTCGACGGAATACGCCTTGCCCTTCCTCTCCTGCGGCCGATAGGCGAGCGATTCCCCCGCCCTGGCCCGGGCGAGGAAGTCGGCGAAGCCGGGCAGGCGGATCAGGTTGGCCACCGGCAGGCCGGCATCGCGCTCGCCATGCAGGCCGAGGTGCTGCTCGGCGACGCGGTTGCGCCAGGCGATGCGGTCCTCGGCGTCGAGGAACACCAGACCGTCGGGCGAGGCTTCGGCCGCCCGGCTGAACACCTCGAGGTCGGCCTCGATGCGCGCGCGCGCCTTCTGCTGCTCGCGCAGCAGGCGGTGGAGATCGACGAAGGCCCTGCCCCAGGCGCCGCCGGCATCGGAAATCTCGCGTTCGGCCGGCGGCGGCGCAGGCCTCCATCTCCTTCTTCAGGATGGGGCGCGAGGCGCCGGCGATGTCGATCTCGCCGCGGCAGAACTTCTTGAAGCCGCCGCCCGTGCCGGAGATGCCGACGGTGACCTTGATGGCGTTCTTCTCCGCCTTCTGGAACTCCTCCGCCACCGCCTCGGTGATCGGGTAAACCGTGGAAGAACCGTCGATCCTGACGACGTTCGACTGGGCCTGGACCACCCCCGCGGCCACCAGGCCGAGGACCAGCGCCGGCACCGCGCGCCCGATGTGCTGCTTCATCTCTTCGCTCCTTTTCCGTGTATGCGGAGCGAAGTTTATTTACGCAATGTGACGGGATTGTTACGGCATGGGCGGCGCTATCGCCGTGTCGTGGCGACTGACTTTTCTCCGGCCCGTCCGGCGCCGGCCGGAGGGCGAAACCTCAGGGTCGGTTCATTGCGAACGACTGGCGCATCTGCTCCACCCGGGCCTTGAGCGCCTGACGGCTGGCTTTCGCCTTGTCGTTGCTCCGCTCCCGGGCGGCGTTCTCACGCTCCTCGCAGATGCGGTATTGCTCGCGGTTCGTCGCCGCCTGGATGCAGGCTTCGGCTTCCTGCAGGATCGCGATCCGCTCCCGGTGCGAGACGGACTCGATGTTCCTGAACTCGTTGAAGAGCCGCGCGCGTACATCCTCGAAGCCGCCGTCGGCGAAAGCAGCCTGGGCGGACAGCGCCAGCAAAGTGATCAACGCTAGAATGGACTTCATGGCAACCTCCTCGATATGGGACGGCTGCCACTATCCGCCCAAGATGTAAGCGAGGTTTTTCCCGGGATCGACTGGTTGTAACCGGATGTAAATCCGCCGCTTTCGGCTGCCATGACCTGCCTGTCATGCCTGCTCCAGAACGTACGTCTGAAGGGCTGGACGACTCGGTTGCCTGCCGGATGGATCGATTTCGGCTCCCCGGCCCGGGCAGTGGATCATCAAGACAAGCCGCTGC